>NZ_JBIVUY010000017.1:0-143081 GCF_044757425.1 Streptomyces sp. NPDC091281 | reverse complement strand
ACCCCCCAGGTCATGCCTTCGACAGGGGGGAACAGTCATGCCGGGCCCGGAGGCCAGCGGCCCTCTTGCAGGACCGCGGAAAACATAACGGGGGGACCTGCGTACTGCGGCGGGGTCGCGGCCGACCCGAGGGCGTTCCCTCAGGGGAAGGCGGTCATTCCCGGAGGAAGAACTGATGTTCCTCCGCGACCTGCTCGTACTCCTCCAGCCGTGCCTGGGTGCGCTCCGGACCGGCGTCCGTCATGGCCTGGAGCAGCGCCGCGGCCATCACCCCCGGCGCGGCGTACGAGTCGAAGACCAGCCGTGAGCCCGTCCCCGTGGCGAACGTGACGTCGGCCTCGTCGGCCATCGGCCCCAGCGCCAGGTCGGTGACGAGCGCGACCTTGAGCCCGGCGCCGCGCGCGACCCGGATCGCGGTGAGCGTCTCGTGCGCGTGCCGGGGCATCGAGAACGCCAGTACCCAGGTGCCGCCCGCCGCCCGCGACTGGAGCAGCGCGTCGTAGGCCACGCTGCCGCCGCGCGTGACGAGCCGTACGTCCGGGTGGACCCGGCGCGCCGCGTAGGCGAAGTACTCCGCCAGGGACGCCGAGATCCGCAGGCCGAGCAGGGTCAGCGGCGTGGACTGCGACAACTGGCGGCCCACGTCGATGACCCGGTCGGGGTCGGCGAAGTCCCGGCGCAGGTTCTCCAGGTTGTCGATCTCCGCGTCCACGGCGGCCTGCAACTCGTTGCTGCGGTTCTCCTCGGCCGTCACCGGGCCGCCCGCGAGGGTGCCGAGGGCGATCGACTGGAGCTTCTCCCGCAGCGCCGGGTAGCCGCTGAAGCCGACCGCAGCGGCGAACCGGGTGACCGAGGGCTGGCTGACGCCGACCCGGTCGGCGAGGTCGGTGATCGACAGGAACGCCGCCTCGGTGATGTGCTCGATCAGGTACTGGGCGATGCGCCGCTGGCCCGGGGACAGGTGCGGTCCGTCGAAGAGGGCCCGCAGCCGGGAGGTCGGGGACACCTCCGCCTCCGGAGCCGTCTTGCCCGACGTGATCGTGGTCGCCTGTGCGCGTGCCTGTTGCGGCGATGGCACCGGTCCTCCTCCTGTGTCTCCCACGCCGCTCAACATAGCCGACGGCCCGCGACCGGACGGCTGCCCGAACGGGCCCGCGCCGCCTCACCGCACCCCGGTCGTCCCCAGCCCGTTCCCCACCCGCCGGACGGCCTCCGCCACCACCAGGTCCGCCCGGTCCCGGGTGGTCGCCACCAGGGCGGCGTTGCGCTGGTCCGTGCCGTTCGCCCAGGCCAGGGCCGCCGCGTGCGACTTGCCGAACTCCTCGTGGCGGGCGACGAGACGGCGGACGCGTTCCGTCTCGTCCGTCTCGCAGAACCAGACCTCGTCCAACTCCGGCCGCACCCGCGCCCACGCCCCCGTGTCCAGCAGCAGGTAGTTGCCCTCCGTGACCACCAGCCGGACGGACGGCGGGACCGGTACGGCGCCCGCGAGCGCCTGTTCGAGGACGCGTTCGAAGCCCGGCGCGTACACGGTGTCGTCGCCGTGCCCCCCGTCCCGGTCCTCCCGCAGCCGCCGAAGCAGGGCCGCGTACCCGGCGGCGTCGAACGTGTCGGGGGCACCCTTGCGGTCGCGGCGGCCCAGCCGGTCGAGTTCGGCGTCGGCCAGGTGGAAGCCGTCCATCGGCACATGCGCCGCCCACGGTGCGCCGGTGCCGTTCAGGTCCCGTACCAGCCGCTCCGCGAGCGTGGTCTTGCCCGCACCGGGCGCGCCCGCGATGCCGAGGACCGCCCGACGGTCGTCACGGAGCAGAGCCCGCGCGCGGGTCAGAAGATCGTCGTGAGTCAGCACACAGCAGAGTGTCGCAGTCTTGAGGGAACCCGGACGACGCCCGGGACCTCGTCCGGAACGGGGCCCGGACACCGTCGGCGCGGACGGCACGGACGCCCCGGAGACGGGCCCGGGACGGGCCGGATGGCACGGCCCTCACGGCCGGGACGGGCAAGCAAGGCAAGTACCAGCCAAGTGCAAGCGAGGCAAGCGAGCACACGCAAGGACAGGTAAGGAGGTGAGGACGTGTCCGAGGACGAGCGGCGCATTCGCGCGCTGATCAGCCGGTGGGCCGACGGCGTGCGCCGGGGCGACCTGGAGGCGGTCCTGGCCGACCACACGGCCGACCTCGTGCAGTACCACGTGACACCGCCCCACGAAGGGCTGCGGGGCCTGGCCGCCTACCGCGCGATGTGGCCTCCCTTCTTCGCCTGGCAGGCGGACAGCGGGGCGGTCTTCGAGATCGACACCCTGGAGGTGGGCGCGGGCCGGGACGCGGCCTTCGCCCACGCCCTGGTCCGCTGCGGCAGCCCGGCCGAACTGGCCGAGCAGCCCACCCTGCGCCTACGGGTGACGTTCGGCCTGCGCAAACGGCTCGGCCGCTGGGTGATCGCCCATGAGCACCACTCGTTCCCGCACGACTGACGTGCCGTGTGTGTCTCGCGCGCGATGCGGCGTCGTACGTGCCTCGCGCGCGCGACGCACAACGAGCCGGACGCTGCTCCTCCGTCGCGGCCTGACGCGGCTTAGCGGAGGGCGTCGATGGCCGTCAGGACGAGTCCGCGCGCCTCGGCGCCGTACACGGCCATGGAGCGCAGCTCCTCGAATGCACGGGCGTACATCTGGATCTCTGACGGCTGGGTGACCTTGACGCGGGCGGAGACCAGTTCGACGGAGACGAGGTCGTCGTCGTACATGTGGAACGTCTCGCGTGGCCATTGGCCGCGCTGGGGCACGGCCATGGGGATGATGCCGAGGGAGACCTGAGGCAGGGCGCCAGCGGTGAGAAGGTAGCCCAGTTGCGCGGCCATCGCGTCCGTGTCGCACACCTGGTAGCGCAGCACCGCCTCCTCGACGACGAAGGCGAAGGTGTGTCCCGGCTGATGGATGATCTGGGACCGGTCGACCCGGGCACGCGCCGCTTCGGCGCTGTCGTCCACCGGCAGGTCCTGGAAGGCCGCGCTGATGCGAAGAATGCCGCTGGCGTATCCCTCGGTCTGGAGCAGGCCGGGGATCAGGGTGGGCGAGTAGATCCGGAACGCCTGCGTGGACTGGTAGAGGCTGACGTAACTGTCCTGGAGCCTGCGCAGACCGGCGCGCGTCGACCGGCGCCACTCGACGTAGGCGCTCTCGGCGTCGCGGGACTGGGCGATCAGGTCTTCGGCCTCGTCGGCGGCGCCGCATGCCTGGCACCAGCGGCGGATGTCTTCGGGGGTGGGGGCCGTGCGGCCGTTTTCCAGGCGGGATGTCTTGGAGTGCGTCCACCCGCAGCCGACGGCCAGCTCGGTCCCCGAGATTCCCGCGTCGGCCCGTAGGTCCCGCAGGCGCCGGGAGACCCGATCGCGTGCGGCTTGAGCCGACGAGTAGGGGGAGCTGGCCATGTGCTGCTGAAACGCCTCTCGCTAGTGGATCTTGTAGTCCTCGTGCGGGATCGCCCTGGCCCACACGCACTCGAACGCCTCGGCGCACAGCCGTGCCGCCTGCGCGTCCTCGCTGATCTCGCCGGGTACGCTTGCTCCGTCACCGGTGAAGTGGTTCCACCGGATCAGGCTGCCGTCGATCAGCCAGAAGTCGTTGCCCGGCAGAGCGATGTCGGAGGCCGCTCGCCGGGGCAACCATCGAACCTGCTCCCCGGCGGCCACGTTGACGACAGTCCCGGCGTGCTCGTAGCGAACATAGTCGCTGACCGGCTCGGACACGATGCGCGCCCGGCGTACAGCCACCCCGCGCGCCACGGTCCGGCGGATCAGCTCGGTCCACGGCCGCCAGTACGCCGAGTCGGGGTCGGTGTCGGCTGCCCCGGTCCGGAGCCATTCCTTGTACGGGTCCGCCTCGGTGGCCACCCCGTAGGTGTCGCGCATCTCCAGGTGGACGGCCGAGTGGCGGGCTCCGTCAAGGAGTTCAGTGAAGCTGGGCACGCTCTGCGGCATCACACGCCTCCCTCAGGATCGGCACCATGCGGGCAGGGACACGGACGACCGCTTCGTGGGAGGGAATCCCGACCGCGTGTCCGGGGACCTCGAAGCGGGCGCACTCCTTCTCGGTGACGGCGTCCGGCTTCCAGCCCTGGATGACCAACTCCTGCGCGGCCTCGTCCACCCACACAGTCGGGCTCTCGCCCTGTCCGGTGTTCGGGTCGATACCGATGAACCGTAGTGACACGCTGCCTCCTGCTGCCTGGTCCGTGCGCGATTGTTCACAGAGTTGCCCTGCCGACGCGGGAGGGTCAAGGCCCATAAGTGGCCATTGGTCAGCGAGAAACAAGCGAGTGAACATTCGTGAACAGCCGCTAGCCACGGTGGACATCACACTCTTAGCGTCGGCGGGTATTGAGGAGCCCCGGCAGCCGTGTCACCGGCTCCGGGACCTGGCCGACTGCGAAGGAGCCGACGTGTCGAGCGCTGCAACCGGGCCCGAGGTGGGCGCGATCCCGCCTGATGCACTCACCCTCCTCGTCCTGCCAGAGCGCGTGACGCTGGATGCCGTACGGCAGCGGGGTGCGGCTTGTGTCTGGTGCAGCGCGCCGTTGACCGTGGAGTCGTCGGTCGACCTGGGCGAGCAGCACGACGGCCCGCAGGCGTGGTTCCCGCGTGCCTGCCGCCGCGACACCGCCGCCCGCGCGCACACCGCGCTCTTCGACCACGTCGGCACCTGCGCGCAGTGCACCGACGACCGCGACCTGTGCGGCACGAGCAAGGCCCTGTACCGGCTGATCCGCCAGGAGTGGCGATGACGATCTGCTTCCGCTGCGACCGGACCATCCAGGGCACCCCGCGGATCTTCTCCCCGGAGGTCGGCTCCGGCGTCGCCGCAGAGATCACCCTGTGCCCCGGCTCCTGCCGGTCGACCCATACCCAGCGCACCCCCGACGACGCCGACACCACCCTCGCCGCCGTGTACTCCCGCCCCCGGCCGCGTCGCCGATCGGGCCGGTAGCGGGCTGCGCGGCCGCCCCCGCCCCCGTCGGGGGCGGCCGCGCCTCAGCTGAAAGAGAGCGATGGACACTCCGCACGGCGGCCCGCCCAGACCCCGCCCGCACCCCCCGTGACCCCTCCCGTGCCACATGTGGCGTGCGCCACCCGTTGGCCGGGGCGAAGAGGGGGAACGCATTCTCCATGACGACGACACTCGGTCTCCCGGACACCATCAGGGCCTGCCTGTTCGACCTCGACGGGGTGGTCACCCGGACGGCCGTGGTGCACGCGGCCGCGTGGAAGGAGACGTTCGACGCCTTTCTGCGCGCCCGCGACGGCGATGGCTTCCGCCCGTTCACCCCCGCCGACTACGACGAGTACGTCGACGGCCGCCCGCGCGCCGACGGCGTCCGCAGCTTCCTCGCCTCGCGGGGCGTCGACCTGCCCGAGGGCACCCCCGACGACCCGCCGGACGCGCGGACCGTGCACGGTGTCGGCAACCGCAAGAACGAACTGCTCCTGGAGAAGATCCGCACCGACGGCGTCCAGCCCTACGAGGGCACCCTGCGCTACATCGCCGCCGCCCGCGCGCGCGGCCTGCGGACCGCGATCGTCTCCTCCAGCGCCAACACGCGGGACGTGCTGCGCTCGATCGACGCCGAGGACCTTTTCGAGGTGCGGATCGACGGCGTCGTGGCCGCCGAGCGGGGCCTGCCGGGCAAGCCGCGCCCCGACACCTTCCTGGCCGCCGCCCGCGACCTCGGGGTGGAGCCGTCGCAGGCCGCCGTCTTCGAGGACGCGCTGGCCGGGATGGACGCGGGGCGTTCCGGGCACTTCGGGTACGTCGTGGGCGTTGACCGGGTGGGGCAGACCGACGCCCTGTACGCCCACGGCGCGGACGTCGTCGTGAAAGACCTGGCGGACCTGGCGGACCTGACGGGACAGGCCGACCCGGCCGGTTCCGCCGGCGACGAGCGAGAGGGAGACCACGCGTGACCATCGACCGGTCCTACACCGTGGAGCCGTGGTGCGTCCGCGAGAGCGGCCTCGACCTCGATGTCCTCGCGCAGAGCGAGTCCGTCTTCGCCCTGTCCAACGGGCACGTCGGCTGGCGCGGCAACCTCGACGAGGGCGAGCCGCACGGCCTGCCCGGCACCTACCTCAACGGCGTCCACGAACTGCACCCCCTGCCGTACGCCGAGGCGGGGTACGGCTATCCGGAGTCCGGCCAGACGGTCATCAACGTCACCAACGGCAAGATCCTCCGCCTCCTCGTCGACGACGAGCCCTTCGACCTGCGCTACGGCCGCCTCGTCTCCCACGAACGCGTCCTGGACCTGCGCCGCGGCATCCTGGAGCGGACCTGCGAGTGGACCTCGCCCGCCGGGTCGACGGTCCGGGTGCGCTCCACCCGCCTGGTCTCCCTCACCCAGCGCGCCATCGCCGCCATCGCCTACGAGGTGGAGGCCGTCGGCAGCCGCTCCCGCGTGGTCATCCAGTCCGAGCTGGTCGCCAACGAGTCGCTGCCCGAACCCAACGGCGACCCCCGCCAGGCACGTGCGCTGAAGTCGCCGCTGGAGCCGGAGGAGGACGCCACCTCGGGCCCCCGGCTGCGGCTCGTGCACCGGACGAAGCGCAGCGGCCTGCGGGTCGCCGTCGCCGCCGACCACACCGTCACCGGCCCCGAGCGCACCCTGACCAGCAGCGAGAGCAACGTCGACGTCGCCCGCCTCACCGTCACCTCCGTGCTGGAGCCCGGCGAGAAGCTCCGGGTGGAGAAGATCGTCGCCCACGGCTGGTCCGGGGCCCGGTCCCGCCCCGCGATGAGCGATCAGGTGGAGGCGGCCCTCGCCGCCGCCGGGCAGAGCGGCTGGCAGGGGCTGCTGGACGACCAGCGGGCCTACCTGGACGACTTCTGGTGCCGGGCCGACGTCGAGGTGGACGGCGACGAGGAGATCCAGCAGGCGGTCCGCTTCGCGCTCTTCCACGTCCTCCAGGCCGGTGCGCGCGCCGAGCAGCGCGCCATCCCCGCCAAGGGCCTCACCGGCTCCGGCTACGACGGGCACGCCTTCTGGGACACCGAGACCTTCGTCCTGCCGCTGCTGACGTACACCGCGCCGGAGGCCGTCTGCGAGGCGCTGCGCTGGCGGCAGAGCACCCTCGACGCCGCCCGTGAGCGGGCCGCGCAGCTCGGGCTCGCCGGGGCCGCGTTCCCGTGGCGCACCATCGAGGGCTCGGAGGGCTCGGCGTACTGGCCGGCCGGTACCGCCGCCTTCCATGTCAACGCCGACATCGCCGACGCCGTCGTGCGGTACGTCGCGGCCACCGGGGACGTCGAGTTCGAGCGGGAGACCGCCGTCGAACTGCTGGTGGAGACCGCCCGCCTGTGGCGCTCCCTCGGCCACCACGACGGCCACGGCGTGTTCCACCTGGACGGCGTCACCGGCCCCGACGAGTACAGCGCCGTCGCCGACGACAACGTCTACACCAACCTCATGGCGCAGGCGAACCTGCTGGCCGCCGCCGACGTCGCCGAGCGCTATCCGAAGGAGGCCCGCGCCCTCGGCGTCGACCCCGAGGAGAGCGCCGCCTGGCGCGACGCCGCCGAGGCCGTCCACATCCCGTACAACGAGGACCTCGGCGTCCACGAGCAGCACACCGGCTTCACCCGCTACCAGCGCTGGGACTTCGAGAACAGCGGCCCGGACCAGTACCCGCTGATGCTGAACTACCCCTACTTCGACCTCTACCGCAAGCAGGTCGTCAAGCAGGCCGACCTGGTCCTCGCGATGTACACCTGCGGCAGCCACTTCGACGAGGAGCAGGTCGCCCGCAACTTCGCCTACTACGAGCCGCTCACCGTCCGCGACTCCTCCCTGTCGGCGAGCGTCCAGGCCGTCGTCGCCGCCCAGGCCGGACACCTCGAACTGGCCCGCGCGTACACCACCGAGGCCGCCCTGATGGACCTCGCCGACCTGGCCCGCAACACCCGCGACGGGCTCCACATGGCGTCCCTCGCGGGCACCTGGATGGCGCTGGTCGCCGGGTTCGGCGGCATGCGCCGGGACGGGGCCACCCTCCGCTTCGCGCCCCGCCTGCCGGAGCGCTACAGCCGCCTCGCGTTCTCCGTGCAGATCCTCGGCCGCCGCCTCCACGTGGAGATCGGCCCCGACAAGGCGACGTACACCCTGCTGTCCGGGCCCGCCCTCACGATCAGCCACCACGGCAGCCCCGTCTCGCTCAACGGGGACGGTCCCGCCGTCCGCCCGGTCCCGCCCGCCCCCGTCCGCCCGACCCCCGAACAGCCCCCGCACCGCCACCCGCGCGCCCGCTGACGGCCCGCCCGCCCCCCGCCGTCGGTGGTGCGCGCGACCGACCGCCACCGGCGGGCGGGCAGCCGGGGGGACCGGCGCGCGCCCCCGTCGCGCGCTCGCGCGTCTGGCCGAACCGGTTCCTGCGCCACGGGCCGGTGCGGGTTAGTTTGGCCGTGTTTTTCCACGTACCGGCAAGGGGTGGACTCATGGCCAACGGCACGCACGCGCCGCTCCTCGGTGCCCGGCGGGGCACCACGGCGGCCTTACCCGGCGGGCTCGGACGCACCCGCGGCGACCGCCTCCTCCTGGCGGTCGCCGCGGCCTACGTCCTCGCCCAACTGCTCCTGGTCGGCCCCCGCCTGGGCCTCGGCTGGGACGAGACGGTGTACGTCAGCCAGATCTCCGCGCAGGCCCCGCCCGCCTTCTTCAGCGCCCCCCGCGCCCGCGGCGTCTCCCTGCTCACCGCGCCCGTCACCTCCTGGTCCACCTCCACCCCGCTGCTGCGCGTCTACCTCGCCCTCCTCTCCGGCACCGGCCTCTACCTGGCCCTGCGGATCTGGCGCGGCCTCTTCCCGACCCGCGTCCTGGCCGTCGCGGGAGCCCTCTACGCCACCCTGTGGGTGACCCTCTTCTACGGCCCCTCGGCCATGCCCAACCAGTGGGTGGCGCTCGGCGCCCTCGTCTGCGCCGGATGCCTGCTGCGCGCCCGCGCCGACCCCGCCGACCGGGCCGCACCGTGGGGCCTCGCGGCCGGTGCCGCCCTGATGGCGTGGATGCGGCCCACCGACGCCGTCTGGGTCTCCCTCCCGCTCCTCGCCGTGCTGGTCACCACCCGCCGCGCCCGTCCCGCCGCCGCCCTCCTCGGCGGCCTCGCCACCGGCGGCGCCGCCTGGATCGCGGAGGCGTACACCTCCTACGGCGGCCTCGGCGCCCGGCTCGCGGAGGCGTCCCGCGTGCAGGGCGGCCTCGGCTGGAACCCGGCCGTCGACGACCAGTTGCGCGCCCTGATCGGACGCACCCTGTGCCGCCCCTGCTCCGGCGCGCTGCCCGCGCCGCTCATCACCGGCTGGTGGTTCGCTCTCGCCCTGCTCGCCCTCACGGGCCTCGCCGTCGCCGTCCGCGCCCGCCGCCCCGGCCCCACCCTGCTCCTGCTGGCCTGCGCCACCACGTCCGCCGTGCCCTACCTCCTCTTCATCGGCTACGCCGCCCCCCGCTTCCTGCTGCCCGCCTACGCCCTCCTCGCCCTCCCCGCCGCCGACGCCCTGATCCGCCTCGTCACGGCGCCGGGCGGCGGCCTCCGCCCGGCCGCGGCCACCGTCGCCGCGCTCGGCCTCACCGTCCATCTGGCCGTGCAGTACGTCGTCCTGGACCGCACGGTGGACCGCACCGCGGCCGATCGCCGGGAGTGGACCCGCACCGCCGCCCTCCTCCACCGCGTCGGCGTCCGCCCGCCCTGCCTGCTCACCGGCACCGAGGCCATCCCCGTCGCCTTCTACGCGGGCTGCTCCTCGGCCAACCCGCGCGGCAACAACGCCAACACCACCGCCGAGGGCATCCGGCGCGCCGCCCGCACCACCCCGGTCGCCGCGCTGTCCCGGCCCGGCGGTCCACCCCCGCCGTACGCCCGCGGGTGGACGAGAGTCCCGGCCGCCGGACTCGACCTCCACCTCGCGCCCCGGCCCGCCGACGGGGGAGAGGCACCGTGACCGCCGAGCGGGTCGCCGCCCCGGCAGGCCGCCGGACCGGCACCTACTGGCAGTGCGCGCTCACCGTCGCCGTCCTCGCCGCCGCGGCCTGGCTCGCCCACCGCCACTGGGCCACCGTGCAGACCGGCGCCGCCCGGCTCGTCGACGCCGACCGGGGCTGGCTCCTCGCCGGAGCGGCTGGCACCTGCGGCACCTGGCTGTGCGCGGCCCTCGCCCTCCAGGGCGCCGTCGTCCCCCGGCTGCCGCCCCGGCCGCTGGTCGCCACCCAGTTCGCCGCCTGCGCCGCCAACCAGGTCCTGCCCGCCGGGCTCGGCGCGGGCGCCGTCAACCTGCGCTTCCTGATCCGCCGGGGCCTGCCCGCCGGGCGCGCGGTCACCGCCCTCGCCGTCAAGTCCACGGCGGGCGCGCTGGCCCGCGGCGCCCTCATCGCCGTCCTCGCCGCCTGCTGCCCCGGCCTGCTGCGCGTCCCGCCCGGCTGGGGCGGCTGGGCCCTGCTCGCCGCCCCGGCCGCCGCGGCGGCGATCGTCCTCGCCGTACGCCGCCTGCCGCGCGCCCGCCGCATGCTCACCGTCCTGCTGGCCGACGTCCGCGACGTCCACGCCCGCCCGCGCCGGGCGGCGGCCCTCTGGGGCGGCTCGCTGGCCTTCGCCGCGCTCCACGCGGCCGTCCTCGTCGCCGTCACCCGCGCGGTGGCCCTGCCCCTCCCCGCACCCGAGGTGGCGCTCCTCTACCTCGCCGCGAGCGGCGCCGCCGCCCTGCTCCCGACGCCCGGCGGCATCGGCTCCCTCGACGCGGCCCTGACCCTCGCCCTCACCACCACCGGCACCCCCGCCGCCACCGCCGCCTCCGCCGTCCTCGGCTACCGCCTCCTCACCGTCTGGCTCCCCCTCCTCCCCGGCCTCCTCGTCCTCACCCTCCTGATCCGCCGCCGGGCCCTGTGAGCGGGCGGATCTCCCCGGCCGGCTCCTCCACGGCACCACCCCGCCCGTCCGGCGCCACCCGCCACACGCCCGCTCGCGGCGCCCGCGTCACCGCCTCCACGAGGACCCCGTCCACGAACAGCGCTCCGACCCCGTCGTCCAGGGCCCACCCCGGAGGCAGCTCCCCGCGGGCCACGGCGCGCAGATAGGAGGAGCGACGGCCCGGCTCACCGTCGTAGTGCGGGCACACGGAGCCGGGCAGCAGCCCGAGCCCGTCCGGGAGATGGGTCAGCGGCCCGTAGGAGTCCGTGTGTGAGCCCTCCGCCCAGCAGTTGGCCCCGGCACTGATGCCGCACAGCAGCGTTCCCCGGTCAAGGGCCTCCCGCAGCACCCGGTCCACACCATGGGCACGCCACACCGCCAGCAGGTTCACCGTGTTGCCGCCTCCGACGTAGATCACGTCCTGGTCGAGCAGCCCGGCGCGCAGCGCGGTGTGGTCCGCCGTCCGGCGGAACAGACGCAGGACCGACGTCTCCGCGTCGAGTCCCGCGAAGGCCTCCTCGAAACGGTCGACGTACCCCTCTGCGTCACCACTGGCCGTCGGTACGAAGCACACCCGGGGCCGGGATCGGCGCGCCCGCGCCAGGACCCAGCCGTCGAGCAGTCCGTCGGCGTCGGTGGAGAACCCGCCGCCGAGCAGGGCGATCCGGCGGCCCACGCCCGAGGGCGCTCGCCACGAGGACACGGACGCCGAGGACGAAGCCGGGTGGGGAGGCGGCGGCGGGGGGACCGGGGGAGGAGTGGCGGACATGGCCTCATCGTGGACCAGCCATCCGACGGTCACCCGCAGCACCCCGGTGCACGGCCCGGCTCGCCCCCGCTCGGCATCCTCCCGCCGACCCTCCCCTCAGTCCCCCACCCCCCACTCCGTCCGCCAGCGGGTGATCTGGCGGGCCGGGTCGCCGGTGCAGGACCAGGGGGTGCGGGTGGCGCGGCGGCCCAGGAGGCGGAGGGCCGGGGCCGCGACGTCGCCGGTGCCCGCGAGGCAGGCCGCGTGGGCGAGGTAGCCGACGTCGCGCAACTCGGAGGGGGACACGCCCAGTTCGGTGCGGCCCAGGATCCACCGTTCCCAGGTGCGGCGGACGTCGCCGACGGCGCCGTCGTGGTTCCAGTGCCGGGCGAGGCGCACGGGCGTGGTGCGGCTGTCGGCGGCCTCCGCGACGTAGCGGTACTCCTCCACGCGCGCGTACTGCACGAGGACCGGCAGCGCGCAGCCCGTCGGGGCGGCCCCCGCCGCGTCGCGGGCGAAGTCGTACATCAGGCCGTGCGTGCCGTGCCAGCGGGCCGAGTAGTAGTGCAGCACCTGGAGGTGGCCCTCCGTGCTGTACGGGTCCCGCCGGTGCAACTCGTCCCACCAGCGGGCCAGTTCCCGCCGCCGCACGCCCGACGGGTACAGCCGGGCCACCGAGATGAGCGAGATCCACGGCGTCGGGTCCGCCGGGTAGGCCTCGGCGGCGGCCAGGCAGGCCAGGACGGCGGTGTCGACGCGCTGCTGGTCGATGGGCACGCCCCGGCCCGCCGCGATCGCCAGGTTGAACGCGCGGGTGGTCTCGGTCGCCGCCCGCAGCACGAGCGCGTCGGGGCTGTGCGGCTCGGCGGCGAGCCAGGTCTCCACCGTCGAACTCCCCGCGCAGGCCTGCGCGAGCGTCCGTATCCGGTGGCCGCGCGCCGCCCAGTCCTCCCCGGTCGACCGCAGCAGCGCGCGCGGCCCCTGCCAGCGCCCGATGACGATGTCGTGGCGCGCCTCGGAGAGGGCCCCGTCTCCGCAGTCGGGGTCGAAGTCGGGTGCGAAGCGGGTCCGTGCCATCGCGGTTCCCCCCTGCTAGAAGTCGGTGGGCAGGCCTTCGTGGACGCGGGAGTGCGCGGTCGCGGGCACCTGGGGCACGGAGTCGGCAGTCACGGTCAGCGAGGCGTCGAGCCGGGCCGGGCGGTAGTAGTCGCTGCCCTTGCGCCAGTACCAGAGCATCGGCACCAGTCCCGCAGCCAGCCCGCCGAGGCCGATCGCTATCGACGCGGGGCTCAGCTCACCCAGCGACTCCACGAAGATCCAGAACATGAACAGCGCCCCGCACAGCGGCCACAGCCCGCCGAACAGGAAGTGCGCCGGGGACTTCAGCAGCGTACGGCGGTAGGCGACGACGACCGCGAGTCCGGCGAGGCCGTAGTACACGGAGATCTGCAACCCGATCGCGGAGACCGCGTCGGAGAGGATGTCGCCCACCGAGCCGAGGGCGTTGGAGGCGACGAGCAGCACCAGCGCCACCGCGCCGACCACCGCGATCGCCACCCACGGCGTGTTCCAGGTGCGGTGCACGCGGCCCAGCGCGGCGGGCATCGTCCGGTCGCGGCCCATCGCGAACAGGGAGCGGGTGACCTGGATGAGGGTGGTCTCCAGGGTGGCGACGGTGGACAGCATCACCGCGACGACGAGCACCTTGCCGCCCCAGCCGGGCCACACCTCCTCGCCGAGGACCGCCAGCACGTTCGCCTCGTTGTCCTCGATCTGACGGGCGCTGAGGACGACGTTGACGGCGATGGTGAACACCTCGAAGAGCAGGAAGACGATCCCCACCCCGATCAGGCCCGCGAGCCCGGTGGTCCGGCGGCTGTCGCGGGTCTCCTCGCTGAGGTTGCTGGTGACGTCCCAGCCCCAGAAGTAGAACGCGGCCACCAGCGCGCCCGACGCGAAGCCGGACACCCCGTCGAACTGGCCGAGCCCGAACCACGACCAGTCGAAGGGCCGCGCGTCGTCCGCGTGCAGCAGCGCGAGCACCGCGAACAGGACGAGGATCACCAGTTCCACGCCCGACATGAGGAGTTGGGCGCGCACGGTGAGCCGGGCCCCGCCCAGCACCACGCCCAGCATCACCAGGAACCAGGCCGCGCCCACGACCGTCGACAGCGCCGTGTTCCCGGCGAGGTCCGCGTCGAACAGGGCGAGCGTCATCGACCCGGCGGGCAGCGAGCCCGCCACCATGAACAGGGTCGCCGACACCACCAGCGCCCACCCGCTGACGAACCCGAGGAAGGGGTGCAGGGTGCGCCCCACCCACGAGTAACTCGCCCCGGCGTTCACGTCGATGCGGCTGAGATAGCTGAACGCGAGCGCGATGCCCAGCATCGGTATCGCGCAGTACAGCAGCGCCGCCGGACCGGCCACACCCACCGCGCCGGTCAGCACGGCGGTGGTCGCGGCGATCGAGTAGGCGGGCGCGCTCCCCGCGACCGCCATCACCACGGTGTCGAACACGCCGAGGACGTTCGCCTGGAGCCCTCTGCCGCTGTAGCTCATGGTGGTGCCGCTTTCCGTCGTGCACACCGGCGGTACGGGGAAGGGCCGACGGCGTTGAGGGGGGTGGGAAGGTGCGGTGGTGCTGCGTCCGCGCCGACGGGGATGACCGTGCGGCGCGGGCGGGAAGGGCGCGGTGGATACCGTCCCACCTCTGCGTCGGGGGACGGTCACACCGCGTGTGCGAGTGATGATAACCCCAGCTTCTGACCTTGTGAGATGGGCATACGGCGAATCTCCACACCTGCGCGTGCGGGCGGCATGTGCCACGGTTGGGGCGCGTGGGACGGGATACCCGGCAGGCGCGGGACGCACCACCGCGCCCGCGTCCGAACGCCCCTGGAGGTCCGCATGGGCACCGAGCCCGAGCCGTCGTCCGACGACGTCCACCAGCCCGACGCCACCGGCGAGGACCAGGCCGACGCCACCGCGCTCGACCTGGAGGACGCCGTCGACGAACGCACCTACGACGACGTCCTCGACGAGGGGTACTCCCCGCCGGAGAAGCCGCTGGGCGTCACCCGGTACGGCACCACGGCCGCCGAACAGCACGACGGCGAGAGCCTCGACCAGCGGCTCGCCCAGGAGGTCCCGGACGTCACCGGACCGGACGGCGACGGCGTCGGCGACCTGCCGCGCGGCGAGGGCGAACCGGTCGACCCGGAGGCGGGCGACGCGCGTGCCGGACGGCTGGTCGCGCCCGACGAGGGCGTGCGCTTCGACGACAGCGGCGAGGTCGCCGAGGATGTCGGTGTCGACGGGGCAGCGGCGGGCGCGGAGGAGGCCGCCGTCCACGTCGTGGACGACGACGAACTCCCCTGATCTCCAGCGGCCGGACCCGTCGGGCTCCGGCGAATTCCTGTGAGCCCGCGCGGGGTCAGTCCCCGATCCGGTCCAACTGCCGCAGCTTGTTGGTGGCGTCGAGGGCGGCGACCTTGTACGACTCCGCGAGCGTCGGATAGTTGAAGACGGCGTCCACGAGATAGTCGACGGTGCCGCCGAGGCCCATCACGGACTGGCCGATGTGGATCAGCTCGGTCGCCCCCGAGCCGAAGCAGTGCACGCCCAGCAGGGTCCGGTCTTCCGGCGACACCAGCAGTTTGAGCATGCCGTGCGCGTCCCCGATGATCTGGCCCCGGGCCAGCTCCCGGTAGCGCGCCACGCCGATCTCGAACGGCACCCGCTCCTCGGTCAGTTGGTCCTCGGTCCGGCCGACGAAGCTGATCTCGGGGATGGTGTAGATGCCGATGGGCTGGAGGTGGTGCATCCGGCCCACCGGCTCCCCGCACGCGTGGTAGGCGGCGGCCCGGCCCTGTTCCATCGAGGTCGCGGCGAGCGCCGGGAAGCCGATGACGTCCCCGACGGCGTAGATGTGCGGCACCTCGGTGCGGTAGTGCTCGTCGACCTCGATCCGGCCCCGCTTGTCCGCCGCCAACCCGGCGTTCTCCAGGGCGAGTCCGTCGGTGAGGCCCTGCCGCCCCGCCGAGTACATGACCGTGTCGGCCGGTATCTTCTTGCCGCTCTCCAGCACGGTCAGCGTGCCGCGCGGATGCCGCTCGACGGCGGCGACCGTCTCGCCGAAGCGGAACGTCACCGCGAGGTCGCGCAGGTGGTACTTGAGCGATTCGATGACCTCGACGTCGCACATGTCGAGCATCCCGGCCCGGCGTTCCACCACCGTCACCTTGCTGCCGAGCGCCGCGAACATCGAGGCGTACTCCATGCCGATGAAACCCTAGTATTCACTAGTACTTGACTTGGGGGTAGAACATGCCGGAGAACGGCACCAGCGACACGACGAAGAGACCCAGATGGTTCGCGGCCGGGGCAGCGCCCCTGGCTGCACCGCCCCGGCGGCTCGGCGTCCCGACGCGGCCCTGCCTGTACACGCGTCTCTCGTACTCGCCCGACGGGTCGGTGGAGAAGGTGGAGCGCCAAGAGGCCGACGGGCGAGCGATGGGGGGCCGTCTCGGCTGGCCAGACTTCTGCTGCGTCTACGTCGACAACTCCAGGTCGGCGTGGCAGCGCAACCGTAAGCGCCCCGACTGGAACCGGATGCTCGCGACGATGGACGCCACCGAGGCCTCGCTGATCCCCGGCGACGCGAAGGCCGACCACGTTCACGACGGGATCATGACCTACCACGGGGACCGCCTCATCCGGCAGCCCTTCGACCTCGAACTCCTGCTCAACCTGGCGGACACGCGGCAGATCCCCCTCGCCTCTGTGTCTGGTGTCCGCGACCTGTCCAACCCGGACGACCGGTACATCCTCCGGATCGAGGCCGCCGCAGCGTGCCGGTCCTCCGACGAGACGAGCCGACGGGTGACGCGAGGGCGGCTGGCGAACGCACAGAAGGGGCGGCAGCGGCCGGGCGGCCGGCGGACCTTCGGCTGGGGCCTGCCCACCGGCGAGACCCGGAAGGTCATCGACCCGGAGACCGACGATGTGCGGACAGTCGAGGTGCTCGACTACGACGCGGTCGTGGCAGACGAGGTGAAGTACCTCAAAGAGGCCGGGGAACTCACCCTGGCGGGAATGAGCGTGCGCGGGGCCCTGCAATGGATCAACCGTCGCACACTCACCTCGGGCGGCCGCCCGTGGACGTCGCGCGGCCTCAAGACGGCCCTGACCGCTTACCGGATGGCGGGCCTGGTGGAGAAGAACGGCGATCTCTACGAGGCGGTCTGGGCCCCGGTCTACGCCGACGACCGTGAGACCGCCCTGGAGATGGTGGAAGCGCTCAGGGCCATCTTCAGCGCGAACCTCGACGAATACGGCTACCACGGCAGCACCCGGAAGCACTTCTTGACCGGGATCGCGGAGTGCTCGGACTGCCACGCGCTGACAGCGGAAGAGCCTGAAGGCGGCACCTGCCCGACGAACCCGCTCACCTGTCGCCGGCCCCACCAGACCTTCTCCAGGAAGCCGATCAACGGCACGCACTACTACTACTGCACGCGGTGCAACAGGGGTCGTACGCAGGCGAATCTGGACGCGTACATCAACGGCCGGGTCCTGCGGCTGCTGGCCTCGCCCGCCTTCGCCCGCGCGCTGGAGAAGCAGCGGGAGAGGAAGGAGGCGACGCGGCCCAACTACGCGGCCGAGATCGCCGCTCTCCGAGCGCGGAAGTCCGCAACCGAGCAGCAGCTGAGGCAACTCGCCGACCACCCGAACCTTGACCCGGTGCTGCTGGTGCAGGCAATCACGAGCTTCGACGAGAAGATCGCAGCGCTGAGGGAGAAGGAGGGCACGGCGGCGCGTACGGGCCTCCTCGGACGCCTGACGGGCATCTCCGCCCAGGCGTGGGATGCGGAGGACGTGGCCGTGCGCTCGGAGGCCCTTCAGATGCTGTACAGGGTGATCGTCTACCGATCGACTCAGCGCGGCCCCGGCTTCGACGCCAGCACGGTCAAGCTCGTACGGCAGAGGGACAGACGCATAGAGGCGACCCGGCAGGGGCACCTCATTCCGGTTGGCTGAAGGGCGTGGGTGAGGGGCCGTCCGCGCCGCAGCGCGATGGCACCTCACCCACGCCTCATGCCCCGAGGCACAGCCGCAGCTCCAGCACGGTCCGCGCGTGCACGCACAGCGCAGGCGTCGGCGACGCAGCCGCAGGAGGCGGCGGGCGGCTCGGCGAGGCCGTGGGCGTCCTCGGCGGGCCGTCTTCGGTGGGTGAACCTCCAGAGTTCGGCGGGCCGTTGCTGGACCGGTCCTGCCGGGCGACCAGCGACGGCGAAGGCGAGGTCCACATCGGGCCGGCTTCTCTGGTCTCGATGTCCCGAGCTACCGGTCCCGCGCCGGTCCGGTGTGGCCTAGGCGGAGGGCCTGCGCTCCTGGACGGTGGAGGGTCGGGCCGTGCCGGTGACGCGCTGCCGCTAGGCGGCGGCAGGTCGGGTCCGCGGCCTGGCGGGGCCAGGTTCATGGCCGTCGCCAGGTAGATGGAGGCCGCCGCGATCGCCGCAGTGGCGGCGGCTCCGCTGACTACCAAGGCGGGGCGGTGCTCACGACCTAGGCCGCGGGCCCAGATCGCGGCGGCGGCCAGGCCGCCGAGGTACAGGCTCAGATGCCTCTTGCGTCGGACCGGCACGATGGGCAGTGCCGTCCTGGGTCTTGATCCTCCGACACCGATCTCACGGAGGATTCGTTCGCTGTCGCGCTCGACGCGTAGCTGTGTGAGCTGCCAGCTGAGATGCCTCAGCTGCCGGAAGTGCAGATACACGATCAGAGCGATCACGCCGAGTGCGCCCGCGAGAATGAATCGGAACATTCTCATCCCCTGACGAGCAGCACACGGATCAACTCGTGCTCAACTGTGGCTTGTTACAGGTGTCGAGAATGCGTCAGCTTTTGATTAGGCCGGATGCATAATTGCGGATCGTAACCCGGTCGTAACAAAGCTCTGGGGGGTGCTTCACGAGGCGCTACGCCCTGGGGTGTCGCGCGGCGTGGCCTCCTCCTCGGCGGCCTCGATCTTCGCCGCGAGGGTGCGGAGCAGCAGCGCCTTCTCCTTGGCGGAGCGCGGCTCGTTGTCGAGGGCGTTGAGGATGATCTGCTGCTGCCACTCGTCGAGGTCGGTCAGGGGGGCGGCCTCTGGTGGCGGGCTTGCCGCCCTCGCGCGCTCCAGTTCCCTGAGGATCGCAACCGCCTTCTCGCGGCCGGTCTCGGCAAGGCGGTCCGAGGTGATGCCCAGGGTCCAGGCCATGTGGGCGAGGGTGGGGTCGGGGGCAACCACTTCCGTGCCGGAGTCGCCCCGGTAGCCCTTCTCGATCTGCCGCCACCTACTGCCGCTGAACCTGATCTCCATGCGTGCTGCTGCGGCCTCCGGGCTCAGCCCCGAGGCCTCACGTACGAGGCGGATCAGTGTGGCCTCCGCCGGCGGTGGGGGTGTCGCCGGTGCTCCCATGGCCGTGCTCCCCTGCCTCCTGTATTGGACTTTCTTGGACTGTACCGGACCGGGTGTCTTCCCTGGCTAGGGCTCCATACAAACCCTCCACAGGCGGAACGGCGCAGTGCGAGGCTGGAAGTAGATGTCAAAGAAAGTGAAAGCTACTTGGTGGTACTGGCTTGTACTGTCAGAGTCAGTCACATACAGTCCGATACATGAGAACCCCGATAGACCCGCAGCGGCTCACGCGACGCAGGGTGGAAGCGGGACTGAGCCAGAACGCCTTGGCCCGCAAGGTGGGCGTCACCAAGCAGCTCGTCAGCGCCGTCTCCCTCGGCAAGGCGAGCTTCAGCCCGGAGACGCTCGCCAAGGTCGCCGAGGCCCTGGGCTGCGAGATCGCCGACCTTCTCCCTGAGGACCCCGCCGAATTCCACGCCCAGACCCAGGCTCAGGCGCAGAGGTCGGCCTGATGTCCGGCCGCACCTGCCGTACCACCGCCGACGCCTTCCAGGCGGGCTGGAACGAGACATGCGAGCACGACGCGAACCCCGCCGAATGCCCGTCGTGCGGTCTCACCGACTCGGAGATTGCGCGCCTCGTCGCCCTGCTCGGTCACCTGGCGAACCCGGCCTCGGACGACCGGGCGGCGGCCTGATGCGCCTCCAGGACCCCGTCGCCTGCCGGTGGGTCTGCCGGAGCTGCCAGCACCGCAATCCCGGGTGGCGCTTCGAGTGCCGCCGTTGCCGTACCCCGCGGCCCTGAACGACAGAGGGCCCGCCGTCTCCCCGGCGAGCCCCCGACGACCACCTGTCACCTGAGAGGAACGAGGTGGGCCCGATGCTTCCCAGCATCCCACAGAGCGTCAGCGCCACGCCTGCGCCCGTGAGGTTCGTGCCCCCGCTCGACATCGCTCGCGAGCAGGCGCGCACCGCGCTGGCAGAGGCTGACGCCCTCGACATCACGATCGCCACCACCTTCGAGATCGCCCGCGCGTACGGCGCCATGGAGGAGGGCCTGCGACAGGTCCTCGCCGCCCTCGACTACGAGGACGGCCGCTGTGCTTGAGCCGATGCCCACCGAGTACCTCCGTGAGACCCAGCAGTTGGTCGCCGCCGTACCCCGTGGCCCCTGGGAACCGGTCTCCAACGACCACGGCCTCCCCGACGCCGTCGGCCCCATCAGCTACCTGGAGTGCTTCGACGGCGACACGCAGGTGCCGGTCATCCTCTTCGTGCAGCACGCCCGCGAGGCACTTCCCCGCTACGTCGGTGAAGTGTCCCGCCAGCGCACCGAGATCACCTTCCTCCAGCGCCGCATCGCGCAGATGGAGAAGACCGGTGGTGCACATGGCCGGTGAGTCGAGCACCTTCCCCTGGGCGCGCGTGCTGCGCGCGCCGCAACTCGCCGCGTTCATCGACGACTTGTGGGGTGCCGCATCCGGTGACGACGGGCTCGCCACCCTCGACGCCGTCGAAGAGGTCATCGAGAAGCACCGGCCCGACAACTTCCAACCGCCGTACCTGCGGTGCCCGCTCACGGCCCGCCAGCTCGCGATCCTCACCGAGATCGCCAAGGGCGGCACGCACGAGACCGCCGCGAAGGCTCTGCACATCCCCGTCGCGACCGCGACCTCACGCTGCCGGTCCATCTACGACCTGCTCGGCGTCCCGAACTCCACGGCCGCAGTGGCTGTTGCCGCCCGCTACGGCTGGCTCACCGACATCGTGGTCCCCGACACGAGCCGGTGGCTCTATCGGCGAGCCGCGAAGCACTGGCTGGTGGTACACCGCCAAGCCGCCGGGGAGATGCGGGCCAAGCCCGGACAGCCCGTGAGCGTCGGCCCCTACATGACCCGTCAGGGTGCGACCCAGGCCGTCCGGCGCATCGAGTCCGCGGCCCTGGACCCCTACAAGCCTGCCGGGTCCTTCGCCGCCGAGGCCTTCCGCGACGACAACAGCCTCTGGCACGTGCGCGCCCGCTACCTGGGCACCGCCGACAGCCCCAGCATCCAGCCCGGAGACCAGCGATGACCCTGGACGTGCCCACCAGCCGGAGCGACTTCCGCCCCACCGCCCAAGTCGACACCAGCCCCGAGATCGTGGCCCTCCTGGAGCAGCTCGGCGAGCAGTGGCCCGACGGCCAGCCCGTACGGCACCGGGTCTTCGGCACCTGGGGCATCATCCGGACCGACTCCCCAGCGACCGTGCCCTACCTGTTCGACGGCAAGCCGCGCCGCGTCTGCATCGACCCCGGCGGCATCACCTGGGTCTCCGTCGTCTGGAAGCCGCACGGCGCCGTCCCGTTGCGGGCCTGGGCGCCGGTCGACCTTCTGCGCCATGCGGCCTGGAGGTGACCTCGATGCGCTACGCCACCATCAGCGTCACCGGCGACCTCATCCACCACGACGGCACCCTGGACTGGGACAGGCTCATCGGTCCCGAGGGCAAGGCACGTGTGCATCTCCCCGGCCTCGCGGCGGCCGGGTGGGTCAACGACGTGGGCCTCCGCCTCCCGGAGAAGTACCCCCTGAACGAGGTCGGCTCCTGCGTCCTGGCCGCCCTCGGCGCGAACATCCAGCCCTACAACGGGCAGATCGTCCTCACCGGCTGGAACCCGGAGAACACCCGACTGGGACTGCTGGAGATCGCGCCGCTCCCGGAGCCGGTCGATGTCCTCGACACCGTCCATGGTGACGTGATCAAGGCGATCGCCGGACACACGCCGCGCGCCCTGTCTCCGAGCTGGGGTGAGCAGATCCGCGAGATCGCAGCTCATATCCGCACCATGCCCACCCCCGGCCTCACCATCCGGACGGTGAAACTCTCATGACCACCCGTCCGGCGTTCACGTCATCCGCCGCCGCTTCTGGCACGCAGGCTGCTGCGGAAGCGAAGGAGGGCGAGGGGCCCGTCCGTGCCCTGTCGAGCCCGCCTGCGCCGGACGGGTCCCCGGCGTCCCGTGCGCCGTTCACGTCGCCCGCAGCCGACAGGACCGGCGACGCGGGAGCGAAGACGGGGGAGGGGCGCCACGCTACTCACGTCCCCACGACCCCGTCTGCGCCACACGGGGCACCGGCCGGTCCGGCTGCGAGTCGCCTCGCCTCCGGACCGGTCGCCCCCACCGCGCGCCTGCTGCTGCCTTCCGGCGTCCCCGAGGACACGTGGTTGGCCGCCCGGCAGCTCGGTATCGGCGGCAGCGACGTCGCCGCCATCCTCGGCATGGACACCCACGGCGGCGCCTTGCGGGTGTGGCTGGAGAAGACCGGCCAAGCACCGAGCCGCAGCGATGCACGTCTGGAGCGAGCCGCTCGGCGCGGCCACCGCTTGGAGGGGCTCGTCGCCGAGTTCTTCGCCGAGGAGACCGGGCTGACCGTCCTCGACTCGCCGGGCACCCTCCAGCACGTCGGTCACCCCCACTGGATCGCCAACCCCGACCGGCTCACCGCGGCCCCCGGCGACACCGCCCAGGAAGACCTCGGCGTCCTGGAGTGCAAGACCCGCACCTGGCGCTCGGCCCAGAGCGAGGGCTGGTCCGGCGACGAGGCACCCGACCGGCCCGCCATCCAGGGGCACTGGTATCTGACCGTCTCCGGCTACAGCCACGCCCACGTCGCGGGCCTCATCGATGACGACCTCGTCTGGTGGCGCCTGGAACGCGACGACGAGCTGTGCGCCATGCTCGCCGACGCCGTCGACCGCTTCTGGCACGACCACGTCATCCCCGGCATCCCGCCCGCGCCGGACGGCACCACTGCGACCACCGACCTGCTCTCTCGATTGTGGGCGGGTCGCGAAGAAGCCACCGTTGAGGTCGATCCCGTCGAAACGACCCTGCTCACCCAGCGGCGCCGCGAGCTGCGGGACCGCATCAGCGTCCTCGACGCGGAACTGACCACGGTCGAGAACCGGATGCGGCAGACCCTCGCCGACGCCGAGGTCGCCTCCATCGGGGGTCGGGAGATCTACAGCTGGCGGCAGAACGGCCAGTTCGCCGCCGCCCGCTTCCGAGCCGCAGAGCCCCAGCTCGCCGCCGAGTACACCCGCCTCGCGCCCGCCGTCGACGCGAAGCGGCTCGCCGCCGACCACCCCGAGACCTACCGCAAGTACCGGGCGCGCGTGCTGCGCGCGCCGTCGGAAGGATGACCATGTCCCTCAAGGACCGGGTGGCTGATGCCACCAGCACCGGGGAACGGCCGCCAGAGCAGCAGCCCGCGACCGACCTCGCCGTCGGCGACCCCGCCCGGCAGTGGCTCCAGCGCCGCGAGACGTACTTCGTCGACGCGCTGCCCCGGCACGTCGACCGCTCGCACTTCATGGCCGTGGCACACGCCCTGATGCCGAAGCTGAAGGACTGCAACCCGGCCAGCATCCACACCGCGCTCCTCGCTTGCGCCCGCTTCGGCCTGGAGCCGGACGGCCGCCAGGCCGCGATCATCCCGTACAAGAAGGTCGCCACCTTCCAGGTGATGTACGAGGGCTACATCGACCTCATGTACCGGCACCCGCGCGTCGACTCGGTGCACTTCGGGTGGGTCCGGGAGAAGGACCAGTGGGACTACACGCCCACCGAGCCGAGCCCCCGCGACTTCTTCCACAAGCCTCGCGTCGACCTGACCGACGAGGAGCGCGGGCGCGTCATTCTCGCCTACGCCTTCGCCTGGATCGACGGCCGCCGCTCCCAGGTGATCATCCTCAACCGGCAGCATGCCGAGGCGATCCGAGACAAGTACTCGAACGCCTACAAGAAGGCCGAGAGAGAGGGCACGAAGGACAGCCCCTGGCACACGGACTTCGACGCCATGTGGGCCAAGAGCGCCGTCCGCCGTCTCGTCAAGGTGGTGCCGACATCGACGGAACTCGCCGACCTGATCCAAGCGGACGACGACGCCGACGACGGCCACCCCGCCCCCGCGGTCATCAGGGGCACCGTCGTCGCCCGCGACGACGACGGCCCCAGCGCCGAGCACCAGCCCTCGGGCACGACGTGGCCCACGGCCACTCAGCCAGGCGAAGGGCGCCGCACGGACGGCGCAGCCGAGGGCGGCGAGACGCCATGAACGCTCTCGATCCCCGCGCCGTCGACCGCACCCTCGCCGCCGCCGGGCTGGACCGGCGCATTACCGAGGGGGAGCCGTCATGAAGGTCGCGCCTCGTGGCTACGACCCGCGCCCCGAGCAGCTGATGGTCGGCCTCTGCCGACGGTGCGGCAAGGCCAACTACCGGACCCGCCGCGAGGCTCGGCGAGCTGCCCGAGGAATGTTCCCGGGGCAGCACCACCGGGCGGTCCAGTGCGGTGAGGCCTGGCACCTTCAGCTTCTGCGAGGTGAGGAGCCGTGACTCTTCCCGTCCTCCAGTTGACCGCCTACGGGACCCCCGGCCCGCAGGGGTCGAAGACCAAGAACGCGCACGGTGCCATGTACGAGTCGTCCGCCGCGGTGAAGCCCTGGCGTGAGGCGGTCAAGTCAGCCGCGCTGGACGCGCTTCACCACGACGAAGCGTGGATGGCGCTGACCGCCGCGGTCCGGCTCGACGTGACCTTCTGCCTCCGACGTCCGAAGAGCCACTTCGGCACCGGCCGCAACGCCAGCGTGCTCAAGGCGTCCGCCCCGCCGTTCCCGACCGGCAAGCCGGACCTCGACAAGCTGGTCCGCTCCACCCAGGACGCCCTGAAGGACGCAGGGGTCCTCGCCGACGACAGCGTCGTCGCCACCCTCCGTGCCGAGAAGGCCTTCGTGCTGGCGGCCGGCGCCCTCCTCACACCTGGCGCCGTCATCACGATCTGGCGCCTCACCGACTTCTTCAAGGAGCCCACGGCATGACGCAGTTGAAATTCGACGCCAAGGTGAGCGCGTCAGCGCAGGAGGCCTTGGAGCCGCACATCCGGCCCGTGTACGCCACACCGGCGTCACGGCGGCTGTTCATCGGCGAGTTCGCCGCGATCGAGCGCACCGAGCCCGCCCCAGGCACGGAGAAGGAGGCGTCGGTCAGGGTCCGCATCGTCTCCTTGGAGTTGCCGAACGAGGGCCAGGAGGGCTACGTCCGGGAGGCCCTGCGCTTCCTGCACCTCCAGCGCACCGCGCGCGGAACCCTCGATGACGACGGCCAGTTGGCGTTGGACGAGTCCACCCTCCGCCTCACCGGCGGCCAGCTCGCGTACCTGGAGACCGCGCGGCTGCGGGCGGGCCTGAACCACTGGTCGGCCTACGCCCGGCGCGCCCTGCACACGCCGAACCTGACCGTCACGGAGACGCTCCACGAGCTGAAGACCGTCGCGGACGGACTCGCTGCCGTCCTCGACGGCACCGCCGGGGGCGATTGACGTGCCCGTTGCCCTCGCTGCCCCGCTCGTGGGCGCCCTCTCCGGCCTCGTCACGTACGGGATGACCGGAGACGCCCAGCTCGGCGCCATCGCCGCCGCAGCGGCCGTCGTCCTGACCGGACTTGGCTGCGCCTTCCTGATCTTCATCGACGACTGATCAGCACTGCTCCACCCGCCCTGAGAGGAGGTGACCCCTATGCCGCAGAAGGTACGCGTGCCGCTGCGTGTGATCGTCGGCTCGTACAGCGACGCCACCGTGAC
Organism: Streptomyces sp. NPDC091281; assembly: GCF_044757425.1. Taxonomy (NCBI): domain Bacteria; kingdom Bacillati; phylum Actinomycetota; class Actinomycetes; order Kitasatosporales; family Streptomycetaceae; genus Streptomyces; species Streptomyces sp. NPDC091281. The sequence continues at coordinate 117,363 of NZ_JBIVUY010000017.1, read as the reverse complement.
CGTGTACGTCAAGATCGCCGCCTTGGAGCGCAAGTCCACCGGCTGCGAGGCAGGGGTCGCCTATCTCTCCGGGCTCCTGGGCCTCGCCCGCTCCACCGTCGAGCGCGCGCTGACACAGCTGATGCGTCCCGACGCGGCCGACGACATAGTCGAGTTGACCAGCCAGCGGCGTACCCTCCCCGGCGGAGACGGAGAGACCGCCGTGCGCCGAATCCGTGCTACCGACTCGCGGCGTGAGCACGGCGCCTGGGTGCCGTCCCGCGCGAGCGAGTCGCTCAGCCCCCGCCAACTCCGCTGCTACGCCGCACTCAGCTACGCGACCGCGACCGGCGTCCCGATCACCCTCGCCGAACTGGCGCGGGTCCTGCGCCACCGATCCGGCACGAGTGCTGGCCAGCCGCTCACCCAGCGGTCCGTACGCCGCATCCTCCGCGACCTCGAACAGCTGGGCTGGGTCAGCGTCGATCAGCGTGCCGGACACCGTGGCCGCCACCTCTACACGGTCCACGACGAGCCGCTCCAGCCCGTCCTGACAGCGGACTCTGGAGAGGGATCGGGTGCGGATCTTGGTGAGGGATCGCTACATGAGGAACACCACCTGACTGACTCACCGGATGATCAACCGCCCACTGCCGCCTTGGAGATCCGCCGTAGGCGAGAGCAGGTAGTAGCGCGAGCGGCTGTGGAAAACCCGCTGCCGACCGAATTCCAGGTTCCGGCCCGAAGCTTGAATTCCGAGCCCCAAGGTCACCCGAACCTGAAGTCGTACGCCGGGCCGCAGCTGAGTCTCGCTCCGCGGATCTGGCGAGTCCTTGAACCGGTGAAGAGCTTGCTGCCGGGCCTCTCGCCGTACATGGTCCGCGCCCTGGCCCGGGAGATCGGACGTCAGCTCGACGAGGGCCAAGAGCCCGAACGGCTCCGCCGACGGCTGGAGTTCCGGGTCGCCAGCACAGACATGATCCGCGACCCGGGCCGATGGCTCCTCGGAGCAGCCGTCGTCCGACGCGGCTGCGCTCTGCTCGCCTGCGAGTCCGGCCGGATCTGGCACACCGGGCGCGAGTGCGACGCCTGCGCCCGAGCCCGCGCCGCGCGAGACCACCTGCGCCGCATCGACCTCGAACTCGACGAGCGCGAGCGGCAGCTCGGCATCAACAACCCGTACCAGCTCCCCGCCGGGCCACCGAGGCTCGCAGTCCCGCCGCCCGGAAGTCATCCATGAGCCCTGACCTGGACCTCCCCCGCCCGGCTACCGGCCCGCTCCTGACGCTGGCCGCCGCCGCCCGCCCCGACTGGTCGATCGATCAGCTCCGAGACGTCATCGCACAACTCCACTTCCGTGAAGGCGACGTGAGCTTCGGCCGCCTCGTCGTCACCGTCGCGCAGCTGATCGCCGACCCCGAGGCAGAACCGCCCGACCTGCTGGCCGGACGGCCCGAAGCGTGGCGGCACCACCGCCGCCCGCCCAGCCCCGACACCTACCAGCGAGGGGCGGCCGCCGCCCGCGCGGCGAACGCCGCCGCGAGACCCACACCCGAATCCGACTGCTCCTGAAGGGAGGCGATGGCGATGACCGCAACGCTGCACATCGGCCGTCGCACCACCCCGCACTACTCCACGTTCCGTGCCCGATGGGACGCCTTCGCCCTGCGGCACTTCCGCCGCACGCAGGCCACCTTCTTCGAACGGCTGCACGACGCGCTGCCCCCGGCCCACCCCGACCGTCACGTCCTCGACGCGCCCGCCCTGGAGGCGGCGTTCGCCCAGCTCGCCGCAGACCACCCGGAAGCCGTAACCCCGGCCGACGGTGGGCAGGCCGCCCGCGACGCCGACCGCGAGGTGCTGCTCATGGCCGTCTGTGACCGCTGGTTCCGCGAGGAGGCACACCCGGGTTCCGAACACCGCTGGAGCCCAGCGACGATCGCCGCCCACCAGCACCTCATGGACGACGTCCGCGCCTGCTTCCACCGGGGCGGTGAAGCATGACCTCCACGATGTCCCCGCAGCACATCGCCGACCCCGAGACCCGTCGCGCCCTGCACGATGCGCTCCTGCGGATCACCGGCCGAGTCCTGGTCGAGGTACGCATCACCCGCACCCGCTGGCCGGAAGGCCTGCGCTGGGTGGCCATGGTGCAGGCCGTCGACCGCAAGGCGCCCTCCCGCCGCCGCGAGATCCCCCTCGCCCACGGAGGCCAGCACAAGAAGATCGCCCTCCTGCTGCGCGACGCGTTCCCCTTCGCCAAGTGGGACCGCGCCCAGGACTACGACGTCACCAGCGGCGTCCTTCGTCAGCACGTCGTACAGACGCCCAGTTTTCTGCGGGGTGAAAACCTGTGACCCGCCCCGCCGCACGAGAGCGGGCCGACCACCAGCACGCCGCCGAGCAGGCGCGCGCGCTGCCCGGCACCTGGGTACTCGCCGGCACGTACCGCAGCCGGGCCAGCGCCACCGCGGCGGCCCGCCAGGTCCGCACCGCCGAGCGCGCGGTCGCCTACCGGCCCGCCGGGTCCTTCGACGCGCGCACCGAACTGACGGCGGACGGGGCCGACCTCTGGGTGCGACACCTCGACCAGACCGCCCGCGACTTCCGTGACTCCCTCGCCGCCGGCCACATCGAGGACCTCGCCGCCTTCTCCCGCCGACTCACCACCGCCTACACCGCCCGGAGGACCTGATGGGTCGTGACCGAGCCTCTGGAGTTCCGCCGATGAGACCGCCGCTCCTCACCCGCTTGCGCGCCTACATCACCGAGGTGCAGACCCGCCGCCTCCGTGTCCAGCTCGCCGCCGCCACCGACCGGAACCGCCGTCTGGACGGCCAACTGGCTCTGCTCCAGGCCGCGAATGAGTCCGCCTACCGCGAACTCGCTGCCGCCACCGGTGGGGCCCGCTTCGACCAGGCCCAGCCCTTCGGGACGTGGCCGACCGGGAAGGCCGACGCCCCATGATCGCCTACCTGTTCCTCACGCTCGGCTGCGGAGGCACGCTCGCCGCAGCCTATGCAGTCGCCCCCGCCGGAAGGGGTGCGCACCGGTACGTCGCGTCCCGCTCCAAGCTGCGCGCCGAAGCCGCGACGGCGCAAGGCGCCGCTGACGAACTCGCCGCGGCCTTGGTCGCCACGTGGAGCGAGCGGGACAGGCTCGCCGCCCAGCACGAGGAGGACCAGCTGCTCCTCGCCAGCGCGGAGCAGCTGGTCCAGGACCTCGAAGCCCGGCTGCGCGCCTTCGACGCCACGTGCGCCGAGAACACAAGCCTCCGCGCGGAGCTGGAGAACATCACCGCGATCCGTCCCTTGCAGGGCGCCGACGGCGGGCCGCCGGCCGCCGTCATGCCGCTGGCCAAGGCGCCCTTCGCCCTCAGCCGGTTCTCCGAGCCGCGCTGACCCCAGACCCGCCCGCCGCCGGTGAGACCGGCCCGGCGGCGGGCGGTACCACCCGATCAAGGAGCCCCATCTCATGCTCTTCCGTAAGAAGGCCGACCAGACCCCCGCCGCCAGTGCGGCGCCCGAGCCCCACGTCGCTGTCCCCTCCGGCCTCGTATCCCTCGCGAAGACCGCCGCGATCTCCCTGGAGAAGCACGGTGCCGGAGGCCAGCGGGCCGCCGTCTACCTCGTCGCCGACCGCTCCCTCTCCATGTCCGACTACTACCTCGATGGCAGCGTTCAGCACCTCGCCGACCAGGCCCTCGGGCTGAGCGTCAACCTCGACGACGACGGCACCGTCCCCCTCGTCTTCTTCGACAGCCGCCCGTACCCGGTCGTCGACATCAGCCTCGACCGGTACCAGGGCGTCGTCGCCGAACAGCACCGGCTGCACGGCGGTGCCGCCACCATGGGCGGCACCCAGTACGCCATCGCCATGAAGGCGGTCATCGAGCACTACCTGCGCGCGGGGGCCGCCGACCCGGCGCTGGTCATCTTCCAGACCGACGGCGCCCCGCAGGACAGCGACGCGACACGTCTCCAGCTCGCGCAGGCCAGCAAGCTGCCCATCTTCTGGGCGTTCGTCGGCTTCGGTCCGCAGACGGTCCTGTTCCTCCGCCAGCTCGACAACCTGCCCGGCCGCCTCGTCGACAACGCGAGCTACTTCCACGCCGGCTCCCGGCCGAAGACCGTCGCCGACAGCACCCTCTACGACGGCATCACCAAGGAGTACGGCACATGGCTGCGGGCGGCGCGCACGAAGGGCCTGCTGTGAACCGGGCCGCCCGAGCGATCACCGCGGCCCTGATCGCTGGCGCTGGCCTCCTCGCCGCGGGGTGCACCGAGACCGGCGGGCCTCACGGCACGGTCACCGGCAAGGAACACGAGTTGGCCCGCACGACCTGGCGCACCGTCCCGAAGACCAAGCGGGTGTGCACGAAGACCCGCAACCGGCCAGCCACCTTGTGCAGCACCGTCGCCGACGGCACCCGGCGCACTTTGGTCACGAAGCCGGAGTGCTGGGAGTTGGACCTCGACACCGGCGCCGAGGTGTGCGTCAGCGAGGACACCTGGCGCGACACCACCATCGGCGACCGCTACTGACCACCCGTGCGGGGCCGCCTCCAGCCCCGCACCCTCCCCTGGAGCCCCAGTTGAAGAAGCCCACCCCGATCACCCGCCGCCTGAACACGACCGGCCTCATCGAGGTCGTCGCCGCCGACCTCGGCTGTAAGCCCGACGATGTCCGCGACACGGTCATGGCCACCTTCACCGCCATCGCCCGCGCAGCGGCGTCCGGCCATGACGTGGCCATCACCAACTTCGGCACCTGGCTGTCCTACCAGAAGGCCCGGCGCAAGGCCCGCAACCCGCAGACCGGCGGAACCGTCACGGTCCCCTCGCACCGCGGCGTCCGCTTCCGAGTCAGTCCGAACCTCGCCGCCGCCGTCAGCCGCAAGGACCGCAAGGTCACCATCCGCAAGGCCCCCAAGGGGTCGAACGGGTCGAGGGCATCGGAGAAGTGACCCATGGCCTACACCGGATCTGTCCCCGACACCGCGGGCCGCCACCTCGACTGGATGGCCTATGCGGGCTGCGGCACTGAAGAAGCGCGCGCCGTCTTCGACGACCCAGCTCGTGAGCACGAGGCACGCGTCATCTGCGTCGCCCGCTGCCTCGTCCGCACGCAGTGCCTCCGCTACGTGCAACAGACAGAGCGGGGTCTGCACAGCGACCAGCGTGACGGAGTCGCTGCCGGACTCTCCCACTCCGAGCGCCACCGACTCGACCCTGCCGCCACGTTCCGCGAGGACGACCCGAAGCCCCTCCGCTTCGACGGCTCCGAGCGCTGCGGCACCCATCCCGCCCTGATCCGGCACCTCTGGAACGACGAGCCGATCGACGCGAAGTGCTGGAGCGGCGAGGTCAGAAGGGAGAAGGAGAACACCGTGCGCGCCGCCGGGATCACCCAGCCGCTGGCACCGGTGCGGTTGACAAGCCCGCAGCAGAAGCCGCCGCCGAAGGGCGAGAGCCCTCACGAGCGGCGCGTCTACCGGCTCTGGGAACAGGGACTCACCGACCTCCAGATCGCCCGCCGCATGGCCATCAGCCAGCCGCAGATCCGGCGCGTCCGAGACCGGCTCGGTCTTGCCGCCCACCCGCGACCGGCGCCGCGATGAACCGCCCCGACCCCACGCTCCCGCTCCTCGGCACCTACAACCCCTCCGGAATCCGCCTGATGTCCATCCTCATGATGGCGGCCATCGCCATCGCCACCGCCGCCCTGGCCGGACTCGCCTTCGGCCTCCCCAACTCCTGGTTCTGCGGCCTCCTCTCCCTCGCCTGCATGCTCGGCGGAGCCGACACCGCGTACCGCGACCTCCCCCGCTTCGCGATGGCGTTCCTGCTCTGCGGCGCCATGCTCGCCGGGGCCTCCATCCACGCCGTCTTCGCCGCCAGCCGCGAGCGAGGCCCGGAGTGACCCCCGCCCAGGTCTGGGCGGTCGGGGCGATCGGCGGCCTGTCCGCCGTGCTCGCCTTGATCGTCTTCGTCGGCCTCGCTCTCGTCGTCTACACCGCGGTCGCGCGCCTCCTCGACCTCCTCGACGCGCGCCGGCACCGCCGCGCCGCCCGCCAGGCGGAGGGAGACCTCGCCGCCTGCCAGGCCATCCACGCCCTGCCCACCCACCACGACAAGACCTGAAAGAGATCCGTGTCCGACACCGCTCAGCTCGCCCGTACCGGCACCGCCGGCACCCTCGTCATCGGCACCACCGTCGTCACCGGCTGGTGGCTCCTCGCAGCCGCCCTCGGCATCGTCGCGGTCGGAGCCATCTGCATCCGGCTCGCCTTCCGCCGGGACCAGGCGGTGGGGGAGAAGTGACCAGACCCCTCACCGCCCACCGCCACCGACCCGCGCTCTTCCTCACCGGCGGGATATGTCTCACCCTCGCCGCAGGCTGGGCCGTCCACCACGGCCTCCAGGCCGCCCACTACGGCGGACCGAACAGCTCGCGTCTTGCCGCCGTCTGGGGCGCCACCTTCCTGCTTCTCGCCGCACAGACCCTCATGTACCACCTGGAGCGGCCCCGCCGGATCACCCCTCGCGCCCGCCGCCGCCTCGACGCCCTGCACACCGCCGTGCTCCTGCCCGTCTTCAACGAGGACCCGGGATACCTACGCCTCGCCCTGGAGTCGATGCTCGCCCAGACCCGACGGCCCGACAGCGTCCACATCGTCGACGACGGCTCCACCAACAGCGCCTACGCCGACATCCGCACCTGGTGGACGCAGGCCGCCGCCGTCGCCGGTATCACCACCTCGTGGCAGCGCACGCCGAACCACGGGAAGAGGCACGCACAGGCCGCTGCCGCCGTCGCCGCACCGCAGGCCGATGTGTACGTGACCCTCGACTCCGACTCCTGCCTCGCGCCCACCGCACTGGAGGAGATCCTGCTCCCGTTCGCCGCCGCGCGAGTCCAGTCGGTCGCCGGGATCGTCCTGGCCACGAACGCCCGCCACAACCTCCTCACCAGAGTCGGCGACCTGTGGTTCACCACCGGCCAGCTCACCGACCGCTCCGCGCTGTCCACGGTCGGGGCGGTCCTCGTCAACTCCGGCCCCCTCGCCGCCTACCGGGCCGCCGTCGTCCGCGACAACCTCGACTCCTACCTGAACGAGCGATTCATGGGTCGCCCCGTCATGTTCTCCGACGACTCCCTGCTCACGCTCTACGCCCTCCTGCGCGGCCGAGCCGTCCAGCAGCCCACAGCCGTCGCGTTCACGGCGCTGCCCGAACGGCCCCGGCACTTCCTCCGCATGTACCTACGCTGGATGCGCGGCAGCACGATCCGCTCCGTGTGGCGCTTCCGCTACCTGCCGCTCACCGGCTGGCCCTACTGGGCGCACCTCCTGCGCTGGGTCCAACTCGCCCTGTCCACCGGCGTCGTGGGCTGGCTCCTCATCGTCGACCCGATCGCCTACGGACACACCCCGCCCGCCTCCTTCCTCGCGGTGCCGTTCCTGATCGGCTGGGCCCAGGGACTGCGCTACCTGTCCATCTCCCGCAGCGACGAGACCCTCGCCGGACGCACCATCACCTGGCTGCTGATGCCGCTCGCCGTCATCAGCTCCTGGACCATCCTGCGCGCGATGCGCTGGTACGGGATGGCCACCTGCTACCGGACCGGCTGGGGGACCCGCCAGGACGGCGCCGAGGTCGCCCTCACCAGCCAGGCCGCAGCAGCCCCGGCCGCGCTGCCCGACGACGACACCGCTGAGATCCCCGTCGCGAAGCTGCTCGACCCCGAGACGGAGACCACGCTCACCCTGCCCATCCCGCACCAGCGAACCTGCGCGCCCGTCCACGAAGGAAGCTCCCGATGATCCGCAACACGGCCAGGGACGCCCAGAGCCCGGACGGCCTGCTGCTCCTGCTCGCTGCAAGCCTGGGCTCAGGCGGACACGAGCGGGTCGTAACCGAGCAGGAGAGCGTCGGGCAGAAACAACTCGTCACCTCCGACTGCCTGCCCACCGAGCTGAGCGGGGCCACGGACAGTCACCTGGAGGCGCTCGGGTTCGTCCTCGGCCAACCGGCCCGCGACGATCCCTTGTTCCGCCCGGCCACCCTCCCGGCAGGGTGGCGGCGAGAGGCGTCCGACCACACCATGTGGTCCCACGTCGTCGACGAGCACGGCCGACAGCGCCTCGCCGTCTTCTACAAGGCGGCCTACTACGACCGCCGCGCGTTCATGAGGCTGATCACCCTCGACAACTACGTCTCCGACTGCCGCGAGCACAGCCGCGGCATCATCACCGACGGCACCTGGGCGACCCCGGCGGCCCTCGCCGAGACGTGCCAGCACCTTGCGCGGCGGGCGCAGGACGCCGTCGATGAGTGGTCGGCCATCGTGAGGGAGGGCGGCTCCGCCATGCAGGACCCGGCCGCCAGATACGTCACCGAGTACACCGCCGACCGCGAGGCGTACGAGGCGTTGGCCGCGCGCTTCGAGGCGGTGAACGAGGCATGACACAGCCGTTGTTCCCCAAGACGTTTGTCGTCCAGCGTGACCAGGACGTGAGCGGCGTCTCCGGCGAGGGCGTGGTAGCCGAAGGCGTCCGGTTCTCGGATGGCTGGGTCGCCACCCACTGGCTCGACAAGCCGCCGATGCACGAGCCGAAGACCGAGGTGTGGCACAACCCGGGCACCGAGCCGTTCGAGAAGATCAGCGGTCACGGCGGGCGCACACGCATCGTGTGGTCCGACGGTGTACAGGCCGCGCGGCGGAAGCTCGCCGACGTCGTCGAGGCATTCGACGTGCCCGACTGGGTGGCGAGCCCCGACGTCGAACGCGAGATCCTCCGCCGTCGGCTCGACCGGGCGATCAAGTCCGCCCAGGACGAGGGTCTCGCCCCCGCCGAGGCCCCCAAGGGAATCGTCGACGCCGTACTGCTCGTCGTCGGCCAGCTACAGCGGGAGCGGGACCTGGCTCGCCAGACCGCCGGGCGGGCCTACCAGCTCGCCGACCGATGGGAGGCGGCGCACGGATCGGCCTACTCCCTCGTGCAGGTCGCAGGTTCAGAACTCCGGGAGACGCTGGACGACGACCCGACCGTCTCCAGCGAAGTCGTCCACCCGGACCCGAATCCGCAGGTCAACGACTGCGCCACGATGGGCGAATCAGGCCTCCAGTGCGTGTGCGGCAACCCAGTCCAGTGGACGGAGCACTCCTTCGATCCCGGCTGGATTCACTCACCAGGCTCGGACGCAACGTGCACGAACGCACGCCCCTACTGCCCCGAGTGCCGGATGCCGCACCTCTTGGTCCCCGGTCGTGAACCAATGTGCCGTTCCCTCCGAGCGCACGTCGCCCCGGACACCCGGCGGGACCAGACCACCCCCGGGGTGGCGAAGCACCAGAGCAGTGAGCACGAAGAGCCGGACGGCCTGCCGGACCGACAGGGGTGCCCGTACTGCACCGGCGCCCCGCAGCTCCTCAGCAGCGAACTCACCGGTCACGTCCGGGCGACGCACGGTCGCGTCCTGGTGGCGCTGGCCCGCGGCATCAGTCTCGACGAGCTGCTGCACGAGACGGAGGTCTGATGGCACGCCTGATCAGAGCCGACAGTGTCAACCGCCTTCTCGTCGAGGCGGGCCACGAGCACTCCGAATTCGTCGACGGCGACTGGGACCCAGGTGTCCGCGTCGTCCAGGCGGGTCGCCGCCAGGTGCACGTCTTCTGGGACGGCCCCGGCGAGGCCGACCACCTCGCCACCATCACCGGCAACTTGCGCGCCGCCGGTTACCACGTACACGCCTCGCAGCAGGACCGCGGTGGGCGCCGCCGTCTGGAGGTGACCCGGCCATGACCCAGCGCCACGTGATCGACTGCCGCGCCCTCCGGGACACTGTGATCAGCGTGCCCGGCGGTCTGGAGGCGGTTCAGGCATGGCTCCGCGCCAACGGGATCACCCCCAGCGACGTGCCCCTCGACTCGGACATCGTCATCGAGGACTCCGCCTACGGAATCGTCATCCGCTACACCTCCTTCCGGCGTAACGAGCAGGGGAACCTGTACGTCGACCCCGAGAACCCGGAGTACGCCGCGTCCCGCGTGCGCACGGCCGTCCTGCTGGTCGCCCCCGCCCCACAGTGGCTCGACGCCGCCGGCGGTGAGCGATGAGCACCACCGACCTCGAACGCGAGCTGTGCTCGGCGATCGCGCGCCTGCATGACGGCAGCGACCTGAAAGGCCTTGTCGACAGCGACAACCGCGACCTCCTGGCGTTCATCCGCGCCCTGCTGCGGCTGCCCGAGCCGCTCGCGCAGTGGCTGGATCAGCAGGCCCGGCTGGTCGCCGCATCCGGCATGTACGACGTCCTCGCCATCGACGTCGCCCGTGCCATCAACGGCGACCGCGAACCCGGGCGCGGCGAAGACTGGCACATCGAGGACAGGCTGAGCAGGCGCTCCCTCTACGAACAGTTGGCCCATCAAACAGGGGAGCAGACCTGTGGAAGCTGAGCACCGACTCGTCACCATCGACCGATACGAGTGGGTGCTCAAGAGCCCCGCCCACCACACCGAAGTCGAGAAGACCGTAGCCGTGGCCAAGACCGAACGTGCTCAGCGAGCCTCTCGCGGTGGCCGCGCCGGGGACATCCACATCATGGCCAGCGACGACGAGGTCGTCGTCTCCTTCGAGATCGAGCGCCCCAAGAACCCCAAGCGCGGTACGACCTTTCGCGATCCGGAGACCACCCATGCCTGACCAGCTCTTCCCTGAAGCTGACCGAGCGTCGTTCGACCTGGACGCCGTCCAGAGCACCATCACGTCAGCCGCCGTGGCGCTGCTTCAGTTCTCCACCCGGCCCACCGGCAACCCGCCTGACAAGGCACAGGCCGCAGCCCTGATGGAGAGCATGCGCAACTCCCTCCTGGCGGGCATGCGGGCATGCAACGAAGTCACACGCCTGCGCCAGGAGTTGGGCATCTTCCGGGATCAGCACAGGCCCCAGCCTCACGCCGACCCCACCATGCCCGGCGCGCTCTGCGCGGCCTGCTCCGTCCACGGCACCCTCGTCGCCTGGCCCTGCGGGCTCTGGACGGCCGCCGAGCGGCTCCTCAACCACGGGAAGGCGTAGAGGTGTTCGACGAACGGCAGGTCACGCTCGCCTTCCGGCAGTACACGCTCCAGTTCGCAGTCGACGAAGACCTTCTCGTCGACCTGGATGTCGCCGCGCGTTCGGAGGCCCTCTTCGGCCGTGCCCTCTTGCAGCTCAAGGCCCGGGTCCTCACCGACGAGCTGCCGCCCGAGCGGCTCACCACGAGCACCCGGGTTCCGTACGAGGTGCCAGCGTCGACGTGGCAGATATGGAAGAAGCGTCACGCTCGACGCTGGTACGCCCGGCGCATGGTCGCCCGGTGGCCGGTCCGCTACGAGCCAGATCCCGACGGCCGTGGTGCGGACGCCGTCTGCACCTTCGACCTGACGCGCTTTCGTACGTACCCGCGGGCCCGAGTAGCTTTGCCGCGCCGCCAGTTCGGCGTGGCCGTCCTCGACCACTCCGTCCGGGACGTGCGATGGGCCGGGAAGGACACGGGCCGTGACGCTTGACGAACTCATCGCCGACCTCGTGGATCGCTACCGCGGCGACGAGCAGCACCCCGGCGACGGCGGCCCGGGGCTGTTGGACCGGCTGGACCACCTTCCGCTGCGCACGCGGCCGGCGCCTGAAGGCGGGCACGCCCCACCCGGGTCGAGGCCGCCGATGTCGCTGGAGGCGGCGTCCTGGTCGCAGCGCATCAAGGCGGAGGCGGTGCAGCTCGACGCCGAGCTTCGCCGGTCCACGCACACCCAGCCCTGGCACCGGGCACTGAAGGCGATCCCGCCGGGCGCCGAGACCGCGGGCAGGGTGCCGGAGGTCTCTCGGACGGTGTCGCGCTGGCACGGCACGGTGCTGACCGTACTGGGGCTGCGCGGGCCGTCGGTGCACTTCCGGCATGCGCTGTGCCTGTCGTGCGGGGAGCGGACGGTGTACGGCCGTGCGGACGACGACCGGCCGCGCGGGTGGTGCATCAACGACGCCTGCGACGACGGCGATACAGGAGCCCCGGCCCGTTACGAGGGCACGCGCCTGTACCTGCTGACCACGAACACGACGGGCGGGCGCCTGACCGGCTGACGATCAAGGTCAGTGGATGGGACGGGAGTTGTCAAAGAAAGTGCGACTAAGGCGTTGTGTCGGGTCGCACTTTCTTATACAATTTTTGACATGAGGATCGGCTCCGGTCCTCGAACCGCGAAGGGGGTGCACGATGACCGCACTGATCAGCCGCAGGACCACCGTCGCCGAGTACCTCGTGCGCCGGGGCCTCCCGGCCGACTGGCGCTACGGCAGCCCCCTCGGCCGTGTCGCCGCCACGATCTACCGCGAGACCTACCGGTGCGAGCCCGGCACCGCGTTCCGCTGGATCAACGGCCGCTTCCGCCGCGTCAAGGCCTACCTGCCTTCCGAGACCCATGTCCTCAACGACGCATGGGCCCGGTACGGAGCCGCCGTCGCGGCACCCGCCCCCCGCCCGGCCTGCCAGGTCGAGACGCGCCCCGCCTCGACCGGCTGGATCAGCAGCATCGACTCCATGCGGTGGAAGCCCACAGGCGGCCCCGTCCGCAGCCACCCGTGAAGGGCGAGACAAGCAATGTCCGACACGCTGCTCCGCTCCGTCGACCTCATCGAGCCCGGCGCCATCGTCATCTACCACGGCTCCCTGACCAGCCTCCACGGAACCGCCTGGCTGGCGGTCCCCTGCACCTGCGGCATCTGTGACGCGGCCGACCGCCTCGGCCTGCCGAACGTCCGCTTCGCCCTCATCGACCCCTGGAGCGAGCTGCCCGGCCCGTTCCACGTCCGCCGCGAGTCCCTCACCCGCTCCGCCGCCTGCGGCTGAGCCGTCCAGCCCACCCCGGAGGGGGCCATGAGCATCACCGACGTCAACACCGCGTTCGCCGCCGAGAAGACCAGCCAGATCGAGTCCGCCCGAGGCCGCGAGAGAGCCTTCCAAGCCCGCATCGACCGAGGCGAGATCCGCCCCCTCGGCGGCGGCCGGTTCGAGGTCCTCGTCGGATACGACCGGGGCGAGATCTTCACCGTCACCCGCAACGCCCTCGGCGAGGTCAGCGGCATCATCGCTCAGCACGGCCTCGACGCCCGCGCGGACGGCACCATCGCGCTCTACACCACGTCCCCTGCCTGGCACGGCCTCGGCCAGATCATCCCCGGCGGCACCAGCGACATCGACGACGTGCTCCAGCTCGGCGGCCTCGACTTCGACGTCACCACGGTCCCGGCCTTCTACCAGTGGGACGGTCAACTCCGCCAGCAGCCCGACCAGTTCCATACCGTCCGAAAGGACACGGGCGCCGCCCTCGGCATCGTCGGGAAGCGCTACCAGCCCATCCAGAACCGGCAGGGCTTCGAGTTCCTCCAGGAACTCGTCGGCCGGTACGACGTCGTCTGGGAGTCCGCCGGGCTCATCAAGGGCGGGCGCCGGGTGTTCATCGCCATCCGTCTGCCCGACACGGTCACCATCGACGCGCATGGCATCAACGACCTCATCGTCCCGTACGTCGTCGTCATCAACGACCACACGGGGCGCGGCACGTTCCAGTGCATGGTCACCCCCTGGCGGCCCGTCTGCGCCAACACAGAGCGCTTCGCGGTCCGCGACTCCGTCACCCGCTGGGCCGTCCGGCACACCGCCGGGGCCACCGACCAGATCAAGGAAGCCCGCCGCACCCTCGGCCTGTCCTTCCAGTACTTCGAGGCCTTCGCCGCCGAGGAGACCGCGCTCGCCCGCACGGACATCGCCGTCACCGACTTCCACAAGGCGATCGCCGACCTCTGGCCGCTGGAGGAGGACGCCACCAACGCGAAGAAGACCAACTTCGCCACCCGACTGGGCGCCCTCGACTCCGAGTTCCGCACCGAGACCGCGCGCGTCGGCCGGAGCGCCTACGCCGCCGAGCGGGCCATCACCAGCTACCTCGACCACGTCGCCCCGCGCCGCCCCGGCAAGACCATGACCGAGGAAATCGCCCGCGCCACCGCCGCCTTCGAGGGCGCCGACGACGACCTCAAGTCCAGGGCCCACAAGCGGCTGATGCTGCTCACCCGGCCCTGACCACCAGACCGGTGGGCGGGCCCTACCCCCCCGGGGGCCCGCCCACCACCCAGCACCCATCCAGCCGCGTCGCTCGGAAGGAACCCCATGACCGCCAGAAGCCTCCCGGTTCGCCACGAGGTCCGCCGCCGCGACCGGCGCACCGGCCGGTTCATCAAGGTCTTCACCCTCACCTACACCGATCAGGATGGCACCCGCACCCGCACGCTGCCCGCGCGAGGCATCGAGCGCATCGGCCGGATCGTCAACCGCCTCGGCGAGCGCGGCGAGGCCTGGGACATCGCGGTCACCGACCGAAGCGGGAACGACGTCACCTTCGACTTCACCTGCTTCACCTGACCGGCGGGCCGCCCATCCTTCCCCCTGGGGCGGCCCGCCATCCGGGGCCGCGCCCCGCAACTTTCCCCCGCCCAGCGGGGCGCGGCCCACCCCACAACTCAACATCGAAGCGCCGTAGCTCAGTTGGTAGAGCACTGGTCTTATAAGCCACGAGGTCGCGGGTTCGAGTCCCGTCGGCGCCACTCAGACACCCATCAAAATCTGGGAGTTGAGTATGTCCGGCAACCTCAAACCGCCACCGTCCACGCCCGCCGCAGTAGCAGCGGCCGTCCTCGACGCGATCGAAGCCCGCCCGCAGAACTTCTCCATGCACTCATGGCACTGGCAGGCCAACGGTGACGCGAGCCTTCTCCCGAGCGAGGAGCCCGGTTGCGGGACCACGATGTGCGTGGCGGGGTGGGCCGCGCACGTGACGGGATGGACGCTGCGTGGCTCCCGCGGCTTCAAGGACGGCGACGCTCGCGATGTCGAGGACATCGCGCAAGACGCCCTCGGCCTCGAATACGCCAACCTCTTCTACTACTCCGCAGAGGACGCCGTCGAAGCCCTGCGTGGCATCGCTGGCCGCTGACCCCTCGCCCTCGGTAGCCGGACACACGACCGCACACAGCGCCTGACCCGCTTCCGGCCACCGGGCCCACCGCCCGCAGCCCTCCGAGGATTGACATGCCGCAAGCCCGCCGCTCCCGAGCGGTCCGCCCGCCCGCCCGCGCCGCAGCACTGCCGCGCCATGGCGGGCTGACCGTTCCGTGGATCACCGGCTGGTTCGATGGCCGACCGTACTTCGGGGTCAACTTTCCCGTCCGCCGCGTCCAGTGCGTCGTGCACCGCCTGTGCCAGTTCTGCCGCCAGCCGCTCGGCCGCCGGATCGGCCTCGTCGTGCGCCCCGCCGACCTCGCCGTCGGGTACGTCGACGAGCCCGGCATGCACCCGGCGTGCCTGGACTACGCCGTCGCCGTCTGCCCCATGCTGAACGGCACGATGGACCGCTACCGTGCGGCCCCACCCGCCGCTGTGGCCAGACTTGTTGCCCTCACGGCCTCCCGAGCCGGTCTACCGGCCGAGGCCTACGACGCCTGGTACATCACCCCGTCCGGCTACCACGTCGCGTACGGCCCCGACGGCAGCGTTCTCGGTATCCGGCTCGACACGCCCGTCCTCTTGAAGAAGCCCCTGCGCGCCGCTGCCCGCCCGCGCCTCACTGAGGAGCACGCCGCGAGGCAGCGCGCGGTCATCGACCTCGAACAGCTCCCCGCCCGTCCCGAAGGATGACCAGCCGTGAATCCCGCCCGCACCGCCTCCCAGGCCGCCGACACCGTCCGCTCCCTCAACCACGCCACGATCGAAACCAGCGACGACTGGAAGTACGCCCCGCACGCCTACCAGGTGCTCGGCAGCCTCGCCCGCCTCGCGCGGATGCTTCCGCAGGCCATCGAGCAGACCCTGTTGCCCGTCCAGAACACCCACGGGCGCGGCCTGCTCACCATCGACGGCGGCGGCGACCCCGACCGGGCCATCCGGCACGTGGCCAACGCCGTGCGCACGGCGGTTCAGGCCGCCGATCTGCTCGCCAGGGCCCTCGACCACGCCCACGCGGCATCGAGCCCGCTCGGCGTCGACACCAGCAAGCGCACCACCCCCTGACATGGCCGACCCCAAGCGAGAGCGCGCCGCTATGGCAGCCGCGCAGTCGTCCGCCGCGAAGTGGCGCCGCCGCCGCTTCAACGACAACCGGGAGCCGGCCGCCGCCGCCCGCCCGATGACGCTCAGCACGTACGACGACCGCCGCTGCTGGTGCTTGAAGCCCCTCGGTCACGACTGGCCCGGCAAGGACGACGGTGCACCCCACCCCCGAGACACTCAGGAAGACCTCCGATGACCCATCCGACCACCCCGGTCCCGATACCGGAGAACCTGGACGAGCAGACCGGACCCGTCCTGCCGACCGGTCCGGTGCACGTCCGGCCCGAGGGCTTCCGCGAGTTCAGCGAGCAGGCCACGCTCCTGCGCGACACGCTGACCGCCGCCGACGTCGACCTCGGCGCGTACGAGTCCCTGATCATCGACTGGCTGTCCCGCTGGGAGTGGGCCACCGTCGCGGTCATCGCCTCGTGGGTGACCCGCGCCGCCACGGCGCGTACCCCACTGCCTGCGGACGCGCTACCCAGCCCGTTCCACGCGACCCCCGCCGAGGTCGACCAGTACCTCCAGCAGGTCCTGGCCGAGGACACCTACCTGCGCTACCAGCAGGCCATCGGCGGCCAGGCCGAGGCCGTGCGCGACCTCCGCGAGCGCGTCGACGGCGCCGACATCCCCGGCAGCTCCGTGACGACCGACTACGTGAAGGGCCAGCCCGACGGTGCCGACTACGTGAACCCGGCCAAGGGCGGCGACCTCTACCCGACGCAGCTCCAGTGCTCCCAGCACGACGGCTTCGCCCCGTGCCGCGGCGCGCCGCGCTGCACCTCCCCGGGGGCGACGCAGGACGGCGAGGAGTCGTGACCGCTGCCAGGCCTCTGCTGCTTCTCGATGTGGACGGCCCGCTGAATCCCTTCGCCGCGCCGCCGCACCGCCGCCCGGTCGGATATCAGACGCATCGGATGAAGCCGGACGGCTGGATCGCCCAGCACGCTGGGACACCTGAGCACCGGATCAAGCCTCTGAGGGTCTGGCTCAACCCGGCTCACGGCGCCGCGCTCCTCACCTTGCCCTTCGACCTGGTCTGGGCGACGACGTGGGAGCACGACGCCAACGAGTGGATCGGCTGGCGTATCGGCCTGCCCCGCGAGCAGAACCTGCCCGTCATCGAGTTCGAGGACCAGACCGTACTTCGCCCGGACGGCACGTACGTGAAGACCTGGACGGTCGTCCAGTGGGCCAGGGGCCGCCCGTTCGCCTGGGTCGACGACCAGGTCGACGACATCGACCGCCAGTACGTCGCCCGGCACCACGACGGGCCCGCGCTCCTGCACTGGATCGACCCCGCCCGCGGCCTGACCGACGACGACTTTGCCCTGCTCGGCGACTGGGCGGCTGGGCTCACCTCGAAGGAGAACACCGATGCCGACCGGCCCTGAGCACTACCGGACCGCCGAACTGCTGCTGCGCGAAGTCCGCGACGGCCACCAGGAGGGCTCCGACGTGGCCGCCATCCTCGCCGCTGCGGAAGCCCACGCCACGCTCGCCCTCGCCGCGGCGACCGCGCTGAACGACAACTCCCACGACGAGGGCGGTATGCCCCTCGCCGACTACCACGCCTGGCAGGAGGCCGCCGGGGTCTACACGCCTCGACGTAAGAGCGGTGACACCTGATGCCCCGACAGGCCTACATCGAGCGCGCCTTCAGCCCGGCGAGCATGGCCCTGATCACGCAGGCTGACCAGATCTGCCGGGCGTACGCCGACCAGGGCTTCGACTTGACCCTGCGGCAGCTCTACTACCAGTTCGTCGCGCGGGACCTGATTCCCAACAAGCAGTCCGAGTACAAGCGCCTCGGGTCCGTCGTCAGCGATGCCCGACTCGCCGGTCTGCTCGACTGGGACTACATCGTCGACCGCACCCGGAACCTGCGTAGCCTGCCGCACTGGCACAGCCCCCACTCGATCATCCGGTCTGCCGCGTCCAGCTACCGCACCGAGCGCTGGGCGGACCAGCCTCACCGCGTCGAGGTCTGGATCGAGAAGGACGCCCTCGTCGGCGTGATCGCCGGGGTCTGCGAGCGCAACGACGTGGACTACTTCTCCTGCCGCGGCTACACCTCCCAGTCCGAACTGCGAGGCGCAGCACAGCGGATGATCGAGTACCAGCAGGCCAGGCAGCAGCCGATCATCATCCACCTGGGTGACCACGATCCGTCGGGAGTGGACATGACCAGGGACATCGAAGAGCGCATGCGCCTCTTCGAGGCCAACGTGACCGTCCGCCGCATCGCCCTGAACATGAGCCAGGTCCGCGAGTACGCCCCGCCTCCCAACCCCGCCAAACTCACCGACTCCCGTGCCGGGGCGTACGTCCGCGAGCACGGCCGGAGCAGCTGGGAACTGGACGCCCTGGAGCCCGCCCTCCTCGACCAGCTGATCCAGGACGAGATCGAATCGTGGCTGGACGCGGACCTCTGGGAACAGGCGACCCGAGTCATGGACCAGGACCGCGTGCTCCTACGAGGCGCGGCGTACCGCTGGTCGGAGGTCGCCACGCTGCTCGGGCAGAACGGAGAAGCACGGTGACCGGCGCCCTGCCGCCCGAGCGGGAGCACCAGATCCGCGCCTCCGTCCCGACCGGATACGAGCCTCCCTGGACGGTCGAGCCCGCCGATGACGGCACGTGGCGAGTGCTGTACGCGACCGACCACCCCGAGGCCGGGCTTGTCGCGACCCTCCCGGACTACGGCCTCGCCCTGGCCGACTTCACCGCCGCCGCCCGCGCGGCCGTCCCCGAGCTACTCGCCGAGATCGACCGGCTCCGCGCCGACCCGCTGGTCGTATCCCGGTACGACGTCGCCATCGAGCCCGCCCTGGAGGAGGAACCCGTCCTCATGGTGGGCGCCGTCGCCGAGGAAGGAAGGCCTGTGGCCCTGCTCTTCGATCCGGAGGCGCGCGACAGGATCGCGGGCTGGCTGTCTCCGGGCGACTCCACGACCGACTTCTTCAGGGCCCGCCGAACGTACCGGCGCGGCCGGTGGCAGTTCCAGTGCCTCGCCGTCGCCCACGCCCCGTGGGACGGACAGATCCGGGCCGTCGGCTACCTCTCCCACCCGACCGCCGGCGGAAGCGTGACCGGATTCGGCATCGAGGACTGGGCCCACGGGACGTGGCACGAGACCACCGACGGAGGTTCCTGATGGCCATCGGCTACGCCCACACCCTCTTCTGCGACCGGCGCGGCTGTCGCGCCAAGCAGACCGTCGAGGGCACCCACAACGCCGACCACGCACGCCACCTGGCGCACCACCGCGACGGCTGGCGCAGCGACAGCGCAGGCGACTGGTGCCCCGCCGAGAAGACGGCGCACGACACGGCGCACGCCACCACGACACCTGGAGCCAGACAGTGAACATGCCCGCGCCACTCACCATCGCCGCTCGACGCGCCATGGTCGAGCAACTGCGCCGCCAGGAGCCCGGCATCAGCGCCCGCAAGATCGGTGCTCGGCTCGGTGTCGGCAAGGACACCGTCCTCCGGGACATCGACGAGATCGAGACGGAGCAGCGCCAGCTCGCCGCCGCGGCGGCGGCCGCCGCACAGAAGGCCGCGCCGTCCGCGCCGGAGGAGGTGCGACAGGGCGACACCCTCGTGCTCCACCTCGACGAGCCGCTGCGTCAGGCGCTCGCCACCCTGCGCGCCACCCGCAACGGCCCCGACACCCCGTCCGCCAACACCGCGGCGGCGCGCGGCGCCATCCGGGCCATGGCTGACATCCTCATCGAAGCCCAGCAGGCCAACCAGATAGCGGAGGCTCGGCCTTGAGCGCCCGACCCGAATCTCGGGCCGCCGCCGACTGGTGGGCGGCGAAACTCTCCGTCCCCGCCCGCCACGACACCGGCGCCGCCGGGTCGGACGCACTCGCCGACACCGTCTCCGCCCTCGTGCGGCGGCAGCGGACCCAGGCCCAGATCGCGGCCTTCCGGGACGCCCTCGTCGACGAGATCGAGAAGCACGTCGCCAAGTACGACTGGCGGCCGGACGACCCGGACTTCGGCTCGTACATGCGCTCGATCCTCGTCGACTACGGTCCGGACGCCGTGCTCGCGGACGCCGCTACCCGCGCAGGCTTCGAGCTGCGGATGCTCGACCTCCCGATGAAGACCGTCATGTGGATCAACCCGGGGATCGTCAAGGTCGCCGAGGGCTACCGCTCGAAGCCCGTCGTGATCTGGAGGGCCGACCGGTGACCGGGCACCTGCCGGTCGCCGGGAACTGCCCGATGGGCTGCGGCGAGACCCTCCAGAGGCAGGCCGCCGTCGGGACCCTCATCTGCACTGCGGCCGCGTGCCCCCGCCCGGACGCCGTCGCCCATATCCTCCGCGAACGCGAGATCGAGCACATCGTCCAGTTCGACGCGGACGGCTTCACGATCCGCCACCCGCTGCGGGAACGCCTCGACGACGCCCTGATGCAGTGCGAGTTGCACCGCCACTGCGCCCGCCGGTGGGGGCCGCCCGACGACGGTGCCGGACGGTTCCGGGCCATCCGTCGTGGTCCTGGGAACTGGGTGTTCCAACGCGTCGGAGGCGAATCGTGAACTACCGCTCCTACCCGGACATCGCCTCCTCCAGCCGGACACGGCGCCAGACGACAACACCCCGCTCCGCGCACCGGTACCTCGTAAGCATCAAGAAGCACTGTTCGAAGTGGAGTTGATAGACCCATGAGCCCGCCTCTCCCACACGATCCGTACATCCAGGCCGTCGTCGACGCTCTCACCGCCGCAGGGCTGGAGCCGTCCGAGGCGTACACCTCGGACAGTGAACTGGACAGGTACCGCGATGACGACCTGTTCGGCATCGCCTGCATGCTCGACGCCTATCTCGCCTGGACCGACGACCACCCCGCCGTCGACACCAGGAGGCACCCGTACGGCATCGCGCTGATCTGGGACCACCCAGCCGAGCACTGGCAGTGGGCCGCCCGTAAGCACAACGGCCACCTGGTCCAGGACCCAGAGTTCCTGCCCAAACTCGGCCGGTACTCGGACCCCGCCGCAGTGGTCACTACCGTGCGGGCGCTCCTGACTGGCGAGCCGCTCCCCGAAGGACACGCCCCCTACTGGCATCCCGCCGATGGCGTCCGCAGCGCCGTCGACGCATGGGCAGAAGCCGAGACAGCCGGATGACCGCGCCCCTCCAGGTCCGTCCCGCGTCCTTCCCGCCGGTCGGCTTCAGCACCATCCCTTCCGGCCGTGCCTGGAGCGCAGTGTGCCGACCGTGCGGCAGCGGCATGGTGCCCCTGCTCGTCGCCCGCTCGGCGGTTCTCGACCGTGCAGGCTGGGAGGCGTGCATGGCCGCCGCGCGCTCTCACATCTCCCAGCACGAGACCGGAGGCCGACTGTGACCGCGCCTCCCGTCGTCGACCCCGATGCCGGTGTCGTACGCCAGTGCGCCGACCTGTGCGACACCTGCATCTACCGGCCCGGCAACCTGGCCCATCTGGCACCGGGCCGCCTTGAGCAGCTCACCCCAGGCCGCCATCGATGCCGAAGGGCACATCGTCTGCCACAACACGATCGGCACCCCGGCGCCGGCGATCTGCGCCGGGTACGCGCGCCACCCCGTCGGCGCGACACGCTCCCTCGCGCTCCGGCTTGTCAGGTCCGGCGTCGTCGCCCTCGGCCTCGTCATCCCGCCGGCGAAGGGGCGATGAGGTGACCGCGCCGGACGACCCCCGGTTCGAGTGGATCGACGTGAGTGACCTCGGCGGGCCAGTGACGTGGATGCGCGGCGCCTGCCGTCATCGCAGGCCGGTCGAGTTCCGCAGTGTCGTCGACGACGAGCTGCTCGCCCACCTGTGCCTCGACTGCGACGAGCAGCTCGACGTCACTCCGAAGCCCGTGCTGTCACCGATCGGAGAACCGTGACCACCGAACCCAACGCCCCCGACGAGCAGATCGAGCGCCGCGCCCGGTACGCCGCGACGATCCGCAACGAGGTCCTGCTTCGGCTCGGACCCAACGCGATCACGCTGGCCGAGCAGGGCCGTCCTGTCCGCATGAATCTCAGCGAGGCAGCAGCAGCCGCCGACGCCGTCGCAAGGCTCATCGACGCCGAGCAGGCCGACCTCCGATCGAGCTTGGCAGCCGCCCAGACCGAGCGCGAGCTGCTGCTCCGCTCGGTCAACGCCCATGAGGAATTCCATGCCGCAGTCGCCGGCCTGCTCGGGCGGTGGACCACCGCAGGCCCGCCGCCCCTCGGAACGTCGGTCGCGCGCTGGTGGGACTCGCGACTCGTCGAACTCGGCGAGGTCCTGGCCGTGCCGGACGATATGCCGGCGGACCACCGGTGAGGACACCCGTCCGGGAGCCGTACCCGCCGGACGGCGACCTGCACTGCCGAGCCCGGACCTGGCCGTCTGAGCCGCCCTGTCCGAACCTCGCCGATTGGCACATCGCATGGCTTCTCGCTCCGCGCGGCCACTTCAGCCTGGTGTGCGAGCCGCACCGGACCCTACTGGCGGGCGCCTACGACTACGTCGACCTGCATCCCGCCGAGATCATGTGCGCCATGCCGGGCTTCGGCTGGCTGACCGAGCCGAGCCAGCCCAGCCGCTGCGTGATCGTGACGACCGACCTCGAACGACGCTGACCTACCCGAAGGAGAGGACGATGCCCCACGAGTCCGCCTACCGCGATACCCGCCGCACGACCGTCAGGAATGACCGCACCCCCGCGGTCCCGGAAGCTGACGACAGCTCCGGCCCGAGCCCGGTCCAGGTCCGGCTCATGGGTGCCGACATCGCCGTACGCCAGCTGGTCGCCGCTCTCCAGGAGGCGGCACACTGCGGCCCTGCCTCGTACCGTCCCATGCGAGGAAGCGACGGTACCCGCGCCTACCTGGACATCGTCATGCCCCCGGCTCGTCACCCTGGAGCGCCGTCGTGAGCGGCGCGCGAGAATTCGTCGACCGGACGCTGGACGCCTACCTCCGGAGTCGAGGGCTGGCGGGGGCGGCGTACCACCAGGACCCCTCGTACCGGGCTCATGTCGAATGGCTGCGCGGCGTCCTCGCCGCTCTCCACACCGCGATGGAGGACGAAGGCGTCCATCCGGCCGCCCGGGACCGTATCGTCCACCGGGTCCTGTACGAGGCGGGTCCGGGCGAGCAGGACGCCGCGGCGCGCCTGGCGGAGCGCGAACGGCGGTTGGCCTCGATCCTGCTCTCCACGACCGCTGTTGATGTTCAGCAATCCCGAGGAGCCGACGTCATGACCATGGAACCCGTCCACGTCCGTGTCCTGCTGCTGGTGGGCGATATGGCCGAGATCGTGGCCGACGTCCCGCCCGAGGAGCGCGCGGCCCCGGAGCGCTACCGCGCCGCCGACATCGCCGTGGCGGTCGGCGTCCCCCTCGACCGGCTGCCCGGTAAGCAGCTGTCCGCCGAGGTGGGACGAGACGGCCGACTGTCGGGGTGGAAGCTACGCTGAGCAGCGAGAACGGCCCCGGCTGACGTGCGGAACCGGGGCCGATTCTGCGCGCACGAGTGTTGTAAATCGAAGCGTCAAGGAGGATGATAGAGGCATAAGGGAATGAGGGGCCGCAATCCCCAAATCCCTGACCAACCATCACGAAAAGAAGGGACGGACATCATGTCCGACGAGTTCGAGCGGGAGACCCAGAACCTCGGCGTCACTCTCCTCGCCGTCTACGCCCTGCTGCGCCGGGTCTGCACCCTCCTGCCCATCCCGATCACCCTTCCCGACTTCGAGGACGGTGTCCTCCACGGCCAGGAGATGACCGATGCCGCCGCCCGCGTCGTCGAGCTGGTCGAGGATGAGCCCCTCGACGAAGAACTCCAGGCCGGGGTCTGGGGAGCCGCCCTCCACTGGCTCGGCGCAGCGCACCTCTTCACCCGCTACACCGTGACCCACGAGAAGGTCGTAGCCCTGGAGATCCGCCTCATCATCGTGACCGCCCACGACGCCCTGCACGAAGTGGAAGACGCACTCCTGCGGGGCCGTACCGGCGACTGACCACACAGGGGCCCCGGCAACCACCGGGGCCCTCCCCGCGGACCGGCAGGGGCCGGGTCGAAACCCACGGGCGCGAACGCCCGGCGCAATACCCCTGCCGGTCACCAACCATCCATGAAGGGATGGACACCACCATGGTAGAAGCCCCCGACGGCGAGACCTACGCCGAGATCGCCGCCCGCCACGGCCGCGCCGAGAGCACAGTCCGCAACCACTGGGCCCGCCACCCCGCCTGGCCCCCGTCGAACGGCAAGAAGGGCCGACGCCTCACCTTCGACCCCGCGCTCGTCGACCAGGCCGTCGCCGAGCACATCGAGCGCCCCCGTGCCGAGCTGGAACCCCGCCGCCTCTACACCGCCGCCGAGATCGAGAACCTCACCGGCGTCACGTCGGCCACCATCCGCGCCGACCGCGCGCGGGACCGCTGGCCCGCCCCTGATGACGAGTCCGACCGAGCGCACCGCTGGTACGGCGCCACGGTCAACCAGTCCCTCGCCGGGCGTCGCGCCTACCGCCGAAGCGCGCAGCAGTGAAGGGGCCCTACCTCGTCACTCAACTCAACATATGCCTTTGGCAAATGCTCACTGACTTAGTGTGACGCTTTGGCGCAGGCATGATTGGAAGAACTTTGGTAGCCCTGACAATCACGCTGACAATTAATGGGTCATGATTTTGTGCGCGAAAAGTGGTGCGCGACTGCACTTTGGGCGCTAATCTCGTGTCACATCGAGCGCACCCATAGGTGCGCTTGAGTGGGTAGTCACTATGGCGACCCGCAGAAGAGAAGAGCGGCCGGGGGCCGACAGTGCCGACCCTCGACCGCAGTGACGGGTGGTCAGTCGGGCTACGGCTTCGTTGCGATGTACAGCTCAAGGAGCAGCTGTAGTAGCGCCACTACAAACGCGCAGAAGGCCCAGTCCGGCTGATCATCATCAAGCATGGGTCATCACCCCCTTCCTGTTCTCATGGAAGGTGAATGACGCCTGTTGCCGTCATGGGTGAACCTAGGGTGACTGGGCCGCCGCTTGTGCCCCAAGATCTAGAATTGCCCAATACCGGCCGCTGCGATCAATCAGAGTTTCGAAATTGACCGCTCTTGTTTCTCAAGTGGCATTTTCATGGCATGTGCGCGGCGAAATGCCCTAGAAATTCGGGGATGGCCAGAGGGGCGTACACCGGCCTGTTCGGGCGAAGCGTCTCGGCACGTACTCCCGGACCGCGAGTACGCCTGAGGCCTCGGAAGACGTCGGCCCCGTGGGCGTCGGAACGGCGGGGGCGGGCGCAGGAGTACGCAGGATGGTGGGGGAGTTGCTATCCTCCGCAGCGCCGGGTGGTGTCAATTGTCACCACTCTGGCGGCTCGCGGCGCCCCGGGTGGTGTCAACTGTCACTGCACGGAGCGGCGCGACCAGGAGCCTCGCCTTCCCTGTCACTCGACCGGACAGGACCCCGAAGGCGAGACTCCCAGCGGTGCTGCGTGGGCCCTTGCTGATGGTCTCAGCTGGGGCCCACGCGTATCAGGATCACAACTTCCACAGCACCACGACCACCGTGATCAGGTCACAGGTCGCGGACAACCTCTCCGAGGAGAGCTGTGGTCGTACGTGGTCCTGCCACCGATCCCTCAGCCATCGGAACGGCTTCAAGATCGGCTCCTTTCCGGCCCGGAGGCCTTCCAGGGCGGGATGGCGTCCCGCACCGCAGAGGCCCGCGTCTCGTGCCTCTACGTAACAGGCGCGAGGCGACCGACCCCTGAGACTCGGCAAGATACCGCCTGCCCGGTCGAATCTACGAACCAGACTGGGCAGTTGATCCAGCCATGTGCCAGACAGATGAAACACCGCAGGTCAGAAGCGTCAACCAGGTAGACCGTTGAACCAGCGGTATTCACACCCACATCGAGACAACGGGTCACAGCGCCCGCCGGTTACATGCGAGACCTCACCGGAAGGACGTGAGACCGGTACCCGATGCGAGTCCAATCGATTCCGCTTCGGCGCCGCCCAGCCCGCTGGGGCGGACTCGCCGAAGTAGGCAGAGCAGGGCCACACCCTCAGACCCAGGCGTGAGCACCGAGCGGAGACCGCCGGACAACTCGAAGGTCGTCTTCGCCGCCATCGCCTTCCGCTCGTCGGCGTACGCTGACCACGCCGCGCGCGAGACCAGCACGCCCAGGTCGAAGGTCTCCGACTCCGCGCACAGGATTCCCGTCAGGGGAGACGCCAAGGGGAGGGAGCCGGAACACCCGGCAAGGCCGCCACAAGCCTGAAGAGTGGCCCCTGTCTCCCCACTTCGTGAGAGGCGGTCCGTAGCGCCGTGGTGCTGCGGACCGCTCGCCGGGCAGGCCCGTCGCGCGAGGTACTCAGGCTTCCCAGACGTCCGGGCCGCCGCCGCGCCACTCGATCAGCCCCTGCTCCCCGCCCGCCACGACGTCAAGTTCGTCCCAGCCCTCCAGCCCGGCCCGCTCCAGGAAGACGGCCAGGTCGTGCAGTGAGAAGGCGGTACCCAGGATCTCGCCGTCCGCCCGTACGCGGCGGCCACCGCTCGCGGAGGGCGGGTGGACGACAACGCGCAGAGTGGCCATGGCGTCAGCCTCCCGCCCGTTCCGCGCCCCGGCGACTCGTACACCCCCAGACGAGTGCACGACCCGAGAAAGTCCCCCGCGCAGGCCTCCGCCGCGCGAGGGGCTGACGCTCTCACCTACCGCGGCGTGGCGATGTCGCCGGCGTAGTGCAGCTGCACGCCCGGCTCGAAGCCCTCCTGCTCGATCAGGGGATCGGGAGTGTTCACCTTGTACCGGCAGTGCACCCCCACGGTGGTCGGGTGGGGGAGCTGGATCTCGCCCACGTCCTCGGTCAATGTGCCCGTCGAGCCCTGGTGGGGGCCACTCATCACGTAGAACCGCATGACGCACACTGTGCACCCTGGGTCCATCGGTCCGCGAATGAAACGCATCCTTGCAGGTCAGGGCAACCTCTATGACGGTGGCGGCCGTTGTCAGACCCCCGTGTCATGCTGACGGCCAATGCCCGGAGGAGGGAGGTGAGTAGAGATGTCGAAGCAGCAGAAGGCCGTCCTGGTGATGATCGCCGCCGTGGTGGGCCAGGTCGCGCTGAGCAAGGTTGCCAAGCAGCAGGCCACCGTGCTCGGCCTGCCGGCCGTCGCCGTCAGCGTGGCCGCCGTCGCCATCGGCGCCGCAGTCGGCTGAGCGGCACGGCGCCGCGGCACGGGTGCGAGATGCCGCGGCGCCCCGCCCACCGAACTGCTCGCTGGATATGAAGATGCGCTGGAGCCCGGCGAACCGCCACAATCGCAACACCATTAAATATTTCGGGAGTTACCGTGGCAGCCAGCCTGACTCCGGACGTCGTGCAGCGCCTCGCCTACGTCCGCTACCTGTACCGCGAGGGCATCGAGCAGAGTCGACAACCCGCCCCGCTCCGCTCCCGCGCCATCACGTCTTTCCACGACGCCGTCGAGAACTACCTCGGCACCATCGTCCAGCACCTGAAGATCGACGTCGCGAAGGCCCCGGACTTCATCGCCTACTGGGCCCTCATCAGGCCGAAGTTCGAGCTGCCGAAGAAGGACCCGATGAAGCGTCTCAACGACGCTCGCGTGGCGCTCAAGCACAACGGCACCTTCCCGTCAGAACACCAGATCGAGCAGGCCCGCCACACCCTGGACGACTTCTTCACCACGGTCACCCCGAAGATCTTCGGGGTCGACTTCGACTCCATCGACATGGTCGATCTGCTCACCCAGCCCGACGTCGCGCGCCTTCTGCGCGAGGCGCAGACCCATGCCGACGTCGGCGACTACTCGATGGCGGCGGCAGGGCTGTCGATGGCTCTAGACGCGCTGCTCACCCACTACTCCGGTCGCAACACGGGAACGAGGTGGAGGCCATTCGCCTTCGGCCGGACCTTGAGCTGGAGCGACAGCCCAAAGCTCGATGGTCGTGAAGCTCCGCGGAACGGACGGCTGGCGAGACTGAGCGAGATTGCCGAAGCGACCCAGGAAGCAATGAGGGCCACCAGTCTTGGCATCGACTATCCGAGCCTGGCGCGGTTCAGGATCATCATGCCGTCGGTGCAGGGGTACTACAGCGGACCCCCGCGGTACGTGGAGGCGAAGACGCACGCCCTGCTCACGGCGGATGACTACGACTGGGCGCGGCACTTCGTCATTGAGTCCGCCCTGAGGGCGAGTCGTGCCGACGGCATCGAGGACCTGCAACGGGCTCAGCGCGAGGTGAACGCGGATGGGGGAGAGGCGTTTCCGGAACGCTCTTGGACGGGGCCGCTGGAGCCCGCCGAGCCTGAAGAGGCCTCGGTGCTTGAAACGGAACTCTGACATGAGCCCCACCGCCGCACGGGTAGGCGCGGCGGTCTCGCCCTGCACACTGGCCACGTGAACACCCCACTGGGCAGTGATGGCCGACCCTTGGTCGCGACCGACATGGCGGCTTACTCCATGGGCCTCAGCCCCAAGCGGTTCCGCGACTGGGCGCGCCACCGCGGCGTCACACCGGCAGGCTCCCGCCCCAACCCCAACCGGGGACAGGCTCTCGCGCTGTGGGATCTGGCCGACATTGGCGAGGCCCTGAGTCTCGCCACCCCACCACCTGAACTGTCAGGGCCTCTGATCAGGTAGTCCTTGACAGAAGATCAGTACGCGCTCATTCTGTGAGACGGTGGCAGCGCTGTCGGCAAGGTCTCCAGGCCCCTCACGCCACAGCGCAACGCTGAGCACCGGCCAAGACGATTACGGACGCTGATGTTCAGGACCTCTCGGGCCTCCTGCAATGTCCAACCCCATGCGATCTGTACCGATCTCGTGGCGAATTGCTGCCTGGAGTTCAGAGAGGGCTCCCTCCATGCGGACGCGTGCCTGAAGGCGCTCAGCTTCGTACTCGTCCCCAGACCGGATCGTGGTCCAGAAGTGGACCTGGAAGAGCCGGTTGAAGCTGCGGTTCACCATTCGGCTGCCGTAGATGTTGGCCCGCGTACCGAGTCGGGCTCTCTCCATAGGGGCAAGTCTGAGGTCCGTGAAGGGGGAGCTGACTTCTGGGCTGCGGGCCGCAAGCAGTTGATGCTCGAACCACTGCTGCTCTGCGTAAGCCTCCGTGAGGAGGTCTACGTACAGCTGGGCTCTGACCTCGCGAAGCCATCTCACCTGCTCCTGCCGTAGCGTGAAGCGGAAGGCCAACCACGGGACCCAAACCGCAACCACTCCGGCGGAGAGGGCGGCGCTGAGGGCGATCCAGTCACTAGGTTCCATGGATCGTGATCGTACGGATAGCCGGGCGCTAGGTGGCTTTGAAAGGGCGGCATGCACCAGCTCACCGAGCAGGAGATCGCCCGCCGGACCCGGCAGGCCCGCAGCGGTCGCCCCTGGCTGCGCCTCCAGGACCAGGTCTTCGCCGAGGAGACCCACTGCTGGATCTGCCACCGCTATGTCGACCAGGTCCTGCCCGGACGCACCCACCCGATGGCACGCACCGTCGATCACGTCCGCCCGCTCTGGCTCGGCGGGGAACCGCTCGACCGGGGCAACTGCCGACTCGCTCACCGGCGCTGCAACACCGCCCGGAACAACCGGCTCCGCGCCGCGCAGCGCCCCCGCCCCCACCACACCGTCCCGGCATCAGCCCTCTGACCACCGCCTCGCCCGACCACCGTGCTACACCCCGGGATCAACCTGACCACCGGTCTGACCTGCACGAATTGCAGGTGATCAAGCCGACCTGTCCAGGGCGCGGAGCGCCCCGCAGGGTGGATCATGCCCCTGAACTGGGCAAACGCCCAAGTTGATCAATGCGGTTTCAAGATCATCTTTTTTTGATCTTGGGGTGGCTGACCCCGCGCCCAACTCAAAAAAATATCCCCCCGCAACGATGGCCAGGGGTCTCTCAGGGCGGTGATCTTCGTGGAGGCGCCTCCCGGACTGGGGGAGCGGGGCCGACGGATGTGGGGGGAGTCCCTCGCGATCTGGTCTCTGACTCCGGCGCATCAGGTGCTGCTGGAGGAGGCTTGTCGGATCGCTGACCGGCTCGACCTTCTGAACACCATGTTGCGGCAGTCCTCAGGGGATGTCAAGGCAGATGTCGCGCAATTCGCTGATATTTTACGGCTGTTGGCGGAGAGTCGGCAGCAATCTGGCGCTCTCAAGCTGCTGTTGGCGGAGATCCGGCAGGGTCAGGTAGGCGCTGGACCCCCCGTGGCGGACCCGGCGGGAGGTGTCGGTGTCGCGGACCTCACCAAGCGGATCGCTGACCGCCGCCGCCAGGCCGAGGGTTGAGGTCCACCCGCCGTACGCGTACTCACTCGGCGCGGAGGCATGCGACCTCGCGGCCCGCGCGGGCCTGATCGCGGACCAGTGGCAGGCCGATGCCGCCGAACTGCTGCTGGCCTGCCGGGAGGACGGCAAGTGGGCGTGCTTCGAGTACGCCGAACTGGTCGCCCGGCAGAACGGCAAGGGCAGCATCCTGGAGATCCGCGTCCTGCTCGGGTTTTTGGTGCTCGGCGAGGACGTCATCCTCTGGTCGGCGCACGAGTACAAGACGGCCATGGAGGCGTTCCGGCGCGTCCGGCGGCTGATCAAGAAGCTCGGCAAGCAGGTCGGCAACAACGAGAACCTGTACGAGATCGACGGCGTACGCATCAAGATCTCGAACACGAACGGCGAAGAGGGCTTCGAGCGGCTCGACACCGAGGCCCGCATCAAGTTCGTCGCCAGGTCGAAGGGGTCCGGCCGAGGCTTCTCCGGGGACCTCGTCATCATCGACGAGGCGTTCGCGTACACGCTGGTCCAGCAGGACGCGCTCATGCCGACGATGCGGGCCCGCCCGAACCCTCAGATCATCTACACGTCGTCGCCGCCGCTCGACGGTGATACCGGGGACGTGCTGTACATGCTGCGCGCGCGAGCCGAAGCAGGAGGGGACGACTCGCTCGGCTACCGGGACTGGGGCGCCGACGGCGACCTCGACCACTTGGAGAAGGTGGACCTGGACGACCGGCGGCTATGGGCGGCGACCAACCCCGCCTGGGGCGGCCGGGTCTCGCCGGAAGCGATGCTGCGCGACCGCCGCGGCATGTCGCCGAAGGGCTTCGCGCGCGAGATCCTCGGCATCTGGCCGCGCCGTTCGCAGGGCAACATCGTCATCGACCCCCGACTGTGGGCGACGATGGCCGACGAGCGGTCCGCGCGCACCTCGGCCGGCGGGGTCGCCCTCGGCGTCGACATCAGCCCGCTGCGGGACTACGCGGCGGTATGCGTCTACGGCGTGCGGGAGGACGGCCTCGGGCACGTCCACCTCGCCGACTACCGGTCCGGAACCAAGTGGCTGCTGCCCCGCCTCATCGAACTTCGGGGCGCCCTGGGGCCGATCGCGCTCGCCATGGGCCGCGGCACCCACGCCTTCCTCGAAACTGAGCTGAAGGCCGCGGGTTTTCAGTTGCCGGAGGACAAGGATTCGCCGGAGGCCGGAGACCTGGCCGTCACTGGGGCCATCGAGATGGCGGCCGCCGCCGGCCAGGTCCTCGAAGGGGTGCGCGAGCAGAGCTTCCGCTACGTGCCGTCCGAGGACCTCGACACCGCAGTCGCCGGAGCCAAGACCAAGCAGTCGGGCGACACGATCGCCTGGGCGCCCGCCACCTCGGACGTCGAGATCAGTCCCCTCGTCGCGATGTCCCTGGCCCGCTGGGTGTACGTCGCCCGCAGCTTCCTGCTCGCCGAGCAGCAGTACGACGTCCTGGACTCGATCTTCTGACCACCGCTCTCGCTGACCGCTGCGGACGGTCCGCTGACGCCTGGAGGGGGCCGCATGCGTAACCCCTTGCGCCGGTGGGGCTGGACCCGCGGAGCCAGCGGCGCCGCGCGCGCCGCCGAGCAGCGGGACCTCGGACCCGGGGACGTACCGTGGCCGGTCGACGACCTGGCGGCCCCGGCCGCCGTCTCCGAGCACGGCGCGCTCCGCCTGACGCCCGTCTTCGCCGCAGGCCGCCTGCTTGCCTCGTCGGTGTCTTCGCTGCCGATCAAGCAGTACCGGCGGACGGGGGAGTCGACGACGAAGCTGCCGCTCTCCAGCCTGTTCCAGAAGCCGTCGTCGCAGGGCACGGTCGACGACTGGTTGTGGCGGGCGATGACATCGCTGGTGTACCGCGGCAACGCCGTCGGTCTGGTGATGGAGCGCGACTGGCTGGAGTTCCCGACCCGCATCGAGTGGCTGAACCCGGCGGACGTGTTCGTGCAGGACTCCATGCCGCTCGGCACCCGCGGCAGCTTCACCGACCCGGTGTGGACGTACGCCGGTGTCGAGATCCCCGCGTACGACATCGTGCACATCCCCTGGATGACGATGCCGGGCCGGGTGTGGGGCCTGTCGCCGATCGCCGCGTACGCCGTCACCGTGTCGACGGGCCTCGCCGCGCAGAAGTTCGTCGACGACTACTTCCGGGCCGGCGGGCAGCCGCCCGGCCACTTCCGGAACACCCAGCAGACGGTCGATCAGAAGCAGGCCGGGATCATCAAGAGGCGGCTGGTCGCTTCGATCCGGTCCCGGGAGCCGATCGTGTACGGCAAGGACTGGGAGTACAAGCCGATCACGATCTCGGTCGCCGAGGCGCAGTTCTGCGAGACGCAGCGGCTGACGGCCACCCAGGTCGCCGCGATCTACGGCATCCCGCCGGAGAAGATCGGCGGCGAGACCGGCGGCTCCTACACGTATTCCAGCCCGGAGCAGCGGCAGATCGAGTTCATCCAGGACGCCTTGCTGCCCTACCTGGTGAAGCTGGAGAACCACCTCTCCGGGCAGCTGCCGCGCGGCCAGTACATCAAGTTCGACGCGGACGCCCTGATCCGGGTGGACATCCTCACCCGGCACTCCGTCTACGAGAAGCAGCGCCTCATCGGCTCCTCGAACATCGACGAGATCCGCAGCAAGGAAGACGAGCCGCCGCTGCCCGACGGCAAGGGCGCGGACTACACGCCGCTTCCCATCCAGGCCGGTTCGAACATCACCGTCCCGCAGATCCGCGGCGAGAGGCCGCCACAGGACCCCGGGCTGCGCCTCATCACGACAGGGAGACACCATGGTTGACCGGCGACAGCTACGGGACTCCCCGGAGCGCCGCGGCATCGCGTCCGGCCAGTTCGAGCTGCGCGCACAGGGCGGGCAACTGCTGCTCACCGGCTACGCGTCCGTGTTCAACAAGCCGTACGACGTGTACGGAGGGCCGCCGTACGGCTGGTCCGAAGAGGTCGACCCGGCCGCCTTCGACGTCACCCTCGGCGCCCGTGCCGACGTCCACCTGCTCATCAACCACGACGGGATGCCCCTCGCCCGTACGAAGAGCGGCACCCTGAAGCTGTCCACGGACACCACCGGCCTGCACGTGGAGGCCGGACTGGAGCCCTCCGATCCGGACGTGCAGCGGCTGATGCCGAAGATGACCCGGCGCGACATGGACGAGATGTCCTTCGGGTTCCGGGTCAAGAACGACGAATGGAACGAGGACTACACCCAGCGGCGGCTACTGGAGGTCTCCCTCCACAAGGGCGACGTCTCCGTCGTGAACTTCGGTGCCAACCCGGCCACTTCGGTGCAGCTCAACAGCGCCTCCGATGCTCTGGAGATGCTCGCCGCCCTCGACCCCGAGGCGGCGATGGCCGAACTCCGCTCCGACGGCGTCGGCCTGGAGCGCCTCACCCGCGCCCGGGACAACGTCCTCGCCCTGCACCGGCAGATGAAGCCGCAGCCCAAGGTCCCCGGTCGGCTCACCCTGGCGGAGGCACGCGCCATCGCCGACGGCGAGGTCGACGTGAGCCTCGCCGCGCAGATCCCCTCCCACTCGGCTGGGGTCACCGCAGACGCGCTGGACCGGCGCGCGGCCACCGCGGCGGCCGCCGGGAGCCAGGTTGTGCTCCGCTACATGCACGCCTGGGTCGACCCCGACGGCGACCCCGAAGCCGCTGACTCCTACCGGTTCGCCCACCACGAGCCGCGCATCGGCTCCCCGGCGAGCCTCCCTGCCGTCCGGCACGCGCTGTCCCTGCTCCCACAGGCCGCGATGCCCGACGAGGCGAAGGCCGCCGCCGAGCGGCACCTGCGCCGCCACCTCGACGACGCCGACTGACCTCGGCGCCACCTGAGTT
Organism: Streptomyces sp. NPDC091281; assembly: GCF_044757425.1. NCBI lineage: Bacteria > Bacillati > Actinomycetota > Actinomycetes > Kitasatosporales > Streptomycetaceae > Streptomyces > Streptomyces sp. NPDC091281. The sequence goes on along the minus strand of NZ_JBIVUY010000017.1, from coordinate 83,082 downwards.
TCCCGTGGTCCAGCTCGGACCACACGGTCGCTGTCGCCCGCCTGGCACTGGCGCTCGACGGCTCATCACGGCCTGGCACTGGCCGCCGTCATGATCCGTATCGCCAGGAAGGCAGGGCACCACCATGCCCGCAGACGAGCGCTTCCGGCGGCTGGTCGCACGACGCGAGCAGACCGCCCGCGAGCGCGAGGACATCCTCGCCAAGCGCAAGGCCATCACCGACCTCGCCGAAGAGGAGGCCCGCGAGGACCTCCTCCCGGAGGAGGACACCGAGTTCCGTGAGCTGACCGGCCAGATCAAGGCCAAGGACGACGAGCTGCGGCAGCTCGACGAGCGCATCTCGGAGCTGTCCGACGAGGCCGAGCGCGACCGCACCGTCACCGAGGGCGCTGCCGCGGTGAAGCGCGCCAAGGCGCGCGTCACCAGCGTCAGCGAGGCCCGCACGTACGAGCGCGGCAACGGGCGCAGCTACCTCCAGGACCTCGCGCGGGTCCAGCTCAACATGGACGCCGACGGTGGCGCCCGCGAGCGTCTCCAGCGGCACGCCCAGGACGTCCAGACCGACCCGGAGTACCGGGACCTGGACCGCACCGACGGTAACGGCGGCTACTTCGTCCCGCCGCTGTGGCTCATGAGCCAGTTCGTCGAACTGGCCCGCGCGGGCCGTGCGTACGCCAACCTGGCGGGTCCCCAGCCGCTGCCCCCGGGCACGGACTCGATCAACATCCCGAAGGTCACGTCCGGCACGACCACTGCGATCCAGACCGCGGACAACGGCGCCGTGTCCGAGACCGACATGGACGACGACTTCATCAACGCGCCGGTGCGTACCATCGCCGGTCAGCAGGACGTCGCGATCCAGCTGCTCGACCAGTCGCCGGTCTCCTTCGACGAGGTCATCTTCAGGGATCTCACCGCCGACCACGCCACGAAGACCGACCTCCAGGTCATCTCCGGTTCCGGCAGCTCCGGGCAGGTCACCGGCGTCCGGGCGACGGCCGGTATCGAGACCGTCACGTACACCGACGGCTCGCCGACCGTGGCCAAGCTGTACTCGAAGGTCGCCGACGCGGTGCAGCGCATCCACACACTGCGCTTCATGGCGCCGACCGTGATCGTCATGCACCCGCGGCGGTGGGCATACCTCCTCGCCGCGACCGACGGCAACGGCCGTCCGCTGGTCGTGCCGGACGCGGGCAACCCGCAGAACGCCATCGCCACGCTCGGAGCCGTCGCCGCAGAGCAGGTCGTCGGGCAGATGCACGGCCTCCCGGTCGTCACCGACCCGTCGATGCCGACCACGCTCGGCGCAGGCACCAACCAGGACGTCATCCACGTCCTGCGCGCGTCCGACCTCCTGCTGTACGAGTCGGGTCTGCGCTCGCGGGTCCTTCCGGAGGTCGGCTCCGGGAACCTGACCGTCCGCCTCCAGGTCTACGGGTACCTCGCGTTCACCGCGGGCCGGTACCCGAAGTCCGTCGTGGAGATCGGCGGCACCGGACTCATCGCCCCGAGTTTCTGAGCACCTTCCGAGCAGGAGAGAGGTCCAGCATGCGGAACCCGTTCGCGGCGCTGCCCTCTCTCCTGCCCGAGCTGGGGCTCCGCGTCCAGCACGTCCTGCACGTGGGGGCTCACCTCGGGGAAGAGGTGCCCTACTACCGGCAGGCGGGCATCACCAGCTTCACACTGGTCGAGCCGAGCCCGTTCGCCGCCGGGCGACTGCGCGAGTCAGTCCCGGAGGCCATCGTCATCGAAGCGGCCTGCGGCGCCCGCCGAGGGCGGGGCACGCTCTCCGTCAACGCGATCCGCACCTCGTCGACGCTCGCCGAACCGCACCCCGACGATCGGATTCTGAACAGGGTCCCCGTCGAGGTGACCACCGTCGCGGCCATCGCCCCTGACAGCGCCGACATGCTCGTCGTTGACGCGCAAGGACTTGAGCTGGACGTCCTGAAGGGCGCCGACGACCGGCTGAGCCGGTTCACCGTCGTCGTGTGCGAGACGTGCACCGTCGACGACCGGACCATGGCCGCGCCCCACGACCAGGTCGTCGCCTTCATGGCGGCGGCGGGCTTCCGGGTCGCGACGGTCTGGGAGCGCAGCTACGAAGAGATCTCCTGGTACGTCCGAGGCGGCCCCGGCGCGGGAACCTCATACGACCGGGTCAACGACGTCGTCTTCGTTCCGGAGCTGCCGTGCGGGTGATCGTGGCCGCCGCCGGCCCGCAGACCAGGTGGGCGGGCTACCTCGGTACCCGGTCGCACTTCGTGCCCGCGCGCGTGGACCTTGCAGCGCCCGTCACGTTCCCGCTGCTCGAACTCGTGCTGCTCCAAGCGGTGTTCTGGGCTGATGACGTGTGGCTCACCGCCCCGGCCGACGACCCGCGCCCCTACGCGGGCCTCGCCCGCTCCTACGGGGTGCACACGCACATCGCGCCCCCGGCCACCCGCAACGAGTTCGAGTCGACCCGCGCGGTCTGGGCGGACGGCCGGACCAACGTACTTCTCCTCGGCGACGTCTGGTGGACTCCGGCCGCGCTCGCCAAGGTCTTCGCCGGAGCGGCGGACGGCGGGTTCAGGTTCTACGGCCGCCAGCACGCGTCCACGGTGACAGGCACGCCGTACGGGGAGATCTTCGCCCAGTCCTGGACGGATTCGGCAGAGATGCGCCGCCTGACCGACGCCGTACGGGCCGAGCAGGACGCGGGCCGGGCCGACTCGACGAAGCACGGCTGGACGATGCTCCGGCTCCTTCAGGGCACGCCGCTGCGCGAGCATGTCGTGCGGCCGCCCTGGTGGGTCGAGGTCGACGACGCGACCGACGACATCGACGTTCCCGCCGACTATCGCCGGCACCCCGCCACGAGGGGTCTGACCAAGGGAGGTGCCGCGTGCACGTGATCGGCCTGCTGTCCTGGTGGGAGGAACCCGCGTCCTGGCTCGCCGAGTGCGTCGCCGGGCTCGCCCAGATCTGCGACCACCTGATCGCCGTCGACGGCCCGTACGCCCTTTTCCCCGGGGCGACGAAGAAGCCCGCCTCGGGCAGTGAGCAGGCGGACACCATCATGCGCGCGGCGGCCGGGGCCGGTCTGGGCTGCACCGTTCACATCGCGCGTGAGCCTTGGTGGGGTGGCGAAGTCGCCAAGCGGGACTACATGCTCCGGCTTGCCATGACCATGGCCCGGCCGGGCGTCGACTGGCTGCTGCGCGTCGACGCCGACGAGGTGTTCACCCAGGTGCCCGTCGACACGAAGAAGATCCTCGGGGAGACGGAGCTGGACGTCGCCGAAGTCACCATGTGGGAGCGCGGTGACGAGGACTCCCAGTTCCCCCTGCGGGTCCTGTACCGGGCGCTGCCCGGCATCCGCATCCAGCAGGCCCACTACGTCGTCACCGTCCCCGGCACGGACGGCGGCAGCCGCGTCCTTGTCGGCAACGACACCGTCCACCGGCAGGAGACCGCGCTGCCGCTGTGGGACGTCCGGCTGGAGCACCGCACCCGGCAGCGTTCGCCGCGACGCCGCGCTCTGAAGGACCAGTACTACGCCCAACTCCCGGAGATCGAGCAGGTGAGCGAGCTGTGACGAAGGACCGCAGGGACATCGACGAGGCCTACAAGCAGGCCATGATCAGCGAGTGGCGCGCGTACAGGGACTCGGGCCGCACCGAGCAGGCCGACCACGTCGCGGCAGTCCTCCTCGCCGAGTACGACCACGACGTCCACGACGTCGAGGCCGACGGCAAGGAGACCGCCGTCAGCCAGCAGGCGCCGGAGACGACGGCCGCCGCGAAGCCGCCGCAGACCGCCGTCGAGCCGAAGCCCCAGACCGCCGGCGCGCGCGGTCCGGCGAAGAAGGCTGCCGCGGTGAAGTCGGCCGCGAAGGACTCCTGACCGGTGGCCGGTCTCACCGACGTCGGGGAAAACCTGGTCCTGGACTGGCTCAACCCCGACCTGTCTGCGCCGGTCAGGCCAGTGTCTCCTCTGAAGGTGGCCCTGCTGAGCGTCGCCGGGTCCGACAGCTCGGCAGGCACCGAGGTAAGCGGCGGGACGTACGCCCGGCAGACCGTCGCCCTGACCGCGGCCTCCGGCGGCGCCGCGGTGAACACCGCCGACCTCGTCTTCGACGGCATGCCCGCCACCGACGTCGTGGCCGTCGCGATCTACGACTCGTCAGGCAGCCCTCGCCGCCTGTGGGCCGGGCCGCTTGCCGCGCCCAAGACCGTCGCGAACGCCGGGGACACCTTCACCATCGACGCGGGCGACCTCAGCGTCACCCTCGACTGACCCCCCCACTCCTCTTCGCGCCCGACGAGCAGGGAGGTGACCTGTGCCCGCCCTCGCTGACCTGATCGATGACTTCGACGACGACGTCATCGACGCCGGGCTCTGGCCGGGCTCCTTCGGCGCCGTCAGCGAGACCGGCGGCCGGGCCCGGGTCGCCTGCGACAGCGGGTTCAGCGCCTACAGCTCCGGCCTGCTCTACTCGCTGGCCGGATCGGCGATCTACCTCCGCGTCTACCCGCCGTCCGCCGGGGGCGCCACAACGGAAGCGTGGGCGCAGGTCCTGGTGCAGGCCGGGGGCGGCACGGACCTCATGTTCGAGATCGATGCCCTCGGCGGCGTCCTGAAGTGCATGGCGCGCTCCGGCTACTTCGACCCGGACGTGGTCGCCATCCCCTACGAGCCAGACGCCCACGCCTGGCTGCGGATCAGCGAGACGGCGGGCACAGTCACCTGGGAGACCGGCCCCAACCCGCAGGCGTGGACGGTCCGGCGCACCCGGGCCACCCCGGAGTGGGCCGCCACGGGCACAGAGCTGGAATTCCAGCTTCTCGCCCACCGCGGCGACGGCACGCCCGACGCCGCCGAGTTCGACAGCGTCAACGTGCCCCGCGGCACGGTGGTCCACGGCGCCACATCCCTTGTCGCCGTCGCCACCCTCGCCGCCGAGGGCCGAGTCATCAGCCCCGGCAGCGCGGCGCTGGCGAGCGTCGCCGCACTGGATGCCGCAGGCCGGACCACTGTGCGAGCCGCCGTCCTCCTCGAAGCGGCAGGGGGCCTCACCGCCGTCGGGCACATGACCGGTGGAGGCGCCGCAGTGCTCGCCGCGAGCAGCAACGTCACCGCGGCAGGCCGTGTCACTGCGGCCGCCACACGGGGCCGTGCGTCCGCCGCAGTGCCCCGCCAGCCCTCTGCCACGGCAGGACGGTCCCTGACACCTACCGCCCGTGCTGGCCTGCCCTCGGGGAGCAACTCGTGATCGACCTCGGCTCCGTCGTACAGATCGCCGTCGACGTGCGCGGCGCCGACGGCGCCCTGACCGACCCGGCGACCGCCGCGCTCACCGTCACCCTCCCCGACGGGACCACCGCCGCGCCCACCGTCCCCCTGCCCTCCGGCACCGCTGGGCAGATCCGCGTCGACTTCGTCACCGCGCAGGCCGGGCGGCACATCTGGCGGCTGGTCACCAGCGGCCCTGTCACCGCGTACGCGGACACCTTCGACGTGCAGGACGCCGAGCCCGACGGGATCGTGTCGCTCGCCCATACCAAGAGGCACCTCGGCATCGCCGCAGACGACACCCAGTACGACGAGGACCTGAGGGCATGGATCGCGTCGGCCACCGACGCCATCGAGAAGCACCTCGGCACCGCCGTCGCACGCCGAACGGTGACCGAGCGTCGTCGCCCGGACCGGTATGGGCAGCTGCTCCTCAGCGTGTTGCCTGTCATCGGCCTTCTGGTGGTCACGACCCCGGACGGCTCCCGGACCTGGGACACCGACAACCTGGACGTCGACGACACCGGCACCGTCACCGCACCCGCCGCAGCAGCACTCACAGTGCCGGTCGACGTCACCTACAGCGCGGGCGTGGCCGTCATCTCCGACGGAGTGCAGCAGGCCGCGCTCATCATCATCCAGCACCTGTGGGAGACCCGGCGTGGCGCGAACGGCGTGCAGCTCGGCGGTGAAGACGAGGCCTGGAACCCGGGCAGAGGCTACGCCGTGCCACGCCGCGCGATCGAACTGCTGGACTCCCCGCTGCCTGGAGTGGCGTAGATGGGCCGAGAGATCGTCCAGGTCGAGGTCCGCGCCGTCTGTGTGGTCTCACGCCACAACTCCGAGCAGGACAACGCCGACGACGTCCTCATCGACGAACTCCGGCGGCGTCTCGCCGCCGCCACCCGCCCCATCCTTGATGATTCCCGGACGCCCGGATCATCAGCTTCACCGAAGGGCTCGGATAGATGCCTTGGTCCACACGCGTACCGGACACCATCGACGCCCTGGTGGACGCCTTCCGGACGGGACCCGAACTGGCCGACGTCACCGTCTGGGACGGCCCCCAGGTGTCGAAGGCCGCGCCCAAGGAGATGCTCACCGTCGCGTTCACCGGCGACGACACCGACAGTGACGTCGAGGCCACCGCAACGCCCGAAGGCCTGGGTGGCGGATCGGACCGGGAGGCGTTCACCATCCGCTGCGCCGCTGCCGTCCTCCTGGGCACCACCGACATGCAGGCCGCTCGCCGTCGGGCGTACGAGCTGTACTCCGCGGCCGGTGCCGTCATCGCCCGCGACCCCCGCCTCGGCGGGAAGGTCATACGCGCCCGTCTCGGCTCGCACACCTTCAAGCAGACCCAGACCCCCTCCGGCGCTCAGGCCATCGTCATCTTCGGTGTCGACTGCGACGCCTTCACTCGCCGATGACGTCCGCCATCGGCGCATCACAATGCGGGCACACGGCCCGCTGCTTCGCCCGCTCACCAGCCGCGCCCGCCAGGCCCGCCACCACGAGCAGGGCCACCACCGCGGCGACGAGCCCGAGCCACGCCGGATCGATCAGGGCCGGCCACACCACGAGCACCGCGACCAGCCCCGCCCCGCTCGGCTCGAACTGCCCGGCCACCGCCCAGATCGCCGCCACCACGGCGGCGAGCTGACACAGCGCGAGAACGTTCAGCGCACCCGCGGCGCCGCCCTGCCTCCGTGGAATCACGAACTGCTCGCACCGCCCGCACCGAGGAAGCCCGTCGGTCGGCGAACCCTTCGTCTCACGCGCGTCGGCCCGCGCGCGCAGCGCCTTGATGGCCTCGATCTTCGCGGTGCCCGTCAGCTCGGGCTGGTCCCGCTCGACCTGGGCTTTCGCGTCGCTCAACCGCATGAGGTCCCCCTGACGTCTTTCGTCCCCTTCGGCTCGGATCGTCCCAGGTCGCGCCCTGGTCCGCAACGAGCGCAGCTCACAGCCCAGTTGGGAGAGAAATGGCCGCCTTGACCACGAACGTGGTCCCGCTCACGGGGCTTCGTTTCGACGACAAGCTGGTGTCCGCCGCTGGAGGCGGCGACACCGCGCAGACTGGCGCTGGAGTCGTCCTCGCCGTGAAGAACGCGGACGCGGGCAGCCACACCGTCACCGTCGCCACCCCCGGAACGGTCGACGGGCTAGCCGTCGCGGACCGGGCGGTAGCGGTGGCCGCCGGTCAGACGATGCTCATCCCGCTCACCGACCGCTACCGCAACCCCGGCACGGGGCGGGCCGCGATCTCCTACGACGGCGTCACCTCGGTGACCGTCGGCGTGTTCCGGATCGCCTGATGGGCGCCGTATGGATGCGGCATCCCAGCCTGCCGCCGGAGCAGCTCATCGAGGTGCCCGAGAAGTCGGTACCCCACCACCAGTCCGCGGGCTGGGAGATCACCGAGCCGCCCGCCCCCAAGCCGAAGCTGCCCCCGCCGACGGTCCCGGGCGTGGCCGAGCACAAGGCCGCTGAGGACGAACCCGAAGGCGCCGCTTCCGAAGACCCGGCCCCCGAGGCGGAGGCCGCGACCAAGCCCCGGCGTGCACGCCGGGCATCCACCGAGGAGAGCTGACCCATGGTCGCCACGCCGATCTCCGCGTCGTCCCGCTATATCCCGCCGGGCACGCGCCAGTACTACTTCGTCCCGTCGATCGCGAGCAAGGCAGCGCCGACCCGGCCCGAGCTGGACGCGGGCACCGACCTGACCGGCGAGGTCGCCGACGTCTCCGGCTTCCAGACCACGAGCGAGAGCACCGAGACGCCCGACCTCGGGACCCGGTTCACCTCGAAGATCCCAGGCCGGATCTCCGCCGACGACTCCAGCATCACCATGTACGCGTCGGAGGACTCGCAGGACGTCCGCCAGCTCCTGCCGCGCGACACGGCCGGGTTCATCGTCCAGTTCCCCGAGGGCGACGAGGCGGGGAAGACCATGGACGTCTTCCCTGTGAAGGTCGCCTCGGCGCCGAAGATGACCGACATCGAGGACCCGGCGAAGATCGAGGTGCAGTTCACGATCACGTCGGAGCCCGCCGAAGACGTCATCGTCCCGGCCTGAGCCATGCTCCGGCTCAGGACGACGGGTGAGGACCTGCGGCAGGTGTCTGCCCGGCTGCGCCGCATCGACAACCCGGAGATCAAGAAGCGCTTCCGCAAGGAGCTGCGGGCAGTCGCGACCCCGTTCGTGCCGCTCGTACGCAGCTCGATCCGCTCCATCCCCTCCACGCGCCCTTACACGGCCGACGGCCTGCGGGGACGCATGTCGAAGGCGACCCGGGTCGAGGTCCGCACGGTCGGCCGCGACGCCGGAGTCGCCATCCGCGTCGACGGCCGCAAGATGCCCTCCAACATGAAGGCCCTGCCCAAGGGCATGGAGGGCACCAAGCGCTGGCGGCACCCCGTCTTCGGTAACCGCGAGTTCTGGGTCACCCAGCAGCCCCACCCCTACTTCTTCCGCGTCGTACGCCCCGCTGGCGTGGCCGGACGCCGCGCCGCCGCGCGCGTCGTCTCTTCCATCACCCGCGACGTCAGCTGACCCGCTGACGCCGCCCCGGCTGTCGCCCGCCTGGCACTGGCGCTCGACGGCTCGTCACGGCCTGGCACTGGCCGCCGTCATGACCCGTACGCCAGAAAGGCACTTCACCATGGCGCTGTCCGCAGACGCGATCCTCGGAGCCGAGGACACGCAGATCAAGACCGTCGACGTCCCCGAGTGGGGTGGCGAGGTCGCCGTGCGCGGCCTGACCGGCATGGAGCGCGACGCCTACGAGGCGTCCATCCAGCAGATCCGGCCCAAGCCCGACGGGACCCGCGAGGTGGTCTTCGTGCGCGACAACGCGCGCGCCAAGCTGCTGGTGAAGTGCCTGGTCGACCCCGACGGCAGGCGGCTCTTCAAGGACACCGACGCCCCGGCGCTCGGCAAGAAGAACGGTGCCGTCATCGACCGGCTGTACGACGTCGCGACCGAGCTGTCCGGGATGAGCGACGCCGCTCAGGACGACATCGAGGGAAACTCCGAAGCCGCCCCGAGCGGCGATTCCTCTTCGTCCTCGCCCGAGACCTCGGACGAACTGTCCGAGAACTCCTGACCACCATCAGCTCGTACGAGCTGAGCGAGTGGATGGTGTTGTACCGCATCGAGCAGGCAGAGCGTGAGGCCGCCGAGCGGAAGGCCTCGCAGGGGCCCACCAAGTCCCGCATGCCGAACCTGTAGCCGCCCCGTAGCCCCGGCCCCTGGCCCCGACCCGCGCCCCGGCGCGAAGAGGGGGTGCGGCCATGGCCACGACGGCGATCGTCTACGCGCTGATCGGCCGCGACCGGGCCTCGGGCGTCTTCCGTCAGGTGGGCCGGTCCGCGAACCGTCTCGCCTCGACTTCGTCGAAGGTCGGCGCCGCCATCAAGGCGTCCCTCGCGGTCGGCGCGATCGGTATCGCCGGGCTCGGGGCCGCCTCGATCAAGGCGGCCGGCGACTTCGAGAAGAACATGAACAGGGTCGAAGCCCTGTCGGGTGCGACCGGGAAGCAGCTGGTGAAGCTGCGCAACCAGGCGAAGGACCTGGGCAAGACCACCCAGTACGGGGCGGCCCAGTCCGCCGATGCCATGGCCCAGCTCGCCACCGCGGGCCTCGACGTCAATCAGATCTACGGCGCCATGCCGTCGGTGCTGTCGCTCGCTTCGTCCGAGCAGCTGAACCTCACCCGCGCCGCGGAGATCACGACCAACGTGCTCACCGGCTACGGGATGACCATCAAGGAGATCCCGCACGCCGTCGACGCGATGGTCAAGGCGTCGGTCAAGGCCAACACCTCCGTCGATGACCTGGGCGAAGCATTCAAGTACAGCGGCCCGATCGCCCACCAGGCCGGCCTGCAATTCGAGGAGGCCGTCGCCGCGACCGCCCTCATGGGCAACGCCGGCATCAAGGCGTCGATGGCGGGCACCGCCCTGCGTGGCGCGGTCACCCGGCTCCTCGCTCCCACCAAGAAGATCACGAACACGCTCAAGGAGCTGGGCGTCAACGTTGCGACGTCTGACGGGAAGCTGAGGCCGCTCACCTCGATCGTCGACCAACTCGCCAAGAAGGGCGCGACGACCGGACAGATCATGACGATCTTCGGTCAGCGCGCGGGCCCCGGTATGGCGGCCCTGATCCAGCAGGGCTCGACCAAGCTCGCCGGGCTGACGAAGGAACTGGAGGAGTCCGGCGGCACCGCCGACCGCATCGCCAAGATCCAGATGAAGGGCTGGCGCGGCGAGGTCATCAGGCTGAAGAACGCCTGGGAAGGACTGATGATCGAGGTCGGTGACACCGGGCTCCTGACCGGCGCCACCAAGGCTCTGTCCGGTGTGACCCTCGGCGTGCGCGAGGCCGCCGAGTGGGTCAACACCGAAGGCATCCCCGCCGCGAAGAGGTTCGGCACGGCCGTCGGCGACATGATCCCCGTCGAGAAGATCAAGTCCGGGTTCAGCCAGGCCAAGAGCCTTGTCGGTGACTTCTTCTCCGGTCTGAAGGGTCCCGAGAAGAAGGCGCCCACCCCGCTGCTGAAGCCGCTGCCCGCGTCGATGCAGCGGGCGCCGGTTGCGCCGACTGTCGCGCTGCCGAAGACCCCGCCCTCCGACGCGAAGAAGCTCGGTGAGCAGATCCGGGGAGCGGTCTCCGGGGGGATCGAGGGCGTCGACTGGTCGAAGGTAGGCGAGGCACTCGGCGGCGCGCTCGGAAAGTCGTTCCAGTGGCTCGCCAAGAACGGCGGGAAGCTCGGCAAGCAGCTCATCGACGCCCTGTCCAGCCTCGACTGGGTCGACGTCGGAAAGCAGGTCGGAAGCCAGGCCTTCGGCTTCATGATCGGCTTCGTCTCCAGCTTCGGCCAGGACCTCTTCAAGCCGGAGTTCTGGAAGAAGCACTTCTGGGACACGCTGATCGCGGCCCTGAGCTTCATCGGCATCGGCAAGCTGGCTGGCCCCCTCGCCAAGGTCTTCAGCAAGATCCCGATCTTGCGGATGTTCTCGCCGATGCTGCGAGGCGTCAACAAGCTGACGGCCCCCTTCTCGAAGGCCATCGGCAAGGTCATCAAGTTCTTCGGCTCCAGCCTCTGGAAGGGCATCGCGAAGGTTTTCCCGACCGCCGCGGGCGTCCTGGAGCGTGAGGCTGGGCTGCTGACCACGCGCCTTGGGGTGTGGGGTCTGGAACTGCTCGCCAAGGGCCGCTCCGCGATCACCTTCCTCGGGTCCGGAATCCGAAGCGGAGTCGGCTGGGTCGTCGCCAAGATCGGCGAGGTCATCGCGCTCACGCTGAAGCCCTTCGCGAAGGCAGGTGGCTGGCTGCTGTCGAAGGGGGCCGCCGTCGCCCGCGGCTTCGGCACAGGACTGCTCACCGCCGCGCGCGGGGCTGGAGGCCTCGCGAAGCGGGTCATCATCGACCCCACGGTCGGGGCGTTCCGGACCGCGGGGTCGTGGCTGCTGTCCAAGGGGTCCGCGATCGTGTCGGGCTTCAAGTCCGGGGCGGTCTCGGCGGCCAGGGGCATCGGAGCCTGGGGGCGCCGGTGGATCATCACTCCGGTCGTCGGCGCGTTCCGTACGGCCGGAACGTGGCTGCTGTCGAAGGGCACGGCGATCGTGTCCGGCTTCAAGTCCGGTGCGGTGTCCACTGCGCGCGGCATCGGAGGCTGGGCCAAGCGCACGATCGTCACGCCGGTGACGAGTACCTTCGGCAAGGCCGGTTCGTGGCTGGTCTCCAAGGGAACTGCCCTGATCTCCGGCCTGAAGTCGGGGATTGTCAGCGGGGTCAAGGGCATCGGCGGCTGGCTGAAGAAGACCCTGATCGATCCCATCGTCAACCGGGTCAAGTCCTACTTCGGCATCCACTCGCCGTCCACCGTCTTCGCAGGGATCGGCGGCAACCTCGTCGCGGGCCTCTTCAAGGGCCTCGCGACGACGTCGGGCACGGCCATCGCCAAGACGATCTTCGGTGACATGCCGTCCGCACTCGGCGCGATCGTCGGCAAGGGCCTCGTCTCCATCAGCAGCCTGCCGGGCAAGGCGATCAAGGCCCTGGGCGGCCTCGGCAGCAAGGTGCTCGGCTTCTTCGGGCTCGGCGGAGGCGGCGGCTCCGGCGGCAGCAACCGCTGGGCGCCACTCGTGTCGTCCGTCCTCCAGATGCTCGGCGCGCCCGCCACCGCTCTCGGCCCCGTCCTCAAGCGCATCCAGATGGAATCCGGCGGCAACCCCAAGGCCATCAACAACTGGGACATCAACGCCAAGAACGGCGACCCCAGCCGCGGCCTCATGCAGACCATCGGCAGCACCTTCAACGCGTACGCCGGCCCCTTCCGCGGCCGCGGCATCTACGACCCCCTCGCCAACATCTACGCGGGCGTCAACTACGCGATGCACCGGTACGGCGGCAACTGGGTCAGCGTCATGACCCGGCCCGGCGGCTACGCCGAGGGCACCCGCGGGGGGCTCGCGCCGTTCGGCCAGACCGCCTGGGTCGGGGAGAAGGGGCCCGAGCTGATGCAGGTCACGTCCCGGGGGACGCGCATCTTCTCGAACGAGGACTCGATGGCGCTCGCCGCCCAGGGTGGCATCAAGTTGCCCGGCTACGCCTCCGGCACCATCCAGAACGCCTCCGACCGCTCCCGCACCGCGAGGTCGAAGGTCGAGGCCGCCAAGGACGCGGTCGCCAGGGCGAGGCGCCGTCACAAGGGCCTCGCGGCGGCGCAGAAGAGGCTCCAGGCGGCAGAGAAGGAACTTGCCGCCGCGAAGCTGAGCCTGCGCAACGCCCAGCGGTCGGCGAAGACGTCGATCTCGAACACGATCAAGACCGGGCTGCTCAAGACGCTCCAGACCGGCACCTCGTCGAAGATCGCCTCGACAGTCAAGAGCCTTGCGACGAAGCTGCTGAACGCGGGCTACGACAAGACCGCAGCGAGCATCCAGAAGAAGGGCAGTAAGCTCCAGGGGCTCGCCGACAAGCGGACCAGTATCCAGAACCAGATCAAGGCCGCCAACCAGTACGCCACCGACCAGGCTGGGAACATCACGGAGTTCCTCGGCATCAGCGGCACCTCGGCGACCTCGTTGGACCAGCTGATCGCCCAGATGACGAGCCAGCAGAAGACCGCCTCCAGCTTCGTGGCGCTCACCCGCTCCCTGAAGGCGCGTGGCGCTTCGAAGGACCTCCTGGAGGAGCTGTCCGAGGCAGGGCCCGGGAGCCAGCTCGCGGCAATCCTGGGTGACCGCTCCGTCGCCACCCAGGACATCACCAAGCTGAACTCGCTGATCAAGTCGGGCAATAGCCTCGCCACGTCCTTCGGCAAGGACATGGCCGACCTGATGTTCGACAGCGGAAAGGATGCTGGCAGGGGCTTCCTCGCGGGGCTGAAGAGCCAGGAGAAGGAGCTGGGCAAACAGATCAACAAGCTGGCCAGCGACCTGGTGAATCAGATCAAGAAGGCGCTGAAGATCAAGTCGCCGTCGGTGGTCATGCGAGACCAGGTCGGCAAGAACGTGGCCCTGGGCGTCGCGAGGGGCATCGACGCGCACGCCCCCTCCGTACTGACGTCGGCGCAGCGGATGGCCAACGCGGCTGCGGGCGTCTCCACCCGGCGGGTCGTCATCCCCAGCCCGGCGAGCACCACGAGCCTCCAGCAGGCGGCGGCCGTCCGCGAACTCGCGGCCGCAGTCCAGGCCAGCGGTTCATCCGACGGCGGGCAGTTCACGGGCGAGCTTGTACTCGACAGCGGGGAGCTGCTCGGCGTGATCCGAGGCACCGTCCGGCCCATGATCCAGGCAAGCGAGAAGGCCCAGGCCTACCGAGCGAAGGTGGGGCGGCCCCGGTGACCATCTCCTACGTGGCTGTCGGCGCCCTGTCCCAGGCGGCCAGCAGCATCACGCCCGCCTTCCCCGCCGGTGCGACCGCGGGTCGGCTCGCCGTCTTGCAGGTCGTCTCCGGCCACCCAGACGATGCCCTACCGTCCACACCCTCCGGTTGGACCCTGGTCGAGAGCTTCGCCAGCAGCTCAGGGTCGTTCGGCTCCGGAACCGGGCCGCGCCGCCTGACGTGGTTCGTGCGGATTCTGACCGGCTCGGACAGCGCGCCGAACACCACGCTGCCGACTGGCACCGGCTCTGTCGTCTCCGGCCGAGTCCATGTCCTGTCCCGCAGCGCGGGCACCGACTGGCGGTGGGCGGCGTCCAGCGGCGAGGACTCCTCCAGCGGCACAGGATTCTCGGCCGCAGCCACCCCCGCCCTGACGTGGGCCGTCGGTGACTTCGTCCTCGTCGGCTACGCCCTGCCTGTCAGCACCGCCGCACTGTCCGCCGAGACCATCACCGCCTCCGGGGTCACCTTCGGCATCGTGACCGAGCGAGCCGACGACCAAGTCACCTCCGGCAACGCCGGTCGGCTCGGTGCCGCTTCGGCGACGGTCTCAGCAGGACCGGGCACGCAGGCGCCCACGCTCGCCGCCACAGCCTCCGCAGCCACCACCGGCGCCGCAGGAGTCCTGCGAGTACGCGAGGCGAGCGCGGACCTCGATGCCTTCGCACAGTCCGTGTTCCCGCCCCGCAATCAGGTGTCCGCCACCGGCCTTGAGGCGGACAACATCGTCACGGTCTCCCTGCTCCGGCAGGTCGGCAACGCGCTGACACCGGTGCGCGCCGCCACTGACGTCGATGTGACAGGGACCGACGTGCTGCTGCGGGTCGACGCCGAGCAGCCGTTCGGCGTCGCCCATGAGTACCTGGCAGTCCTCACCGATGTCTCCGGCCGTCAGTGGTCCGTCTACTCCAGCACCCTCTCGTCGACGGTCGACTCGGACGTGATCTCCGATGCCATCCGCGGCGTCGGCGCGCCCGTGAAGATCGAGACGCCGCTGGAGAAGGCCCGCGACCGTGACGCTACCCAGTTCAACGTCGGAGGCCGGATCGTCGTCCTCGGCAGGCCGCGCTCTGCGCCGTCCATGACCGTCACCGTCCGCACCGAGACCGACGAGGCAGGCGACGCCCTCAACGACGTCCTCGACAACCTCACCGAAGGCGTCCTCCTGCTCCGCAAGCAGACCTCTCTCCCGCGCCTGGACGGCACGTACGCGCTTCTCAGCGACACCGAAGCGCCCAACTGGTACGACGAGTACCGCTGGTTCACCATCGAGACCGTCAAGACCGAAGCGTGGCCCGACTCGATGGAGGCCGCCGGGTTCACCCTCCAGGACATCGCCGACAACTACAGCAACCTCCAGGACCTGGCGGACGACTTCACCACCCTCCTGCTCATCGCCCTGAACGACTTCGGCTGAGCCATGCTGGACATGTCCGAGGTCGCGCTCAATGTCGTCCAGCGCAGCTACACCATGCTCGTACGAGCCAGCTCCTGGCGCGACGGCGAACTGCTCGCGGCCGACATCCCGGTCGCCGACGGCAACGAGAGCATCGACCGAGGCCTCGCCATCCCGGAGCAGGTGACCCTCACCGTGCCCCGGCGCGACCGGGGAATCGACTGGGACCCAGGAGCCGATCCGGACCATCCGCTCGCCGCGTTCGGCCAGCAGCTGCACCTCTCGTTCGGAGTCGACGTCGGCCGCGGCGAGTTCGAATGGATCGACCGCGGCTGGTTCCTGATCACCGAGTCCGGCGCGGACGGCGACACCGTCAACGTCAGCTGCCAGGGCCTTCTCACTCTCGTCGAGGAAGCCGAGTTCGTCGCGCCGTTCCAGCCATCCGGGACCTTCGTATCCACCGCGCGCAGCCTCGTCGAGCCGGCCCTCACCGTCGAGATCAGCGGCCTGCTCCTCGACCGGAGTGTCCCCGTCGGTATGCAGTGGGACACCGACCGGCTCGGCGGCCTCAGCGAACTGCTCACGGCCTGGCCCGCCAGCGCGCACATCACTACGCAAGGGACCCTCCTCGTCGAGCCCCTCACCGACGGCGGCGCTCCCGTCCTCTCCCTCACCGACGGCACCGGCGGGACCGTCATGCGCTGGCTGGGCAGCACCACCCGCGACGGCGCATTCAACTGCGCAGTCGCTCAGGGAGAAGACGCGTTCGGCAACCAGATCCAAGGCGTCGCCTACGACACCGACAGCGCGTCCCCCTACCGGTTCGGTGGGCCCTTCAACCCGCTGCCCGTGCCCTACCCCTTCTCGTCACCGCTGATGACGACGGTCGCGCAGTGCCGGGCCGCAGCTGCCGCGAAAATCATCCAGCTGAGGCGCACCGCCTCGCGCCGCCTGGAGGTGCGGATGGTGCCCCACCCGGGCCTCACGACCGGCGACGTCATCTCCGCCACAGGCGCAGGCCTCAC
Source organism: Streptomyces sp. NPDC091281 (assembly GCF_044757425.1). Classification (NCBI taxonomy): domain Bacteria; kingdom Bacillati; phylum Actinomycetota; class Actinomycetes; order Kitasatosporales; family Streptomycetaceae; genus Streptomyces; species Streptomyces sp. NPDC091281. The sequence goes on along the minus strand of NZ_JBIVUY010000017.1, from coordinate 66,485 downwards.
CGGAGCGCCGTGCGTCGTCGAGGCCCTCACGCTGCCGTACTCGCCATCCGAGATGAGTCTCTCGGTGAGGGTCCTCTGATGGCCAACCTCGCCGACACCCGGCTGTCGCTCGCCGGTCAGGGAGCCCTCTACGGCACCGCGCTGACAGCGTCCGCCTCCGGTGCCTGCGCCGCCAGCGTGGCAGGCATCCAGGTCACCGTCCGCGTAGTCCCCGGCCTGACGGTCGCCGTCGGCGCCAACCTGCTGATCCTGCGCCGAGGCTCCACCTACTGGGCCATCGCCAACCTCACCGCGGCGCCCGCCGTACCGCCCACCCCGCCCGCCACCGACACGCCGAGCACCAGTGACCCCGCGCCCGCCCCCAAGCCCACTATCACCACCGGCACCCTGGTCTGCACTCCCGTAGCGACCAGCACGTACCGGAACGGGTCCTGGCGCTCCGACGGCGCGCCGGTCGGCTCGTTCGACACCTACCAAGGACGTTACGCAGGCTCGTCGTTCGGCCGGATGACGGGCTGCGCGTTCTACGGCAGCAAGCCCCGCAGCATCTCCGGCGCCACAGTCACCCGGGCAACCCTCAAGGCGAAGAGGCTGAGCGGCGGCGACTTCGCCGCCCGCACTCCCACCCTGCGCCTCGTCTCCCAGCCCACCAGGCCGTCAGGGGCACCCACGCTCAACGAGTCGACGTCCGGACCGGCCCTCGCCGTCGGCGCCACCACAGGCGGCTTCGTCCTCCCCAACAGCTGGGCCCAGGCGATCGTCGACGGAAACCGTGGAGGGATCGCCATGTCGATCAGCGCCGACAACCCCTACATCCACTTCGCCGGGCGCGGCTCCTGGTCGGCGGCCTGGACGCTCACCATCAGCTGGCGCCGATCCAGCTGACCCACCAGCCGAAGGCTCCGCATGCCGGAACCTGTTGCCCGTCCGTGAAGGAGACGAGGTGTCTGACGAGACCCCGAACGGCGTCGTGTACCCGGAGGCCACCGACCACGCCCGGATCTGGGAGCACTTCCAGACCATGGCAGAGTCGATCGACCCCCAACTCGACATGCCGCAGCGGCAGTCCTTCACCAGCAACGGAACCTGGACGAAGCCCGCCGGAGCCAAGTGGGTTCGGGTGCAGGTCGTTGCTGGCGGTGGTGGCGGCGGTGCCGTAGCCAGCGGCACATCGGGCCAGGGTGCATGCGGCGGCGGTGGCGGCGGCGGTGGCTACGCGGAGAGCATCATCGACGCCTCCACCTTGGGAGCCACGGTGGCGGTAACCGTCGGGGCAGGAGGCAACGGCGGAGCCGGGGGCGCCAACGACGGGCAGGCGGGAGGCGACTCCAGCTTCGGCGCCCTGGTCGTGGCCACCGGCGGGCAGCAGGGCCTCACCATGGCGCGAACTGCCGGAAACTCGGTGGTCATCGGAGGGATCGCCGGAGCGGGAACCGTGGGCGACATCCTCGGACGCAGCGGGGATGGCGGCAACGGTGCGGTCATCGGCGGCGTGCCGGTACCAGGCTCGTACGGTGGGGCCGCCTACCTCGGCGGTCAGCGCCGCGGTACCGCGAGTATGACCGGCGCCGGCGGCACCACTGGCAACGGCCCCGGGGGCGGTGGCGGTGGCGGCATCGTCGGAACGTCGACCAGCGCCTTCACCGGCGGCGCCGGACAGCCCGGCATCGTCATCGTGACCACCTTCTTCTGATGGCTTCCACCGACGACGATCCGCCGCCTGCTTCCATCGTCGAGCAGCGGGACGCATCCGCGCTGGAGCAGTGGGACCTCGCCGAACGGGTCTACCGCCGCTGGGACTGCGGCGCGCTCGTCGAGGAGCGCCCTTTCACCGCCGCCGAGAACGGGTCTGCCGACCAACAGGTCTCCGACACCGCCCGCCAGGCCAACCGTGCCGTTCTGCTGGAACGTGCCCGTACAGCGTTCACCGCCAACGCGGCGTACCTCGCGAAGGTGGCCGCCGGGACCGCGACAAACGTGGACCACCTCGCCCAAGTGCCCGCCCTGACTCGTCAGACACAGGCATTGGTCCGGCTCATCGTCGGTGGCGACTTCCTCGACAACAGCCCGCCAGGAGTGCCGTAGTGCCCTACCTCACGACCGAAGGACTCGTTCTCAAGAAGGCCTTCGCGACCGACCCCTTCCAACCGTCCAGCGACAGCCTCGCCGCAGGCGCCCTGGAGACGAAGAAGATCCCGATCGACCTACCCACCACGACCTACCAGGCCCTGTACCGCGTCGTGCTGGGACCCGTCTCGCCGGGCGACGTCCTCGACGTCACAGCGGCCGCGCGCGTCACCAACGACGCTGGCTACGTCGTCGGAGTGGGCTGGCACCTCTGGCTCTACGACTACTCGAATCCGGCGCGCTCCGCAGGCCCCTGGCGGCGCATCAGCGCCCTCGACGGACAGAACTGCCCACCCGACACGCATCACCTGTCCATCAAGGCTGCCTGCCTCTACCCCATGCCGGACGACTGGCCCACAGGACACCGGCCCGTGGTGGTGCTGCGCGCCGACGCCCACTCCACCGCCTGGCAGCCCGGCGACACGCTCACCGCTGACGCCGGATACGGCCAGCTCATCGTCCGCCACTGGGCTCCCCCCTGACCACCCGCCGCCTGTTCAAAGAGGGGTACATCATGACCACCGTCCGAGCCAAGTTCCGCTGCCTCAGCGTCGCGCAGTTCGCGTCCGCGCCCACGGAGGTGCAGCGCTTCCACAACGACGAGCGGGTCCCCAGCCGCACGACCTGGCCCCGGACCTACCGCTTCCACGCCGTCTACGACCAGAGCGTCCCGGAGGACCTCCGGTACGCCCAGGCCACCCCGTCGGGCGAGCTGCGGCTCGCCGTGGACAATCCGGCCGTGGTGTTCGAGCCCGGCAAGCAGTACTACCTCGACTTCACCCCCGTCGACTGATGGCCCGCCACAACCCCGCCGACCTCGCGCGCACCGCCTACGAGGCGTACGGGGAGAGCACCCTCGGGCTCACTCACGACGGCCGCTCCATGCCCGCGTGGGACGACCTCAGCGACCGCGTCCAGGTGGCGTGGGCCGCCGCCGCTGTTGCAGTCATCCGCCAGACCACCCCCCGAGAGGAAGGGCCATGAGCGCAGGCCCGCAGATCTATCCCGGCGCCAGCAAGGCGTACTGGTTCCAGGGCGCGTACCCCGGCGACGCCCAGGAGGTCAACGTCGTCGTCCTCCACACCACAGAGGGCCGCTCGGTACCCACCTACGGTGGCGGGGCGTCGGCGCCGAACCTGACCGCGCTGCCCGACATCCCCCGACGGAGGCTGAGCTGGTACCAGCACTTCGACTTCGACCGGTCCGCCCGAGCCCTCGTCAACAAACCGGGCGGCGTGAACACGAACACCCTGAACGTCAGCCAGGCCGAACTGGTGGGTACCTGCGACCCGGCCACGCGCCAGGCCTGGGTGAAAGCGGGCCACCGCCAGGACGTCGACTTCATCTACTGGCCCGAGGCCCCGGACTGGGCGCTCGCGGGCGTCGCAGCGTTTCTGGCGTGGGCGCATGCACAACACGGCGTTCCGCTCACCGGGCCGAAGAGCTGGAAAGCCTACCCGGCGTCGGCCGGGGCCAACGGCGTTCGGATGACGTTCGCTGTCTGGGAGGACTTCCGCGGGATCTGCGGGCACATGCACGTCCCGGAGAACACCCACGGCGACCCCGGCGCGATCGACTTCGACCGCATTCTCGCCTTCGCTAAGGGCACAGCACAGGAGCAAGACATGACGCTGACCGACGCCGACGTGAAGAAGTTCTGGACCACCGACGGCATCATCGCCAACCCCAACGCCGACACCGCCAAGGAAAACCCGTACATCGCCCCGGCCACCGGCCTCCGCAACATCGAGATCCTCACCCGCCGCGTCGACAAGACGCTTGCCGGGCTCGTCGCTTCGAACGCCGCGCTCAGCGCCACCGTCGGCGCCCTGGCCAAGGGCGGCGGACTGACCGCTGCGGAGATCCAAGAGGCGGCAGAGGCTGGCGCCAGGGCCGCCCTCGACCAACTCGGCGCGAAGCTCCAGGAGGACTGACCGATGAAACCGCCCCGCTACGCCAAGGCCATCGCCGCGGGCTTCGCCGCTGGCTCGACCGCAGTCGTCACCGCGCTGAACGACGGCATCTTCACCACGGGCGAGGGCGTCACCGTCGTCTTGGCCGTCCTCGGCGCGCTCGGGATCACCTGGGTGGTCCCGAACCAGCAGCGGCCCTCCCCGGACCAGCGGCCGCAGGCCTGACCGGGAGGACCTGTGCCCGACGAGCCGACCAACGGCGAGCTGGGACGACTGATCGAGGCCCTCCGCAGCGAGATGCGCGATGACCTCGCGGGTCTCAACCAGCGTCTCGACCGCGTGGTCCCTCTCGACGTCTACACCATCGAGAAGACCCAGCTCACCAAGCGGCTCGACGACCTCGAAACCGCGCGAAAGCAGGAAGCGGAGAAGCTCACCGCCACCCGCCGGTGGATGGTGGGCACCGTCATCACCGTGGTGGTCGCCGTCCTGCCCTACCTCGGCGCACTCATCAAGGGGGCAGGGGCATGAAGAGCGGCCGCCGCGCGGCGCCCCGCTCCTGGGCGTGGATGAGCGACCTGCTCGTCGTCCTCGGCGCGCTCCTCGCCGGGGCCGCACTCATCACCGTGCAGCAGCTCGCCGGGGACCTCCGCGAGGCCAACCACGCACGGGACCTACTGGCCTCGCAGGTTCAGCGGCTCGGAGCGACGCCGGTGGCCGGGCCGCCCGGGAGCCGGGGGACACCGGGCGAGAGCGTCACCGGCCCGCCAGGTCCCGCCGGCCCCTCAGGGCCCCCCGGACCGTCCGGCCCGCCCGGGAAGAGCGGCAAGGACGGCACCGACGGAGCAGAGGGTGCTCCCGGTCCAGTGTCGACTGGCGCCCAGGGAGCCGTCGGCGCGTCAGGACTCCCCGGTCCCGCCGGGCCCCAGGGGGAACGAGGACCGATCGGACCGCCCGGACAGAACGGGCAGGACGGTAGGGACGGCGCCGATGGCAGGGACGGAGCCGACGGCCAGTCCTGTCCGGAGGGCTACACCCTTCAGGCCCCTCAGTACGACGCGAATGCCCTGGTGTGCCGCCGAGATGCAGAGCCGCAGCCCAGCGACAGCGGATCACCCACAGCGCTGGGCCTGGCGCTCGACCCCCTGAGGCGCCAGTACTCCTGAACACCCGTCAGCCCCCGCCACCAGATGGTGGCGGGGGCTGTTCGGCATGTCCGCGGGGCGTCCGCGACTACCCGAGTGGTACTCGCGCGTACGTCTCCCACTCGTACATGCGGTTGTCGCGATGAATCACGATCAGCTCGGCGGAGGTGATGCGTGACTGAGCGGGCGCCGGGTTCGTCCCGGACAGCGCCGCGGCGACGGGGGCCGCCGGGCCGTCTCCGGCGCTGTAGGCGACCGACACGTGAGGGGTGAAGCCCTCGGCTTTCTCCGGGACGTCTTGGACAACGTCACCAATGGCAGCACGGATCGCGTCCCGGACGGCTCGGACCGGACCGTCCGGGTGTACGGGCAGAAGCACGGCTTCTGGGTCCAAGATCGCCGGGCCGAGTTCCGCGTCGAACGACGGGACCGCAGACAGCCTCTCGCCCGCGGCCTCGGAAATGGCGCGCACGTCGGAGTCCTTGACGTCCCCGACGAAGCCGATCCCCTGCATGGTCAAGTGCAACCACTGGTCGGGAATCAGCGTGAGCACGTCTCCGACCGGGGCCAAGGCAGATCGATACGAACCGGCGAGTCGGTGCACGTCGTCCTGGCCGTCGAACGTGAGGTGCCAGGTGTAGAAGCGGCGTCCGACGCTCCAACCGGGCCGCCACCACCAGTGGTTGCGCATGCTCTCGAAGTCTGTCGTCATGCCCGCGATCAAATCAGGAGGCGGCCTCAGCTGGCGAGAGCGCCAGGTGCCGGGGAGCCGAGTCCAGACAGAAGTCCTCGATCGCCGATCGCAGACCGACACCTGCTCGCCCAGTCGAACGCCCTATGGCAGCGGTCAGTTCCCCGAGCCTGCGGGTGACGGGTTGGAGGCGCTGGTCCGGTGGCAGGGAAAGGACCGGAGCGAGGGCTTCTAGCGCGCCTTCCGCTTCGCCCGTGCTCAGGTGCGCGGAGGCCTTGCTGATATGGATCTGGGCCTCGGTACCGTACGCGCGGACGGGCTGGGCCCTGAGCAGGGCCAGGGCGTGATCCGCGGAGACAAGAGCCTCGGAAGGGCGTCCGACGCGGAGTTGGACACCTGCGGCGTAGTTCTGCTGGCGAGCGGGTGCGCAGGCAAAGATTCCGCCGATCTCGTCGTCCTCGCCCGCTGCCACACGGGCATCATCGGCGCGCGCCAGGGCGCCGAGCGCTTCGGCCTCGGCGCCGAGCCGGGACCACGCATCGGCCTCTTGGCAGGCCAGCAGGACGCCGACGGTGCCGCTCGGGCGGCATGTGGCGCCGAGGCGGGCGTAGTTGATGGCATCACGCAGACGCCCGTCCCAGAAGGCCACCTTGGACCGAGTCGACAACACCCAGGCTCGGAGCGTGTTCTGTCCAGATAGCTCTGCACACAGCCATGCTGTGCGGCCCTGGGTGTCGGCGTTGCGCAGGTGGCCGAGATCCGAGGACATCCAGGCCAGGAGTCCGCACAGGTACCCGGCTGCCGTGTAGAGGTCCGCGGACTGGCGCGGATACTGGTGTCCTTCGAGCAGGGCGAACACCCGATCGCGGAGTACGCGTGTGCGGACGAACAGCGGGATCGGGTCCGCGACCAGGTAGTCGGAAGCGAGTGCGCGCGTGTCCGCCAGCAGCTGCTCCAGCGCGATGTCTCCGACGTTCGATGCCTCGGTGAACTGCGCCCAGGTGGCGGACTCGTCGGCAGCCAGCCGTACAAGCTCACTTCCCGTCGGCTCGCTGACGGTCGGCAGCACGACGGGAGGGGCGGCAGGCTCGGGGACGGCCGCCGCGGTGTCGGGTTGGGCCAGGACACGGAGGTCGGTGTCGGGGAGCGCCTGACGGTCTTCTATGTCGAGAAGGTCTTCGACGCGGCAGCCGTACGCGTCCGCCGTGGCGAGCAGAACCGGAAGAGTGGGCCGCCGGGCAGAGGGGCCCGGCCACTTCTCCCACTTGGCCACCAACGAGGCATCGGCGGCCACGGGCTCACCGGGTCCGCGAGTACTCGCCTGCGTGACGCGGTCCGCGGCTTTCTGAAGAGTCCAGCCCTTGGCGTGTCGCCAGGCTTCCCGCGGGCGCATGGCGAAACGGGCGCGCATCTCCATAGCGATGTCGCTGGCTGTGCATCCCATGGCGGTCATGTTCTGGCGGAGGGCGTCCCGGTCGGCTTTGGAACCGGTCTTGGGGCGGACGGTCATGTCTGGCTCCCTGCGCTGTGTCCTTCGCTCAAGGTAGCGGCCCGGCTGCTGAACTAGGTTCTCAGTGGCAGCAATTGACGGCGCATCCTGTACAACAAGCCGTCCAGAAATCGGCATCGCCGCAGCTCCTCGAACTACGTGGTGTCCAAGAAAGTTGGACACGAGTGCCCGTGACGGAGAGTGCCGTAATTGGCACGCTAGGGAATCAGATGGACCAGCCGGGACAGCCCACCCCATTGCCCCTCCCGGCGCCCAAGCGAACGGCTCCTGGCCGTGGCCAACCCGAGGAACGTGTGGCTGAGATGACGAAAGGCACCGTCGCGCTCGCAGAATCCGCTGAGGCTCCGGGAATGACGATCCGGGTCTACACCGTGGACCGGCACGGCACGATCACCGCCGATCACGGCATCCGCGTCGTGACGAAGACGAACCCGCCCGACCTGCCGCTGTGGACCCGTGTCCCCCCGTGCGAGTGTCCACTGCACCGCGGGGTCGGTACCGGGTGACCCGCACGCTGCCCGATCAGGCCACCCGCCCTGACGTGTCCAGGATGCGCGATACCGCGCGATGCCTGGTGACCACCGACGGCGGGCCGGTGCTACCGGCCCCGGACGGAGCGGGCCTCACGGCTCTCACCGCTGCGCTCGGTGAGCACCTGGAGGCCCTCATCCCCCTCGTCGAGGAGGGGCTCCGCCGCACGACGACCGACAGCGTGGCGCGGCACTGCGCGCTCGCCTGTCTCGGTGACGCCCGTCTGCGACTGCGAGCACAGCCCAGCGCCCGTCATCACGGCGCCCTCGGGCACGCACGTCGACTTGCTCGGGCCCTGAGGTCGCTGTGCGAGCACTACGAGCAGCTCTACTCGCTGCGATGAAGGCGATTGCCGGCCTTCTGATCTACGTCGCGGCTGTGACCGCCCCCGTCCTCGCCCTGGTGCTGGCCCGGACCTCGACCTGACGCACCCCCACGGCGACCGCAGGGTCAGGGTCGCACCCCAAGAACGTCCGCTCCTGCAACCGGTCCGGAAGCCGGGAGCAGGAGCGGACTCCTCCCGCGCGAGAGCGGGGGGAAAGCAAGATGAAGTTCCATACGAAGGAGCACAGATGAAGGTGTACCTGATGAGGGCGAACGGCGGAGGCGGCGAGGGCGGTGACGGTTTGCCCGGCGAGCCGTGGCCGGGGCCCGAAGAGCCCCCGTCGCCCGACGGCGGCCCTCGCTACGCCGGCTGATGAAGCTCACCGGAGTGGAGGAGGGGCGGTCCGCTCTGGGCCGCTCCCTTCTTGAGCATCAGGACCTGTCCGCGGACTGGGTCCCGTCCTTCGTCGCTGTGCCGCGAGCCGCGTTCCTCCCCGACCTCATGTGGCCCCATGACATGGAGACGGGCGACGCGGTAGCGGTGGACCGGCGTCAGGAACCGGCCCTCTGGCAGGGCTACGCCGACGCCGACGTCCCGATCGTCACCCAGTGGGACGACGGAGTGGGCGACGGCCCTGGAGTGGTGCCCACGTCGTCGGCGTCGATGCCGTCGATCGTCTTCCGCATGCTCCGCGACCTCAGGGTCGAGGCAGGCCACCGGGTTCTGGAGATCGGGACGGGAACGGGCTGGAACGCCGCTCTGCTCGCTCACCGCCTGGGCTCGGAGAACATGGTCAGCATCGAGATCGATCCGCAGGTGGCCGAGGTCGCCCGTCAGCGCCTCGCAGCCTTCGGGGCCTTGGGGCACGTGCTCACCCGAGACGGAACCGAGGGCGATGCCAGCGGGGCGCCCTACGACCGTGTCATCGTCACGGCCGGGGTGCGCAGAATTCCGCCCGCCTGGCTGGAGCAGACCAGTTCCGACGGGCTGATCGTGGTGCCCTGGGGCACGCACTTGAGCAACGAGGACGCCATCCTGCGCCTGAAGGTGGACCACGGCGGGGCGTCCGGGCGCTTCACCAGCCCCTGCGAGTTCATGAAGGTCCGCTCTCAGCGGCTCGCCTTCGACGGCCACCGCAGCTACGTTCCCGGAGGGGTCGCAGACGCTGACAGGGCAACCGCGGCCGTCTCCGAGGAACAACTGCTCGGCAAGGGGCACTTCGACGCCCGGACCTTTGCGATCGGGCTCCGGGTGCGGGACTGCTACCGGATTGTCGCGCCCGCGCGGGACGGAACCCGGCCCGTGTGGTTCTACGGTCTCACCGACCGCTCCTGGTCCTGCGTGATGCTTCGGTCCGACGCCGAGGCCGTCGTTTACCAGGCAGGTCCTCGACGGTTGTGGGACGAGGTCTCCGATGCTCTTCGATGGTGGAAAGCCGCCGGAGCGCCGGGCCATGACCGGTTCGGCCTGACCGTCACCGCCACCGGCGAGCACCTCGCCTGGCTCGACTCTCCGGATGAGTCCTGGCCGGTGTGAGGCCCTGATCGGCCCCGTCTGTCCGCTTCCCCCGTGGCGGATGGGCGGGGTCTTCACTCTGCATCCCCAAGGAGGAAAGCGTCGTATGAACGCTCGGGACGCGGGACTGCCTGCCCCACCAGCCTTCATGTGGGCGTGTGACGACTGTGTTCGGCTGCTGTGCGCCGTCTGGCTGCGGATCAGGACAGGCGGCGCCTGTATGAGCGCCCAGTTCACCCTGGCCCGGCACATCGCTCGTGATCATCCTGACAAGGTGCCCGCGCCGCACGACGACGGCTGCCATCCGTGCTCCCGGTACGCGGACCGCCCCGACGGCGACCTATGGGCGCAACACAGGGCGCGCGGTCTGTTCCTCCCAGCACGGGTGGCACGCCTGCTGTAGACCGCGAGGGGTCAGTCCGAGCCGACGAGGGCGGAGATCTTCTGATCGAGCACCGAGGCCATGCGCAGGAGGTCTCCGAAGCGGGGATCGGTCTCGCCTGCCTCGATCCGTTGGAGAGCACTGCGCGAGATTCCGGTAGCGGCGGAGAAGCTCAGCTGGGTGTGGTGAGCTGCCGCGCGCATGTCAGCGATGCGTTCGCCCAGGTCGCGGCGTCGCCTGATGATCCATTCCGGGGTCTCGCGGGGCACTCGACAAAATTGGACGGGGCATGGTCAGATGTCAGCACCAGTTCTGATGCTTTTTCTGACGAAACGTCATATGGGGTGTCCAGTCTGGTACTCATCCGTCCCGCCGGGCTCCCGGAAGGGCTCGGCGGGACGGGTTTCTGCCTCTCCGGCGTCCCGGAGAATGTGCGGTTCACACGGGGTGCGCACCCGACGTACCGTCATAAGCCGACCGCGCGGTACTGAATCCGACGTTCCGGTCTAGTCTGAAGCGAGCCCCACCAGCCCCGCTGCGCACTGAGGTCCGGAAGCCTCATGCGCGGCGGGGCCGCTTGCGTGGCGGTCCCAGTCCGTGCACCGGTGGTCAAGTGCTAGTGATTACTTGTTTTTCATCCCGATGACGCCCGCGCCGACGATCACCATCGACTGCGGCACGCGTTCGATCGTGAGGACGTTGTCGGAGTCGAGGATCGTCCGCTCGTCGAACTCCACGCTCGCCGGACGGGCGGGCCGGGTGCCGGTCGCGATCACGATGTGGTCGGCACGCAGCAGTTGTTCCTGCCCGCCGGGTTCGCTGACGGCGACGGTGTGCGCGTCCACGAACCGGCCGGTGCCGGAGAACAGCGCGACGTGGTTGCGGGAGAGCTGGCTGCGGATCACGTCGGTCTCCCGGCCCACCACGTGCTCGGTGCGCGCGGTGAGGTCGGCGACGGTGATGTCCTCCTTCAGGCGGTAACTCTGCCCGTAGAGGTCGCGCTGCGTGAGACCGGTCAGATAGAGGACCGCCTCCCGCAGGGTCTTGGAGGGAATGGTCCCGGTGTGGAGCGAGACCCCACCGAGCATGTCGGGGCGGTCGACCACGGCGACGCGGCGGCCGAGTTTGGCCGCGGCGATGGCGGCCTTCTGGCCGCCGGGACCGGAACCGAGGACGAGCATGTCGAAGTCGGGCACCCTCCGGAGTCTGACACCCGGAGGGGCCCGCGCGTAAGGGTGAACGGGCAACGAGGTGCGGCGACGAGGCGCGGGAACGCGGCAACGCGGTGCGGCGGCGGGACGGGGAGGCCGTGGTCCCGGCCAGGCGCCAACAGACCCGAGCGGGGACCAACCGTCCCTGGCAGGGATCAACCGTCCCTGGCGGGGACCATCCGTCCGGCCGTTCGGACGCCCCTTGCCGACCGCCCGTGGTGGGCTTCGCCCGCCCTCGACTGACCCGTCCGTCAGGGCAGCAGTTTCTCGATCGCCGCCGGTCCCTCCTCGTCCAGCTTGCGCCGCGCCCAGGCGAGGTTCCCCGGGGTGAGGTCGCGGCCGGTGGCCAGCACCATGTCCTCGGGCGAGACCTCGGTGCCGGTCCTGGTGTGCAGCAGGGCGTCCGGAGTGACGCGTTCGGGAGAGGGCGGGGAGGCGTCGGGCTGTGAGGTCGGCATGGTCTGCTCCTCGGTCCGGTGGGGCCGCGGCGGCCCCGGTACTGACGTACGCGTCCACCACCGACGGCGTACGCGTCCACTAACACCGTCCACCGCGCGGCCCGACCCTGCATCCCGAGGGCGCCCCCGCCCGGATGCCGCCTTCCCCGTGCCGTCGTCTAATGGGCCGTATCGGGGCAGTCCGCAGCGTTCCCGGCAGAGAAGGCCAGGTCATGGAGACGAGCGGTGACGAGGCGAAGGGGAAGCCGGGGGACGGGCCAGGGAAGGACGCCGCCCCGCGGCCGGCCGGTGTGCTGCGGCGGCTGGGCACCTGGTGCGCCCGCCACTACCTGGTCGTGATCATCGGCTGGCTGGTCGCCCTCGTCGCGCTCCAGGTCGTCGACCGCTCCGTCGGCGGCACCTACCAGGACGACTTCCAGCTCTCCGACGTGCAGTCCGAACACGGTCTGGAAGTGCTGCGCCAGCACGACCCGCAGGCGGGGGGATACAGCAGCCAGATCGTGCTGCACGACGCGGACCAGCCGCTCAGCGCCCTGTCGTCGCAGATGTCCACCAGCGTGGCCGACCTCCAGAAGCTGCCGCACGTGCTGGCCGTGCAGAACCCGCTGTCCCAGACCGCGACCAAGGTCGGGCCCGTCTCCTCCGACGGGAAGACCGCCTACATCACGGTCGGTTTCGACGTGCAGCCCTCCACCCTCGGCGACAGCTACCTCGACGGCGTCGACACGGCCGTACAGCCGCTGCGCGCCGCGGGGGCCGACGTCGAGTACGGCGGGCCGCTCGGTGAACTCGCCCGGCCCGCCCCCGACGACCGGATCAGCGAACTCATCGGCTTCGCCGTCGCCGTCGTCGTGCTGCTGATCGGCTTCGGCAGCGTCATCGCCGCGGGCCTGCCGCTGCTCACCGCCCTGATCAGCGTGGTCGGCGGCCTCGCTGTCCTCGGGCTGCTCGCCGCCGCGTTCACCTTCGCCACCGTGTCACCGACCCTGGCCACCATGATCGGCCTGGGCGTCGGCATCGACTACGCCCTCTTCCTGATCACCCGGCACCGGCAGAACCTCATGGACGGCGCCGACCCCGACGAGGCCGCCGGACACGCCACCGCCACCAGCGGACGCGCCGTCCTCGTCTCCGGCTGCACGGTGATCATCGCGCTGGCCGGGCTCTACGCGTCCGGCGTGAGCTTCATCGGCAAACTCGGCCTCGCCGCCGCCGTCACCGTCGTCTCCGCGGTCGCCGGTGCCCTCACCCTCGTGCCCGCCCTGCTCGGCCTCATCGGCCGCCGCCTCGACCGTTACCGGGTCCGCCACCCCGTCGCCGAGACGAACGCGCCGCCCGGCAGCGACCCCACGGGCACCTGGCACCGGTACGCCAAGCGCGTCGAGCGCCGCCCGTGGAGCTACCTCGCCGCGGGCGTCGCCACGATCGCGGTCCTCGCCATCCCGGTGTTCTCCATCCAGCTCGGGCACATCGGCGACGGCGCCGACCCCACGTCCTTCACCGACCGGCGCGCCTACGACCTGATGACCGACGCCTTCGGCCCCGGCTCCAACGGGCCCCTCACCGTCGTCATCGACCAGACGTCCGTCCCCTCCGACCAGCGCTCCGACCTCTCCTCGCAGGCGCAGAAGACGCTGAACGCCGTCCCCGACGCCGCCACCGTCACCCCGCTCACCGCCACCTCCGACGGCGACGTGCTGATCGGCACCGTCTACTCCACGAAGTCCCCGCAGAGCGCCACCACCACCGACCTCACCAACCGCCTGATCCACGACACCCTCCCCGCCGCCGTCTCCGGCACCGACGCCAAGGGCTACGTCACCGGCACCACCGCCGCCCAGGTCGACTTCCGCGACATCGTGGCGAGCCGGCTGCCGCTGATCATCGGCGTGGTCGTCGCGCTCGCGTTCCTGATCATCCTGGCCGTCTTCCGCGGCCTCCTCGTCGCCGTCAAGGCCGCCGTCCTCAACGTCCTGTCCATCACGGCCTCGTACGGCGTCGTCGTCGCCGTCTTCCAGTGGGGCTGGGGCGGCCCCGCGCTCGGCGTCTCCGGCACGGTGCCCATCGAGAGCTACGTCCCGATGATGATGTTCGCGATCATCTTCGGCCTCAGCATGGACTACGAGATCTTCCTGCTGTCCCGCGTCCACGAGGCCTGGCTGCGCACGGGCAACGCCGAGGACTCCGTCGCCCACGCCCTGGAGATCACCGCGCGGGTCATCACCTGCGCCGCGCTGATCATGGTGAGCGTCTTCGCGGCGTTCATCATCAGCGACAACATCGTCGTGAAGATGCTGGGACTCGGCCTCGCGGTGAGCGTCCTCATCGACGCCACCGTGGTCCGCCTCCTCATGGTGCCCGCCGTGATGACCCTCCTCGGCCGCCACGCCTGGTGGACGCCGCGCTGGCTGGACCGCGTCCTGCCGCACATCGACGCCGAGGGCGGCGGCGCGGCCCCCGCGACGGGGCCCGCCGGACCGGGGAAAGCCGGTGGCCCCACGGCCGGGAGCCCCCCTGCCGTGTGACCGTCCCACCCGCGGCGCCGCCGCCCACGCCGAGGAGTTGGAGGCCGTGTACGCGCGGATCGGGCCGTGTACGCGCGGATCGGGGAAACCGTCGAACTCGTCGCCCCGGACGGCCCGGTGGCCGAGTTCCTGCTCCACATCGAGGACGACCGCGCCTGGTTCCGGTGGAACGACGAGCTTTTCGCCGAGGACTGAGACCGCCCCACGCGACCGCACGTGACCCGCCCGGAACGTCCCGTCGAAGTGGGCCGTCCCCCGCAGGTTTGCGACGGCGCTTCCCGTGCATCCGGAAGACGTACAGATTTTCCGACGGAAAGGGGAGAACCGTGGGCATCATCGCGTGGATTCTGATAGGGCTGCTCGCCGGAGCGATCGCCAAGCTGCTGCTGCCGGGCAAGGACCCGGGCGGCATCATCATCACCATGCTCATCGGCGTCGCCGGTGGTCTGCTCGGCGGCTGGCTCGGCAAGGTGATCTTCGGCGTCGACTCGATCGACGGGTTCTTCGACCTGTCGACCTGGATCGCGGCCATCGCGGGCTCGCTGATCCTCCTCATCCTCTACCGCGCCGTCACCGGCAACCGCCGCTCGCACCGGCACGCCTGACGGACCGTCAGGTAGACGCCTGTCAGGCCTGACGGTCCGTCATCACCGACCGACCGGCACACCTGGCAGACCGTCACCCCCGGTCACCCCGCCACCCGCGTGCCCCGGCTCCTCAGCCGGCGGCGCCCGGCACCCTCGCCAGTACGGCTTCCGCCTCCGCGAGGATCTCGGTGACCCGCAGGCCGAACGCGGCGTCACAGCCGTGGGGACGCCCGTCCCGGGCCGCGGCGCCCAGCGCGTCCGCGGCCCGGCCGAGCGCCACGGCCGCGTCGGAAGCACTCTCCGGCAGCCGTATGACCCCGGCCTCGCCCCGCAGCTCCACCGCCTGACCGGCCGCCTCGGGCGGCGCCGTCAGGCTCAGCGTGAGGGTGCTCGACGCACCCCCGGCGTGCTCCAGGACCAGGTGCGTGGTGTCCCCGGGACCCGGCGCCGCGGCGGCCACCCGGCGCACGTCGCCCAGGACGGGCAGCAGCACCGACAGCGCGTGCGGGCCGACGTCCCACAGGGCGCCCTTCTCCCGCCGCCACGGCGTGGCGAACATGTGGTCCTCGCTCGCGAACACCGAGCCCACCCACTGCGCGTGACCGGTGAACCAGCCGCCCGCGCCCGCCTGTTCGTCGATCCAGGCCGCGGGCTCCGGCAGGAACCGGGTGGTGAAGAAGACCACGGACGCGACCCGCGCCTTCCGCACCGCCCGCACCACGTCCCGGGCGCCCGCCACGGTCGCCGCGAGCGGCTTGTCGAGCAGCAGATGACGCCCCGCCCCGGCGGCCCGCACCGCCAGCTCCGCCTGGACGTCCGGCGGCAGCGCCACCGCCACCGCGTCGACGTCGGCGATCAGCGCGTCCACGTCGTCGTAGGCACGTGTGCCGTGCAGATCGGCCAGTTCCTTCGCCGCCTCGGGGCGCCTGCCCCACACGCCGACCAGGTCGACGCCCTCGTGGGCGCTCAGGACGGGGGCGTGGACCAGCCGCGCCCAGGGGCCGGTGCCGAGCAGACCGATGCGCATGTCGCTGACTCTCCCTGTTGCCGGGGTTCTCCGGGTTCTACCGGGGTTCTACGGGGTTCTCCGGGCCTCGCCCACGCTGACCGGGGCTGTGCCGGGAGGTGACGTCCGGCGTCTCCCGTGACGCCGTCCCGGAGGCGAGCCTCGCACACGTACGGCGCGACGGCGCACGCCGGGGGCGCCTCCCCCTGGCTTCCCCGGGGCCCCGCGCCTCTCCGGAGCGGGGCAGCGCCCTCAGGCGGCGTGCCGCGCGGAGTCCCCGGCCGGAGCGGCCTCCGGCTCCCCGGTGATGCCGCGCACCAGGCGCAGATGCCTGCGGCGGCCCGCGTGCCGGGGCCGGTCGGCGGCCGGGGCGGACAACCCCTCCTCCATCCGGTCCATCAGCACCAGCAGCACGGTCAGCGACGGAAGCAGGAGTACGGCGGTCCACAGCACGGTGAGATCCCCTCGGCAGGCGGTGGCCCCCGAGTGCTCAGCAGGCGACCGTTGATGCCCGCGCCGACCGGTCAGGTCCGTGAAGGTGCCGTGAAACCCGTGAGGAGGGCGTCCGCGTGCGCGAGACCGCTCTCCGCGGCGACCTCCCGCAGCGACTGCGGCGCCCGCACCGGCGCGAACACCACCGTCCCGTCCACCTCCCCGTCCGCCTTCCCCACGGCCACCGTCCCCGTGTCCGCCGTCTCCCCGCCGCGCAGAAAGCCGTACACACCCGGCCGGGGCACGCTGTTGTAGGCCCACGGCGCCGAGAAGTAGTACGCGCCCGTGTCGTGCAGGACGACCCAGTCGCCCTCCGCCAGCTCCGGCAGCGCCCGGTCGTGCGCCACCACGTCCCCGGCGAAGCAGAGCGGCCCTGCGACGTCCTGCCGCAGCGGCGCCGTCTCCTTCGGCGTGCCGTCGGGCCCGTACGCCGAGACCCGCAGCGGCCAGGACTCCGGCATGAACACCGTCCGGGTCGCGAGGTGCCCGCCCGCGTGGGTGAGGGCGATCCGGCGGCCCCCGGCGTCCTTGACGTACTCGACGCGCGCCGCGAGGAAGCCGTTCTTGGCGAGCAGGGACCGGCCGAACTCGGTGACCAGCCCGTAGCGGCCGTCCAGCAGTTCGGGCCGCGCCGCGGCGAGCGCCGCCACGTAGTCGCCGTACGTCGGCGTCACGGTGTCGTCGGCGAAGTTCACCGGGAGCCCGCCGCCCAGGTCCAGGCTGGTCACCTGGCGCCGCCCGGCCCGCGCGTCGATCTCCACGGCCAGGTCGTGCAGGGCCGCCAGCCCCTCCGCGATCAGCGGCAGCGGGCAGCCCTGCGAGCCGACGTGCGCGTGCAGCCGCGTCAGCCAAGGCCGCCGTACGAACGCCTCCACCACCCGCTCGCGGGCGCCCGGGTCGCGCAGCGCCACCCCGAACTTGGAGTGCGCCGTCGCGGTGCTCATAGGCCCGATCGCGCCCCCGCCGACCTGCGGATTGACCCGCAGCCCGAGCACCGAGGCGCTGCCGGGCGGGCGCAGCGCGTCCACCCGCTCCAGCTCGGCCAGGTTGTCGGCGTTGACCGCGACCCCCAGCGCGAGGGCCTGCGCCAGTTCGGTCCGGGTCTTGGCGGGGGAGTCCAGCACGATCCGCTCCGGCGCGAACCCGGCGTCCAGCGCCAGCCGCAGCTCGCCCGGACCGGCGACCTCGCAGCCCATCCCGCTCCCCGCGAGCAGCCGCAGCACCGGCACCAGCGCGCAGGCCTTGGCGGCGAACGTGTGCAGCACGTCCGGGACATGGGCGAAGGCCGCGCGCAGCCCGGCGACGCTGTCACGCACGCCCGCCACGTCCACGAACCCCGCCGACGGCCGGTCCGCGCCGAGCAGCCCCTCGGCGACGGCCCGCCGCAGCACGGGGGCGACGAGCGCGCCACGGTCGTGGGGCGCGGGGGAGGGGGACGGGGACGGGGGCTGCGGGCGGTCGGCGGGGTCGGGCATGCCGGTGCTCCTTCCGGTCGGCCACCGGGCGGCGGCGCTCCCCCCAGCCTGACCCGGCCGCCGCCCGCTGCCGACGGCGACCCGCACGAGACCGGCCACCGGCCGATTCAGCGGCCGTGCTGCTGAATCCGTTCGGATAATCGCGTTGGACCCCCGACGGCCCCCGGCCCCACCCTGGAACCCGTCCGGTGCGCCGCGACCACCTCCCGGCGCACCGGCGTCCGGCACGGGGCCCGCCACCGACCGCGTCCGCACCCTGGGGAGGGCTCCGCCGATGGCGTCGTCGTTCGACCGTCCCCTCGACCACCGCTACCGGGGCGAACACCCGGTCCGCACCCTCGCCTACCTCTTCCGCGCCGACCGGCACCGGCTGGCCGGGGCGGTCCTCGTCTTCACCGTGAAGCACAGCCCCGTCTGGCTGCTGCCGCTGATCACCGCGTCCATCATCGACACCGTCGTCCAGCACCGGCCGATCGCCGACCTCTGGACCAGCACCGGCCTCATCCTCTTCGTCCTGCTCATCAACTACCCCCTGCACGTGCTGTACGTCCGCCTCCTGTACGGCAGCGTCCGCCGCATGGGCACCACCCTGCGCTCCGCGCTCTGCACACGCATGCAGCAGCTTTCCATCGGCTACCACGCACGGGTCAGCGCCGGGGTGCTCCAGGCCAAGGTGGTGCGGGACGTCGAGGCCGTCGAACAGATGGTGCAGCAGACCGCGGAGAACGGGCTCGGCGCGCTCACCGTCCTCACCGGCGGACTCGTCATCATCGCCGTCCGCACCCCCGAGTTCGTGCCGGTCTTCCTCGTCGTGGTGCCCGCCGCCGCCTTCGTCGTGGCCCGGCTCCGCGCCCGGCTGCGCACCCACAACGAGGACTTCCGGCACGAGGTCGAGGCCCTCTCCTCCCGCGTCACGGAGATGACCCGGCTGATCCCGGTCACCCGCGCGCACGGCCTGGAGGGCAAGGCGCTGCGCCGCATGGACGGCACCCTGAGCCGCCTGCTCACCTCCGGACTCCGCCTCGACCTCGTCAACGGCCGCTTCGGCGCCCTCGCCTGGGTCGTCCTCAACGTCGTCGGCGTCCTCGTCCTCGCGGGCGCCGCGCTCGTCTCGTACCACGGCGTCTGGGGCGTCACCCCCGGCGACGTCGTCATGCTGAGCGCGTTCCTCACCACGCTCACCAACTCGACCACCACCCTCACCAGCCTCGCCCCCGTCATCACCAAGGGCCTGGAGTCGGTCCGTTCGGTCGGCGAAGTGCTCCAGGCGCCCGAACTGGAGGACAACGAGGGCAAGGCCGAACTCACCTCGCTGCGCGGCGCGGTGACCTTCGAGCACGTCACCCTCGCCTACGAGGGCGAAGCCGGGGCCGACGGTGAGGGCGGGGGCGGCGGGCGGCCCGCCGTGCGCGACGTCACCCTGTACGTGGCGCCCGGCGAGACCGTCGCCCTGGTCGGCGCGTCCGGCGCGGGCAAGTCGACGGTCCTCAACCTCGTCATCGGCTTCATCCGGCCGACCTCCGGACGGCTGCTGCTGGACGGCACCGACATGAACTCCCTCGACCTGCGCACCTACCGGCGGTTCGTCTCGGTGGTCCCGCAGGAGTCGATCCTCTTCGACGGCACGGTCCGGGAGAACGTGGCCTACGGCATGGAGGACGAGGCCGACGACGACGCGGTCCGCGCCGCCCTGCGGGACGCCAACGCGCTGGAGTTCGTCGAGCGGCTGCCCCAGGGCCTGGACACCCTGGTGGGGGAGCGCGGCGCCCGGCTGTCCGGCGGGCAGAAACAGCGGCTCGCCATCGCCCGCGCCCTGATCAGGGACCCGCGGGTGCTGATCCTCGACGAGGCGACGTCCGCGCTCGACACCCGCTCCGAGGCGCTGGTCCAGGAAGCCCTGGCCCGGCTGCTGCGAGGCCGCACCACCTTCGTGGTGGCCCATCGCCTGTCGACCGTGCGGGGCGCCGACCGGATCGTCGTCATGGGCGAGGGCCGCGTCCTGGAGACCGGCACCCACAAGGAACTCCTCGCCGGGGGCGGCGCCTACACCGCCGTGCACGGCGGGCAGGTGGCCTGAGACCCCCTCCGATCTCTCGGCGCCCTCCGCCCCCTTCGCCTCCTCCGGCCCTTCGGTCACCGAACGGCGAGTTTTCGCCACCGAAGAGTGAGATGTCCGTGCCCTACGCATGAAACGCCCGGGTCCGGGCACACGCAGCACACCACATGGAGAGAGGGGCGCTCGTGATCGTTCCGGACCCGAAGGCCGTCAGAACGCTGCTGACCCGCTACGCGACGCTGAAGATCGCGCAGGCGGAGGGGGAGAGCCCGCTCGCGGCGCGCGAACTGGAGGACGTCACCTACACCCTGTGCGTCCTCATGGGCACGTCCGACGTCCGCGAGGCGGTCGCCGCCGCGGACACCCTGCTCGCCGCCGCGCTCGGCTCCGGCCGGACGCCCGCGCCGCGCCGGGAGATGCCGTCGCGGCAGGACGGCGGGAACGAACTTCCCCTGGCGGTCTGAGACCGCGGGGCCACGGCTCCCCGGTCCCCGGCCCGCGCCCACGACGGGCACGCCCTGAGGGGTCGATCTGAGGAACCGGTCTGAGGACTGAGGGATCGGTCTAAGGGGTCTTGGAGCCGCAGCGGTCGACGGGCCGGCTCTCCCGCCCGGCGGGGGAGCCGGCCAGCCACTCCGCGATGGTGCGGGCGATCGGCTGCCCGGTGTCCACCTCGACGAAGCCGAACTGGCCCGACTGGTTGCACTCCAGGAACCACCACGTGCCGTCCGCGTCCTCCGCGAAGTCGAAGGCGCCGTACGCCAGTTCGGCCCCCTTGAGATAGGTGCGGACGGCGTCCGCGAGCCGGGGCGGGACCTCCACCGGCCGCCAGGGGTGCGGTGAGGGCGCGAACCGGACGTCCACCACCTCCGGATCACCCTCCCCGGCCGTCTCCTTGCGCGCCGCCAGCAGCCGTTCCCCCACGGCGGTCAGCCGGATGTCGGCCCGCTTGGCGATCCGCCGCTGGAGCAGCGTCGGGCCGTACGCCACGGCCGCGAAGTCGGCGCCCGGCGGCACCCGGGTGGTGGGCACCGCCCGTGGCGGGTCCTGCGGATGCGCCCCGGACACCGGCTTGACCACCAGGTCCGGGTACCGCTCGGCGAAGTCCCGCGCGGCCTGCGGGAACGTGGTGATGAGCGTGGCCGGGACCGGCAGCCCGCTGCGCTGGGCGAGCCGCAGCTGCCAGGGCTTGTGCCGGGCCCGGAGCGAGGCGTCGGGATGGTTCATCCAGCGGGCCTCGCTGCCCCGCAGCATCCCGTACAGCGCCTGCGAGGCCTCCTCCGTGAGCCACGCGGACGGTTCGGGCGCGCGGGCCGCCGCGGGGCCCGGCCGCCGCACCCACACCGAACGGAGCGAGTCGAGGCTCACCAGCCGCCCCGCGGACGAGAGATGACCCCGGAACGCTCCGTGCACGTACTCCGCGGAGAGGGCCACGCCGCCGGTGAGGTCGGCGGGGTCGAGCCGGACGACGGGGACCCCCGCGGCGTTCAGGTGGACGACCACCATGTCCGCCGTGACGTCCTCGGCGCAGGTGAGAATGAGCACGGTCATGATCGCTGACCCTGCGTCAGTCGTCGAAGTGGGTCTTGGACCCCGCGGTCGACGTCGTCGTCCCGAGTTCTCTGAGCAGAGCATGGTCGCGGGCGGCGATCCGGCCGTCGAAGAGCACGTTCAACTGCAGTCCTGGGTCGTAGGCGTATGGCGTGGCGAACTCCAACTCCGCCGCCGGGCGTGCGTAGTTGAGTGCGAACGGTTGCATCGTCTCTCCCTCGTCGGTACTGCCTCGATCACGCGGTGCCGCTGTGCGACGTCACTCGGGCCCGCTGCTTTGGTGCCACCTTCAGCTACTTATACGAATCGAACGGGTGGTTGGTTTCCTTACTCTCCGTGATCAACGCGGGGGTGGGGCGCGGCACACTGGGCTGAGCAGGGGCGATGGGCCTCGTACGGGGCGAAAACGTCTTTGAGAAAGGTCAGTTGGCGATGTCGGTGCGCTCGGGAACCCGCCGCATCGAGCGCAGGGCGAGCAGCAGGACACCGATGTCATCGAGATAGACCGGGTCGGGCACCAGATCGGTCGGCAGGACGAGGTACGCGACGGCACCCCAGAAGACCCACTTCGACCCGGTGGGCAGGCCCGCCCGCTTCAGCGCGCGCCGGGTCCGGACGAGGCGGACCAGCAGGAACGCCGCCACGGCGAGCAGAACCACCGCCACGACGACGGCGACGGTGACGAGCGTGGTGCTCGTGTCCACGGCCCCTCCCTGGGCGCGGTCCCGCCGCGCCGTCCGCAGGTCTCCCCGCTTGTCGATTTCCCCGTTCTCGGCTGCCGGATTCCCGTTTCGGGCCGAAATATCGCGCGGCCCGGCAGAAGTGTCCGGTGAGGGATGTCACACGGCTGCCTCCCCCGAGTGGCGGATGCCTCCGGCCGCCCCTACGAATGAGTCACGTCGCGTTCGCCTCTCGGGGGTTGCAGCAGCGACCGCATCCGTCAGAGAGAGCACAGCATGATCACCCGCTCCACGCGGTCCGTCACGGACGGTGCCGTCACGCCCCCCACTCCTCCGTCCCCCTCCCCCTCCGCCGGCCCCGCCGCGGAGCCCGGTCCCGCGTCCCCGGACGCGGGGGACGGCGTCGGCTACCCCGACCCCGTCGAGGGCCTGCTTCACACCGCCGCGGCCCACCGGCCGCTGGCGGACGTGGCCCATCTCGTCGCCCTGCTCGAAGAGTCCGAGGAGGGCGGCCCGGCCGCGGCCGACGTGCTGCGCGCCCTCGGGACCGACCGTCCGGTGGAGGACGTCGCCCGGCTGGTCGCCGTCCTGTCGCGGCCGCCGTACAGCCCCGACCACGCCGACCGGATGATCCACGCCGCCGCCGAGCACCGCCCGGTGGAGGAGGTGTCGCGGCTGATGACGCTGCTGTACCGGGAGCCCCTGGAGCCGCACTGCGGCGACGAGGCGGTCCGGGCCGCGGCCACCCGCCGGCCGGTCGAGGAACTCGTCGAACTCGTCGAGCGGTTGGCCCGCCACCGCCCCGCCCCGGCGCACCCCGCCGCCGACCCGGGCCCACCGGACGGCCCCGCCGTCCCGGAGGACGCCGACGGTCTCGCGGACGCGGAGCCTGACCCGTACGAGGCGTCCCTCGCCGCCGACGGCCTCCCGCCGCGTGCGCCGCGCCGGTCCGCACGCTCCGTGCGTCCGGGCCGCGCGCACCGTGAGCGCGGCGTCCGGCGCGATCCCGGAGGCGCCGCCTCCTGGACCGTGCGGGGCGCGGCGGTGGTGCTGGCCCTGTGCGGCCTCGCCCACGTCCCGCTGCACCGGGCCGGTGTCCCCACCGCGGCCCTGGCGGTGGCGGTGGCCCTGTCGGCGCTCTGTGTGCTGCTGGCCGTCGGCCTGACCCGCCGCGCGGCCCTGCCGCTGCTGGTGGCGGGCGTCCTGGTGCCGTCGGTGCTCGCGGCGGCCCAGGTCTCCGCGGGCCGCGTGGACGTGACGGGACTGCTGCCGCTGAGCGAGTCGACCCTCGTACCGCCGTGGATCGCGGGACCGCTCGCCGTCGCCGCCGCCCTGACGACGGCCGCCGCCCTGCTGGTCACCCTGCTCGGCGGCCGACACCCGCGGGCCACCGGGGCGGCCGTACGGCGGTCCCTGGCGGCCCGGCCGCTGGACTGAACCGCTGAACCGTCGGTGGAGCACCCCCCGCACGGCCGTGCCGGGCCGGTTCCGGAACCACCGGGACCGGCCCGGCCGGTGTGTGGGGGCGGCTGAGGGTGCGGGGGAGCGCCGAGGGCGCCGCGGAGGCGCCCGACGGGCCGACCGGTCTCAGCCGCACCGACCAGGCGCACCCTTCCGTCCCCTCCGGGGCGACTGCCGTCCCCGGGACGTCTACCGTCCCGTCGTCTCCGCGTGCCCCTCGGCGGCCTGGCGCTGCTCGGGCAGCCCGGCACCCTCGGAGGCGTCGGACGCATCGGACGCATCGGACGCGTCGGGCGGGCGGGGCGGCTCGGGTGACTCCGACGCGGGCCGCAGGCCCTTCGCCGTCTCCCTGAGCCGGTCCAGCGTCCGGCCGAACTGCTGGAAGGGCGACCCTGACTGCTTGGCGGCCTTCGCGGCCTTCGCGGACCCCTGCCGCGCGGTGTCGGCGCCCGTCTCCGCCGCGGCCTCCCGGTACACGGCCAGCGCCTCGTGGGCCTGCTCGGCGGCCTCCCGGTACAGGTCCCGGGCCTGCGTCATGGCCTCCAGGGCCTCCTTGTACATGGCCACGAGACTCCGCTCGCGGGCCAGCTCCTCCTCCAGCGTCAGCAGCCGCCACTCGTCGCGCAGCGCGCCGAGAGCGGCGGCGCCGCCCTCCGGCAGCGGGCGGGGCAGCGCGGCGAACCGGGTGACCGTGTCGAGGAGTTCGGTCGGGTGCGTGCCGTCGAGGAGCACGCTGCGCACCGAGAAGTCGCCCGACCCGTACCCCTCGGGCGCGGGCGACCCCGGCAGCACCAGGGCGCCGCCGCGCGGCAGTTCGACGTCGAAGTCGCGCAGCGCCCAGTTGACGGTGCGGAGTTGGTGCGGCGCCGCTCGGTGCTCGACCACCCGGTGGTGCAGCGCCTCGGGCAGCAGGGCGACCAGCGGGCGGCGGCCCCGTTCGTCGGGCGTCATCGCCTCGTGCACGACGACGTGGATCGCCCAGCCGTCCCGCTGGGCGTCGCGCAGGGCCCGCCGCAGGTCCTTCTCGTCGGCCGGGAGCGGGCTGATGTCGAGGAAGCGTCCGCCGCCCGCCGTCTCGTGGCCCCAGGGCGAGTCCGCCTCGCCGGGCCAGAACATCGCGGCGGGGGACGGCCAGCGCGGGTCCCAGGGCTGTTCCGCCTCCGCGACCAGCGTCCACTCCTGCCCGCGCCCGGACCACTCGCCGAGCGTCAGCCGGGCGCGCACCGTCACGTCGCCGGGCACCTGCCAGCGGGCTTCGAGGACCAGCTCCCCGGCGGTGTCGGCTTCCGGGACCTCCAGGAAGTCCTGGAGCCTCCCGTCGTCCTTGAGCGAGGCGAGATGCCCGCGCAGCACGTCGGGCGCGGTGGGCCCGGTGTGGCGGCCGCGGGTCAGCCAGACGGTGGACGGCACGGTCGACGGCGTCGGGCTCGGGGTCGGAGAGGTGAGCATGAGTCCCTTCGTGCGGGCGTGGGGGACGGGGACTGCCAGTATCGCCGCTGCGGCGACCGGCCCGGCGCCCGGGGTGGGTGGATTTCGGTCGCTTGGCGCATTCCCACCGCCGGGGCGTGTCACGCGTCCGTGGGGGCACCTGACCGGCGGCTCCCGCGCCGCGCCCGCGCGCCGCACGGGTGAGGGTGGCAGCAGCACCCCGGCGGCACGACAGCCGTACCGCAGCCGACCGCACCGCAGGAGGACCGCACGATGAAACTGGATCTCGAAGGACGGACCGCTCTGGTCACCGGCTCCTCGCAGGGGATCGGCGCGGCGATCGCCGTCGGGCTGGCCCGCGCGGGCGCCACCGTCGGCGTCAACGGCCGCGACGCCGACCGCCTCGAACGGAGCATCCGGGGCCTGCGCGAGCAGGTGCCCGACGGCCGGTTCACTGCCGTTGCCGCCGACGTCAGCACCGAGGAGGGCGCCGCCCGCGCCGTCGGACTGCTTCCCGAGGCCGACATCCTCGTCAACAACCTCGGCATCTTCGGCGCCCGGCCCGCGCTGGAGATCACCGACGACGAGTGGCGCCGCTACTTCGACGTCAACGTCCTCGCCGCCGTCCGGCTCACCCGCGCCTACCTGCCCCGGATGACCGGGCAGGGCTGGGGCCGCGTCCTGAACATCGCCAGCGACTCGGCCGTCGTCATCCCCGCGGAGATGATCCACTACGGCATGACGAAGACGGCGCTGCTCGCGGTGAGCCGCGGCTTCGCCAAGGAGGCGGCCGGTACCGGGGTCACCGTCAACTCGGTCATCGCCGGGCCCACCCACACCGAGGGCGTGGAGGACTTCGTCCGGCAGCTCGTCGGCGACGACCTCCCCTGGGACGAGGCCCAGCGCGAGTTCATGCGCGTACACCGCCCCCAGTCCCTCCTCCAGCGGCTGATCGAACCCGAGGAGATCGCCAACCTGGTCGTCTACCTCAGCACCCCGCTCGCCTCCGCCACCACCGGCGGCGCCCTGCGCGTCGACGGCGGCTACGTCGACTCCGTCCTGCCGTAGGACCGCCACTCCCTCAGGACCGCGACCCCCGTAGGACCGCGAGGCGGGACTCCCGCCCGGTGCCGCCGTCCGCGCACACGGGGTGTGCGCCGTTCACCCCGGCGCGTCGGCGCACACCCGTGGCCGCGCGCCGGGCGCATCCGCACAATCGAGCCAGCCGGACGGGACCCGCCCACCATCCGCGTCGGGGCGGGGCCCGTCCGCGCGCTCGTACACCCGTACGCCATGGGCCCGCGCGCCTGCGCCGACCGGGCCCAGATGCTGCCAGGCCGACGCCGTCTCGTGGCCGCCGCACATTCCAGCGGAAAATGCCGAAGCGGCCCCCGGGCGCCACCACTTTCCGTAACCTCGTCATCACGCTTCCCGGTGGCGCCGTCCCGCCGTGCCGCGTCCCGCCCTGCCCGTCCGTCCCGCCGGGTCCCGGGGGAGGGGGCCGACCGGTGACCGCCGTGCCGCCCTTCGCCACCGCGCCGCAAAGGAGATCCGTCATGGCCGTCGAGGCCGAGGTCCTGAACGAACTGCACCGGCTGCGCACGCGCGTGCCCCAGCTGACCGGGGCGCTCGCCGCGAGCGTCGACGGTCTCGTCCTCGCCCAGGACCTGCCCGGCGTCCAGCCGGAGGGGCTCGCCGCGCTCACCGCGGCGGCCCTCGGCGTCGGGCACCGCATCGCCGACCTCACGGTCCGCGGCGACTTCCGCGAACTGCTCGTGCGCGGCGCCGACGGCTACGTCGCCACCTACGCGGCCGGACCGACCGCCGTGCTCACCCTGCTCGCCGACGACCGCGTCAACGTCGGCCGCCTGCACCTGGAGGGCCGCCGCAGCGGTGCCCGCATCGCGGAGCTGATGGCGACCCGGCTCACCCCGGAACCGTTACGGGCCGAACGCCCGCCGCCGCCCCCGCAGGAACGCGCCCTGGGCTCCCTCCCGGTGCGCATACCCCGCCAGTTCAGGGTGGTCCCGGGACCCGACCTCGGCCGATGAGCCCCGGCCGGTCCCGCCCGTCCCCTCAGACGCCGCCGGGCGTCTGCGGCCGCCGCCTGCGGCCCACCCCCCGGCGGACCCGCTCCGGGCCGCCGCCGCCCGCGCCGGGCGCGCTGAACCCGCCCGGCACGAAACGGGGCGGCGCCACCGCCGGGAGCGGCGCGGACGGAGGACGGTCGTCCGCCGGACGCTCCCCGGCGCCCGTACGCTCCCCGGACGGCCCGGCCGCGCGGGGCGCGGGCGGCGCGGGGCGGCCGATGACCCGCGTGTGCGGCATGCAGGAGGCGCACGCCGAGCAGACCTCGCTCAGGCTCCACACCTGCCCCACGGCCGGATCGTGCCGCAGCACGAGGACCACCGAGCCCGCGCACGTGACCCGCGCGCCCTCGTGCGACGCGCAGCGCTGCCGACGGCACCAGCAGGCGGCGTCGGACCGGACCGCCGCCGCGCGCGCGTGCGCGGCGGCGTGGGCCTCGGCGAAGCGGCGCAGGGCCGCCAGATCGCGCGAGCGCGGCGGCATCGCGCACGCGGAGGAACAGGTGACGGACGCGGTGCGGTCCCGGTGCCCGACCACACGGATCGTCCAGCAACGGCCCGGACGTCGGGCTGACGGCGCTTCAGGGTACGTTTGAGCCAAGGCCAGTTGTCCTTAGTGGGGGCGGGCGGAGGGCGGACACTCCGAGCCGGTCGCGGCACGGCCACGGGGAGTGACCTCCCTCACATCATGCCCGTGCGGCGGCGGACCATTCGCGCGGCGCACCCTCGACCGGCGCACAACCCGCCCGCGTCGGAGCACACGGGGGACCGGACCGGGGGCACAAGGCGGCGCGTCCGGGCTCTAAGCTCCCCTTCATGAGCACTGGGGGATCGGACAGACGCGTCGTCGACGGGCGCTTCGAACTCGTCGAGCGGCTCGGCGCCGGAGGCATGGGCTGGGTGTGGCGCGCCCACGACACGGCGCTCCACCGCGACGTCGCCGTCAAGGAGGTCCGCCCGCCCGACCCGGCCCTCGCCGAGTACGATCCCGAGGGCGCCCGGACCCTCCGCGAGCGGGTCCTGCGGGAGGCCCGCGCCCTCGCCCGCGTCCACCACCCCAACGTCGTCACCATCCACCACATCGTCGACGGCGGCGACCGCACGTACCCGTGGATCGTGATGGAGCTGGTGACCGGCGGCTCGCTCCAGGACCGCCTGGACCGCGGCACGCTGACGCCGCGGGAGGCCGCCGGGCTCGGCCGCGAGCTGCTGTCCGCGCTGCGCGCCGCGCACGCCGTCGGCATCGAGCACCGCGACGTGAAACCCGCCAACGTGCTGCTGCGCCCCGACGGGCGGCCCGTCCTCACCGACTTCGGGATCGCCGCCCTGCGCGAGTCCGTCGGCCTCACCGTGACCGGCGCCGTCATCGGCTCCCCCGACTTCATGGCGCCGGAGCGCGTCACCGGCAAGGAGGGCGGCCCCGCCGCCGACCTCTGGTCCCTCGCGATGCTGCTGTACGTCGCCGTGGAGGGCCACCACCCGATGCGCCGCGGCTCCACCCTCGCCACCCTCGCCGCCGTCCTCGCCGAGGACGTGCCGCCGCCCGTCCGCTCCGGCCCGCTCACCCCGGTCCTGGCCGCCGTCCTGGTACGCGACCCGCTCGCCCGCCCCGACGCCGACACCCTCGACCGGATGCTCGCCGCCGTCACCGACGCCCACCCCGCCCCGAGCGCCCCGCACCCGTACGCCGACGGGCCGCCCGCCGGGACCTTCGGACCACCCGCCACGCCCTACACGCCCCCGGCGGCCACCCCGCCCGGCGCCTACGGCCCGCCCGCCGCCGCCCGCCCCGCGCAGGGCTCCCCGACGTCCTACTCCCTCTCGCCCCCGGCGCTCGCCCCGGACCTGCCGACGCCCGCGCCGTCGCCGGTCGTCGCGACGGTCACCCCCGGCGGCCGGCGGCCCCGCCGCGGGCGCGTCCTGCCGGTGCTCTCCGTGGTCGTCGCCATGGCGTTCACCGGCGTCCTGGTGTGGAGCCTGCGCCCCGACGACGGCGACACCACCGACAGCGGCAAGGGAACCACCCCCGGCGCGGGCGCGACCCGTACGCCCGGCCCGAAGGGCTCCTCCTCCGGCGACGCCGCGCCCGTGGACTCGGGGGAGGACACCGACGCGAAGGGCGAGAAGGTCAACCTGCTCACCGCCGACGGACTGCGCCGCACCCAGGACGCGCTGACCGCCGTCATGGGCGGCAGCAAGGTCACGCGCCTCGTGGTCTACCCCGAGTACGCCATGGCCAACGCGCTCGTCCCGGGCAAGACCAAGAGCCAGGACAGCTACATGTACCGGGGCGGCGACGTCGCCGTGAAGCAGGGGCCCGGCGGCAGCGCCGGGAACGGCGTCGTCCCCGTCGACCTGAAGAAGTACGACTGGGACGCCGTGCCCAAGCTGTTCGCGAAAGCCGAACGCACCCTCAACGTGCCCGACCCCACCAGCCGCTACCTCGTGATCGAGCCCGCCTCCACGGTCTTCGACACCGAGCCCGCGATGCTCGTCTACCTCGCCGACGACTACGGCGGCGGCTACCTCCGCGCCACCGTCCGCGGCGAGGTCATCGCCAGCTACCCGCGCGAGGACTGACGGCGCGACCGGTACGGCGACGGGCCCGGAGGCGGGATGCCTCCGGGCCCGTCGGCCGTGCGCACGGCGCCGCGTCCGTCGTTACGCGCCGCTCTCGCGGAGCATGTCCTCCCGCTCGACGAGCTTCACGCGCTCACGGCCCTGCGGCTCGCCCAGCGCCTTCTCGGCGGCGTCCAGCTTGTACCAGCCCTCCCAGGTGGTGAACCGCACGCCCCGGTCCGCGAGGAACGCGTCCACGGCCTCTGGGTCGGGCGAGGAGGGGGTGTGCAGGCGGCCGTGGGCGAAGTCGTCCAGCAGGTTCGCGACCGTCTCGTTGGCATCGCCCTTGGTGTGGCCGATCAGACCGACCGGCCCGCGCCGGATCCAGCCCGTGACGTACGTCGACTGCAGGTGCGCGCCGGTCTCCTCGATGACGCGGCCGCCCTCGTCCGGGACGGTGCCCGACTCGACGTCCCACGGCAGCTTCGGCAGCTTGTCGGAGAGGTAGCCCACCGCGCGGTACACGGCCGTGACGTCCCAGTCCTTGAACGCGCCGGTGCCCTTGACGTTGCCCGTGCCGTCCAGCGCGGTGCGCTCGGTGCGCAGGCCCACGACCTTGCCGTCCTCGCCGAGGATCTCGGTGGGCGACTCGAAGAAGTGCAGGAACAGCTTGTGCGGGCGCTCGCCGATGTCGCGGATCGCCCAGTTCTCCAGCGTCTTCGCGACCATGTCGGCCTGCTTGTTGCCGCGCCGCGTCGCGATCGAGCCCTCGTCGTAGTCGATGTCCTCGGGATCGACGATGACCTCGATGTTGGGGGAGTGGTCCAGCTCGCGCAGCTCCAGCGGGGAGAACTTCGCCTGCGCGGGGCCGCGCCGCCCGAAGACGTGCACCTCCAGCGCCTTGTTGGCCTTCAGGCCCTCGTACACGTTCGGCGGGATCTCCGTCGGCAGCAGCTCGTCCGCCGTCTTGGCCAGCACGCGCGCGATGTCGAGCGCCACGTTGCCCACCCCGAGGACGGCGACCTTCTCCGCCTCCAGCGGCCAGGTGCGCGGCACGTCCGGGTGGCCGTCGTACCAGGACACGAAGTCGGCGGCGCCGTAGGAGCCGTCCAGCTCGACGCCCGGGATCGCCAGCTCGCGGTCGGCGGTGGCGCCGGTCGAGAAGACGACGGCGTCGTAGAAGGCGCGCAGGTCGTCCAGGTTCAGGTCGGCCGGGTAGTCGACGTTGCCGAAGAGACGGATCTGCGGCTTGTCGAGGACCTGGTGCAGGGCGGTGATGATGCCCTTGATGCGCGGGTGGTCCGGAGCGACGCCGTACCGGATCAGGCCGAACGGGGCGGGCATGCGCTCGAAGAGGTCGATGGAGACACCGGGCTCGGTGGCCACATCGGACTTGAGCAGCGCGTCGGCGGCGTAGATCCCGGCGGGGCCGGCTCCGACGATGGCTACCCGCAGAGGGCGGGGCATGATCAGGTTCCCTTCGAGCGGCGACAGATCGACTCGAGGGAAGCCTAAACTAAGGCAAGCCTAACCCGGTACGCGGGTCCGGTCTATGAGCCCATAAACCTGATTTATGAGTCAGAACCGGCCGTTCCGGCGCCGCCGCCCGCGGCGGGCAGCGGCTGTTCGGCCCAGATCACCTTACCCGCGGGCGTGTAGCGCGTGCCCCACCGGTCCGTCAGCTGCGCCACCAGGAACAGGCCCCGCCCGCCCTCGTCCGTCATCGCCGCGTACCGCAGGTGCGGCGAGGTGTTGCTGCTGTCGGAGACCTCGCAGATCAGCGTCCGGTCGCGCAGCAGCCGCACCCGGACCGGCGGGCTGCCGTAGCGGATCGCGTTGGTGACCAGCTCGCTCAGGATCAGCTCCGTCGTGAACGACAGCTCCTCCAGGTCCCACACGGCGAGCTGCCGGGCGACCGCCGCCCGCACCTCACCCACCGCCGCCGGGTCCACCGGCACCTCCCACTCGGCGACCTGCCCCGCGTCCAGCGCCCGGGTGCGCGCCACGATCAGCGCGATGTCGTCGCTCGGCCGGGCCGGGAGCATCGCCTCCAGAAC
Organism: Streptomyces sp. NPDC091281; assembly: GCF_044757425.1. NCBI lineage: Bacteria > Bacillati > Actinomycetota > Actinomycetes > Kitasatosporales > Streptomycetaceae > Streptomyces > Streptomyces sp. NPDC091281. Next base: position 34,713 of record NZ_JBIVUY010000017.1, on the reverse strand, counting down.
CGCCCGGCAGGTCTCGTCCGGCGAGCTGTCCGTCCGCTCCAGCGCCGCGCGCAGCCTCCCCAGCCCGGTGTCGATGTCCTGCCTGCGGTCCTCGACCAGCCCGTCGGTGTACAGCACCAGCCGGCTGCCCTCCGCCAGCTCCAGTTCGGTCGTCTCGAACGGCAGCCCGCCCAGCCCCAGCGGCAGCCCCGCCGGGACCTCCACGAACTCCACCCGGCCGTCCGGGTGCACCAGGGCGGGCGGCGGATGCCCGGCGCGGGCCACGATGCAGCGCCGCGACACCGGGTCGTAGATCGCGTACAGGCAGGTCGCGCCCGCCACCGGCGCGGCCGTGCCGTCCGCCGTCTCGTCCTGATCGATCCGGGCCACCAGCTCGTCCAGCAGCCCCAGCAGCTCCTCCGGCGCCAGGTCCAGCGCGGAGAAGTTGTGCACGGCGGTCCGCAGCCGCCCCATGGTGGCCGCCGCGTGCAGCCCGTGCCCCACCACGTCCCCCACCACCAGCGCCACCCGCGCGCCCGACAGCGGCAGCACGTCGAACCAGTCGCCGCCCACCCCGGCCTGCGCGGGCAGGTACCGGTAGGCGATGTCCAGCGCCCCCTGCTCGGGCAGGGTCCGCGGCAGCAGACTGCGCTGGAGGGTGACGGCCATGCCGTGCTCGCGGGTGAAGCGCCGCGCGTTGTCGATGGAGACCGCGGCCCGCGCGACCAGCTCCTCCGCCAGCGCCACCTCCTCCAGGTCGAACGGCTCGGGCCGCTCCGACCGCCAGAAGCTGACCACGCCCAGCATCAGCGCACCGGCCCGCACCGGCACCGTGATCAGCGAGTGGATGCCGAACTCCACCACCTGCTCGGTCCGCTCCAGGTCCTGCGCCCGCCACCCCGGCGACTCCGCGAGGCGCGCCTCCAGCACGGGCCGCCCCCCGGTCAGCGACCGGGACTGCGGCGCGCTCTCCACGAACCGGATCTGCTCGCCGACCCCGTACAGCGGCGCGCCCTTGCGGATGCCGCTCGACGCCGACCGTCGCAGCGCGCCCCGCGCCTCCGGCTCCTCGCCGTGCAGCACCGCGTCGAACAGGTCGACGGTCGCGAAGTCCGCGAACCGGGGCACCGCCAGCTCCGCCAGCTCCTCCGCCGTCCGGGTGACGTCCAGGCTGGTCCCGATGCCCACCCCGGCCGCGTACAGCATGTCCAGGCGCTCGCGCGCCGCCTCCGCCCGGCCCGACAGCGCGCGCAGCTCCGTCGAGTCCCGCAGGGTCGCCACGCTGCCCGCCGGTCCGCCGGTCAGGTCCGTGGGCCGCTGGTTGATCGCCAGCAGCCGTTCGCCGACCAGGTGCACCTCGTCCGTCGCGACCCGCCCGGAGGCCAGCAGCTCGGCGGTGTCGTCGTCGAGGCCCAGCTCGCGCACCGTGCGCCGCTCGGCGTCCGGCGGCAGGTCGAGCAGCCGGTGCGCCTCGTCGTTGGCGAGCAGCAGGTCGCCGTCCCCGCCGACGATGATCACGCCCTCCCGCACCGAGTGCAGCACCGCGTCGTGGTGCTCGTACATCCGGGTCATCTCGCGCGGCCCGAGGCCGTGCGTCTGGCGCAGCAGACGGCGGCTGACCAGCGCGGTGCCCCCGGTGGCGAGGACCAGTCCGACGGCGGCCGTGATCAGCACCAGCGGCAGCTGACGGTCCGCGTTGCCGCCGACGCGCTCCGTGGTGATGCCCGCCGACACGAGGCCCACGATCCGCCCGTCGGGCGCCTTCACGGGCACCACGGCCTGCACCAGCCGCCCGATCGTGCCGTCGATCTCCTCGACGACGGTGCCGCCCGCCTGGGCGGGGGCCAGGTTGCCGACGAACTGCTTGCCGATACGGTCCGGCTTGGGGTGGGTGAACCGGATGCCCTGCGGGTTCGTCACCACGATGAAGTCGACCTCGGACGCCTTGCGGGCCGCCTCGGCGCGCGGCTGGAGCACCGCCGTCGGGTCGGGGCTCGCCAGGGCCGCCACGATGCCCGGGGAGTTCGCGAAGGTCTGCGCCACCGCGAGGGACCGGTTGCGGGCCTCCTGGACCGTGTCGTGCCGCACTTGGAGCACCAGGGCGAACACCGCGACCACGCCGAGGATCAGCACGATGACGGCCTGGAGCACGAACACCTGGGCGGCCAGACTGCGGCCGCCCCGCTTGGTCTCGGGCACGGGAGGGGCGAGCGGGCCCCGGGTCCCCTGAACCTGCCGGGTACCCGAACGCCCCAGGAGTCGGACCATGTGCCATGTCTACACCGCCGGGCCCCGAGTGGCGAGAGGCACCACGCGTGACGGCGGCCTCCTGCACGCCGAACACGCCTACGGGGTCGGCGGATCGAGGCGCGTGGCGAGCAGCAGCGCGATGTCGTCCGGACGGTCGACGGCATGCCGGGCCGTCGCGGTGAGCCGGTCCGCCACCCCCGCCAGCGACCACCCCGGTCCGGCCGCCGCGTCGGCCAGGACCGCGCGCAGCGCCGCGACCCCCTCGTCGATGTCGTGCCCCGGCCGCTCCACCAGCCCGTCCGTGTACAGGGCCAGGATGGCGCCCGCGTCCAGGCGCAGCTCGGTCACCGGGTAGTGCGCGCGCGGGTCCACGCCGAGCACCACCCCGCCCGGCAGGTCGACGACCTCGGTGCGTCCGTCGGGGTGGCGCAGCAGCGGCAGCGGGTGCCCGGCGCGGGCGGCGCGGGCCACGCCCGTGACGGGGTCGAGGCGGACGTAGCAGCAACTGGCGAACTGGCCGGGGTCGAGGTCGATGAGGAGGTGGTTGGTACCGCCCATCACCTCCTCGGGCGGACGGTCGCCGAGCGCGAAGGCCCGTACGGCGCTGCGCAGTTGCCCCATGGTCGCGGCGGCCTGCACCCCGTGTCCCTGCACGTCCCCGATGACCAGCGCCAGACCGTCCCCGGCCTCCACCACGTCGTACCAGTCGCCGCCCACCTCCATGCCCTCGGTGCCCGGCAGATAGCGGCCCGCCGTCTCCACCCGCGGGTGCCGGGAGAGGCGGTGGGGCAGCAGCGCCTGCTGGAGGCCGCGGGCGACGGCGGCCTCGGTGTCGTAGCGCTGGGCCTTCTCCATCGCGTGGGCGATCAGCCCGGCGAGGGCGGTCAGGACGGTGCGCTCCTCGGAGCCGAAGCTGCGTTCGCGGTCGAAGCCGAGGATGCACGAGCCGACGGGGCGGCCGGAGGCGATCAGCGGCAGGAAGGCGCGGGCGCCCTGCGAGGCGTCGAGCGGGATGCCCGGGTAGGCGCCCGCCAGCTGCTGCATCGAGTCGAAGAACAGCGGACGGCCCGTGGTCAGGGTCTCCACGCCCGGCAGCCGCTCGTCGAGGCCCACGCCCTCGAACGGGGCGAGGAAGCCGTCGGGGAAGCCGCTCTCCCACGCCAGGTACAGATGCCGGTCCTGGAGCAGGTAGATGGCGATCCGGTTCCCGCCGAACGCGGGCAGCAGCTCTTGCATCACCATCGCGGAGACCTGGCGGGCGGTCACCGCCTCGGTGAGCGCGATGGCGAGCGCGATCGGCCGGTACAGCGGGTCCGTCGCGGTCGCCGCCGCCGGGTCGGGCGCCGGGACCGGCGGCTGCCTGCCGGAGGCGTCGGCGACCGCGTCGGCGTCGGCCGGGTCGTCGGAGCCCGCCGCCGCGCGCGCCGGGTCCGGGGTGACCCGGTTCGCGGGCACGGCGGTGCAGGTCAGCAGGTCGAGGCCGGGATAGACGGCCAGACTCAGCCAGTCGCCCTCGTACGGCCGCGGGGACTCCGGTCCGGCCGGGGCGGCGGGGCGCCGTACGTGGAAGTGCACCGGTTCGGGCGAGACCAGCGCCCCGCGCAGGTGCTCCTCGCAGGCGGGCTGGTCCAGCCAGGGCACCGCCTCCCACAGGGACCGCCCGAGCAGCCGGGTGCGGGCGACGCCCAGCAGGTGCGCGGCGCGGGCGTTGGCGTAGACGACCGTGCCCAGCCGGTCCAGGCAGAACACCCCCTCCGGCAGCAGGTCGGCGGCGCCGTCCGCCAGCGCGCCCGGCCCCGGGTCGAGCAGCACCCCGGCCACCCGGTGCGGTCCGGTCGCTCCGGCGGACGGCGCCGCGGGGCCCGTGGGCCACAGCTCCAGCAGCCGCAGGCCGCCCCCGGCGGTCCGGATCTGCACGGGCGGCGGGGACGTGCCGCCGTGCGCGCTCGCGCGCAGCAGTTCGGGGAGACGGTGGGCGTCGGTGGGTTCCATCGTCCGGGCCAGCGCCGCCGGCGAGACGGGCTCCTCGTCGGCCGGGAGACCGAGCAGGGTGAGGGCGGCCTCGTCGGCCGTGACGGTGTCCGTCGCCGGGTCCCAGGCCAGATGCCCGACCCGGCCCAGCACCCGGCCGACGGCGGGCGGCCGTACGCACAGCGGTGCGTCGTCCCAGAAGCCCGTGCCGCCGTCGGCCTCCCGCTGCCGCAGGGCGGCGCCCAGCGAGTCGGCCAGCCGGGTGAGCCGCTCCCGCTCCGCCAGCACCTCCCCGGCGTCGGCGGCGGCCGGGCGCAGCACGGTGATCACCCCGAAACTGCGGTCCCCGGCCAGGACCGGCACGCTCAGCGAGCCGAACTGGAAGGGCAGCCCCGCCGCGAACTGGGGGTAGCGGCGCATGGCCTCCGCCGCGTTGGCGAGCACGACCGGGACGCGCAGCCGGTGCGCGTCCGCGACCGGGAAGGGGCGGCCCGCGCTCACCTGCCACCAGGGCCGGAACAACTCGCCCGGCAGCCCCGACAGCACGGCGAGCCGCAGCAGACCGGGCGTGCGGGCGCAGAGGTAGACGCCCCCGGCGCGCCCGCCCGCGGCCCGCAGCGCGTCGGCCACGACCCCGGTGAGCAGCGCGACCGGCGGCGCGGACGACTCCCGTTCGTCCCCGGCGCTCCCAGTCATTGCCTTACCTCGTCCCTGCGCCGCCCGAAGGGCGATACAGCAAGAATGCGCCACAGGGGGGCGGGTCTGCATCCGCGCGCGGGCCGGCGAGTGCCCCGCCCGGAGGCTCGGCGCGGGGCGCTACCGCCCGTCCCCGCCCGCCCGGACGTCCCGCGTGTGGGCCAGGAACGCCGTGAGGGCGACCTCGAAGGCCGAGTCGGCCCGGCCCTCCCCGGCCGCCGCGAGGGCACGGGCCAGGCGGGGCGTCGCGGCGCGGTCGGTCGGCTCCCAGAGCCGCTCGGGGGCCGCGAGGTCGATCGCCGAGCCGAGGACGATGATCTCCAGGGCACTGATCAGCGGCATCACGTCCGCGTCGGCGAAACCGGCGTCCAGCAGCATCGACACGGCCCGCTCGTACTGCGCCAGCACCCCGGGCGCGCGGACCGGGGAGGTCATCAGCATCGGGATGGTCCGGGGGTGTGCGGCGAACGCGGCCCGGTAGGACCGGGCCCAGGCCTCCAGCGCCGTGTCCCAGGGCACCTCGTCCAGCGTCCCCGGGTCGATCGCGGCGGCGACCCGCTCGCGCAGCAGCTCGACGATGCCGTCCCGGCCGTCGACGTGGTGGTACACCGACCCGGTCTGCACACCGAGCCGCCGCGCGATCTGCGGGACGGTGAACTCCCCCTGCTCGTCGACGAGATGCAGCGCGGTCTCGGTGATGCGCTCCCGGTCGAGGAGCGGTGTGCGCGGCCGGCCCATGGTCTGCGGTCCCCCTGAAGCTCTCGCGAAGGTCTTCCCGGATCTGCGACGGAAGGCTACATTGCGCAGACCGCGAAAACCGAAAGCCTTTAGATTTACGGTCTCCGGCGCACGTTATCCCCCCTGCGCCGGACCCGCGGGCACCGTGGTCCACCCGCCCCGACCCCGGCGGCGACCGGCTCCACCCCCCCCCACCTCCGCCCACCCCGCCCCGCTCCGGTCACCCCTTCCCGGCTGCGTCGGCCCACCCGCGGCTCGGTCCGCCCGGCCCCCCTGCCCTCCCCACCCGGTTGACCGTGCCCACCCACCCGGCAGTCCGTCCCCCCTCGCCTGGCAGTACCTCCCCTGCCGCCCGGCAGGCCGTCTCTCCCCCCGCCCGCCCGGCCTTCCTCCCGTCCGCTGTTCGAAGGGCTTCCACCATGTCCGTGACCACCCCCGGACCCGCTCCGGACGCGGCGCCGTCCGCCCCGGCGGGGCGTCTGCGCACCGGCAGCCTCGGCACCGCCGACATCGCCTTCTTCGTCGTCTCCGCCGCCGCCCCGCTCACCGTCATGGCCGGGGTCGCCCCGCTCGCGATCCTCCTCGGCGGCATCGGCGCCCCCGTCGGCTACCTCGTCGCCGGGCTCACCCTCGCCGTCTTCGCCGTCGGCTTCACCACGATGAGCCGCCACGTCACCAGCGGCGGCGCCTTCTACGCGTACATCACCCGCGGCCTCGGCCCCACCGTCGGCGTCGGCGCCGCCCTCCTCGCCCTCGTCGGCTACAACGGCATGGAGATCGGCGTCTACGGCCTCCTCGCCACCACCACCCAGGACACCACGCACGCCCTGTCCGGCACCGACCTGCCCTGGCTGCCGATCTCCCTCGCCGGACTGCTGCTCATCGGCTGGGGCGGCTTCCGCTCCATCGACTTCGGCGCCAAGGTGCTCGGCGTCCTGCTCGTCGCGGAGACCGGCATCCTCGTCCTGCTCGCCGGGGGCGTCCTGCTCCGGGGCGGCGCGCACGGCCTGTCCGCCGCCTCCTTCGCCCCCGGCAACGTGCTCGTCCCCGGCACCGCCGCCGTCCTCGCCTTCGCGTTCGCCGCGTTCACCGGCTTCGAGTCGACCGTCATCTACCGCCGCGAGGCCCGCGACCCGCAGCGCACCGTGCCCCGCGCCACCTACCTCGCGGTCGGCTTCCTCGGCCTCTTCTACGCCTTCGTCGTCTGGATCGCCGTCCAGGCCTTCGGCGACGACCGGGTCGTCGCCGCCGCCGGGAACGACCCCGCGGGACTCTTCTTCACCGCGATCGACACCTTCGTGGGCGGCTGGGCCGCCGACCTGATGCACGTCTTCATCGTCACCAGCGTCCTCGCCTCCCTCCTCGCCTTCCACAACGCCATCAACCGCTACGGTCTCGCCCTCGCCGAGGAAGGCGTGCTGCCCCCGGTGTTCGCCCGCATCCACCCCCGGCACGGCTCCCCGTACGTCGTCGGCATCGCGCAGACGATCCTCGGCGCGGCCGTCGTCCTCGGCTTCCGGGCCGCCGACGCCGACCCCTACTCCCAGCTGCTGCTCTGGGTGAACACCCCCGGCATGATGGGCCTGCTGCTGCTCCAGCTGTGCGCGGCGATCGCCATCCCCTGCTACTTCCGGCGCGTACGCCACCAGGAGGGCGTCCTGCGGACGGTCGTCGCGCCCGTCGTCGCGGCGGTCCTCCTCGCCACCGCGATCGTCCTCGTCGTCCAGCACGTCGACCTGTTCACCGGCGCCTCCACCACCGTGAACACCGTCCTCGTCGCCGCCGCGCCCGCCGTCTTCGCCGCGGGACTCCTCCTCGCCCGCCGCCTGCGCCGCCGCCGACCGGAGGTGTACGCCCGCTTCGGCACCGAGCCCGCGGTGCCCGGCGAGCCCGCCGGGCCGGACGAACCGACGGGGGCAACGGGTTCGGCGGGGACGGCGGCGCCCACCGCCCGCCCGTAGCCCCGCCGTCGCCGTACCGCCGTAGCGCCGTACTGAAATTCCGTACCGAACAAGGGAGTTCCCCCATGCCCACCGCCGACCTCATCGTCACCGGAGCGCGGGTCCGTACGCTCGACCCGGAGCGGCCGTGGGCCGCCGCCGTCGCCGTGCGGGACGGGGTCGTCGCCGCGGTCGGCGAGGAGAGCGACGTACGCGACTGGCGCGGGCCCGGCACCGAGGTCGTGCGGCTCGGGGGCGGGCACCTGGTCCCCGGGCTGGTCGACGCGCACAGCCACCCCGTGTGGGGGCTGGACATGGCGACGGGCACCGACCTGTCGGGGGTGACCGACCTCGCCGGGCTGCGGGCAGCGCTGGCCGCCGCCGACCGCGTCGACGGCTGGGTCACGGGGTACGGCCTCGACCACAACGCCTTCGAGGGCTGCCCCGTCGACCGCGCCCTTGTCGAGGACGCGCTCGCCGGGTCACCGGCCTTCCTGCGCCTCTACGACGGCCACTCCGCCCTCGCCGACGGCAAGGCCCTGGCCGCCGCCGGGATCACCGGCCCGCGCGCTTTCGCCCAGCACTCGGAGGTGGTCTGCGACGCCGACGGCCGCCCCACCGGACACCTCGTCGAACACGCGGCCATGGACCTCGTCACCGCCCTCGCGCCGCGCGCCCCCCTGCACACCCGCCGCGCGCGGCTCCTCGACCTGCTGAACGCGATGGCCGCGCACGGGCTGACCGGCGCCCACGTCATGGACGCGGGCGACCCCGACCTGCTCGCCTCCGTCGCCGAGGAGACCCCGCTGCCCGTACGGCTGCGGTTCGCGCCCTGGTGCATGCCCGGCGCGGACCAGACCGCCCTCGCGGAACTGATCGGCCTCCAGGGCACGGGCGGGCGGCACTGGCGGATCGACGGGGTCAAGTTCTTCATGGACGGCACCGTGGAGGGCGGCACCGCCTGGCTGGAGCACGCGGACTGCCACGGCCGCGGCACCGACGCCTTCTGGCCGGACCCGGACGCCTACGCCGCCGCCGTCCGCACCCTCCACGCGGCCGGGGTCCGCACCGCCACGCACGCCATCGGCGACGCCGCCGTCCGCCACGTCCTGGACACCGTCGCCGCGCTCGGACCGGGCGGCCGGCACCGGCACCGGATCGAACACATCGAGACCGTCCCGGACGACCTCCTGCCCCGGTTCGCGGAGACCGGCACGGCCGCCTCCATGCAGCCGCCGCACACCGCCTACACCCGGTCCGACGGCACCGACGAGTGGTCCCGGCGGCTGGGCCCCGACCGCGCCGCGCGCGCCTGGCGGCTGCGCGACCTGCGGGACGCGGGCGCCACCGTCGCCCTCGGCTCGGACTGGCCCATCGCCCACCACGACGTCCGCGCGGTCCTGGCCACCGCCCGCAGCCCCCGCGGCGCCGCCGCCCGGCCCGGCCTCACCGGTCTGGAGGCCCTGGAGGGCTGCACCACCCACGCCGCCCGTGCCGCGGGCGAACAGGACCGGGCCGGACGGATCGCCCCCGGCCTGCGGGCCGACCTCACCGCGCTGGCCGTCGACCCGGTCGAGGCCCCGGCCGACGAACTCGCCGACAGCCCCGTCCTGCTCACCGTCACCGGCGGACACGTCGTGCACCGGGGGTGAGGGACGGTCGTACGAGGGCGGGTACGGGTGTGGCCACCCCCGGCGTTGCGGCGTGGCCGCCCCCGGTGTTCCGGCGTGGCCGCCCGAAGGGAATGCCCCCGCCTCCTCCCGTGTTGTGCACCATGACTGGCATGCACCGCTCAACCAGGGCGGGGTGTGGCCGGTGGAAGGAGACAGATCCCCATGGCACGCAGTACGGCCCGCCCGGTCGTCACCCTGAGGTCCACGGCAGGCACCGGCGCGACCTACGTGACCCGCAAGAACCGCCGCAACGATCCCGACCGGCTGGTCCTGCGCAAGTTCGACGCCGTCGCCGGACGGCACGTCGACTTCCGCGAGCAGCGCTGACGACGGCGCCGTGGCGGTGGCTCGCCGACCGAGACCGCCGCGACGGCCGAGAACGCCCAGGCCGCCCGGTACGACGTATCGACGGGGGAGAGGAAGAGGGAGACATGAAGGTCCGCAAGTCACTGCGCGCGCTGAAGGCCAGGCCCGGAGCCCAGGTCGTGCGCCGCAAGGGCGTGACGTACGTCCTGAACAAGAAGGAACCCCGCTTCAAGGCCCGCCAGGGCTGACGCGAGGCCGGGCCCGCCACGGGCCCGGCCCTGTTCCGCGGCCGTGTGCCGCGGCCCTGGGACGTGGCCCGCTCCGTCGGGCCGTCGCCGGGCCGCCCAGCCGCCGTTCACCCGCCGCCGTTCACCCGTCCCGCCCGTCCGCCGGGCGACGGGTGGGGGCGGCGGCCTACGGTGGGGGAGCGCCCGGCCGTCCCCGTGACGGCGGGTGCTCCCGGCCGGGCGCCGACTTCCCCGTGTCCGATCCGGCCGGGACCCGGCCCCCCTCACCGATGTCCCCTCCTGCCCCGGACCCACTGTGACCAGGTCGGAGTGATCCTCCGAGCCGCTCTCCGCGTCTACACAGGCGTACGAACCGGCGTGCGAGGGACCGCGCGCCGGTTGCCCACCCGGCCGCGCGCTCCCGCGTGCGGTGAGCGCTTGGAGAGACCTTGGGGACCGTGGGGCAGACGGAGAGACAGCCGCCGGGCGCGGACGAGGGGACCCGGCACCCCGCGAAGGCGGCGCCGCGACGTCCCTGGCCGCTGCGGGCCGCCCTCTTCGTGGCGCGCACCCTGCGCGACGAGGCCCACGCGATCGTCGTGGACCCGGTGCGGCGGCTGTGGCACCGCGGCCCCGGCGGACTGCTCCTCGCGGGCGTGGCCTGCGGCGGGGTGATCTTCTTCCACGCCCTCGCGCAGCGCCCGGCAGGGGCCGACGTCGTCCGGGCCGTCGGCGGCGTCCAGGGCGACCTGCCCCTGTGGCTGTCCCTGCTGCGCACCCCCGTCTCGCTCTACGTCCCGGCGCTCGACCTGCCGGTCTGGGCGGGCATCACCCAGCTCTTCCTCGCCTTCGCGCTCGCCGAGGTCACCCTCGGCCGGACCCGCACCCTCGTCGTCGCCTACGCCTCCACCCTCGCCGGGACGCTGACCGCCCGCGTGATGATCATGGCGGGGCCGGACCGGTTCGGGTTCGGACTCCCGCCCGAGGCCGGTCAGATCCTCGACACCGGCCCCTCGGCGGCGGTCGTGGGCCTCTTCACGTACCTGTCGGTCGTCCGCCGTGCCCCCGTCGTCTTCGTGCTCACCGGCGGCTCGATGGTGTGGGAGTCGATCGCCAAGCCCAACCTCGCCGGGCGCGAGCACCTCGTCGCCGTCGCCGCGGCCGTCGTCATGGGGCTGCTCCACGGCCGCCGCCTGCCGGGCAGGAGACTTCTCCCCTTCGGGCGGACAACCGCGCACACTCCGGCGGACTCTGACGGCGCGACACCCGCTGCGCCCCCGGAACGCGTCCCGGCCCCCGCCGATCCCGTGACCTGCGACGACCCCGGCCCCGGCGGGCGGGCGGCGCCGGTTCCGGCGGCCCGGTCCGGGACCTGACGTTCCCGCAGGCCGGCCGGATCGCCTCGGCCCCGGCTGAGAAACCGGCGTGAATCTGTGAGGCGGTTGAACACGCGTGCGTCCGGCTCCGTATTGAGGCGGGGGATTTCTTGTCCTGGCCGTCGATGACGTTTTGGAGCACTCCGTGGGACACACTAGGCGCAGGCGCCCGACGGGCGGACGGCGAGCGACGTTCGCCGCGGTCGCGCTGATGCTGGGCGGCGGAGGCCTGATGGCCGCCAATGTCTATGCCTCCGCCAGCGAGGACGATGCCGGTCCCTGGACCTCCGGCTCCGTCACGATCGACTGCCCGGACGTCGGCAGCAGACTCACCGACGTCCCGGAGGCCGCCGCCGAGCAGGTCGACAAGGAACTGGCCCAGCTCGACGCGCAGATCGCCGAGGCGTACCAGCGGCTCCAGGGCTCGGCCGAGGCCGTGCGCCAGGACCTCAACTTCGCCGACAACGCGGTGATGAACCCGCTGAAGGAGAAGCGCGCCGCGACGATCGAGCGCATCTCGATCGCCATCGACAACGCGGGCGACCGCCCCGAGGGCCTCGGCGACCTCGCCGCCTGCTCCCTGCGCACCGCCGACGACAAGGCCGGTGAGGACAACGGCGGCGACGGCGGCCAGGACCAGGGCGACAACCAGAACGGCGACGGTCAGAACGGCGACGACCAGCAGCAGGGCGACGACCAGCAGGGCGCCGCGGGCCCGGACAACGCGGGTCAGGACAACGCAGGTCAGAACAACGGCGGTCAGCAGGGCGGCAACGGCAACGGCGGCGGGAACGGCGGCCAGGCCGGGAACGGCCCCGTGGCCGCCGACTACGTCGACATCAAGTCCGTCCAGCCCGCGCAGGGCGCCGCCGACCCGGGCGCCGGTCCCTCCGGCGGCACCTTCGCCACCAGCTGCGGCGTCAACGCCAACGGCGTCTTCAACTCCGACAACGTGATCGTGGCCCCCGGTGTCACCAACGGCGCCCACCACTTCCACGACTACGTCGGCAACCAGGCCAACGACGCCTTCGCCTCGGACGACGACCTCGCCAAGGGCGACACCACCTGTGTCGACCAGGGTGACAAGTCCACGTACTACTGGCCGGTGCTGCGTCTCCAGAACGGCACCCAGGAGAAGGACGCCCAGTCGCCCGGCGGCGGCATCGAGGGTAACGCGGGCGAGATCGTGACGCCGAAGGAGGTGACCCTCACCTTCGTGGGCAACCCCAAGGACAAGGTCACCGCGATGCCGCGCCTGCTGCGCATCATCACCGGCGACGCCAAGGCCTTCGTCAACGGCACGGCCAACGCCAACGCCTCCTGGAGCTGCACCGGGTTCGAGGACCGGCAGGTGAAGGACAAGTACCCGATCTGCCCGAGCGGCAGTGACGTGGTCCGCAGCTTCCGCTTCCAGAGCTGCTGGGACGGCAGCAACATCGACAGCGCCAACCACCGCACCCACGTGGCCTTCGCCGCCGCCGACGGCAGCTGCGCGGCCGGGTTCAAGGCCATCCCGCAGCTCGTCCAGCGCATCGTCTACGACGTCGACGCCCCGAGCCTCCAGGACGGCGGCCGGACCACTCCGCTCTTCGCGGTCGACTCCTTCCCCGAGCAGCTGCACAAGCCGGTCACCGACCACGGCGACTTCATCAACGTCTTCGACGAGGACCTGATGAACGAGATGGTCGACTGCATCAACGAGGGCCGTGACTGCGGCGTCGGCGCCGACGACAACGGCGGCGGCGACAACGGCAACGGCAACGGCAACGGTGGTGACAACGGCGGCGACAACGGCAACGGTGGCGACAACGCCGGTGGCGCCGACAACGGCGGCCAGGACGGCGGCGCCGACAACGGCGGCCAGAACAACGGCGGCCAGGACAACGGCGGCCAGGGCAACGGCGGCAACGGCAACGGTGGCCAGGACGACAACGCCGACAACGGCGGCCAGGGCAACGGTGGCCAGGACGACGGTGCCGGCAACGGCGGCCAGCAGGAGGAGCCCCCGGCCCAGGGCGACGACGAGCAGCCCCCGGCCGAGCAGGAGCCCGCGAAGGGCGGCGGCGCCGCCGAGACCCCGCGGACCGCGGAGCCGCGCGCCGCGACCCAGTCGGCCGCACCCCCGGCCGAGGCGAAGCCGGAGACCGAGGCGAAGCCGGGGACCGACGAGAAGCCCCAGGGCGAGGTCGGCGCACCGGCCACCGCGCCCGAGTCGACCCCGCCCGCGTCCGACGACCAGGGTGACACCCCGATCCTGCCCCAGCCGCAGGCCCAGGGCGGCAGTCTCGCCGAGACGGGCGGCGACCTCTGGCCGGCCGCGGCGGGCGCGCTGCTGCTGATCGGCGGATTCGTCCTCCTGCGCCGCAACGCGAAGGGATAACCCCTGCTGCGGGGGCGCGCATCGAGCGCGCCCCCGCCCCGCACATTCGGGTGCTCCCCGCCCGACACGCCGCCCCGCCACCGGGCCGCACGGTATACGTCCCTCGGAGCGACCGCACCGGTCGCCTCCGACAGACGCGGCGATACCGTCTCCGGTACGGCGGGGCGGTCGCGCGACGAGGGAGTGCCATGCGGAACACGGAGCACACCGGGGACCACGACCGGGACGGCGGCGATCCCGACCGGGACGCCGAGTACGGCGCCTACTACGACCTCGGCGACCACGGCCGCCCCGTCACCACCTCCGCCGACGCGGCGGGCCGCTGGTTCGACCGGGGCCTGGTCTGGTCGTACGCCTTCCACCACGAGGAGGCCGTCGCCTGCTTCGAGGCCGCCGCCGAGGCCGACCCGGACTGCGCGATGGCCCACTGGGGCATCGCCTACGCCCTCGGCCCCAACTACAACAAGCCCTGGGAGTTCTTCGACGACCAGGACCTCGCCCGCACCGTCGAGCGCACCCACGCCGCCGTGGAACGCGCCCACGCCGCCGCCGGGGACCGCGCCACCCCCGTCGAACGCGCCCTGATCGGCGCCCTGCGCGCCCGCTACCCGCAGGACCGGCCCGCCGAGGACTGCGCCGTGTGGAACGCGCCGTACGCCGACGCCATGCGCGCCGTCTACGAGCTGGCCCCCGACGACCTCGACGTCGCCGCGCTCTACGCCGACGCCCTGATGAACCTCACCCCCTGGCAGCTGTGGGACCTGCGCACCGGCGAACCCGCCGAGGGGGCCCGCACCCGCGAGGCGCGGACCGTGCTGGAGGCGGCGCTCGCCACCGACGCCGGTGCCCGCCACCCCGGCGTCCTGCACCTCTACATCCACCTCATGGAGATGTCGCCCGCCCCCGAGCGGGCCCTGCCCGTCGCCGACCGGCTGCGCGACCTGGTGCCCGACGCCGGACACCTCCAGCACATGCCCTCCCACCTGGAGGTGCTGTGCGGCGACTACCGGGCCGTCGTCGCCGACAACACGCGGGCGATCGCCGCCGACGAGAAGTACCTCGCCCGGTCCGGCGCGATGAACTTCTACACCCTCTACCGCGCCCACAACCACCACTTCCGCATCTACGGCGCCATGTTCCTCGGACAGTCGAAGGTGGCGCTCGACGCCGCCGCCCGGCTGGAGGAATGCCTGCCGGAGGAGCTGCTGCGGGTGCAGAGCCCGCCCATGGCGGACTGGCTGGAGGCGTTCCTCGCGATGCGGGTGCACGTCCTGATCCGCTTCGGCCGCTGGGCCGACGTCCTCGCCCTCCCCGAACCGGGCGACCCGGAGCTGTACAGCATGACCACCGCGATGCGGCACTACGCCCGCGGCGTCGCCCTCTCCGCCACCGGCCGTGTCCCCGAGGCCGAGGCCGAACGCGTCCTCTTCCGCGAGGCCGCCGCCCGCGTCCCCGCCACCCGCATGCTCTTCAACAACACCTGCGCCGACATCCTCGCCATCGCCGACGCGATGCTCGACGGCGAACTCGCGTACCGCAAGGGCCGGTTCGACGCCGCGTTCGCCGCCCTCGCCCGCTCCGTCGACCTCGACGACACCCTGCCCTACGACGAGCCCTGGGGCTGGATGCAGCCCACCCGCCACGCCCTCGGCGCCCTCCTCCTCGAACAGGGCCGCGTCGCCGACGCCGAGGCCGTCTACCGCGCCGACCTCGGCCTCGACGACGCGCTGCCCCGCCCCTCCCAGCACCCCGGCAACGTCTGGGCCCTGCACGGCCTCCACGAGTGCCTGGTCCGGCTCGGCAGGCCCGCCGAGGCCCACCTCGTCGCCCAGCAGCTCAAGTTCGCCACCGCCCTCACTGACGTACCCGTCGAGGCGTCCTGCCTCTGCCGCCTCGACACGGTGCCCCCGCCCGGGGCCCCCTCGGCGGGCGGCTGCTGCGCGGGAGACAATTGATCCACTGAACCGCCGCGCCCCGACCGGCGCGGCACCGACCCGAGGGGGACCCCGGAGCATGGCGGACGCACGGTGAACGACATCCGCACCACCAGACCCCCGGACGACACCCGCCCGCAGGCCGCCATCGGCCGCGCCCGCGGCTGGGCCCGCGTCTCCCTCCTGCTGGTGGCGGGCTGCGCCGCCGTCGTCGCCTCCGGCGCCGACTCCGGCGGCTGGCTCGTCCTGCTCGCCGGGATCGCCGGACTCGCGCTGGCCGGAGTGGGCGTCTGGTGCGTCCTCGCCCGCCGCGGCGGACTCCGGCTGCTCGGCGGGCTCCTCGCCGTCGCCGCGCCCGTCGGCGTCCTCGTCCTCTACGCCCTGTCCGGCCTGTGGGTGGTGGCCGTCGGCGCGGTCGCCCTCTGGGCCGCCGCCCTCGCCTCCGCCCGCTCCGCGCTGCGCGCCCTGCGCCGCCCGCGCGGCATGCACACCCGCCGGGTCTCCCCGCCCCGCCGACCGGTGCTGATCATGAACGTGCGGTCGGGCGGCGGCAAGGTCGAACGGTTCGACCTGGTCCAGCGCGCCGAGGCGCTCGGCGCCCGGGTCGTCCTCCTCGGCCCGGACGACTTCCCCGACCCGGTGGACGTCGCCCGCAAGGCCGTCGCCGAGGGCGCCGACCTGCTCGGCGTCGCGGGCGGCGACGGCACCCAGGCCCTCGTCGCCGCCGTGGCCGCCGAGCACCGGCTGCCGTTCCTCGTCGTCGCCGCGGGCACCCGCAACCACTTCGCGATGGACCTCGGCCTGGACCGCACCGACCCCGTGCACAGCCTCGACGCCCTCACCGACGGCGTCGAACTCCGCGTCGACCTCGGCGACGTCGGCGGCCGCCCCTTCGTCAACACCGTGTCCTTCGGGGCGTACGCCGAGATCGTGCAGAACCCCGACTACCGGGACGCCAAGGCCGCCACCGCCCTGGAGCACCTGCCCGACCTCCTCGCGGGCGAGGCCGGGACCCACCTCGACGTCCGCGCCGACGACACCCGCCTCGAAGCACCGCAGGCCGTCCTCGTCAGCAACAACCCCTACGCCCGCGCCGACCCCCTCGGCGGCGGCCGCCGCCCCCGCCTGGACACCGCCCGCCTCGGCGTGATCGGCGTCCGCGTGGAAGGGCCCGCCCAGGCCGCCGAACTCGTCCTCCTCGGTGAGCGCGCCAGCGGCATCACCTCGCTGACCTCCCGGAAGGTCACCGTGGACGCGCCCGGCGACAGCATCCCCGTCGCCGTCGACGGCGAGGCCCTCGACCTGCCCACGCCCGTCGTCTGCACGCTGCGGCCCGGCGTCCTGCGGGTCCGGGTGCCCCGGCGCCGTCCGGGCGCCGCCTACGCCCCGCCCACCGTCGACTGGCGGCGCGTCGTCCGCCTCGCCCTCGGCCGCACCGACCCCCGCACCACCCAGGAGACACCCGATGCCTGACCACCGCCCCGCACCGCGCGTCCGCACCCCCCACCTGGTGCGGGACCTGGCCACCCTGGACCAGGCGCTGTACGAGACGGTCACCGTGACCCGCACACCCACCCTCGACACGGCGCTGCGCCGCCTGTCCGCCGCGGCCGACCACTCGAAGCTGTCGTTCGTGGTCGCCGGGGCGCTCGCGCTGCGCGGCGGCCGCTCCCGGCGGGCCGCCGCCCTCGGCGTCGCCGCCGTCGGCGTGGCCTCCGCGACCGCCAACCTCCTCGGCAAACGGCTCGTACGGCGCCCCCGCCCGCACCGCGCGGTCGACTCGCCGTACCCCGGCCGCCATGTGCCGATGCCCGACTCGGCGTCCTTCCCGTCCGGCCACACCGCGTCCGCCGTCGCCTTCGCCGCCGCCGTCGGCCCGGCCCTCCCGGCCGCCGCCGTCCCCCTCGGCCTCCTCGCCTGCGCGGTCGGCTACTCCCGCGTCCACACGGGCGTCCACTACCCCGGCGACGTCGTGGCGGGCGCCCTCCTCGGCACCGGCGCGGCGGCCGTCGTCCTGGCGACGGCATCCCGGATGGACGGCTGAGCCTGCCGCCGGGCGGGGTCACGTGGGCCGGCGTGGCGGCAGACCGGGAGCGCCCGCCCGGCGGGGCGTCTCAGTCGCGTGTGCAGTACAGGAACAGGTGGGGTTCCGGTACGGCATCGGGGTGGTCCGGGGTGAACAGGGCGATCTCGTCGACGTGCACGGTCAGGCCCGCCGAGGTGACCAGGGCCAGGGCGCCGTCCTGGTCGAAGCTGGTGACCCGGACCGGCTGGCCCATGAACTCCACGTCCACGCCAGCCACGTCGAGCGGCACGGTGGCCAGGACCAGGCTGCCGCCCGGCCGCAGCGAGCGGACCAACCGGCGCACCAGGCCGGTCTGTTCGGCGCGGTCCAGTTGCAGCAGCGAGAAGTACACGCACACCGCGTCGAACGATTCCTCGTCCAGGGGGAGTTCCCGCACGTCCGCGAGCCGGAACGTCGCACCGGGCACCTGGCGGGTGGCGAGGTCGACCATCACCGGGGAGATGTCCACGCCCAGCACGTCGAGCCCGGCCGCGGCGAGCGTCTGCGCGGTCGGCCGTCCCGTGCCGCTGCCCACGTCCAGTACCCGGCTGCCCGGCGCCAGTCGGCCGGTCAGCCACTCCAGGGAGCGGCGGTGCGCCCCGGAGTGCGCGAACGCCTTCTCGTAGGAGGCGCCCAGCGCGTCGAACACCGCCGCCGCACCTCGCCCGTGGTCCTCGCCGGTCACATCGGTCTCCCCTCTGCTCTACGGATGCCGCGCATCCTGTCATCCGCTCCGGCACCCGGCAACGCCGCCAACTCCTGCCGGGAGGCGCGGTGTTGACGAACGGTTGTGCCAGCCCGGCGGAGCCCGCCGCGTCAGAGCCTCTTGTGGTGGATCAGGAAGTCGCAGTCGACCGCGAGGAGCGGTTCGAGGTCGGGATAGGCCTCCTCGAAGGCGCCCTTCCTGACCACGTGGTAGTCGATGCGCGCATACCAGGAGAGCAGGAACTCCTTGACGGGATGCCGGACATGACGGGGCCTCAGCACCTCCAGCTGCATGATGCCGATGCCCTGGCCGCGGGCCCACTCCTCCACCCACGCGACCAACTGCCTCCCGACACCCAGCCCCTGCTGCTCCGCCCGGCACACCAGCATCCCGAACTCCGCCTCCCCGCTGGGCAGTCGCTGCACGCGGACGGCGCCGACCAGGTCGTCGCCGTGGTGGGCCAGCACCAACTCGCCGCCCGCGACGAGGGCGCGGACCTCCTCGGGGCTCGTGCGCAGGGCGCCCTCGCGCCACATGCCCGCCTCACCCGTGCCGTAGGTCTCGTTGACCAGCCGGGTGATCAGCGCGACCGTGTCCGCCTCGGCGGCCACTCCGGGCGGGGCGAGCGCGATCGTGCAGAGAGTGTGCTCGGGGGAAGGGCGGTTCGTCGGCATGGCGGGTCTGATTCTCCGGGTCGGGACGGCGGTACGGAGGCCCACACTAGATCCGCCCGGCCGCCCGGCACCCCCTCCCGGCGGCCCGCCCCGCCTCCTCCTTCAGGCCGGAGCGCACCTGTGCCGGGCCGGGCTCAGCCCGCCGACGCCGGTGGCGGGCACCCGCACGACTCGCGGCGCATGAACGCCGGTTCGATGGTGATCCTGCGGGGCGGCTGCTGGGGGTCACGGATCAGGTCGAGCGCCATACCGACCGCCTGCTCGCCGATGGACTGCGCGGGCTGCGCGACCGCCGTCAGCCGGGGATGGAACAGATCGGCCCACTCGAAGTCGTCGAACGAGACCAGCGCGATGTCGTCCGGCACCCGCAGGCCCGCGTCGCGCAGCGCCCGCATGCTGCCGATCGTCATCCGGTTGTTGCCCGCCACGATCGCCGTCGGCGGCCGCCGCAGCGCCAGCAGCTCCCGTACGGCCCGCGCCGCGCCGTCCTCCGTGGAGTCGCCGCCCGCCTCCAGCTCGGGGTCGGGCACCAGCCCGCCGCGCCGCAGCCCGTCCCGGAACCCGGCGAGCCGCTCCGACGTCGTCGTCAGCCCCTCCCGGCCGGTGATCATCGCGATGCGGGAGTGCCCGTGCTCCGTCAGGTGCGTCACCAGCGTCGCCGTCGGCTCCACGTTGTCCACGGCGATCTGGTGGACCGGCGCGGCCACGAAACGGTCGATCACCACGATGGGCACCTCGACCTGCCCCGCGTAGTGGATGGCCGTGGACCCGTCCCCGGTCGGGGCCAGGATGATGGCGCTCACCCGGCGGCGCAGCAGCTCGCTGACCGCCTTGACCTCCTGGTCGCGCTCGTCGTGGGTGTCGGCGAGCAGCAGGGAGTACCCGGCGGCGGACGCGTGCCGGTCGATGCCGTGGACGACGTTGCTGAAGTACGGGTTGGACAGGGCGGACATCGCCAGGCCTATCGTGCCGAACCCGCTGTCGCCGAGGGCACGGGCCACCGCGTCGGGGACGTAGCCGGTGGCGGCGACCGCGTCGAGGACGGAGCGGACGGTGGCCTCGGCGACGGGGCGGGTCTTGTTCAGCACATGGGACACGGTCGAGACCGACACGCCCGCGAGGCGGGCGACGTCGGTCATCGTCGGGGTCTGGCGCGGACTTCTGCCTGGCATGGGAGCACCCTACTGACCCTCGGTGAGGATCAGGTCGGCCCGGTGGGCGTCCAGGCGGATGCGACGGCTGGTGACCTCGTCCACGCCGTCGGTCTTGGCGCGCGCCGCCTCCGGGGTGAAGCCGTAGCGGACGTAGCGGGCCGTCAGCCGGTCGCGCCGGGCGGGGCCGTCCGCGTCCAGGAACCAGGTCTCGGTCAGGAGCCCGGCGGCCTGGTCCCAGGGGGCGCGGGTGCTGAGGAGGAAGTTGCCGTCCACGACGACCAGCCGGTGCGCGGGCGCCACCTCCACGGCCCCGGCGACGGGCTCCTCCAGCTCGCGGCGGAACTCGGGCCACCACACGGTGGTCGCCGTCTCGTCGCGCGTCCGGCGCAGCGCGGCGACGAAACCGTGGGCGTCGAAGGTGTCGATCGCCCCCTTGCGCGGCCCGTGCCCGCGCGCGTCGATCACCCGCTGCGCCAGATGGAACCCGTCCATCGAGACGGCCGCCGCCAGGCCGGGACGGCGGGCCTCGACGCTGCTCAGCAGATGCTCGGCCAGGGTCGACTTGCCGGAACCGGGTTCGCCCGCGATCCCGATGAGCGTCCGCCCCGGCCGCTCGGCGAGCGCCAGGGCCCGCTCCGTCAGGCGGTCCAGGCAGGCGGCGTCGTAGCGCCACGTGACGGGGGCGTGCCCCTCGTGGACCGCCCCGCCCGCGTCCGCGCCCCCGCCCGCGTCCGTCGCCGGGTCCGAGCCGACCTCCGTCCCCGTGCCCTTCGCGGTGCCCGTCCTGTTCACCTCGGTGTTCACCTCGTCGCCTTCGTCGTCTGCGGTGCCGTCGCGTGGTCCTCGTCCGGCAGGGGCTGTGCTCCGCTCTCGGCCAGGGTGCCGTCGGGCCGCAGTTCCAGCGCGCCGGTCATCAGGCCCACGACGTCCGTCATGGTGCAGGAGGCGGGGCTGATCACCCCGGCGCGGCGGCCCAGCCGGTGGACGTGGATGCGGTCGGCGACCTCGAAGACCTGCGGCATGTCGTGGCTGATGAGCACGACGGGCACCCCGCGTTCCCGGATGCGGTGGATCAGGTCGAGGACCTGCCGCGACTCCCGGACCCCGAGCGCGGCGGTGGGCTCGTCCAGGATGATCGCCCGCGTGCCGAACATGGCGGCGCGGGCCACCGCCACGGCCTGCCGCTGCCCGCCGGAGAGGGTGCCGACGAGCTGGGTGATGTCCTGGACGGTGGCGATGCCCAGCCGGTCCAGCTGGTCGGCCGCCCGTTCCCGCATCGCCTTGTGGTCCAGCATCCGCAGCACCGAACCGAGCGGGCCGGGGCGGCGCAGCGGACGGCCGAGGAACAGGTTGCCCGCGATGTCCGTCTGCGGCGCCACCGCCAGGGTCTGGTGGACGGTCTCGATGCCCAGGTCACGGGCGTCGCCCGGCCCGGAGAAGCGGACCGCCCGCCCGTCCAGCTCGATGGTGCCCGCGTCGGGGACGACGGCCCCGGTGAGCGCCTTGATGAGGCTGGACTTCCCGGCGCCGTTGTCGCCGACCACGGCCAGCACCTCACCCGCGCGCAGCTCGAAGTCCGCCTCGCGGATGGCGACCACGTTGCCGTACCGCTTGACCAGACCGGTGGCGCGCAGCACGGGGGTGGCGGAGGCGTCCGGGGCCCGGTCCGGAGCGCGCTCGTCGGTCTTCTTCGTCTCCTTCGTCACGCGGTCCTCCCTCGGACGACTCGGTCGACGGTCACGGCGGCGATGACGAGGATGCCGGTCGCGACCTGCTGGTAGAGGCTGTCGATCCCGGCCTGGGTCAGCCCGTTGGCGAGCACGGTGACGACGAGGGCGCCCAGCACCGTGCCGACCACGCCGCCCCGCCCGCCGAACAGGCTGGTACCGCCGATGACGACCGCGGTGATGCTCTCCAGGTTGCCGGTCTGGAAGACGTTCGCGTCGGCGTTCGGGATACGGCCGAGGGCCTGCCAGGCGGCGACGGCGTAGACGAACCCGGCGAGGACGTACACGCTCAGCAGCGTGCGGTCGACGCGGACGCCGTTGAGGCGGGCGGCCTCCGGGTCGTCGCCGACGGCGTACACGTTGCGCCCCCAGGCTGTCTGGGTGAGGGCGAACCAGAGGGCGACGGCGAGGACGGCCATGACGCCCATCCCGTACGTCACCTCGATCTGCCCGAACAGGTAGGAGCGGGTGCCGAGCCAGGTCAGGACGCCGGACGGCACGGTGTAGCTCTCGCCGTGCGCGTAGAGCTGGTTGGCGGCGGTCAGGATGCTCAGCACACCGAGGGTCACGATGAACGGCGGCAGCTTCAGCCGGGTCACGAGGGTGCCGGAGAGGGCGCCGACCGCCGTGCAGAGCAGGACCCCGGCGACCAGGGCGAGGCCCGTGGGCAGGGTGTCCTGGCTGAGGCGGGCGACGACGAGCGTGCCGAGGACCATCGTCGCCGCGTTGGCCAGGTCGATGCCCGCCGTGAGGATCACCAGGGTCTGGCCGAGCGCCAGCGTGCCGACGACGAGGAACTGCTGGGCGATCAGCGACCCGTTGTCGAGGGTGAGGAAGGTGTCCGTGGTCACCGCGAAGGCGACCACGGCCAGCACCAGGGCGGCGAGCGGACCGAGCGTGGGGGTGCGCGCGAGGAGCTTCGCACCGCGGGCGGCCAGGGGGGCCGCCGCACGGGACGCGGGGGAGCGCGTGGAGGTCAGCGTCATGATCTAGCCCCAGCAGTTCTTCAGGCCCCAGGCGGTGTCCTTCGACGCCACCGAGCCGACCTGCTTGTCGGTGATGAGTTCGGAGCCCGTGTCGACGAACCCCTCGGGCTTCTTCGTGTCGTCCTTGGCGTAGTCGGCGACGGCGTCGACGCCCATCGCGGCCATCTTCTGCGGGAACTGCATCACGGTGGCCGCGAACTTGCCCGCGGCGACGTTCCGTACGCCCGTGCAGGAGCCGTCGATCGAGCCGACGACGACGCCCTTGCGGGTGCCGATGGCCTGCGCGGCGCCCGCGGCGGCGGGCTCGTTGATGGTGTAGACGGCGTTGATGCCGGGCTCGCGCTGGAGGAGGTTCTCCATCGCGGTCTGCGCCTTGCTCTGGTCGCCGTTGGTGACGGCGGTGCCCTTGACCGCGGAGGACTTCTCCGCGATGCCGAAGCCCTCGAGGAACCCGTTGTGCCGCAGGTCGTCCACGGTCGACCCCGGAGTGCCGTCCAGGAGGACCACCTTCGGGTCGGCCTGGCCCAGGGCCGCCTTGACGTAGGCGCCCTGCTTCACGCCCGCGTCCTTGTTGTCGGTGGCGAAGGTGGCGTCGACCGCGTCGGCGGGCTCGGTCGCGGTGTCCAGCGCGATGACCAGGACACCCTTGGAACGGGCCGCGGCGATCGCGCCGAGGACGCCCTTGGAGCTGCTCGGGGTGATGAGGATGCCGGTCACCTTCTGCGCGACCAGGTTGTTGATGGCGTCGACCTGCCCCTGGTTGTCGCCGTCGAACTTCCCCGCCAGGGCGATGAGTTTCGCGCCCCGCTTGTCCGCCTGGGCCTTCGCCGACTCACGCAGCTTCACGAAGTAGGGGTTGCTGTTGGTCTTGGTCACGAGGCCGACGACCACCTTGCCGCCGGAGCCGGAGCCCGAACCGCCGTCGTCGCCACCGCTCTTGGTGGACGAGCAGCCGGCCACCGTACAGGCCAGGGCCACCACGGCCGTGGCGGTCAACCGGGCTGATCTGCGTACCCGTCGCATAGAAGTGCTCCTCTCCCGGACCAGGCCGTCCCGACCTGGTGGCTGTGGGAAACATACCGACCTGATTCCAGCCTGCATAGGTATTGCGCAAAGCTTTGCGGCACTTTTTTCGTCCGGTTCTGCGGTGACTTGCCCGCACATGCCTGGAGCGAATTCGACACACGGAAAAAATGTTTGCGCAATGCATTGCGCGACGGTCCGGGCGGGGTCACGATCTGTCCCGTCCTGACCGACGACACCTCGGAGGTGCGCCCCATGCGCCAGGAACGACCCACCGACACCCCGCACGGCGACCCGCGGACCGCACCGCAGGACGCCCCGCGGACCGATCCGCCCGGCCCCGCCCGCAGAGGAGTGCTGCGGACCGCCGCGGCGGCCGGTGCGGGCGCCGTGTTCTGGTCCGCGTTCGAGGGCCGCTCCGTGGCCCTCCCGCAGTCCGTGCCCCAGGACTCCCGGCAGTCCAAGGCGGTCAGGGCCGCCGACATCGTCGTGAACTCCTTCGACACGCCGGGCTGGGGGGACTGGCGCACGACGGGGTCCGCCTTCGGCGCCGGGCCCGCGATCGGCGCCGAACTGCTGCGCCGCCTGGAGATCACCAGCTACCGCGGCAACGGCGTGGCGACCAGCGAGCGCGACGGCGACGGGCCCACCGGCACGGTCACCTCGCCGGACTTCCGCATCCAGCGCGACTACCTCGCCTTCGGCGTCGGCGGCGGCGACTACGAGCGCGTGACCTGCCTGAACCTCCTCGTCGACGGCAAGATCGTGCGCAGCGCGACCGGCCGCAACAGCGACAACATCACCGAGGCCAGCTGGGACGTACGGCCCTGGAAGGGGCGTACCGCGCGCGTCCAGATCGTCGACACGGCGACCGGCGGCTGGGGCCACGTCAACGTCGACCACATCGTCCAGACCGACCGCCCGGCCCGGCTCCCCGTCACCACCCAGCCGCTCTACCAGGAGACATGGCGCCCGCAGGTCCACTTCACCGCCCGCCAGTGGGTGATGGACCGCCTCAACCCCGGCCAGCGGCAGGAGGGTTGGCTCAACGACCTCAACGGCCTCATCTACTTCGAGGGCGAGTACCACCTGTTCGCGCAGCGCTGGAACAAGTGCTGGATCCACGCGGTCAGTACGGACCTGGTGCACTGGACCGAGCTGGAGCCCGCGTTCTGGGAGGAGTCCCTCGGCAGCGGCGTCCAGTCGGGCTCCTGCGTCATCGACTACAAGAACACCTCCGGCCTCGGCCGCCCCGGCGGCACCCCGCCGATGGTCGCCTTCTGGTCCCGCAACGACAACCGCAGCCACGGCCTCTCGTACAGCCTCGACCGCGGGCGGACCTGGACCCACTACGCCGGCAACCCGGTCCTCGTCGCCCCGGAACGCGACCCGAAGGTCTTCTGGTACGCGCCCACCGGACGCTGGGTGATGTTCCTCTACGGCGACGGCAAGTACCACGTCTACACCTCGCCCGACCTGCTGCGCTGGACCGACGAGCGGCAGGCCTCCGACGGCTTCGAGTGCCCCGACTTCTTCGAGCTGCCCGTCGACGGCGACGCCCGCCGCAGCAAGTGGGTCCTGGTCCGCGGGGACGGCACCTACACCCTCGGCACCTTCGACGGCACCCGCTTCACCGAGGAGACGGCCCTGTTCACCGCCGACTCGGGCCCCAACTTCTACGCCACCCAGTCCTGGGCCAACACCGAGACCGGCGACGGCCGCCGTATCCAGGCGGCCTGGATGCGCGACGGCGGCTATCCCGAGATGCCGTTCAACCAGCAGGTCACCTTCCCCGCCGAACTCACCCTGCGCACCACCCCGAACGGCGTCCGGCTGCACCGCACCCCCGTCGCCGAACTCGCCCGGCTGCACGCGCGCGGCGTCCGCTTCACCGGCGTGCTGCGCGACGGGCAGACCGCGACCCTGTCGCAGGAGAACGAGGCGT
Organism: Streptomyces sp. NPDC091281; assembly: GCF_044757425.1. NCBI lineage: Bacteria > Bacillati > Actinomycetota > Actinomycetes > Kitasatosporales > Streptomycetaceae > Streptomyces > Streptomyces sp. NPDC091281. Next base: position 8,963 of record NZ_JBIVUY010000017.1, on the reverse strand, counting down.
TCCACATCGCCCTGCGGATCTCCGTCCCGGCCGGCGCGTCGCTCACCCTGGACGTCCGCGGCGTCCCCGTCGTCCTCGGCCACCGCAGCGTGGACAACGGCAGCGGCCCGCGCGAGCTGTCCGCCCCGCTGAAGACGCTGGACATCATCGTCGACCGCACGTCCGTCGAGGTCTTCGCCAACGCGGGCGAGGTGTCCGTCTCCCGCTGCTACCTCCCGGCCCACCCGGACCTCACGGTCACCGCACGGGGCGGCACCGTCGACCTGCCCGACCTCACGCTCTGGACGCTGCTGGGTGTCTGGCCCGTCGACGGGCGGGTGCCGAGGAGCAACGGCCGCCCGTCGGTGCGCCGTCAGCGCCTCGAACCGTCGTGATCCGGTCGCACCCTCCGCACCCTCCGCTCCGTCCGGGTCGGCCGGTACCGAAGGTCCGTCCGGCCCGGCGGGTGCGTGCGGTGCGTGCGGTGCGTGCGGTGTGCTCGCGCTCAGGTCCCTCACCGCCCGTCGGCACGGCTCCGGAAGATGTCGCGCCTCAGTAAACCAGCACTATTGGTTAATGGGAACGGGATCTTCCGGCCGGGCGGTGGAGCCGTGCGGTGGGGCGGTGGACGCGTCGGTCCCGGGGTGAGAACGGGGGGCTCACCCCGACGCGTCGACGACGGGGCTCATGTCCCGTGACCGGGCGACGGCGCCCGCCGCCCGGACCAGCGCGGCCACCCCGCGGCTGCGGGAACGCGCCGCCCAGGCGATGACGAGCGTCGCGGGAGGGCAGTCCTCGACCGGGACGTAGGCCACGCCGGGCCGGGGGTAGCGGGCGGCGACCGACGCGGGGAGCACGGTCGTCGTCGTGCCGAGGCCGACGAGGGCGAGGAGTTGTGCGAGATCGTGGACGCCGTGCCGGCCGATGTCGCGCTCGGCCCGCTCGTCGACCTCGTCGGCGGTGATGCCGAGGTCGGCGAGCCGGATACGGGCGGTGCCCGCGAGGGCGTGGTCCGTGGGCAGCGCCGCGACGCGGGGCTCCCGCGCGACGACGTCCGCGTCGATGCCGTCCGGGTCGTACGGCCGGAACATGAGCGCGGCGTCGGCCTCGCCGGTGCGCAGCAGCCGGGTGTGCTCGCGCCACCCGCACAGCCGGACGGCGACCGGCTCGGCGCCTGGTTCGGCGGCCGTCGCGGTGAGGAGGTCCTCCAGCAGGCCCCCGTCGGCGTCCGCCTTGACGGCGAGCAGCAGACTGCGGTGCGGCGCCGAGGCCCGCACGGCCCGCAGGACCGCCGCGTCCACCGCCTCCAGGGCGGGTCGCACCTGGTCCAGCAGCGTCGCGCCGGGCTCGGTCAGCTCCACGACCCGCGTGGTGCGCTCGAAGAGGCGTACGCCGATCTCCGCCTCCAGGGCGCGGATCGCCCGCGACAGGGCGGGGCCCGCGATCCCGAGCCGGTGCGCGGCGCGCGTGAAGCTGCGCTCCTCCGCCACCGCGACGAAGTACCGCAACGGCCGCGACTCCACAGTCATGAGCCGCATACTACGACCCCTTCGGCACCACTATTGATACCCGCAGGTTCTGAGTCGGTTCCGGATCGGTCCTTCACGCGGGTGGCTCCGCCGCCGCACGCTGGTCCTGTCGCAGGGCGAACGACCTGCGTGGACGGGAGAACGAGCGATGCGAGGAATCGGTGTCGAGCGCTTCGGGCAGACCCCGGAGCTGAGGACCCTGGCCGTGCCCGAGCCGGGCCCCGGTGAGGTACGGGTGGCGATCGAGGCGGCGGCGCTCAACCCGCTCGACCTGGCCGTCGCGTCCGGGGCGCTGGCCGCGCTGGGGGAGTACCGCTTCCCCCTGACGCTCGGCATGGACGGCGCCGGGACCGTCACCGCGGTCGGCGACGGCGTCACACGGTTCGGTGTGGGGCAGCGCGTCTTCGGGCAGTTCTGGGGCCGACCGCTGCGCCACGGCACCTTCGCGGAGGTCTGCGTGGTCCAGGAGACCCCCGAGTTCGGCGCGCTGGCCGCCGTCCCCGACGGCATGCCGGGCCAGGTGGCCGCCGCGCTCCCGACCTCGGGCATGACCGCGCTCGGCGCCCTCGACCACATGGGGGTGGCCGAGGGCGGAACGCTCCTGGTCGTCGGGGCGACCGGGGGCGTCGGCACCTTCGCGGTGCAGGCCGCCGCCGCCCGTGGACTGAGGGTCGTCGCGACGGCCGCCGCGGACGTCGCCGAGGAGATGCGGGCCCTCGGCGCCGACGAGATCGTCATCCGGGGTGCCGAGCCGCTGGAGCAGGCGGTGCGCAGGGTCGCTCCCGGGGGAGTCGACGCGATCCTCGACACCGTCGGCGACACCTCCCTCACCAGCGGGGCGGCAGATGTCGTGCGGGACGGCGGAGCCCTGTTCTCCACCGCCTTCGGTATCGACGAGGGCCTTCTCGCCGGTCGGCGCATCCGCGCCGCGCACTACCGCCTCGACCGCAAGCCCGAGCGGCTCACCGCCCTCACGGCCCTCGTCACGGCCGGTGCCGTCCGGCCGGTCGTCGGCGCGGAGATCACGCTGGAGGAGACACCGCGCGCCCTCGGCGGCGAGACGAAGGTGACGGGGCTGCGCGGCAAGACGGTGATCCGGGTCGGCTGAGACCGGTCGCGGACGGTGCGCGCGGAGCGATTCGGCGCCGGGGCGGCGCACACGGGGGACTCCATGGAAAAGCTCTGACGTCAGGGAACGTCTAGGGATTTCACTGAACCAAGGTCAATTGCGGTAACCGTCAGTAACGTGATGCACTTTCGTCGCCGGGGCCTACTCGTCAGTAGTAACGGGGTGCCCGGTGTGCCGTCCCGCCCCATCCGTCTTGTTCGGAGGACCCCCCATGCCCTCGCCCGAGGACACCCTGCTGGAGACCCGTGCCGCCTACGAGCAGCACGCGCACACCTGCCGTCAGTGCCACGCCGACGGGATGCCCTGCCCGGTGTCGAAGCTGCTGCTGCGGGCCTACAACAACGCCCGCCGCCAGCAGATGCGCGCCGGTTCCGCCGTGCGCTGAGCAGCACCGCGGGGCGCGGTGGAGTGCCGCACCCAGGGGCCGGGGCGGTGCTCAGGGAGGGGCCGGGCGGTGGTGTCGCTCACGCGGCGGGGGACGCGGGCACCGTCATGGTCATGTCCCTGATCTCGTAGCCGCCGATGTCGTCCTTGAACGACACCCGCGGCCGACCCGCCAGGCGCAGGCCGTCCAGCGCGAACAGCCTGCTGAGCAGCGCGTCCGCCTCCAGTACGGCCACCGTCGCTCCGGGGCAGCGGTGCGCGCCGTCACCGAACGCGAGCCCGGCCGCACCCGGGCCCAGTCCCAGCACCCGCCCCGGACGCACCCGGCCCGCCTCCGGACCCACGACCCGCTGATCCGTGTTGGCCGCGTCGACGTACAGCGTGATCAGCTCACTCGGCCCCACGGACGCCGTGCCGTCGGCCGTGGTGAGCCGCAGGGGCGCCGTCGTCCGGCGCGCGAGGCGCCCCACCACCGGCTCCAGCCGCAGGATCTCCTGGAGCAGCGCGAGCCGTTCGGGCTCCGCCGCCGCACGGTAGCGGCCCCGCAGCTCCGGGTCGTCGAACAGGTGCCAGGCGGCGACGCAGATGAATTCGCGGGTGGTCACCATCCCGGCCGCCGCGTACGTCAGACACTCGCCCAGGATCTCCGCCGGTGAGCAGCCCTCGGCCAGCAGATGCGAGATCAGGTCGTCCCGCTCCTGACGGCGGTGGGCGCGGATCGCGGGGCGCACGTCGGCGAGGTGGATGCGCAGCCAGCTCGCGTTCTGCCGCGCCAGCCAGTACAGACCGCTCGGGCTGGTCAGGCCCGGCCGCCCGAACCGTTCCGGGAAGAAGCGTTCCAGTCGCCGCTTGAGGCCCGGTCGGCTGTGCCGCAGCCCGATGATGTCGCTCACCACCTCGATCGCCATGGTGAAGCTCAGATCGGAGAGCTGGGCGGTGCCCGCCGTCCGGAGCACGGCGATCTGCTCCTCGGCCACCCGCGCCATCAGCGGCCGGTAGTGCTCGTCCACCCGGCGCGGAGTGAAGAAGCGGGCCGTCTGCCGACGCTGCTCACGGTGTCCGGGCTCGTCCTGGTACAGCACGGGGCGCCGGATGCGGGCGGGCAGTTTCTCCACCGTCTCGACGCCCAGCCCGGCCTGGAGGGTGTCGGGGTGACGCAGCACCTCGCGGGCGACCGCGTACTCGTGGACCTCCCACCCGCCGTGGACCGGACAGCCGGACAGCTCCCGTCGCCGGTCGACCTTGCGCCCGCCCGCCGGGCCGCCGCCGCGTGCGCCCGCCGGGTCGGCGTCGGCTGTGCCCGTCGGATCGGCGTCGGGTGTGCCCGTCCGGTCGGTGTCGCGCGCGTCGTCCCGTGCGTCCGTCATCGGGCCCCCTCCGTCACCGGTCGGACGCCCAGTGTGACGGCGACGGCGGGGCCGTGGTGCGCGCATTCCGGCCACAGCGGAAACCGGTCGGCGGCCGGGGGAGAAGGGGTGCGAGGGAGGGGCCGGGGCTTCCGGGTCAGGCGGGGCGGACGGCTCCGCGCAGCGCGCCCTCACCGAGGGCGTGGATCGACTCCTCGCGGATGGCGACGCCGGGCCCCGGAGCGTGGATCATCGTGTCACCGCTGGTGCAGATGCCGGTGTGACTGAGGTCGTCGTGGAAGAAGACCAGGTCACCGGGGTGCAGCGCGTCCAGCCCTACGCGGGTGAAGGCCTGCGCCTGGTCGATGACGGCGCGGGGGAGCGCGACCCCCGCGGCCCGCCACGCGGCCTGGCTGAGACTCGCGCAGTCGTACGACTCGGGTCCCGTCGCGCCCGTGACGCACGGTCGGCCGATCTGCGCCCGCGCGAAGGCGAGCGCCTTGTCCGCCTTGCCGAGGTAGCCGGAGCCGGTGGCGTGGGCGGTGACACCGAGCGGCGCGGGGGCTGCCGCCGGGGAAGGGGCGGGGGGAGGCGCGGTGGGGGTGCCCGGTACCGGGAGGTAGAACTCCGGTACGGCCGGGGCGGGTTCGGGGACGGCGGCAGGCAGGGGAACGGACACGGGGGTCGCGTACGCCTCCGGGGAGGCCCAGCCGGGGTCGGGCGCGGGGAGGGCGCCGGTCGCCGCGGGCGCGGCGGCGGGAACGGGCGTCGGCGCGGCGTGGGGCGCCGGTGCGGGCGGGGCGGTGAGGAGGTCGCCGTAGCTCGCCGCCAGGAGGCCGGTCTCGGGCGTCGGGAAGCTGCTCGCCTGCTGGGCCAGCGGCGGGGCGGGGACCGCGAACCCCGAGGTGGCGGCCAGGTCGGGACCCGGCGCGGGGTGTCCGACGGTCCCGAGCGGGTCGCCGCCGGACGCCGGTTCGGGCCACGTCTGCGCGGGCTGCGCCTGCCCGGACTCCGCGACCTGCTGGACCGGAAACTGCCCGGTCTCCCAAGGCGGTTGCGCCGGGACCGGCCCGGTCTGCGCGGGCTGCTGCACGGGGATCGGACCGGTCTCCCAGGTCTGCTGGACGGGGATCGGTCCCGTCTCCCACGGCTGCTGCACGGGCAGCGAACCGGTCTCCCAGGTCTGCTGCACAGGGAGCGACCCGGTCTCCCACGGTTGCTGCACGGGGAGTTGTCCCGTCTCCCAGGACTGCTGGACCGGCAGCGCTCCTGTGTCCCAGGTCTGCTGCACGGGGAGCGGCCCGGTCTCCCATGTCTGCTGGGTGGCGAACTGCCCTGTGTTCCAAGGCTGTTGCTGCGCCCCGGCACCGGACTGCCCGGGATCGGCGGCCTGGTGCACCGGAAGGTGTCCGGTGTCCCAGCTCTGCGGCACGGGGAGGCTGCCGGTGTCCCACGGCTGGCGCTGCGGAGGTATCTGCCCGGCCAGGCCCGCCTGCGGCGGCGGCGCGAACTGCCCCGTCGGGCTCGCCTGACCGGCCCGACTCCCCTGACCTGCCTGGCCCGTCTGCCCGGACACTCCGGTGTCGTACGGCTGCTGGACGGGCGACTGCCCGGTCTCCCAAGGCTGCCCGCCCCCCTGTGCGCCCTGGCCGTACCCGGCCTGGCCGGGCGTGGCGGCGGGCGCGGGCGGCAGGGCCAGGGGTGCCTGCCGTGCCTGCGGCGTCTGTGGCTCCGGCGCGGCCTGCGGTGCGGGGCGCGCGGGCGCGGGGAGCGCGGCGACGGCTGCCCGGGAGGGCAGTTCGGGGGCGGGACGTGCGCCGGACCCCAGCTCGCGCGGGCCGGGACCGGCCGGCAGGTCACGGTCCCGTCCGGCGTCGCGGTCGCGCGTCTGCTCCGGTGCCGTGCGGGGGCGGGGGAGTGCGGGCCTGCGGTCGGTCGGCAGGGTGGCCGCGCTGGTCGGACCGATCCGGTCCCGGGCCTGGTCGAACCACTGGCGGGCCACGGACTCCAGCGTCGGATCGGCCGCCGGACGGCCGCCCCCTCCGACGGGGCCACCGACCGTACGGCGGCGGGGGGCCGACATGGCCCGGGTGGCGTTGAACGTCCCGCTGTCGGTCTCGGCGCGGTCGTAGAGGGAGTTGACCCGTTGCCGGACCTCGTCCCGGTTCGGTGCGCCGGCGTCCTTCAGGCGTGCGGAACCCGTGCCCGTGGGGAGCGTGGTGCCATCCGTCGCCATGGGGGACGTACTCCTTCCGTGCTCCGCCGCCCGGACGGTGCCCGGCCCCTGCCGGGGGCGCCGGTGTCACGGATGCGGCGGAGGCCGCGCGGCCCGGCGGGGTTCGCCGGAGTCGGTCGGGCGGCCTGGCGTCAACCTAGCCAACTTGTGAGGCTGGCGTGAAGATTCGAATGTCAAATGCCCGATACGTTTCCGTGACCTTCGTCTCTCTTGATCGGAACGACGTTTGGCCCGGCCCGACTTGACCGATACGCGCCCCGATCTGTACGCCGCGACGGAATCGAGCGTCGCCACGATCGAATCTGTCGTCGGATCTTGTCGATGGCGCTTTTCTGGTCGTAGATTTCGGACTTCCGACATCTTTGACCCGGGGTGTGCCCATGGACCGTGCTCGACTGCGACACCTGCTGGCCCGTGAGAGCGCGGAGGCCGAACGGTGCAACCCGCGCTCCCGGGACGCCTACGCCCGCGCCGCCCACCTCTTCGGGCGCGTGCCGATGACCTGGATGAACAAGACCGCGGGCGCCTTCCCCCGCTACCTCGACTCCGCCCGCGGCGCCCGGGTGAGCGACATCGACGGCCACACGTACGTCGACTTCTGCCTCGGTGACACCGGAGCCATGGCGGGGCACTCGCCCACCCCCGTCGCGGACGCCGTCCAGCGCCGCTTCTCGGAGCGGGGCGGGGCGACCGCGATGCTGCCCACGGAGGACGCGGAGTGGGTCGGCGCCGACCTCACCCGCCGCTTCGGGCTGCCCCGTTGGAGCTTCGCGCTCACCGCGACCGACGCCAACCGCTGGGCGATCCGGCTGGCCCGCGCGGTCACCGGGCGCCCGAAGATCCTCGTCAACAGCTACTGCTACCACGGCAGCGTCGACGAGTCCCTCATCGTCACCGACCCCCACGGCGGCCCCGGCCTGCCCCGGCCCGGCAACGTGGGCGCGCCCTGCGACGTGACGCTGACCAGCCGCGTCGCCGAGTTCAACGACCTGGACGGCCTGGAGCGCGCCCTCGCCCACGGCGACGTGGCCGCCGTCCTGATGGAGCCCGCGCTCACCAACATCGGCATCGTCCTGCCCGACCCCGGCTACCTGGAGGGGGTGCGCGCCCTCACCCGCCGCCACGGCACCCTGCTCGTCAACGACGAGACGCACACCTTCTCCGCCGGGCCCGGCGGCTGCACCGCCGCCTGGGGGCTCGAACCCGACGTCCTCACCATCGGCAAGGCCATCGGCGGCGGCATCCCCACCGCCGCGTACGGTCTCTCCGCCGAACTCGCCGACCGCCTGCTGGGCCGCGCCGACCTCGACCTTGTCGACATGGGCGGCGTCGGCGGCACCCTCGCCGGGAACGCCCTGTCCGTCGCCGCCACCCGCGCCACCCTCGAACACGTCCTGACCGACGCGGCGTTCGCGCGGATGGACACGCTGTCAGCCCGGTTCGAGGCCGGGGTCCGCGCGGGCGTCGAGGCGCACGGACTGTCCTGGTCGGTCAGCAGGCTCGGGGCCCGCACCGAGTACCGGTTCGCCGACCCCGCCCCGCGCACCGGTACCGAGGCGGAGGCCGCCGCCGACCCCGAACTGGAGGACTTCCTGCACCTGTTCCTCGCCAACCGGGGCATCCTGCTCACGCCGTTCCACAACATGGCGCTCATGTGCCCCGACACGACCGAGGAGGATGTGGACCTGCACACCGGCCTGTTCGCGTCGGCCCTCGCCGAACTGACCGGCTGACGAACCCGGTCCGGGCAGCGGACGAAGCAGAAGGAGAAGCCCCGTGGACGAGATCGACCGCGCCATCCTGCGCGAGTTGCAGACCGACGGGCGTATCGCCTACGCCGATCTCGGCCCCCGCGTCGGCCTGTCCGCCTCCGCCGCCCGCCAGCGGCTGCAACGCCTGCTGGACTCACGGGCCGTCCAGGTCGTCGGCGTCACCGACCCGATGGCCATGGGCGGTCAGGCCATGGCCCTGCTCGGCATCACCGCCGACGGCGACCCCCGCCCGGTCGCGGACGCGCTCGCCGGACACCCCGAGGTCGTCTACTCCGTCCTCACCTCCGGCGGGTTCGACCTCTTCGCGGAGGTCGTCAGCCCCAGCGCCAGGGACCTGCTCGACTTCGTCAACGACACCGTCCGCCAGACCGAGGGCGTCGCCGGGGTCCAGTCCTTCCCGTACTTCGCCATCCACACCCACCGGTTCCTCTGGGACGTGGGCTGAGCGGACGGATACGGCATGGGCTGAGCGGACGGACCGAGGGAGTCCGGGGCTAGGTTCTGTCGTCAAATGTCACGCCCACATCAGGAGTGAGGCGAGGGCGACAGCTGCGTGGTAGGACTCGGCGGTCTTGTCGTAGCGGGTGG
>NZ_JBIVUY010000016.1:0-223130 GCF_044757425.1 Streptomyces sp. NPDC091281 | reverse complement strand
CGATCTCCCACAGCCCGTCCGGAACAATCCAACTCCACGTACCCCGCCCCATAGACAGCCCAACGAGCGATCACCACGTAGGACACGGTCTTAGACCCCCTCCGGGGTCAGGGGTGGTCGGCGGGTGCGGCGCCGTCGTGGCCGGTCGCGCAGTTCCCCGCGCCCCTAGGGGGTACGCCCCACGCCCGCCCCCTACGCCCGCCCCCTGAACCCGCCCACCTCCCCACCCGCATCCCCGGCGGAGCTGTTTGCTGGGATGCTGGGGGCTTACGTCCGACGGGTGGGCCGGGGGGTCCGGGAGGGTGGAGGTCAGGGTGCGGGTGGTCATCGCCGAGGATTCGGTGCTGTTGCGGGAGGGGCTGACGCGGTTGCTGACCGACCGCGGGCACGAGGTGGTCGCGGGGGTCGGGGACGCGGTGGCGCTGGTGAAGACGGTCACCGAGCTGGACGCGGAGGGCGCGCTGCCCGACGTGGTGGTGGCGGACGTACGGATGCCGCCGACGCACACCGACGAGGGGGTGCGGGCCGCCGTCCAGTTGCGCAAGGCGCATCCGGAGCTGGGGGTGCTGGTGCTGTCGCAGTACGTGGAGGAAAGGTACGCCACCGAACTGCTGGCCGGTTCCAGCCGCGGGGTGGGCTATCTGCTCAAGGACCGGGTCGCCGAGGTGCGGGAGTTCGTGGACGCCGTGGTGCGGGTCGCGCAGGGCGGCACCGCGCTCGATCCGGAGGTCGTGGCGCAGTTGCTGGGGCGCAGCCGGAAGCAGGACGTGCTGGCGGGACTGACGCCCCGGGAGCGGGAGGTGCTGGGGCTGATGGCGGAGGGCCGGACCAACTCGGCGATCGCGAAACAGCTGGTGGTGAGCGACGGCGCGGTGGAGAAGCACGTCAGCAACATCTTCCTGAAGCTGGGCCTCTCCCCCAGCGACGGCGACCACCGGCGGGTGCTCGCCGTGCTGACGTATCTGAACTCGTGACGGCCGCCGGGGCGGGCCGCGTCCCTCGGGGGCGGTTCGGGGGAACAACTAGGGGAACCCAGCGAAACCGGTCGGAGCGTCTTGCCGGGCGGTACCGGCGGGGCGGGAAATCATGGCCAGCGGGCGCCCCCGCCGGCCCGGGGCACTGATCGTGATGCGCAGGGCCGCCGGAAGGCGACCCCCACAGTCGTAGGGTTGATCCAGGGAGCGCGCCTTCGGGTGGGCCCTCCCGGACCAGCCGCCTTCGAGGAGGTCCAGTTCAGTGACCAGTCAGGTCAGCAGCCCAGCGGAACGGGACGACGGCACGGACGCGGCCGTCGTGGGAGAGCAGCGCAAACCGGGCGGGACGAAGGACGTACGGCGTCTCGACCGGGTGATCATCAGGTTCGCGGGCGACTCGGGCGACGGGATGCAGCTCACCGGCGACCGGTTCACCTCGGAGACGGCGTCGTTCGGGAACGACCTGTCGACCCTGCCGAACTTCCCGGCCGAGATCCGGGCCCCCGCCGGGACCCTGCCGGGTGTCTCCTCGTTCCAGCTGCACTTCGCCGACCACGACATCCTGACCCCCGGTGACGCGCCGAACGTGCTGGTCGCAATGAACCCGGCGGCGTTGAAGGCCAACATCGGGGACGTGCCGCGCGGCGCGGAGATCATCGTCAACACGGACGAGTTCACCAAGCGGGCGATGCAGAAGGTGGGGTACGCGGCCTCGCCGCTGGAGGACGGTTCCCTCGACGGCTACCAGCTCCATCCGGTCCCGCTGACCACCCTGACCGTCGAGGCACTCAAGGATTTCGACCTCACCCGCAAGGAGGCCGAGCGCAGCAAGAACATGTTCGCGCTCGGCCTTCTCTCGTGGATGTACCACCGGCCCACCGAGGGCACGGAGCGGTTCCTGACCAGGAAGTTCGCGAAGAAGCCCGACATCGCGGCGGCGAACATCGCCGCGTTCCGGGCGGGCTGGAACTTCGGGGAGACCACCGAGGACTTCGCGGTCAGCTACGAGGTGGCGCCCGCCGCGACGGCGTTCCCGGTCGGCACGTACCGGAACATCTCCGGGAACCTGGCGCTGGCGTACGGGCTGATCGCGGCGGGGCAGCAGGCGGATCTGCCGCTGTTCCTCGGCTCGTACCCGATCACCCCGGCCTCGGACATCCTGCACGAGCTGAGCCGGCACAAGAACTTCGGCGTACGGACCTTCCAGGCCGAGGACGAGATCGCCGGGATCGGGGCGGCGCTGGGCGCGGCGTTCGGCGGGGCGCTCGGCGTGACCACGACCTCGGGGCCGGGGGTGGCGCTCAAGAGCGAGACGATCGGGCTGGCGGTGTCGATGGAACTGCCGCTCCTGGTGGTCGACATCCAGCGCGGCGGGCCGTCGACGGGGCTGCCGACCAAGACCGAGCAGGCCGATCTGCTCCAGGCGATGTTCGGGCGCAACGGCGAGGCGCCGGTCCCGATCGTCGCGCCCCGCACCCCGGCCGACTGCTTCGACGCGGCGCTGGAGGCGGCCCGGATCGCGCTGACCTACCGCACCCCGGTGATGCTGCTCTCGGACGGCTACCTCGCCAACGGCTCCGAGCCCTGGCGCATCCCCGAGCAGGACGAACTGCCCGACCTGGCCGTGGCGTTCGCGCAGGGGCCGAACCACACGCTGGAGGACGGCAGCGAGGTCTTCTGGCCGTACAAGCGTGATCCGCTGACCCTGGCGCGGCCGTGGGCGGTGCCGGGGACGCCGGGGCTGGAGCACCGGATCGGCGGCATCGAGAAGGAGGACGGCACCGGCCACATCTCCTACTCCCCCGCCAACCACGACCTGATGGTCCGCCTCCGCCAGGCGAAGATCGACGGCATCGAGGTCCCGGACGTCGAGGTCGACGACCCGGACGGGGCGCGCACCCTGGTCCTCGGCTGGGGCTCGACGTTCGGTCCGATCACCGCGGCCGTACGGCGGCTGCGGGTGGCGGGGCTGCCGATCGCGCAGGCGCACCTGCGGCATCTCAACCCGTTCCCGAAGAACCTCGGCGCGGTGCTGGGGGCGTACGACCGGGTCGTCGTCCCGGAGATGAACCTCGGCCAGCTGGCGACCCTGATCCGGGCCCGGTACCTGGTCGACGCGCGGTCCTACAACCAGGTCAACGGCATGCCGTTCAAGGCGGAGCAGCTCGCCGCCGCGCTGACGGCGGCCATCGAGGAGGGCACCGATGCCTGAGACCCCCACGACCTCCGCCACGACCCCTCCCGCGGCCTCCGCCACGCCCCCTCCCGCGTCCCCTCCCACGGCCTCCACCGCACCCTCCGCCGCATCCTCCGCCGGGACGCCCGCCTCCGCCTGCGCGACGCCGCCCACGGGTGACGGGAGCGGTTCCCCGGCCCTGCTCGACCTGGTGCCCAAGGCCGTGGGCCGGCAGTCGATGAAGGACTTCAAGTCGGACCAGGAGGTCCGCTGGTGCCCCGGCTGCGGGGACTACGCGATCCTGGCGGCCGTCCAGGGCTTCATGCCGGAACTGGGCCTGGCGAAGGAGAACATCGTCTTCGTCTCGGGCATCGGCTGCTCGTCGCGGTTCCCGTACTACATGAACACGTACGGCATGCACTCGATCCACGGGCGGGCGCCCGCGATCGCGACCGGGCTGGCGGCGAGCCGCCGCGACCTGAGCGTGTGGGTGGTGACCGGGGACGGCGACGCGCTGTCCATCGGCGGCAACCATCTGATCCACGCCCTGCGCCGCAACGTCAATCTGAAGATCCTGTTGTTCAACAACCGTATCTACGGCCTGACGAAGGGCCAGTACTCCCCCACCTCCGAGATCGGCAAGATCACCAAGTCGACGCCGATGGGGTCGCTGGACGCGCCCTTCAACCCGGTGTCGCTGGCGATCGGCGCGGAGGCGTCGTTCGTGGCGCGGACCGTGGACTCCGACCGCAAGCACCTCACCGAGGTCCTGCGGCAGGCCGCCGCCCATCCGGGGACGGCGCTGGTGGAGATCTACCAGAACTGCAACATCTTCAACGACGGCGCCTTCGACGTCCTGAAGGACCGGCAGGCGGCCGAGGAGGCGGTGATCCGGCTGGAGCACGGGCAGCCGATCCGTTTCGGCGCCGACGGCGCGAAGGGCGTGGTCCGCGACCCGGCGACCGGGGATCTGGAGGTGGTGGCGGTGACCCCGGAGAACGAGGCGCGGGTGCTGGTGCACGACGCGCACGCGGCGTCCCCGACCACCGCGTTCGCCCTGTCCCGGCTGGCCGACCCGGACACCCTGCACCACACCCCGATCGGGGTGCTGCGCTCGGTGGAACGGCCGGTCTACGACACGCTCATGGCCGACCAGCTCGACGCGGCCGTGGAACGGCAGGGCAAGGGCGACCTCGCCGCGCTGCTGGCGGGCGGGGACACCTGGACGGTCGTCGGCTGAACCCGGTCCCGCCCGGTCCGCCCGGTGGGGCGGGTACGGCGGTACGTCGTCACGAGGCCCGGACGCGCTCCGTCCGGGCCTCGTCGTACGCCGTCCGCGCGCGCTCCACGTCGGACATCCGCTCCTCCGTCCAGCGGGCGAGGCCCTGGACCTGGACGGCGGCCTCGCGGCCGAGGCCGGTGAGGGAGTAGTCGACACGGGGCGGGATCACGGGCCGGGCGTCCCGGTGGACCAGGCCGTCACGCTCCAGGGTCTGGAGGGTCTGGGTGAGCATCTTCTCGCTGACCGTGCGGCCGTAGCCGCTGATCGCGCGCCGCAGCTCGCTGAAGCGGTACGGCCGCTCCAGCAGTTCCATCAGCACCAGGACGCCCCAGCGGCTGGTCACGTGCTCCATGACCAGGCGGTAGGGGCACATCGCCTCCACGGAACCGGACGGACCAGACGAACCGGAAGCCGCCACGGGCGCGGACGCGGGCCCCGTCCCGGGCTTCGGCACGGTCCCGGACGTCGGCACGGACACATCACACCGCTCACGCGCACTTACCTTCATGCCAGTACCTTACTTCAAAGTGGGTACTTTCGTTTGGTTAGCGCAGCTCCTAGGGTTAGTGCCAGTTCCTCGTACCTGACACCCCCACCTGGAGTTCGTGAACCATGAGCATCGTCGTCACCGGAGCCACCGGACACCTCGGCCGCCTCGTCGTGGAGAAGCTGCTGGAGACGGTCCCGGCCGAGCAGATCACCGCCGTCGTGCGCGACGAGGCGAAGGCCGCCGACCTCGCCGCCCGCGGGGTACGGCTCGCCGTGGCCGACTACAACGCCCCCGCCACCTTCGACGGCGTCCTCGCCGCCGGGGACAAGGTCCTGCTGATCTCGGGCAACGAGTTCGACAAGGGCCGGCCGGGGCAGCACCAGGTCGTCATCGACGCCGCGAAGGCCGCCGGGGTGGCGCTGCTGGCGTACACCAGCGCGCCGGGCGCGCTGACCGCGGCGCTCGCCGACGACCACCGCGCCACGGAGAAGGCGCTGCTCGCCTCGGGCCTGCCCTGGGTGCTGCTGCGCAACGGCTGGTACCACGAGAACTACACCGAGAACCTCGCGCCGGTCCTGGAGCACGACGCCGTGCTCGCCGCCGCCGGGGACGGCCGGGTCTCCTCCGCGTCCCGCGCCGACTACGCCGCCGCCGCGGCCGCCGTCCTGACCGGCGAGGGCCACGAGAACGCGACGTACGAGCTGGGCGGCGACGAGGCGTGGAGCTTCGCCGAGTACGCGGCCGAGCTGAGCCGGCAGACCGGGCGGACCATCGCCTACAACGCCGTGTCGGTCGAGGCGCTGGCCGGAATCCTGGCCGGTGCCGGGGTGCCCGGCCCGCTCGCCGCGATCCTGGCGGGCGTCGACGCGTCCATCGAGAAGGGCGAGCTGGTCGTCTCCAGCGGCGACCTGTCCCGCCTGACGGGGCGGCCGACCACCCCGCTCTCCGAGGCGATCGCGGTGGCCCTCAAGGGCTGAGCCGGAACCCGGGACCGGGCCCACCCTCACCTGTCATGACCGTATGGCGATACGGGCATGACAGGTGGGGGTGTTCGGCGCTACCTTCGTGCACGCAGGTGGACCTGCGGAGTGAGGGCGCAAGCGCGGAGGAGGGCCCGTGGGCGGAACATCGAGGGAGTCGACGGGATCGGCGGGGGCCGCCGGGTCCAAGGGGACACGGGGTGAGGCCCGGACCGGGCTGCTGAACGGTTTCGCCGCCTACGGGATGTGGGGGCTGGTCCCCCTGTTCTGGCCGCTGCTGAAGCCCGCCGGGGCCGGGGAGATCCTCGCGCACCGGATGGTGTGGTCGCTGGCCTTCGTCGCCGTGGCCCTGCTCGTGGTGCGGCGCTGGAAGTGGGCCGGTGAGCTGCTGCGCAGCCCGCGCCGCCTCGCGCTCGTCACGGTCGCCGCCGCCGTCATCACCGTCAACTGGGGCGTCTACATCTGGGCGGTGAACAGCGGTCACGTCGTCGAGGCGTCCCTCGGCTACTTCATCAACCCGCTGGTCACCATCGCCATGGGCGTGCTGCTGCTGAAGGAACGGCTGCGGCCGGTGCAGTGGGTCGCGGTCGGCGTCGGCTTCGCGGCCGTCGTGGTGCTGACCGTCGGCTACGGCCACCCGCCGTGGATCTCCCTCTGCCTCGCCTTCTCGTTCGCCGTGTACGGCCTGGTGAAGAAGAAGGTCAACCTCGGCGGGGTCGAGTCGCTGGCCGCCGAGACCGCGATCCAGTTCCTGCCCGCCCTCGGCTACCTGCTGTGGCTGTCCTCGCGGGGCGAGGCGACCTTCGGCACCGAGGGCGCGGGCCACGCGGCGCTGCTCGCGGCGACCGGTGTCGTCACCGCGCTGCCGCTGGTCTGCTTCGGCGCGGCGGCGATCCGCGTCCCGCTCTCCACGCTGGGCCTGCTCCAGTACATGGCGCCGGTCTTCCAGTTCCTGCTCGGCGTCCTCTACTTCGGCGAGGCGATGCCGCCGGAGCGCTGGGCCGGGTTCGCGCTGGTGTGGCTGGCGCTGGTGCTGCTGACCGCCGACGCCCTGCGCTTCACGCGCCGCTCCGCCGCGCGGCTCGCCGCGGACGGGCGGGCGGCGGGCCGGACCGTCGCCACGGGGGCGACCGTCCCCGCCGAGGCCGCGACCGCCCATGCCACCGCCTCCGCCTCCGCCTCCGCTACGGCTGGTGCCGCCGCGGAAGGGGAGCCCGTGGTGTCGTCGGGGACGGACGGGGCGCGGAACAACAGGTCGTAGCCCCCCTACCTGCCAGGCGGGTCTACTGCGAGGACGGTTGCCCGGTCGGTGACTGTCCGGTCGGTGGGCGTTCGGTGGCGGGTCTGGCGCGGGCGCGGTGGGCGCGGACCTTGTCGCGGTTGCCGCAGTGTTCCATCGCGCACCAGCGGCGGCGGCCGGGGCGTGAGGTGTCGACGAAGAGCAGTCGGCAGTCGTGGGCGCCGCATTCGCGGACGCGGTGTGCGTACGGGCCGCTGAACAGGTCGATCGCGTCGCGGGCGACCGTCGACAGCACCTGGGTGCCGGTCGCGCCGGGCGCCCAGACGCGGGTGCCGTCGGGGGCGAGCCGGGAGACGAGCGGGGGTTCGGCCGCCGCCGCGTTGACGGCGGCCAGCAGGTCGGGCCGGAGCGGGCGGCCGTGCGCGTGGTCGGCGGTGAGCAGGAACAGGGCGTTGCGCACCTCCCGGACACGGGCCAGTTCGGCCTCGGTGACGACGGGTTCCAGGCCGTCCGGGAGCCGGCTGCGGGCCGTCCAGACGACCAGGTCGGCGGGGGTGTGCAGCACCTCGTAGCGGGCGTAGGCCCCCGGACCGCCGGTCGGCAGGAGTTCCAGGCAGAGCGCGCCGGGGTCGAAGCGGTAGGGGCGGCCGTCGTGGGTGTGGAGGACCAGGCCGGGGGGACGGCCGTCCGGCGACCCGCCCTGCGCTCCCCGTGCCGCACCCGGCGTTCCCGATGTTCCCGATGTTCCCGGCGTACTCGGTGGTCCCGATCCCGGAGTTTCCGGTGTTCCCGGCGTTTCCGTTGCCCGCGCGCTCATGTAACCACTATAACTGGTTACATGAGCGAGACACCCGAAGCACCCCGCCCGTCCGCGACGCCCGTGCACTGGAAGCTGGTCGTCGACTCCCTCGACCCGCACGCCCAGGCCGACTTCTGGGCCGGTGCGCTGCACTACGCGGTCGAGGACAACAGCGCCCTCGTCGAACGGCTGCTGGAGCTGGGCGCGCTGCCCGGCGCGGCGACGGTGGAGTTCCACGGCCGCCCCGCCTTCCGTGACCTCATCGCCGTACGGCATCCCGAGGACCCGTACGACGCGGACAGCGGGACCGGGCTGGGGCGGCGGCTGCTGTTCCAGCGGGTGCCCGAGGCGAAGACCGTCAAGAACCGTCTCCACCTTGATCTCCACCCCGGGGAGGGGCTGCGGGAGGCGGAGGTGGAGCGGCTGACCGCGCTGGGAGCGAGCGTGCTGCGGGAGGTGAAGGAGCCCTCCGGGGCGTGGGTGGTCATGGCGGACCCGGAGGGCAACGAGTACTGCGTGCACTGAGCCGGACACTCCCGCTCCGTACGGTCACCCGGCCGGGACGGCTCGCACGCAAGCCGCCCGGCCGGAACCGCCCGGGGTCACCCTCGGGGCTGGTCCTCCGGGCCGCCCGCGCGCTCGGCGCGTCGGGTCAGCCGGGTCATCCGGGCGCGGGCCGACTCCAGTTGGTCGGACTCCTCTGCGGCCGGACCGTCCCCCGCGGCCAGTTCGGTCCACAGGGTGAGCAGTTCGGTGCCGAGGTTCAGGCCCTGGAACGGGTCGCGCACCGCCCGCCAGGCCGCCGCCGCGCTCTGCACGTTGCCGTAGGCGCTCTCCCCGTCGCCGTCGCGGTGGTGGAGCCGGGCCAGGTCGAGCGAGAGGTGGAAGGCGCGCACCGGGTCGCCGCCCAGGTAGGCGATGTACGCGGTGAGTTCGCGCAGCCGGAGCACCTCGGGGTGCCCGGCGCCCAGGGTGGCCGAGGCCTCGGTGAGGGTACGGTCCGCGAGCGCCGCCGCCCGGTCCGTACGGCCCGCCCGCACGGCCTCGTTGATCTGCGCCAGCGGCTCCCCCAGCAGCGCCGGGGCGCCCCCGGTACCCGGCAGGGTCCGCGGGTCCTCCCCGAGCACGGCCTCCGCGACGGCGTCGAACCCGCGGGCCGGGGTGGGCTTGGGGTCGGGGTCGAGGAGGGCGTCGGCGGCGGAGACGTGACCGAGGAGCGGGGCGCGCTCGGGCGCGGGCGCCCGCGTGGTCTCGGGGAGGGGCAGCGGGAGGGGGGCGGGGACGGGGAAGGGCTCGGGGGCGGGGGCACTGGTGGGGGCGGGCTTGGGTGCGGCGGTGGGCTCAGGCGTGGACGCGGTGATCGGCTCCGGGGCGGAGGCCGGGGCGGGCGCGACGGGCCCGGCAGGCGCGACGGGCCCGGCAGGCGGGGTGTCCATCACCGGGGGCGGGCCGAAGACGCCGGTGGGCGCGGCGGCGGTGCCGGGGGCGACGTCCGAGAGCGGGAGCGGGGTCAGGTCCGCGGTCGGCTCCGGAGCCGGGGTCGGCGTCTGGGTCGAGGGCTCTGCCGGGGCGGGAGCCGTACTCCGGTCGGGAGCCGCGACCGGCACGGACTCGGGCGACGGCGCAGGCTCGGTGGCCGACGGAGCGGCGGAGACGGCAGGGGACGCCGGGACGGCAGGCGCACTGGCGGCAGCCGGGGCTGCGGGGGCGACCGGGGCTGCGGGGGCAACCGGGGCGGCGGCCACGGCTGGGCCGTCGCCCGGCTCCCTCGGGGGCGCGACCCGCAGCGGCTCGCCGGTGAAGTGGCTGGAGCCGTCGGGCTCGACGCGGAGCGGGACGACGTAGCCGATGCGTTCGTCGTGGACGGTGGCGAGGACGGGGCGGCCGGTGGCCCGGGCGATGCGGTGGAGGTGGCCGAGGACGGCGTGCTGGGGCTCCTGGCCGGGTGCCACGGTGACCGGGACGTCGCCGACCGACGCCGGACCGCCCGCGCGGACGCGCACGTCCAGCGGGACGGACCCCACGGCCGCCCCTCCGCCGTGCCGCTGTTCCCGCTTCTTCTCGCGGCTGAGTCGAGACATCGGTTCCTCACCCTGACGCATCGCCGTGCACGTACCTTGTGCTCATGACCCGCGTACCCACCGGTACACGTAGGGTCGAGTCTCTCCGCTCGCCCCCGGTACCGACGTCACCGCGACGTCACAGCCTCGTTCCAAGGTCCTGCCGGGCCCGGACGGGAGCGGCGCGCACGACGGGGGGACCGGGCGCGGCGGGAGCCACGGGAAGGCCCGGGAGAGCGGGGAAGGCGGAGAAGGGGGACGGGGCATGAGCACCACGGACGAGCGCGGCGGGCCGGGCGGGCCGGAGATCTGGCTGCGCGGACCGGTGGCGGCCCCCGGCCGGGCGCCCGGCGGGCGGCGCTACTCCTGGCTCGCCACGCACGGCGGGGCCGGTGCCACCACCCTCGCCGCCGTCTACGGCGGCCACGACTGCGGCCGGAGCTGGCCGGGCCCCGGCGAGCCGACCTCCGTCCTGCTGGTCGCCCGCACCCACGCCACCGGCCTGGAGGCGGCCGTACGGGCCCTGGAGACGTTCCGGCGCGGGCAGGCGCCCGCGGGCCTCGACCTGGACGGGATCGTCCTCGTCGCCGACGCGCCGGGCAGGCTGCCGCGACCGCTCGCGCAGCGGGCGAAGCAGATCGAGACGGTGATCGACGTGTACCGGGTGCCGTGGGTGACGGACTGGCGGCTGGGCGACCTGACGGGCCCGCCGCCACGCGAGACCGACCCCCTGATCCGCCTCACGGGCACGGCCGCCGCCCGCCGCACCCGCTGAACACGTCCGGCCGCCCGTACGAGGGGGGCGCGGCGGGCGGGCCCGCGGAGTCGGCCGTGGCGCTCGCCGCCGCCGTACGGGCCGGGCGGCTGCGGGCCACCGACGTCGTCGCGGCGGCCCTCGCGCGCATCCGGCGGGTGGACCGGGCGCTGGGCGCCTTCGCCGAGGTGTGGGAGGAGGCCGCCGGGGCGCGGGCGGCCGAGGTGGACGCGCGGCTCGCCGCGGGCGCGCACCTGCCGCTCGCCGGGGTGCCGATCGGCGTCAAGGGGCGGCACGGGCTGCGGGTGGCCGCCCCGCTCGTGGCGGCGGGCTGCGTGCCGGTCGGCGCGACCGCCGTCCCCGGGCCCGGTACGCCGTGGCAGACCTGGGGGCTCGGCGCGCACGGCCGGACCGTGAATCCGTGGCGCGCCGACCGCACGCCGGGCGGCTCGTCGGCCGGTGCGGCGGCGGCGGTCGCGGCCGGTCTGGTGCCGCTGGCGACCGGCGCCGACGGCGCGGGGTCGGTACGCATCCCGGCGGCCTGGTGCGGGGTCCTCGGCCTGAAGGCGACCAACGGCCGCTTCCCGTCCGCCGACCGTACGGGCCTGGCGGCACCCGGGGTCCTGGCCCGCCACCCGGCGGACGCGGCGGCGTACTGGCGGGCGATGACCGGGGAGCGGGCTGCCCCCGACGGCGAGCGGGGCGGGGCGGGGTGCGCGGCGTCGGGGGTCCCGCCGGTGGCGGTCTTCTCCGCCGGTCTCGGGTTCGCCGTCCCCGACCCGGAGCAGTGGGCCCTCGCCCGCGCCGCCGCCGTACGCCTCGCGGACAGCGGTGCCGTACGGCTGCTCGCGGGGCCGGAGCACGCCGTGCGGCTGCGGGACCCGGCGGCGGCCTGGCTCGCGCTCCGGGCGGGCGGGGGCGGAACAGCTGGGGGCGGGGCGGGCGCGGGCACGGACGGGGGCGCGGACGGCGCGCGGGAGGTGAACGACCGGCGGCTGGCGGCGTTCTTCGCGCGGGCGGACCTGCTGCTGACCCCGACGACTCCGCACGCCCCCCACGGTCACGACGGACCGGGTGACCGCTACTCCACGGCGTTGACGTGGGCGTTCAACCTCAGCGGGCATCCGGCGCTCAGCCTCCCGGCCGGCTTCGACACGGACGGCTGCCCGGCGGGGCTCCAGGCGGTCGCGGCACCGGGCCGGGAGGCGCTGCTGCTGACGCTGGCGGAAGCGGCGTACGCGGCGACCGGGACGCCGTAGGCGGCATACCCCCGGCGTCCGGAACCGCGTCCGGAACCGCGTCGGCAACCCTGGCCAAACTAAGTGCACACGCATATGATGCACACGCACTTAATGCGCGTACGCCGATGACCTGGAGGATCGATGAGCAGCACCCGCCGCTTCCTGTTCGTGCTGGGGAGCAGCCGTGCCGAGGGCAACACCGAGCTGCTGGCCCGGAAGGCGGCCGAGCAGTTGCCGGCCGATGTCGAGCAGGAGTGGATCAGCCTGCTCGACCACCCGCTGCCGGACTTCGTGGACCTGCGCCACGACAGCGACCACGTCCGCCCCACCGAGGGCCCCACGGGCCTGTTGCTCGACGCGACGCTCGCGGCGACGGACGTCGTGATCGCCTCGCCGCTGTACTGGTACACGCTCTCGGCGCCGGTGAAGCGCTATCTCGACCACTGGTCGGGCTGGCTGCGCACGCCCGGAGTCGACTTCGCCGCGACCCTCGACGGGCGCACCCTGTGGGGGGTCACCGCGCTCGCCCACGACGAACTGGAGGTCGCCGAACCGCTGGTCGGCGCGCTCAACCACTCGGCCGCCTATCTGCGGATGCGGTTCGGCGGGGTCCTCCTCGGCAACGGCAGCAAGCCCGGCGACGTCCTCAAGGACACCGGGGCCCTCACCCGCGCCAAGACCTTCTTCGCCCAGGAGCCGCCGCTCGCCCGCTTCCCGTACGACGCGGAGTGAGCCACGTGGCTACGTGGTGATGTCGCGTGTGGTGAAGCGGGCCCAGGCCGCCGAGCCGAACACGGCGACGTAGAGGGCCTGGAGGCCCAGGTCGCGCTGGATCTCGTCCCAGTAGACCGGCTCGCGCATCAGGTCCGCGAAGGACAGCCAGTAGTGGGAGAAGAGGTACGGCTGGATCGCGTGCAGCTGGGGGATCTGGTCGACGATCTGCACGGTGGTGAGCAGGCCGACGGTCGTCGCCATGGCGGCGATGCCGCTGGTGCCGAGGGTGGAGACGAAGAGGCCGAGGGCGGCGACACCGAGCAGGGAGGCGGCCACGACCAGGGCGATCAGCAGGGCCCGCAGGAGTCCGTCCGTGAAGGAGATCCGGGTGCCGGAGATCGTGGTGAGGTCCCCCAGGGGGAAGAGCAGCGCGCCCGTCGCGAGCGCGGACACGGCGACGACGAGGGTGGCCAGCAGGCAGAACGCCGCGAGGGTCGCGTACTTGGCGAGCAGCAGCCGGGTACGGCCTGCGGGGGCGACCAGCAGGTAGCGGAGGGTGCCGGAGCCCGCCTCCCCGGCGACGGTGTCCCCGGCGACGACGCCGACGGCCATCGGCAGGAAGAAGGGGAGGGTCGCGGCGAGCGCGGTGAACACCAGGAAGAGGCCGTTGTTGGTGATCTGCGCCATGAAGGCGGGCCCCGCCGCGCCGCCCCCGGAGCCGCCCGCGCCGCCGCTGTCGCCGGTCTCGATCCGTACGGCGATCCCGACCAGGACGGGCACGGCGGCGAGGACACCCAGCAGGGCGAGGGTCCGCCAGCGGCGCAGGGTGACGGTCAGCTCGCTGCGGAGGAGGCCGAGGGCCCAGAGGGGGTGAGGGGAGGAAGCCGTAGGGGGCTTAGGGGTCGTAGGTGTTGGGGTTGTACGGGATGTGGGGTCCGGGTCGGTCGGGCCGGTCAACCCGGGGGTGGAGGTCGGTCCGGGGGTGGGGGACGTGGTGTCCGCCGGTCCGTGGTCAGCCCGCGACATCGAAGCCCTCCCCGGTGAGTGCCACGAACGCGTCCTCCAGGGAGGCGCGTTCGACGCCGAAGCCGCGGACGCGGACGCCCGCCGTGACCAGGGCCGCGTTGAGGGCGGCGAGGTCGTGCTCGCCGGGGTCGCCCGACACCCGCTCCCCCGTGACGACGAGGTCGCCCACACCGTGCTCCTTGAGGAGGCGGGCGGCGTCCGCCGGGTCCGCCGTGGTGACGACGAGCCGTCCGCGGGCCCGCGCCGCGAGGTCGGCGACCACGCCCTGGGTGAGGAGTCTGCCGCGTGCCATGACGGCGGCGTGCGTGCAGACCTGCTCGATCTCGTCGAGGAGGTGGGAGGAGAGGAAGACGGTGGTGCCGTCGGCGGCCAGCTCCCGCACCAGGACCCGGATCTCGCGCATGCCCTGCGGATCGAGGCCGTTGGTCGGTTCGTCCAGGACGAGCAGCCGGCGGGGCTGGAGGAGGGCGGCGGCGAGGCCGAGCCGCTGCTTCATGCCGAGCGAGTACGCCTTGGCCTTCTTGCCCGCGGCGGCCGTCAGCCCGACCCGGTCCAGCGCCCGGCCGACGCGGGCCCGGCGGGTGCGCGGGTCGGCGGTGGGGTCGGCGGCGTCGTAGCGCAGGAGGTTGTCGCGGCCGGAGAGGAAGCCGTACAGGGCGGGGCCCTCGATGAGGGCGCCGACGTGCGGCAGGACGGCGCGGGTGGCGCGGGGCATGGGCTGCCCCAGGACCCGGGCCGTGCCGGAGGTGGGCTCGATGAGGCCCATCAGCATGCGGATGGTGGTGGTCTTGCCGGAGCCGTTGGGGCCGAGGAAGCCGAAGACGCTGCCCGCCGGGACGGCCAGGTCGAGGCCGTCCACGGCGAGCTGTCCGCCCCGGTAGCGCTTGGTGAGGGCGCGGGTGCGGATGACGGTGTCGTCGTCACGGCTCCCGGCAGGACCGCCCGGTGCGGGGCTCCGCGTGCTGTCGGGCGGGCCGCCCGGGGCGGGCGGTGGCGCGTCCTCGTCCATCGGCTCCCCCGTTCGTCGCCCCGCCCGCCCCGTACGTCGGTCGTACGGGGCTGACGTCAGGGTACTTACCGGGCCGTGTCGGCCGCCTTGACGAGGGCGTCCTTGGTGACGGCGCCGACGTAGACCTTGCCGTCGTCGGTGACGAGGGCGTTGATCAGGCGGGTGGAGAAGACGGTGCCGGAGCCGAAGTCGCCCTTCACCTTGTCGCCGAAGGAGTCCATGAAGTCGCCGAGGCCGCCGAGGCCGCCCGCGTCGGGCAGGTCGGCGCCGGACGGGACGCCCTCGCCGCCGGTGTCGAAGGTGGCGACGCTGGTCCAGCCCTCGCCGAGCACGGTGGCCCCGTCGAGGTCCCCGGCGAAGCCCTCGGCGCCCTCGGTGAAGGGGGCGCCGCCCTTGGCCGTGTCCGGGGCACCGCCCTTGGCCGAGTCGGGGGCCTCGGGGGTGTCGCCCTCGGTGACCTTGGCGCCCTTGGGCGGGGTGAAGTCGAAGGTGGACGCGGCGGGCTTGGCGAAGCTGACCTTGGTGAACCCGGCGTCGACGACGGCCGCGCCGCCGCCGGTCGGGGTGAGGGTGAACTTGAGCGGCAGGCCGGTCTTCGCGTCGACGGCGACGGTGACCGCGCCGACGGTGGAACCGGACTGCTTCGGCTTGACCAGCAGCTTGTAGGCGTCGCGGCCGGCGACCTGGACGGTGCCGTCCACGGTGACGGACGTGGTGCCGTCGACGGCCTTGAGGGCTTCTTCGGTCAGTTCCTTGGGTGTGGTGGGCGCGGGGGTGCCGGAGGCGCGGTCGTCGGCGCCGGCGGGGGCGTCACCGGTGGAGTGGTAGACCTCGTTGGAGGCGCTGTCGTACCCCCACACGTCCTTGCCGTTGTGGATGACGCTGTACTCGGCGGCGTTCTCCAGGAGGGAGAGCTTCTGCCGGTCCGGGCCGTCGGCGGCGACGCGCAGGGTGTGGGTGCCGGAGGCGAGTTCGGTGAGGCGGGTGGACGGGTCGGCGGAGGAGCCGTCGGAGGCGCCCCCCGCGGCCCCCGCGAGGAGCCCGCTCTCCAGGCCGCCCAGGTCGGGCAGGCCCAGGTCGGTGGTGATCTTCACGGTGCCGGACAGCTGCTGCACGTCCGACGCGGCGATCTTCTCGATGAGCTGCTGGGCGCTGATCTTCGGCAGGTCGGGGTCGCCCGAGTCGGCGAGGGCCGGGACGAGCCCGATCGTCGCCGCCGCGATGCCCACCACGGTGACCGGGACGACGTACCGCACGGCCTTGCGCCGCCCGGCGCGCAGGTCGTCGGCCTCGCCGGGGTGCGTGCTGTCGTCGGATGCGTACGGTGCCATGTGTGCCTTACCTCCGTCGTCGGCGGCGGCGGGCGGCCGTCTCACGTACCAACGTCCTTGCCCCGGGCCGCCATTCTCACCCGAATCGGTGAGGAGCGATGATTACCGTGCTCACCATCTGACCAAATGAGCCGCCGTCATTCGTCAGCCCTCGGACGCAAATCGACGTACACCTCCGGTATGACACGGGGGTGGGGGGCGTCAGGGTCGGTGGGGGCCATCCCTGAGAGACGCCCCGCGGGAAGCTGTGCGGGGCACGGCGAGGAGCCGCCCTGCGGGCGCGGCGAAGAGGCCCCTGCGCGGGCGGAGCGGGGTGTGGCTCTCGGGAGCCACCCCGGCTACCCCGCCCGGTGGACCACCGCGTCGCACAGCTCCAGCAGGCCCGACTTCGCCTCGCACTCCCGCAGCGGTGCCAGCACCGCCCGCGCGTCCTTGGCGTACCGCACGGTGTCGCGGCGGGCCTGCTCCAACGCGGGGTGCGCCCGCAGTCCGGCCAGGGCCTCGGCGAGGCGCGCGTCGTCGCTGAGGTCGGAGTCGAGCAGCTCGCACAGCGCGACGTCCTCCGGCAGCGCCAGCCGGGCCGCCCGCTCCCGCAGCCGCAGCACCGGCAGGGTGGCGATGCCCTCGCGCAGGTCGGTGCCGGGCGTCTTGCCCGACTCGTGGGAGTCGGAGGCGATGTCGAGGACGTCGTCGGCGAGCTGGAAGGCGACGCCGAGCCGCTCCCCGTACTGGGTGAGCATGTCCACGACCGTGTCGTCGGCGCCGGACATCATGGCGCCGAAGCGGCAGGCGACGGCGACCAGGGAGCCGGTCTTGCCGCCGAGCACGTCGAGGTAGTGGTCGACGGGGTCGCGCCCGTCGGTCGGCCCGGCGGTCTCCAGGATCTGGCCGGTGACGAGGCGCTCGAACGCCTCCGCCTGGACCCGGACGGCCTCGGGGCCGAGGTCGGCGAGGATGTGGGAGGCGCGGGCGAAGAGGAAGTCGCCGGTGAGGACGGCGACGGAGTTCCCCCAGCGGGTGTTCGCGCTCGGCACCCCGCGCCGTACGGCCGCCTCGTCCATGACGTCGTCGTGGTAGAGCGTGGCGAGGTGGGTCAGCTCGACCACGACGGCCGAGGGCACGACCCCGGGGGCGTAGGGGTCGCCGAACTGGGCCGCGAGCATCACGAGCAGCGGCCGGAACCGCTTCCCGCCCGCGCGCACGAGGTGCTGCGCGGCCTCCGTGATGAACGGGACCTCGCTCTTCGTGGCTTCGAGCAGGCCTTCCTCGACAGCCGTCAATCCGGCCTGGACATCGGCTTCCAGAGCCTGGTCCCGCACGCTCAGCCCGAACGGCCCGACGACGGTCACGAGGGGTCTCCTGTCTGCTGGTGTCTTCCGGCGATCACACGGTTTGTCGATACGTCGCTGCCCTCACTCAAGTCAGCGTATCCGGTCACGTTTCGATCACCGACAGGCCCCACGTCCCCCTGCCTCGAACTTCGCCCGACCGGGAGGCGCCGACCCACCCGTCCCACCGCCCTCACAGGCATCGCGCGCCCCATATGTTACCGACCGGAAGGTATGTACCCCTTCCGGTCGGGGACACGTCGATCGGCGCCCGCATCCGCACTCCGACCGCGCCCCCTCAGCCACCCCTCCCGACCCTCTTCCACCCCTCACCCCTCACTCCCACAACCCCCACCCCATTAAAGCCACTTGAGCTATATGACCGTTTTACCCGCCTTGTGGACGCAGGTGAGTTGGCTCACCCGTGCCGCCATCGAGCAACCCTGACCGGATTTTTTAATTCCGCTTTGCTCAAGCGGAAGTTGAGCGCCAGCCCCCGCAAAGGATCAAGCGCCCGAAAACCCCAGACCAAGGTCAATAGGGACGACCTGTGAATCAGCCACTTGTTCCCGACATGTGCTCTCGCATACGTTCCCGGCCTGTCGGACAGACGCCTAATCCTGCCGCCGTCCGACAACCCCATCGACGAAGACATTCGCGGCAGGAGCGGGGGACCCAGGTAAGTCGCCGTCCCGGCGCGTACGTCACACACGGACGCGGCGGAACGGCTCGGGGTGAAGCCGCGCCACCGTGTCCGTACGGCGGCCGGCCGGGCACCTCCCCGCCCGAACCCGACAGCTCACCTCGCAGGCGCCGGAGAGGAACCCCTTCATGTCCGCTGTCACCCAGCCCCGCCGCACCCGCACCCGCCTGGTCCGCACCGTCGCCGTGGCCTGCGCCGGCGCCGCCGCGCTCACCCTCCCCTTCATCGGCGCCACCAGCGCCTCCGCCGCCCCCGCCACCTCGGCCGCCACCTCCGCCGGGTACACGAACAACCTCGACGGCTGGATCCGCGAGTCCCTCGCGATCATGGCCGAGAAGGGCATCCCGGGCAGCTACGACGGCATCTACCGCAACGTGATGCGGGAGTCCTCGGGCAACCCGAACGCGATCAACCTGTGGGACTCCAACGCCGCGGCCGGCATCCCGTCGAAGGGCCTGCTCCAGGTCATCGACCCGACGTTCGCCGCGTACCACGTGGACGGCACCGCCTACGACCCGTACGACCCGGTCGCCAACATCACCGCCGCCTGCAACTACGCCGCCGACCGCTACGGCTCCATCGACAACGTCTTCGGCGCCTACTGACGGTCCCGGGCCGCCGGGGTTCCTCGCGGAACCCCCTGAGGGAGCGGAACCCCTAAGGGAAGAGTCGTTCGAGGACGGCGGCCACGCCGTCGTCCTCGTTCGACGTCGTCACCTCGTCGGCCACCGCCTTCAGCTCCGGATGGGCGTTCGCCATGGCCACCCCGCGCGCCGCCCAGTCGAACATCGGGATGTCGTTGGGCATGTCCCCGAAGGCGAGGGTGTCCTCGGGCCGCAGCCCGAGCCGCTCCGCCGCCAGCGCCAGCCCCGTCGCCTTGGTCACCCCGCACGGCTGGAGTTCCACCGTGCCCGGCCCCGACATGGTGACGGTGGCCAGCGAGCCGACCACCGCGCGGGCGGTCACCGCCAACTCGTCGTCGGTCAGGCCGGGATGGCGCAGCAGCACCTTGCTGATCGGCTCGCACCACAGGTCGTCCCGGCGGCCGACCCGCACCGCCGGCAGGGTCGGGTGCGGCATCAGGTAGCCCGGCTCGATCAGGGTCAGCCCGTCGATCCCGTCCTGGTCGACGGCGGCGTACACCTGCCCCACCTCGGCCTCGATCTTGCCGATCGCCGTCTCCGCCAGCTCCCGGTCCAGGGTGACCGACCACAGCAGGCGGTCGGCGCCGATGTCGTAGAGCTGCGCGCCCTGGCCGCAGACGGCGAGGCCTCTGCTCCGCAGGATGTCCAGCAGCGGCCGTACCCGGGGCGCGGGGCGGCCCGTGACCACGAGGTGGCGGGCACCGGCGGCCGCCACCCGCGCGAGCGCGTCGAGCGACCGGTCGGAGAACGTGTCGTCGCCGCGCAGCAGCGTCCCGTCCAGGTCGGTGGCGATCAGGGAGTACGCGCAGCGCGCGGCATATGCGTGGGGTGCGGGCATGATCAGAGAATACGGATTCCGGCCGGATCGGACTCACCGCCGCAGCCGCGCCCCCGGCCCCGCTCTTCCGGCACGCTGCCGGTGCGCTGCCGGTGCGCTCACCGCTCGCTGGCGGTCCGCTTCCGGTGTGCTTTCACCCCGCTTCCCTCCGCTTTCCGGCCGCTTTCCGGCGCAACGCCGGGTACAGGGCGGTTAAAGGCCTCTGCCCGGAATGGCAACAACCAGGTCCGCTCCCTACCGCCCCGCCCGCCCGGAGGGGTACCGTCCCCCTGTCCAGGGGGGACTTGATCGGGGGGTCAGGTTGAGCAGCGGACGTATTCGTGTGCTGGGTCCGGAGGACCTGGCCGAGGGGGACCGGGAACGGTGGCGGGCGCTGCGCGCCGCGTCGACGGCGCCGCGGAACCCCTTCATGGAACCGGAGTTCGCCACCGCGGTGGGCCGGGTCCGGCCCGCCACCCGGGTGGCGGTGGTGTACGAGGGGCGCGAGCCGGTCGGTTTCCTGCCGCACGAACGCGGCGCGCTGGGCCGCGGGCAGGCCCTCGCGCACGGCGTCTCGGACGTGCAGGGCGCGGTCCTCGCGCCGGGCCTCGGTCTGGGCGCCGACGAACTGCTGCGCGCCTGCGGCCTGTCGAGCTTCGCCTTCGACAACCTGGAGGCCGAACAGGGCCTGTTCGTGCCGCACGCGGCGGCGGAGTACGCGTCGTACGTCATCGACGTCGAGAAGGGCTACGAGACGTACGAGTCCGTGCTGCGCGCCCAGTCGCCGAAGTTCCTGAAGACGACGCTCGCCAAGGAGCGCCGACTCGGCCGCCAGGTCGGGGAGTTGCGGTTCGTCTTCGACGAGCGCGATCCGGCGGCGCTGCGCACGCTCATGGCGTGGAAGTCCGCGCAGTACCGCAGGACCGGCCGCCGCGACCGCTTCGCGCAGGAGTGGATCAACCGGCTCGTCGGCCTGCTCGCCGAGACCCGCGCGCCGGACTGCGCGGGCACCCTCTCCGTCCTCTACGCGGGCGGGCGGCCGATCGCCGCGCACTTCGGTCTGCGCTCCTCGACCGTCCTGGCCTGCTGGTTCCCGTCCTACGAACCGGAGTTCGCCAGGTTCTCCCCCGGTCTGGTGCTGCATCTGCGGATGGCCGAGGCCGCCGCCGCCGAGGGCATCGGGCTGCTCGACCTGGGCCGGGGGGCGGCCGAGTACAAGGACGCGCTGCGGACGGGCGAGGTGCCCGTGTACGAGGGGGCGTGGACGCGTCCGGGGGTGGGCGCCGCGCTCCACTGGCTGGGGCGTGAACCGGCGCGCCGGGCCCATCACTTCGTCCGCAACCGGCCGAGACTCGCGGCGACGGCCGCCCGGGTGCTGAAGGGCGCCGGCCGGCTGCGCCGCGCCTGAGCCACCGATCCAGGGGAGGGTGCATGGCGACCGAGCCACGCGTACGGCAGGAGATCCGGCGGTTCCTCGACATCCCGCCGGTGCAGGTCGCCGAGCTGGATCTGGACCCGGGAGGCGGGCCCGGCGGCGGGGACGGGGGCAGTGGCGGGGGCGGGGGCGTTCTGAGACCCGGCCCCGGCAGCCCGCCGGTCACGCACGGCGCGGTGTTCGTGCTGGTCCGGGTGGGCGGACGGCCGGTCGCCACGCTGCTGGGGCAGGTCCCCGAGGGCGCCGATCCGACGACGGTGCTCACCGCGCTCGCACGGGAGCGCACCCCCTCGGACCTCTGCGAACTCCCCGACCTCGCCGTCACCGTGCCGTCGACCACCGTGGTCGTCGCCACCCGCGAGCGCGCCGACCGGCTCGCCACCGCCCTGGACTCCCTGCTCGCGCAGGACCACCCGGACGCCGAGATCGTCGTCGTCGACAACGCGCCCGTCACGGACGCCACCCGCGACCTCGTCGTCCACAAGTACGGTGACCGCGTCCGCTACCTGACCGAGCCGGTGCCCGGTCTCGCCGTCGCCCACAACACGGGGCTGGCCACCGCCCGGGGCGACGTGGTCGCCTTCACCGACGACGACGTGGTCGCCGACCCGCGCTGGCTCACCGAACTCACCGCCCCCTTCAGCGCCGACCCCGGCCTCGGCTGCGCGACCGGTTTGATCCTGCCCGCCCGGCTGCGCACCCCCGCGCAGGTGCTGCTGGAGAGCCACGGCGGCTTCGCGAAGGGCTTCACCCCCCGCACGTACGACCCGTACGACCCGCCCGCCGACGAGCCGCTGTTCCCGTTCACGGCGGGCCGTTTCGGCTCCGGCGCCAACATGGCGTACCGCACGCGCGTCCTGCGCGCCGTCGGCGGGTTCGACCCGGCGACCGGCGCGGGCACCCCGGCCCGCGGCGGCGACGACCTGTACGGCTTCGTCCGCGTCCTGGCCGCCGGGCACCGGCTGCGCTACACCCCGCACGCCCTGGTCTGGCACCACCACCGGGAGACCTGGCGCGACCTGGAGACCCAGGCCTACGGCTACGGCGCGGGCCTCACCGCCTACCTCACCGCGATCCTCGTCAACCGGCCCGGCCTGCTGCCCGCGTTCCTCGCCCGACTGCCCCGCGGCCTCGCCCACGCCCGCACCCTGACCGCCGTCCGCGACACCGAGGGCGGGGAGGGCGCGGGCGGTGTCGGCGGGGGCGCGGGCGCGCCGGGCGGGCACGACGCCCGCACCCACCCCTGGCCGGGACGGCTCTCCCGGCTCCAGCGACGGGGCATGCTGTACGGGCCCGTCGGCTACGTACGGGCCCGGCGGGCGGTACGGGGGCTGCCGACAGTTCGGGGCGGCGGCTCGGACTCCGGTCGGAGTGCGGCTTCCGGCGGGGACGCGGCGTCCGGCGGGAACGGCGCTTCCGGCGGGGGCGCGCGATGACGGCCGCCGACGGGCCGGACCGTACGGGCCGCGCCGACGCGATCCCGGTCTTCCTCTACCACGCCGTCATGGACGATCCGCCGGACTGGATCGCGGAGTTCACCGTCACCCCGCAGCAGTTCGCCGCCCATCTCGACGCGGTCGTGGACAGCGGGCGGACCCCGGTGACCGTGAGCGCGCTCGCCGACCATCTCGCCGGGCGGGCCGCGCTGCCCGCCCGGCCGGTGCTGCTGACCTTCGACGACGGTTTCGCGGACCTGCCCGGACCGACCGCCGAGGCGCTGGCCGGGCGGCACCTGGCGGCCACCGCCTACCTCACCACCGGGGCGATCGCGCCGGGCGGGCGCAGTCTGCTGCCGCCCGCGCCGATGATGACGCTGGCCCAGGCGGCGGGCCTGGAGGGGCACGGCATGGAGATCGGCAGCCACACCGTCACCCACGCCCAGCTCGACACGCTCCCTTCCGCCGACCTCGACCGTGAACTCCGCGACTCCCGCGCCGTCCTGGAGGACGCCCTCGGTCATCCGGTACGGCACCTCGCCTACCCGCACGGCTACAACAGCGGCCGGGTACGGCGCCGGGCCGCCGCCGCGGGCTACGAGACGGCCACCGCCGTACGGCACGCGCTGAGTTCGGAGCGCGACGAGGCGCACCGCATCGCCCGGCTCATCGTGCGCCGCGGCCACACCCTGGCCGACGTCGAGGCGTGGCTCGCCGGGTCCGGCGCCCGGATCGCGCCCTACCGCGACGGGCCGAGGACGGTCGGCT
Source organism: Streptomyces sp. NPDC091281 (assembly GCF_044757425.1). Lineage (NCBI taxonomy): Bacteria > Bacillati > Actinomycetota > Actinomycetes > Kitasatosporales > Streptomycetaceae > Streptomyces > Streptomyces sp. NPDC091281. Next base: position 199,923 of record NZ_JBIVUY010000016.1, on the reverse strand, counting down.
GGCGCTGGTACCGGCGGGCCCGCGCGGTGGTGCGGGGGCCGGTCTTCGCGGGCTGAGACCGTCCTCCCCGAGCAGGACCCGGGAAGGGGCGGTCAGCGTAGGGGCTGGTTGAGGTAGGGGTCGGCGACCGAGCCGCGCAGGCTGCGCCAGGCCCGGTCGCCCGCCACCGCCAGGTCGCAGTGCGGGCCGGGGTCGCGGTAGTTCCACTGGAGTGCGGCCTTCACCCCGGTCAGGCTCTTCAGCACGGCGGGCACCCCGGCGTACCACTCGGCCTGCCGGTCCGGGCGGGTCGGGTCGTCGGCGCTGCCGAACTCGGAGAGCATCAGCGGCTTGTCGTCGGAGATGTGGGCGCGTATCCAGGCGTGGGTGGCGCGCTGGGTCTCGGCGAAGGAGAGCCATTCCGCCTGGTGGCAGCGGTAGTAGTTGTACTGGTTGTAGGCGATCCAGTCGACGTAGGCGTCGCCCGGGTACATGCGCTTCATCAGGTCGGCGTGTTCGAGGTAGCCGGTGGTGATCCAGGTCCACACCACGTTGGTGACGCCCAGCTCCCGGAACCGGTCGTGGAGGTGCCGGTAGGCGCGCACGTACTCCTCGGGGGTGCCGCTGGCCGGGGTGCGGGTGTCCATCTCCAGGTCGAAGGAGAGGAACACCTTCTGCCCGAACTCCTTGACCCGGCGGGCCTGGACGTCGATGACGGACGCGTCGAGGTCACCGTCCGCGATCTGTCTCCAGGTCGGCTGCTGGGCGGCGGTGCCGCCCCACCACTTGCTCTCCCACGACAGCAGCAGCAGACGGTCGTCGGCCGCCACCTTCCGCTCCTGCGGGGTGATCAACTGGCCTTCCAGCCGGGTCCCTTCGACCCGCGACATGTCGTGGTACGTGTAGACGACGTCCAGTTTCCGGCCGATGCGCCGCTCGTAACCGCGCACCTTCTCGGCCAGGTCGCTCTTCTCGTGCGGCACGAACGCGCCGAACCAGGCACCGCAGGGCGGCACCAGCAGGTCGGTCGGCGCGCACGGCCCGCCGATGGTCGTGGGGCGGACGCCGGCCGCCGGTTCGTCGTCCGCGCCGTCACCGTCGGGGCCGCTCTTGAGGAGGAAGGCGGCGGTCAGCGCGGCGCAGAGCACCAGGGCGACCACGAGCGGCAACCGGCGCGGGACGGCCGGGCGGCGGGGCGGGCGGCGCGGGCCGCGGTGGCGGTGGACGGGCAGCGTCCCGACGGGACCCGGGTCGTGGCCGGGGCGGGGCGGGGTCACGTGGCGGTACCCCCCGCGGTCCTCGGCGGGGAGGCCCGCAGCCGCGGACAGAACGCGGCGGCCGTGGCCAGCAGGGTGAGCGTCAGCAGGACGCGCTCCGCGCTGAAGGCGTGCGAGGCGATGAACACGGTGGCGACGAGCATCACCAGCGCCACGCTCACGAGCACCGTGAGCATGAGCCGTTCGAGCAGGTCGGAGTGGTGCTCGAAGGCCGGGTCCGGGTGGCCCGGCCGGTCCGAGGGGCCCGCGGCGGGGAGCACGGTCAGCGCGGGCGCGCAGATCCGCAGCACGGCGGCGCCGGGTCCGGCGACCAGGAACACCACCATCGCGACGCCCCGCAGCGGGGAGCCGTCCGGCAGGGCGAGCGCGGTCAGGGCCAGCCATCCGCCGAGCGCGGGCAGCGCCCGGTCGGCCAGGTCGCGCGGTGTCATCGGCCCGCCTCCTTCAGTACGTACGCCACTCCGGCCTCGTTGGCCGCCACCCGCTCGAACAGCGGGGAGGCGGCGACGGCGTCCCGGATGCCCGCCAACTGGGCCTCGGTGAGCAGGCCGTTCATCTCGGCGTTCGCGAACTGGCCGCGGGTGAACAGGACATAGGCCCGGCCCGGTGCCTCCACGGCGGACATGTCGGCGGCGAGGGTGGCTGCCGGGTCGCGCAGGATCCGGTCGACGTGCTCGCGGGCGTCGTCGAGGAACCAGTAGTGGCCGAGGCGCCCGTACTGGTCGAAGGCGAGCGGGTAGTTGCGGTCCGACGCCACCACCAGCGAGTCGTCCGGCGCGGCGTCGACGACCTGCCGGACGAGGTCCACCTCGGCGGGCGGGAAGTAGCTGAGGCGGTCCTTCCCGGAGTAGCTCGGCACGAACGCGAGGGTGCCCGCGAGGAGCGCGAGCAGCGGGAGCCAGACGTAGCGGCGCGGCGGGTGGGGCGCGACGGTCGCCCGGCCGCTCGCTTCCGGGCTCCGCTCGTGGGCGGCTCGTTCCGCGGGCAGCAGGGCCGCCGCGGCGAAGAACGCGGCGCCGGGCAGCATGAACATCAGCACCCGGAAGATCATCTCGCTGCCGTAGCTGCTCGCGCCGAGCATCGGCAGCGGGGCCGCCGCGATCAGCAGCAGCGGCATCGCGCGCCGCCGCAGGACCGGTCTGCGCCACACGCCCACCGCGGCGAGCAGCAGCGCCGACGCCGACAGCAGCCGGGCCGCCCACGATGTCAGCACCGCTCCGGTGCCGGTGGGGGTGGCGCCGTAGCCGGTCGAGACGTTGCCGCCGATGTCGCCGATCGAGCGGATCATGTCGGGCATCGCCGCGGAGAGGAACGGCAGCGCGGCGGTGAGGCACCAGGCCAGGAAGATCACGGCGGTGGTGAGGATCGGGACGCGGTCGCGGTAGCGGCGGGTGAGGAAGAGGGCGGCCAGCGAGACGATCAGCATGCCCGGGGTCAGCTGGTGCGAGATCACGACGGCCACCACCAGCAGGGTGAGCAGCACCGTCCACACCGCCTGCCGCTGCCGCGCCGCCGAGGGGTCGGAGCCGCCCGCGGGACCGCCCGTGCCGTCCGCGCCGTCGGCGGCCGGGCCGGGGCGGCCGTAGCGGCGCAGGACGACGGCGAGCACGCCGAGGTGCAGGGCGAAGGCCACGGACTGCGGGGAGAAGTAGTCCTGGCCGACCCAGTTGGCGACGCAGAAGATCCACACGCCGGTCCAGATCAGCCGCCGGTCCTCGGTGAAGGTGCGGTAGATCAGCACGAGCGGGAGCAGCAGCATCAGGCTGGAGACCAGGGGCCACCAGGTCATGAACTGGGCGGCGGAGTCCACCCCGAGCAGCCGGACCAGCGTGGCCTGCGCGGCGAAGAAGCCCGGCCACTGGTCGTAGACCGCCATGTCCCCGATCGCGTCCGCGTTCTGGAGGCGGCCCGCGGTGAGGAGGTGGTCGATGACCGCGTCGTGCTTCCACGCCCACGCGTACAGGGGCGTCGGGTAGAGCACAGCCTGGGTGGCCCGCTCCATCACGAGCAGCGCCACGACGTACGCCGGGGCCCACGCGGGGTGGCGGCGCGGGCCGCGCACGGTGCTCCAGAACCCGGCGGTGAGCAGGGCGAGTCCGGCCCAGAAGGTGGGGTGCAGCGCGGTGACGAGGCCGAAGTCGTCCAGGTCGGAGACGTCGGTGTGGGTCACCGCCCAGCCCCACAGGGCCAGCGCGAGCAGCAGCGCGGGCGCGGGATGCAGCAGCGCCCGCCACCCGTACCCGGCGGGCGGCAGGTCGGCGAGGTCGGTGCCGGGGTCGGCCGGGGGTGCGGCGGCGGCCGAGGCCTTGGCGGAGGCCGCGGAGGCCTTCGTGAACGCGGTGGACGCGGTGGACGCCGGGCGCGCGCGGGACGGGGCGGACGCGGGGGTGGGCTCCGGCGCGCGCGGGGGCTCGTGGCCGGACTCGCGCGCGGGCGCGGACTCCGGATCGGATCGCTCCCGTGGAGTGATGGACGGACGCACGACGGTTCCCCCCTGGGATTCGGCTCTGAGCTTGATCAGTCGCGGGACGGCTCGCTGGTATCGGTGGACTTGGTGGAGTGGGTGGACTTGGTGGAGTGCGTGGGCTCGGTGGAGCGGGTTGGCTCGGTGGAGCGGGTTGGCTCGGTGGCGTGCGTGGGCTCGGTGGGCTCGGTGGAGTGGGTGGGCGGGGTGGTGGCTGTGCCGCTGCCGGTGGTGCCGGTTCCGGTGGTGCCGGTCGTGCCGGTGCCGGTGGCCCCGGTCAGGTGGGTGTCGGCGGGGGCGGTGGGGGTGTCCTCGGCCGGGGCGTGCGGGGGTTCGGCCCGGTGGAGGGAGAGGAGCAGGAGGAGGACGCAGAGGGCGGCGAGGACCGGCGGGGCGAGCGGCGCGTACGCCTCCCGCGCGGCCCAGCCGCCCACGGCGGCGAGGAAGACGGCCGCCCAGCGGGCGGTCCACGGCAGCCGTCGGTCCAGCCGGGCGCCGAAGCGCTCGACGGCGCGGTCGAGGAGCAGCCACAGCACGAGGAGGGCGAGCAGCTGACAGGCGAGCGGCACCCAGCGCAGGAGGGGGCCGGGTCCGGGGAGCCCGAGGGTCTGGGCGAAGAACTCCGCCGCTCGTCCGTACAACGCCCCGTCCACCGGCCGTGGTTCCCGACCGAGCGAGACAGGTACGGCGTACAGCGCGAGGGTGACGGCCGCCAGGGCGGTTCCCGGCAGTGTCGCCTCCTGCCGCAGGGCCAGGGTGACGGCCGCGACGAACACGGCCAGCAGGACGGCCCCGGCGACCAGGGCGCCGAGGGGCAGCGCGGTCAGCATGCCGCGCCCGCTGAGCGGTCCGGCGAGCACGCCCGTGAGGCCGCCGCCGAGCCACGGCAGGTTCCGCAGTCCGACGGCGAAGGCCCCGGTCATCAGCGCGAGCAGCACCCACAGCCCGGCGCGCAGCGCACGCTGCCCGCCCGCCGACCACAGTCCGTCGCCCTCGTACGCGGGTTCCGACCCGCGGGCCGGGGACGGTGCCCGGCCGGGCGCCGGACCCCGGTCGGTCTCCCGGCCGGGTTCCGGCGCCGGCCCGCTGTCGGCGCGCGGGCGGACGATGACAGCCAGCGGGTCCGCCGCGAAAGCCTCGCGCTCGTAGCCGGGGCGCCCGATGAACAGCGCCACCGTGTCCTGGTCGGTCTGCCCGCGCGCGTACGCCGCCCGCCGGGCCCAGTTGGTGCCGTACCCGGCGGTGGCGTTGAGCCGCACGGCGAACGTGTCCCCGGCGGACCGCACCGCCGGGCGGTCGACGGGCGTCGCCCCTGGTCCGGCCGGGACGGCTTCGGCGTCGGTGGCGGTGGCGAGGCCGGTGGGCGGGGCGTCGGCGGTGCCGGGGCCCGCCGGGGCGTCCGGGGAGGCCGAGGGAGTGTGGGGCGCCACGGGGGCACCGGGCGCCGGGACGGGTGCCGCGCTCTCGTGGGGTGCCGCGATGTCGTGCAGCGGCTTCGTGTCGCGCAGGGCCGCCTTCAGCCCGACGACGGACACCACGGCGATCACCGACATGCTCAGCAGTACCGCCCAGCCCGCGCCCGCGATGCCCGCCGGGGTGAACAGGACGGCCGCGCTGCCCAGCACCAGCACGCACATCGCGCCCTGGAGCGCGGCCAGCACCCCGGTCCGGCCCTGCACCCGCAGCACGCCGATGTACAGCTCCACCACCACCCGGGGCAGCGCCCCCGCGGCCAGCAGCCGCAGCACGGTCGTGCCGTGCTCCGCGTACTCCTCGCTGAACGGCAGCAGGATCTGCGGCGCGAACACCACCAGGACGAGGACCACCGGCACCAGCAGCAGGATCATCCGGCGCAGCGCCCCGCGCACCCCGTCGGCGAGGTGGCGCGGGTCGTGCGAGGCGTGCGCGGTGAGCGAGGACGCCATGTTGATGGCGAGGAACTCCATGGTGCCGCCGACGGTGTACGCCACGTAGAAGTAGCCGTTCTCCGCCGCGCTGAAGCGGACCGCGACCATCACCGGCAGCAGGTTGATCATCGCCAGGCTGAACAGCGCGCCCAGCGAGTCCCCCGCGAGGAAGCGCCCCATCTCACCGAGGCCGGGCGGCTCCACGTCACGGTCGGCGGCGGCCTGCTGCGGGATGAGCCGGCGGAAGATCAGCCAGCCGAGCGGCACCGTGGACAGGGCGATCGCCGCCGCCCACGACACGAAGATGCCCAGCACCGGCAGCGCGGTCGCGCACACGACCAGCAGGATCAGCTTGCCGACCGAGAACACCGCGTTGCCGACCGGCACCCAGCCCGATCTGCGCAGCCCGGTCAGCACCCCGTCCTGGAGGGTGAGCAGCGCCCACGCCACGCACGCGACGACGAACGCGGCCCCGGCGAGCGGTGTGCCGAGCGGTGCGTACGACGCGCCCCACAGGTCCAGGGTGAGCAGGAAGACGACGGCGGCGATGGCGACGACCACCGAACTCGCCGCGTACGCCCGCCACACCAGCGGGCCCGTGGCCCGTCCCGCGCGCGGGACGAACCGGACGACCGCGCCGATCATCGTCGTCGCGGTGATGCTGGCGAGCAGCCGCATCGCGGCGATGGCGGCGGAGCCCTCGCCGACCGCGTCCTCGGTGTAGTAGCGGGCGGCGACCAGCCAGAACCCGAGCCCGAGCACGGCGGAGACGCCCGTGCTGAGCATCAGGAAGTAGGCGTTCCGGAACAGCGAGTCGGCCCCGCTGTCCGCCTCACGGGACGAGGCCCCCGGCTCTGGCGCCGGTCGTGACTCCGGCGCAGTTCGTGGCTCCGGCGGCGGTCCGGGCCTGGATTCCGGCGTCGGTTCCGGTGGCGGCGCCTGTGCCGGTTCCTGCACCGATGCCTGCTTCGCCTCAGGTGTCGCTCGCGGCTCCGGTCCCGGTTTCTTCTGTCCCGGTGTCTCCTGTCCTGGTGCCTCCTCCGGGCGTCGTTCGTCCGCCGGTTCCGGCTCGGGGGCCGTACCGGTCGTCCCCCGGGCCCCCACCCCCGTCTCAGTCACCCGTCGGCTCCAGCCCTCCCGGCGCCTCGGCCGGACGTGCCCCGGACGCCCGGAGCACCTCGACGACCTCCCGCGCGCGCAGCGGGTCCACCGGCAGCGCGTGCCGCGCGAACCAGCGGGCCCCGGCCGGGTCCGGCGACGGGTCGGTGAACTCGGCTCCCGCGTAGTCGTCGAGCGGCGGGTCGTACAGGTAGCCCACCACGATCCCCCGCCGGGCCAGCGCGGCCCGCGCCGCGTCCCGGTCGGCGACGAACAGCGGCACCCGGAACAGCGGCTGGACCGGGCCCGTGCCGGCGGGCGGTGTCGCCCAGGGCGTCGCCAGGAGCTGCTCGGTGCCCGCCCGGCACGCCGCCAGCACCTGGTCGAGCCGGTCCAGCCGACGCCCGATCCGGGCGAGCCGCGGCCCGCCGGAGCGCAGCCGGTAGTCGTGCAGGTCGACCCGGACCCAGGAGTCGTACGCCGCGAGGTCCGGGGCCGCCCGCGCGGCGCGGGCCAGGTCGGGCGCCCGCAACGGCATCCGGATCTCCTCGCGTTCGGTCAGCCCGAGCAGTCGCAGGGTCGCCCAGGCGGCCCGCCGCAGCCCCAGTCCACGCACCGCCGCCTCCGCGTACGGCCGTACGGTGTAGGCGAGTTCGGCGGTGATCCGGCCGGACAGCAGCAGGTCGTCGGCGGTCTTCTCCAGCGCCTCGCGCAGCCCCGGGTCGGCGCAGGACAGGACACCGCCCGCCTTGGCGCCGACGTGTTTGGAGAGGCTGAACACGGAGGCGTCGCCCCAGGTCCCGACGGGACGGCCGCCCACCTCGCTGCCGATCGCGTGCGCCGCGTCCTCGAACAGGGGAATGCCGAGCGCGTCGCACTTCTCCCGCAGGCGCGGGGCGTCGTCGGGGTTGCCGTAGAGGTTGGTGGTGAGCACCGCCGACAGCGAGCCCCACACCTCGTCGGGCACCGCGTCGACGTCGATCGAGGCGTCGCGCGGGCGCAACGGCGCCTGCACGGGCCGCAGTCCGGCCGCCAGCACCACGAAGAGGATCACGTCGTCGTTGACCGGCGACATCAGGACCCGGCCGCCCGGCGGGCACCAGTGGCGCAGCGCCACGAACAGCCCGAGCCGGCACGACGGCACGTACACGCATTCCCGGCCGAGTCTGCCGCGCAGGGTCGCTTCCAGCCGCTTCGACCGTGACCCGTGCCGCGCCGACCCGAGGCCGGCCTCCCCTATGGCCATCCCGCCCCCCAGGTGTGCCCTGGGAACGCCCCCTCCCCGAGGCCTTCCGGCACCCGCCCAGAGTCTCCCTTTTCGCACCGCTCCGTCAAGATTGCGGACCGGCCCGCGGCCGGTCGCCCAGGCCCGCCCGACCTGCTGTCGCCGTACCCACGTCATCGTGTCCCTCCGTCTCCTGTGTCACTTCCGTGGCGCCGCCGGTGTCCCTTCGGGCAGGTCAGCCGTACCGTGTGCGGGTGTTCGGCGCATCGCGCCGGGCATCCCGCACGGCGTACCGATGGCGAGCACGAAAGCGAGGCACCACCCGATGTCCCCCCTGGCCCCGTTCGACCTCCCCGAGGGCGACCCCTTCGGCCCGCACAACCTCCCCTACGGCGTCTTCGCCCGGCGCGGCCCGGCCGCCGAGGCCGCCGCCGACTCCGCCGCCGACGCCGCGCACTCCGCCGGTCCCGGCGGCGCGGCCGACGGCCGGACCGTCGGGGTGCGGCTCGGGGACCACGTCCTGGACGCCGGTGCGGCGGCCACCGCCCTCGGCTCCCCGCACGCCGCCCTGCTGACCGCCCCGACGCTCAACCCGCTGCTGGCCGCAGGCCGTCCCACCTGGTCGGCGGTGCGCCGTGCCCTGACGGAGTGGGTCACCGACCCCGCCCGCCGGGAGACGCTGCTCCCCTTCCTCCACCCGCTCTCCGAGGTGGACCTGCACCTCCCCTTCGAGGTCGCCGACTACGTCGACTTCTATGCCTCCGAGCACCACGCCCGGAACGCGGGCGCCATCTTCCGCCCGGACGCGGCCGACACCCTGCTCCCCAACTGGAAGCACCTGCCGATCGGTTACCACGGGCGCGCCGGGACGGTCGTGGTGTCCGGCACCGACGTCGTCCGCCCGTCGGGCCAGCGCAAGGCGCCCACCGACCCGGCGCCGGTCTTCGGGCCGTCCGTCCGGCTGGACATCGAGGCCGAGGTCGGCTTCGTGGTGGGGACGCCCTCCCGGCAGGGCACCTCCGTGGCGCTGGCCGACTTCCGCGAGCACGTCTTCGGCCTGTGCCTCCTCAACGACTGGTCCGCCCGCGACCTCCAGGCCTGGGAGTACGTGCCCCTCGGCCCGTTCCTGGCCAAGTCGTTCGCGACGTCGGTGTCGGCGTGGGTCACCCCGCTGGAGGCGCTGGACGCGGCCCGGGTCTCACCCCCGGAACGCACCCACCCCCTGCTGCCGTACCTCGACGACTCCACCACCGAGCCCGCCGGTTACGACCTGCGCATCTCGGTCGCCGTCAACGGCCACGTCGTCTCCGAACCCCCCTTCTCCACCATGTACTGGACGGCCGCCCAGCAGCTCGCCCACCTCACGGTCAACGGCGCCTCCCTGCGCACCGGCGACCTGTACGGCTCGGGCACGGTCAGCGGCCCCGCCGACGACCAGCGCGGCTCCCTCCTGGAGCTGACCTGGAACGGCCGCGACCCCCTGGAACTCCCCGACGGCAAGCGGACCTATCTGGAGGACGGGGACGTCGTGACCCTGTCCGCCTGGGCGCCGGGGCCGGACGGTGTCCGGGTGGGTCTCGGCGAGGTGAGCGGGCGGGTTCTCGCGGGCTGACTCCGGCGGCCCACGGCGTCATACTGGCGGCGGGCACGGTGGCCGCACCGCGCCCGCCGCACGGCACCATCCGGGGGCCGGCCCAGGCCGCCGCCCCCGGCCCGTTCCCCTCCCGTCCCCGCCGAACAGGAACCGGAGCCCGTGGCATGACCGTCTGCCTGCTCCTGCTGAGCGTCGTCGCGCTGGCCGCCGCCGTTCCGGCTCCGCGTGCGCTGACCCGGGCCGACTGGCCCGAGCGGGAGCCGGTGGTCGCGCTGTGGGTGTGGCAGTGCCTGGTCGCGACGGTGCTGCTGTGCTGTCTGACGGCGCTGGTCCTGGGCGCCGCCGCGGTCTTCCACACCGTCCGCGCCCAGCTGTTCGCCCCCGCCCCGGCGGCGGTGACCGAGGCGTACGACCTGTCCATGGCCCCGGCCTGGGCGACGGTCCTCACCCTGCTGCTGGCCTGCGGGGCCGCCTGGACGACCGCGATGCTCGGCCGGGAGCTGGTCGAGGCCCGCCGCAGGCGCGGCGCGGCCCGCGCCCATCTGCGGGAGCGCGCCCCCGACCTGCCCGCCGGGCTGCCCTCGGCGCGCGGTCCGCTGCTGGTGCTGGAGGACGAGTACCCGGACGCCTGGTGGATGCCCGGCAGTCCGCCCCAGCTGATCGTCACGACCGGTGCGCTGCACCGTCTCACCTCCCTTCAACTCGACGCGGTCCTCACCCACGAGCGGGGTCACGCCCGCGCCCACCACGACTGGCTGCTGCACCTCTCCTCGGCCCTGGCGACCGGTTTCCCGCGCGTCCCGCTGTTCGCGCACTTCTGCGACCAGACGCACCGGCTGGTGGAACTGTCCGCCGACGACACCGCCTCCCGGCGCTGCGGCCACCTCACGACCGCCCTCGCCCTGATCGAGCTGAACCAGCACCGGGGCGTGCTCTCCTGCGCCTCCAGCAACCGGCTCCTCGGCGAGCGGGTCGACCGTCTCCTCCAGCCGCCCCCGCGTCTCCTGCGGCGGCAGCGCGCCCTCACGACGACCGTCGCCGCGCTGGTCCCCCTCCTCCCTCTCCTGATCACCTTCGCGCCGGGCCTGACCGCCCTCGGGTGAGGACGGGGGCAGGGAGACGGACCCGGCCCGCCCCGGCCGCGCCGCGTCACCCCGCCCCTCCCCCACCGCTCCCGGCGGCTCCTGGCTGCCGGCCCCGACTCCCGGCCCGAGCCCTCCCGCTGCCCGCCCCGACTCCCGAACCGGGCCTTCCCGCTGCCCGGCCCGGCCCGGCCCGCCAGGGCCCTGCCTCCGGAGGAGTCCCCCTGAATCCGGCAGGCCTCTACATCCAGGCCCCTACATCCAGTCCTCGGGTTCCGGCTCCTCGTCCATCTCGGGCCAGTAGTCCGCCCCGTCCGCCCCAGCCGCCTCAGCGGTCCCGCCCGTCGCGGCGCGGGGCGTGGCGCCGGTCCGCGTCCCGGCCCCGGTGGAGCCGCCGCCCGTTCTCCTCGCCGGGGCGGACCCGGAACCGGAGCCCGACGCTCTCGCCCCCGCCTCCGAGCCGTCTCCTGGCCCGGAGGCGCCGCCCGTCTCCGGGGCCTCCCCCAGCCCCGCGAGCGTCTCCACCACGCCCTCGCCGTACGTGGCGAGCTTCTTCTCGCCGACGCCGCTGATGCCGCCGAGCTGGTCCACGGACGTCGGCCAGGCGGTGACGATCTCCCGGAGCGTGGCGTCGTGGAAGATGACGTACGCCGGGACGCCCTGCTCGCGAGCCTGTTCGGCGCGCCAGGCACGCAGGGCCTCGAAGGCGGGCTGGAGCGCCTCGGGCAGCTCCACGGCCGCGGCCTTCGCCCTGCCCTTGCCGCCGGAGGAGCCCGAGGTCTTCGCCGTGACCGGCTTCTTCGGTTCCTTGCGCAGCGGCACCTCGCGTTCGCGCCGCAGCACCTCCCCGCTGGCCTCGGTCAGCACCAGCGTGCCGTAGTCGCCCTCGACGGCGAGGAGGCCCTGGGCCAGCAACTGCCGGACGACACCGCGCCATTCGCCCTCCGACAGGTCCTCTCCGATACCGAAGACGGAGAGCTGGTCGTGGTCGAACTGGATCACCTTGGCGGTGCGCTTGCCGAGCAGGATGTCGACGATCTGCACCGCGCCGAACTTCTGTCCGCGCTCGCGCTGGAGCCGCACGATCGTCGACAGGACCTTCTGCGCGGCGACCGTGCCGTCCCAGGTCTCGGGCGCGGTGAGGCAGGTGTCGCAGTTGCCGCAGCCGGTCGCGTCCGGCTCCTGCCCGAAGTAGGCCAGGAGCTGACCGCGGCGGCACCGGGCGGTCTCGCACAGGGCCAGCATGGCGTCCAGGTGGGCGCCCGCCCGCCGCCGGAACGCCTCGTCGCCCTCGCCGGACTGGATCAGCTTCCGCTGCTGTATGACGTCGTTGAGGCCGTACGCCATCCAGGCCGTGGAGGGCTGTCCGTCGCGGCCCGCGCGGCCGGTCTCCTGGTAGTAGCCCTCGATGGACTTGGGCAGGTCGAGGTGGGCGACGAACCGCACGTCCGGCTTGTCGATGCCCATGCCGAAGGCGATGGTCGCCACCACGACCAGGCCCTCCTCGCGCAGGAACCGGGACTGGTGGTGCGCGCGGGTGGCCGCGTCCAGGCCCGCGTGGTACGGCACCGCCGCCACGCCGTTGCGGGCGAGGAACTCGGCGGTCTTCTCCACGGAGTTGCGGGAGAGGCAGTAGACGATGCCCGCGTCGCCCGCGTGCTCCTCCCGCAGGAAGGCGAGGAGCTGCTTCTTCGGGTCCGCCTTGGGGACGATCCGGTACTGGATGTTCGGCCGGTCGAAGCTCGCCACGAAGTGCCGGGCGTCCGGCATGCCCAGGCGCTGGGTGATCTCCTGGTGGGTGGCGTGGGTGGCCGTCGCGGTGAGAGCGATGCGCGGGACGTCCGGCCAGCGCTCGCCCAGCAGCGACAGGGCGAGGTAGTCGGGCCGGAAGTCGTGGCCCCACTGGGACACGCAGTGCGCCTCGTCGATCGCGAAGACGGCGATCTTGCCGCGCGACAGCAGATCCAGCGTGGAGTCCAGCCGCAGCCGCTCCGGCGCGAGGTAGAGCAGGTCCAGCTCGCCCGCGAGGAACTCGGCCTCGGTCACCCGCCGCTCGTCGAAGTCCTGCGTGGAGTTCATGAACCCGGCCCGCACGCCCAGCGCCCGCAGCGCGTCCACCTGGTCCTGCATGAGCGCGATCAGCGGCGAGACCACGATGCCCGTGCCCGGTCTGACCAGGGACGGGATCTGGTAGCACAGCGACTTGCCGCCGCCGGTGGGCATGAGGACGACCGCGTCGCCGCCGGCCACCACGTGTTCGATGACCGCGCCCTGCTCACCGCGGAAGGCCTCGTATCCGAAGACCCGGTGCAGCGTGGCAAGCGCCTCGCTGTCCGTCTCCGGCATCCCGGTGGTTCCTGGCATCTCGCTGATCCCGCCCGTCCCGCGCATAGTCCTGTCCCCCGTGCGTCGTCCTTCGACCACTGACTCCACGATAGGGGCCGGGACCGACACCGCCGGAGTTGTCCACAGGAAAGACCGGGCCCCGGTTTCCGCGGAGGAAAACCGGGGCCCGGTCATATCTTCGGAGGAACCGCCGTTCCGGGGGGCGTCGCGCGGGTCAGCGGACGAAGACCCCCGCCTGGTTCGCCAGGTCCAGGAAGTACTGCGGCGCCACGCCCAGCACCAGCGTCACCGCGACGCCGATGCCGATGGCGGCCGTCGTCAGCGGCGACGGGACGGCGACGGTCGGGCCCTCCGGCCGGGGCTCGCTGAAGAACATCAGCACGATCACCCGGATGTAGAAGAACGCGGCGATCGCCGACGACAGCACACCGACCACGACCAGCGGGGCCGCGCCGCCCTCCGCCGCCGCCTTGAACACGGCGAACTTGCCCGAGAAGCCGCTGGTCAGCGGGATACCGGCGAAGGCGAGCAGGAACACCGCGAAGACGGCCGCCACGAGCGGCGAGCGCCGTCCGAGACCGGCCCACTTCGACAGGTGCGTGGCCTCGCCGCCCGCGTCCCGCACCAGCGTCACCACGGCGAAGGCGCCGATGGTGACGAAGGAGTAGCCGCCCAGGTAGAAGAGGACGGACGAGACGCCGTCCGGCGTGGTCGCGATGACACCCGCGAGGATGAATCCCGCGTGCGCGATCGACGAGTACGCCAGCAGCCGCTTGATGTCGGTCTGGGTGATGGCGATGATCGCGCCGCCCAGCATGGTGATCACGGCGACGCCCCACATGACCGGCCGCCAGTCCCAGCGCAGGCCGGGCAGGACGACGTAGAGCAGGCGGAGCAGGGCGCCGAAGGCGGCGACCTTGGTCGCGGCGGCCATGAAGCCGGTGACCGGGGTCGGCGCGCCCTGGTAGACGTCCGGGGTCCACATGTGGAACGGGACGGCGCCCACCTTGAACAGCAGGCCCATGACGATCATCGCGGCGCCGATGAGCAGCAGCGCGTCGTTGCCCATGGTGTCGGCGAGGGCGGGGGTCAGGTTGGTGACGGTGCCGTCGACGACCTGGGCGATCGTGGCGTACGAGACGGAGCCCGCGTAGCCGTAGAGCAGGGCGATGCCGAACAGGGTGAAGGCGGAGGCGAAGGCGCCGAGGAGGAAGTACTTGACCGCGGCCTCCTGCGACATGAGCCGCTTGCGGCGGGCCAGGGCGCAGAGCAGGTACAGCGGCAGCGAGAAGACTTCCAGGGCGATGAAGAGGGTCAGCAGGTCGTTCGCCGCGGGGAAGACCAGCATGCCCGCGACGGCGAACAGCAGCAGCGGGAAGACCTCGGTGGTGGTGAACCCGGCCTTGACGGCGGCCTTCTCGCTGTCGCTGCCGGGGACCGAGGCGGCCTGGGCGACGAAGGAGTCGACGCGGTTGCCGTGCGTCTCGGGGTCGAGGCGCCGTTCGGCGAAGGTGAACAGGCCGACCAGGGACGCCAGCAGGATGGTGCCCTGGAGGAACAGGGCCGGTCCGTCGACGGCGATCGCGCCCATGGCCGCGATGTGGGCCTTCGTGGTGCCGTACCCGTCGGCGGCGAGGGCCACGACGGCGGCGAACGCTGCGCACAGGGCGACCACGGACACGAACAGCTGGGCGTAGTAGCGGGATTTGCGCGGGACGAAGGCCTCGACCATGATCCCGACGACCGCCGCGCCCACGACGATCAGGGTGGGCGAGAGCTGCGCGTATTCGATCTTCGGCGCGTCGATCTTCGCGATCGGGTCGGCCGCGGTTGTCCACAGGCTGTGGACGGCTGCCGTGCTCACTTCGCCGCCTCCACGTCGGGCCGGGGATCCTTCTTGTGTACGTCGGAGAGGGTCTGTCTGACCGCCGGGTCGACGATCTCCGTCAGGGGCTTCGGGTAGACACCCAGGAAGACCAGCAGCACGATCAGCGGCGTGACCACCACGAGTTCCCGCGCGCGCAGGTCGGGCATCTTCGCCACCGCGGGCCGGACCGGGCCGGTCATCGTCCGCTGGTAGAGGACGAGGCTGTACAGCGCGGCCAGGACGATGCCGGCGGTGGCGACGATGCCGAGCGCCGGGTAGCGCGAGAACGTGCCGACCAGGACCAGGAACTCGCTCACGAACGGGGCGAGGCCGGGCAGCGACAGGGTGGCGAGGCTGCCGATCAGGAAGGTGCCGGCCAGGACCGGGGCGACCTTCTGGACGCCGCCGTAGTCGGCGATGAGCCGCGAACCGCGCCGGGAGATCAGGAAGCCCGCGACCAGCATCAGCGCGGCCGTGGAGATCCCGTGGTTGACCATGTAGAGCGTGGCGCCGGACTGGCCCTGGCTCGTCATCGCGAAGATGCCGAGCACGATGAAGCCGAAGTGCGAGATCGACGCGTACGCCACCAGGCGCTTGATGTCTCGCTGGCCGACGGCGAGCAGCGCACCGTAGATGATGCTGATCACGGCCAGGACGAGGACGACGGGCGTGGCCCACTTCGAGGCCTCCGGGAAGAGCTGGAGGCAGAAGCGGAGCATCGCGAAGGTGCCGACCTTGTCGACGACGGCGGTGATGAGGACGGCGACCGGGGCGGTGGACTCCCCCATGGCGTTGGGCAGCCAGGTGTGCAGCGGCCACAGGGGCGCCTTCACCGCGAAGGCGAAGAAGAAGCCCAGGAACAGCCAGCGTTCGGTGCTGGTCGCCATGTCGAGCGTGCCGTTGGCGCGGGCCTCGGCGATCTCCGTGAGCGAGAAGTTCCCCGCGACCACGTAGAGCCCGATCACCGCGGCCAGCATGATCAGTCCGCCGGCCAGGTTGTAGAGGAGGAACTTGACGGCCGCGTACGACCGCTGGGTGGACGCCGTCTCCTCACCGTGCGCGTGCGCGCGGTCGCCGAAGCCGCCGATGAGGAAGTACATCGGGATCAGCATGGCTTCGAAGAAGATGTAGAAGAGGAAGACGTCGGTGGCCTCGAAGGAGATGATCACCATCGCCTCGACGGCCAGGATCAGCGCGAAGAAGCCCTGGGTGGGCCGCCAGCGCTTGCTGCCGGTCTCCAGCGGGTCGGCGTCGTGCCAGCCCGCGAGGATGATGAACGGGATCAGCAGCGCGGTCAGCGCGATGAGCGCCACCGCGATGCCGTCCACGCCGAGTTCGTACCGGACGCCGAACTCGGCGATCCAGGAGTGGGACTCGGTGAGCTGGTAGCGGTCGCCGTCCGGGTCGAAGCGGACCAGGACGACGATCGCGAGGACCAGGGTGGCCAGGGAGAACAGCAGCGCCAGCGCCTTGGCCGCGTTGCGCCGGGCGGCGGGGACGGCGGCGGTGGCGATGGCCCCGACCGCGGGGAGCACCGCCGTCGCTGTCAGCAGGGGAAAGGACATCGGTATCAGACCGCCCTCATCAGCAGGGTGGCGGCGATGAGGACCGCAGCACCGCCGAACATCGAGACCGCGTACGAGCGCGCGAACCCGTTCTGGAGCTTGCGCAGCCGTCCGGAGAGCCCGCCGACCGAGGCCGCCGTGCCGTTGACGACGCCGTCGACCAGGGTGTGGTCGACGTAGACCAGGGACCGGGTGAGGTGCTCGCCGCCGCGGACCAGGACCACGTGGTTGAAGTCGTCCTGGTAGAGGTCGCGGCGGGCGGCCCGGGTGAGCAGCGAACCGCGCGGGGCGACGACCGGGACCGGACGGCGGCCGTACTGCGCCCAGGCCACGGCGACGCCGATCACCAGGACGACCATGGTGGCGAGGGTGACCGTGAGGGCGCTGACCGGGGCGTGGCCGTGGTCGTGGCCGGTGATCGGCTCCAGCCAGTGCAGGAAGCGGTCGCCGACGCTGAACAGGCCGCCCGCGAAGACCGAGCCGAAGGCCAGCACGATCATCGGGATCGTCATCGACCTCGGGGACTCGTGCGGGTGCGGCTCGTGGCCCTCGGCGTCGGGCTGCCAGCGCTTCTCGCCGAAGAACGTCATGAGCATCACGCGCGTCATGTAGTACGCGGTGATGGCCGCGCCGAGCAGGGCGCAGCCGCCGAGGATCCAGCCCTCGGTGCCGCCCTTGGCGAACGCCGCCTCGATGATCTTGTCCTTGGAGAAGAAGCCGGACAGGCCGGGGAAGCCGATGATCGCCAGGTAGCCGAGGCCGAAGGTGACGAAGGTGATCGGCATGTACCTGCGCAGACCGCCGTACTTGCGCATGTCGACCTCGTCGTTCATGCCGTGCATCACCGAGCCGGCGCCGAGGAAGAGGCCCGCCTTGAAGAAGCCGTGCGTGACGAGGTGCATGATCGCGAAGACGTAGCCGATGGGGCCGAGGCCCGCGGCCAGGACCATGTAGCCGATCTGCGACATGGTGGACCCGGCGAGCGCCTTCTTGATGTCGTCCTTCGCGCAACCGACGATCGCACCGAAGAGGAGCGTGACGGCGCCGACGATCGTGACGACGAGCTGGGCGTCGGGCGCGCCGTTGAAGATCGCGGCCGAGCGGACGATCAGGTAGACACCCGCGGTGACCATGGTGGCCGCGTGGATGAGGGCCGAGACCGGGGTCGGGCCCTCCATCGCGTCCCCGAGCCAGGACTGGAGCGGGACCTGCGCGGACTTGCCACAGGCCGCCAGGAGCAGCATCAGCGCGATCGCGGTGAGCTGGCCCTCGCCCGCTTCCCCGGCGAGGCCGGGCTCGTCGAGGGTGCCGAGCAGCGGGCCGAAGGCGAAGGTGCCGAAGGTGGTGAACATCAGCATGATCGCGATCGACAGGCCCACGTCACCGACGCGGTTGACGAGGAAGGCCTTCTTCGCGGCGGTGGCCGCGCTGGGCTTGTGCTGCCAGAAGCCGATCAGCAGGTAGGACGCCAGACCGACGCCCTCCCAGCCGACGTACAGCAGGAGGTAGTTGTCCGCGAGGACGAGCAGCAGCATCGCCGCGAGGAACAGGTTCAGGTAGCCGAAGAAGCGGCGGCGGCGCTCGTCGTGCTCCATGTACCCGATCGAGTACAGGTGGATGAGCGAGCCGACGCCCGTGATCAGCAGGACGAACGTCATGGACAGCTGGTCGACGCGGAAGGCCACGTCGGCCTGGAAGCCCTCGACGGGGATCCAGCTGAACAGGTGCTGGGTGAGGGTGCGGTCCTCCGCGCCGCGGCCGAGCAGGTCGGCGAAGAGGACGAGGCCGATGACGAACGACACGGCCGCGAGGGCGGTGCCGATCCAGTGGCCGACGGCGTCGAGCCGACGGCCGCCGACCAGGAGGACGGCCGCTCCGAGCAGGGGCGCCGCGATGAGCAGCGCGATCAGGTTCTCCACGATTCTTCCGACCCCTTACAGCTTCATCAGGCTGGCGTCGTCGACCGAGGCCGAGTGGCGGGACCGGAACAGCGACACGATGATCGCGAGGCCCACCACGACCTCCGCGGCGGCGACGACCATCGTGAAGAACGCGATGATCTGGCCGTCGAGATTGCCGTGCATCCGGGAGAAGGCGACGAAGGCGAGGTTGCAGGCGTTGAGCATCAGCTCGACGCACATGAACACCACGATCGCGTTGCGCCGGATCAGCACGCCCGTCGCGCCGATGGTGAACAGCAGGGCCGCCAGGTACAGGTAGTTGACCGGGTTCACTTCGACGCCTCCTCGGTGCGCTTGAAGGCGGGCGGTTCGCTGTCGGTGCGCTCCAGGCGGTCCTCGGCGCGCTGCTCCAGCGCCCTGAGGTCGCTGATCGCCTCGGCGGACACGTCACGGATCTGGCCGCGGTCGCGGAGCGTCTTGCTGACCGTCAGCTCCGACGGGGTGCCGTCGGGGAGCAGTCCGGCGACGTCCACGGCGTTGTGCCGGGCGTAGACGCCGGGGGCGGGCAGCGGCGGGAGGTGCTTGCCCTCGCGCACGCGCTCCTCGGCCAGTTCGCGCTGGGTCTTGGCGCGTTCGGTGCGCTCGCGGTGGGTGAGGACCATCGCGCCGACGGCCGCCGTGATGAGGAGGGCGCCGGTGATCTCGAACGCGAAGACGTACTTGGTGAAGATGAGGGCGGCGAGTCCCTCGACGTTGCCGCCCGCGTTGGCCGCGGCGAGGCCGTCGAACTGCGACAGCGAGGCGTTGCCGATGCCGCCGAGGAGGAGGACGCCGAAGCCGAGGCCGCAGACCAGGGCCAGCCAGCGCTGGCCCTTGATGGTCTCCGTCAGGGAGTCCGCGGCGGTCACGCCGACGAGCATCACCACGAAGAGGAACAGCATCATGATCGCGCCGGTGTAGACGACGATCTGCACGATGCCCAGGAAGTAGGCGCCGTTGGCGAGGTAGAACACCGCCAGAACGATCATGGTTCCGGCGAGGCACAGCGCGCTGTGCACGGCCTTCCTCATGAGGACGGTGCACAGGGCGCCGATCACCGCGACGGTGCCGAGGATCCAGAACTGGAAGGCCTCGCCGGTCGAGGTGGAGTAGGCGGCGAGCTGCGCGGTCATCGGCCGATCACCTCACCGGAGGCCGGCTCGTCCGCGCCGAAGGTCGACTCGGCCTCCTGCGGGACCTCGCCCTTGGAGAGGGCCACCTGCCGCTCGGTGCCGGGCGCCGCCTCGGTCACCAGGCCGCGGTAGTAGTCGCCCTCGTCGGTGCCGGGGTAGATCGCGTGCGGCGAGTCGACCATGCCGTCGTCGAGACCGGCGAGCAGCTGCTCCTTGGTGTAGATCAGGTTGGCGCGGCTGCTGTCGGCGAGTTCGAACTCGTTGGTCATCGTCAGCGCGCGCGTGGGGCACGCCTCGATGCACAGGCCGCACAGGATGCAGCGGGCGTAGTTGATCTGGTACACCCGGCCGTACCGCTCGCCGGGCGAGTAGCGCTCCTCGTCGGTGTTGTCGGCGCCCTCGACGTAGATCGCGTCGGCGGGGCAGGCCCAGGCGCACAGTTCGCAGCCGACGCACTTCTCCAGGCCGTCCGGATGGCGGTTGAGCTGGTGCCGTCCGTGGAACCGCGGGGCCGTGGTCTTCTGCTGCTCGGGGTACTGCTCGGTCAGCCGCTTCTTGAACATGGCCTTGAAGGTCACGCCGAAGCCGGCGACGGGGTTCTGGAAACCGGGGGTGGTCTCCTTCGGTTCCTCAGCCATCGGACGCCTCCTTTCCATCCTGCGATCCGTCACTCACAGTGTCGGACCCGCCACTGACAATCAGCTCCCGCTCACGGCGCGGGCGGCGCCTGGGCACCGGGGGCAGCTCCTGTCCGGGCAGCGGGGGTACGGGGAACCCGCCCGCCATCGGGTCGAAGCCGGGTGCCTCCGTCGGAGGCGGTGCCGCCGCCTCCTTGCCGCGGTCGCGGAACATGTCCACGACGAACGAGAGGAGCAGCAGGACCAGGACGCCGCCGCCGACGTAGAGGGCGATGTCGGCGAAGTCGTAGTTCTCGTTGCGCAGGGTCCGCACGGTGGCGACCAGCATCAGCCAGGTCACCGACACCGGGATGAGGACCTTCCAGCCGAGCTTCATCAGCTGGTCGTAGCGGACGCGGGGCAGGGTGCCGCGCAGCCAGATGAAGAAGAACAGCAGCAACTGCACCTTGACGGTGAACCAGAGCATCGGCCACCAGCCGTGGTTGGCGCCCTCCCAGAAGGTGCTGACCGGCCAGGGGGCCCGCCAGCCGCCGAGGAAGAGGGTCGTCGCCACCGCCGAGACGGTCACCATGTTGACGTACTCGGCGAGCATGAACAGCGCGAACTTGATCGACGAGTACTCGGTGTTGAAGCCGCCCACCAGGTCGCCCTCGGACTCCGGCATGTCGAACGGGGCGCGGTTGGTCTCGCCGATCATCGTGACGATGTACAGCAGGAATGACACCGGCAGCAGGATGATGTACCAGCGGTCCTGCTGCTGCTCGACGATGGTCGAGGTCGACATGGAACCCGAGTAGAGGAACACCGAGGCGAACGCGGCGCCCATGGCGATCTCGTACGAGATCATCTGCGCGCAGGAGCGCAGGCCGCCCAGGAGCGGATACGTGGAGCCGCTGCTCCAGCCCGCCAGGACGATGCCGTAGATGCCGACCGAGGCGACCGCCAGGATGTACAGCATCGCGATCGGCAGGTCGGTGAGCTGCATCGTGGTGCGCTGGCCGAAGATCGAGACCTCGTTGCCGGCCGGGCCGAAGGGGATCACCGCGATCGCCATGAACGCCGGGATGGCCGCCACGATCGGCGCCAGCACGTACACCGCGGTGTCGGCGCGCTTGACGATCAGGTCTTCCTTCAGCATCAGCTTCACGCCGTCGGCGAGCGACTGGAGCATGCCCCAGGGGCCGTGCCGGTTGGGGCCGACCCGCAGCTGCATCCAGGCGACGACCTTGCGCTCCCACACGATGGAGAACAGCACGGTCACCATCAGGAACGCGAAGCAGAACACCGCCTTGACGACGACGAGCCACCAGGGGTCGCGGCCGAACAGCGAGAGGTCTTCCGCGGCGAGGTACAAGCTGCTCATGCCTCCACCTCCTGGGGGGCCTCGGCGGCGGAGGCCGCCGGGCCGATGCGGACGAGGGAACCGGGGCGGGCCCCGGTGTCGGAGGCCACGCCGCCGCCCGTGGAGTTGAGCGGCAGCCACACCACCCGGTCGGGCATCTCGGTGACCAGCAGCGGGAGTTCCACGGTGCCGCCGGTGACACCGGTGACACCGGTGACACCGGTGCCGGTCACGGCGAGCAGGTCGCCGTCCTTGACGCCCGCCTCGGCGGCCGTCGCGGCGGACACGCGCGCGTGCGCGGCGTGCCGGGTCCCGGCGAGCGCCTCGTCGCCGCGCTGGAGCAGCCCCTGGTCGAGCAGCAGCCGGTGCCCGGCGAGGACGGCCTCCCCGGCGGCGGGCCGCGGCAGCACGCCCGCGGACTCGTGCGGCTCGTCGGCGCGGGCGCCCGTCCAGGCGCCGAGCCGGTCGAGTTCGGCGCGCGCGGTGCGCAGGTCCGGCAGGCCCAGGTGGACGTCCATGGCGTCCGCGAGCATCTGGAGCACGCGCGCGTCGGACGGGGCGAGACGGCGGGTCATCTGGTCGGGCTTGAGAGCGGCCTCGAAGAACCGCACCCTGCCCTCCCAGTTGAGGAACGCGCCCGCCTTCTCGGCGACCGCGGCGACCGGCAGGACGACGTCGGCGTGGTCGGTGACCTCGCTGGGCAGCAGCTCCAGCGACACCACGAACCCGGCCTCGGCAAGCGCCTCACGCGCGCGCGCCGGATCGGGCAGGTCGGCGATCTCCACCCCGGCGACGAGCAGCGCCTGCAGCTCCCCGCCCGCGGCGGCCTCGACGATCTGCCCGGTGTCCCGGCCGTAGCGGTGCGGGAGTTCGGCGACGCCCCAGGCGGCCGCGACCTCCTCCCGCGCGCGCGGGTCGGTCGCGGGACGGCCGCCCGGCAGCAGCGACGGCAGCGCACCCGCCTCGATGGCGCCCCGCTCCCCGGCCCGGCGCGGAATCCACACCAGGCGGGCCCCGGTGGCGTTCGCGGCGCGTACGGCGGCGGTGAGGCCCCCGGCGACGGCCGCGAGGCGCTCACCCACGACGATGACGGCGCCCTCGGCGCGCAGCGCCTCGGCGGCACGGGCGCCCGCCGGGTCCTCCAGGGCGGTGCCGCCGGACAGCGCGTCCAGCCACTCGGTCTCGGTGCCCGGCGCGGCCGGCAGCAGCGTGCCGCCTGCCTTCTCCAGGCCGCGCGTGCTGTGCGTCGCCAGGGCGAACACCCGCTGGCCGTGCTTGCGCCAGGCCTTGCGCAGCCGCAGGAAGACGCCAGGTGCCTCCTCCTCGGACTCGAACCCGGCGAGCAGCACGGCGGGCGCCTTCTCCAGCAGGGTGTACGTGACGCCCGTGCCGTCGAGGTCCCGGCCGCGCCCGGCGACGCGGGCGGCCAGGAAGTCGGCCTCCTCGCCGCTGTGCACGCGCGCGCGGAAGTCGATGTCGTTGGTGTCGAGGGCCACGCGCGCGAACTTGCTGTACGCGTAGGCGTCCTCGACGGTGAGCCGCCCGCCGGTCAGCACGCCGGTCCGCCCGCGCGAGGCGAGCAGGCCCTGCGCGGCGATCTGCAGCGCCTCCGGCCAGGAGGCCGGTTCCAGCTCGCCCTCCGCGTTGCGCACCAGGGGCGTGTCCAGGCGGGTGCGGGACTGCGCGTAGCGGAACGCGAAGCGCCCCTTGTCGCAGATCCACTCCTCGTTGACCTCGGGCTCCTCCGCCGCCAGGCGCCGCATGACCTTGCCGCGCCGGTGGTCGGTACGGGTGGCGCAGCCGCCCGCGCAGTGCTCGCACACCGACGGCGAGGAGATCAGGTCGAACGGGCGGGAGCGGAACCGGTAGGCGGCCGAGGTGAGCGCGCCGACCGGGCAGATCTGGATGGTGTTGCCGGAGAAGTACGACTGGAAGGGGTCGCCCTCGCCGGTGCCGACCTGCTGGAGCGCGCCGCGCTCGACCAGCTCGATCATCGGGTCGCCCGCCACCTGGTTGGAGAACCGCGTGCAGCGCGCGCACAGCACGCAGCGCTCGCGGTCCAGGAGGACCTGGGTGGAGATCGGGACGGGCTTCTCGTAGGTCCGCTTGCGGCCCTCGAAGCGGGACTCGGCCTGGCCGTGCGACATGGCCTGGTTCTGCAGCGGGCACTCGCCGCCCTTGTCGCAGACCGGACAGTCCAGCGGGTGGTTGATGAGCAGCAGCTCCATCACGCCGTGCTGCGCCTTCTCGGCGACGGGCGAGCTGAGCTGCGTCTTGACCACCATGCCGTCGGTGCACGTGATCGTGCAGGACGCCATCGGCTTGCGCTGGCCCTCGACCTCGACGATGCACTGGCGGCAGGCGCCGGCCGGGTCGAGGAGCGGGTGGTCGCAGAAGCGGGGGATCTCGATGCCGAGTTGTTCGGCGGCCCGGATGACCAGGGTGCCCTTGGGCACGCTGATCTCGGCGCCGTCGATGGTCAGCGAGACGAGGTCCTCCGGCGGGAGGGCCGCCTCTCCGCCCCCGGAGGGAGCGCTGGTGGTCACCGTCATGCGTTCACCTCCGTACGGTCGGCCCAGGCCGTCGACCTGGCCGGGTCGAAGGGGCAGCCTCGGCCCGTGATGTGCTGCTCGTACTCCTCGCGGAAGTACTTGAGCGAGGAGAAGATCGGCGAGGCGGCGCCGTCGCCGAGGGCGCAGAAGGACTTGCCGTTGATGTTGTCGGCGATGTCGTTGAGCTTGTCGAGGTCGGACAGGACGCCCTTGCCCGCCTCGATGTCGCGCAGCAACTGCACCAGCCAGTAGGTGCCTTCGCGGCAGGGGGTGCACTTGCCGCAGGACTCGTGGGCGTAGAACTCGGTCCAGCGGGTGACGGCCCGCACCACGCAGGTCGTCTCGTCGAAGCACTGGAGCGCCTTGGTGCCGAGCATGGAACCGGCGGCGCCGACCCCTTCGTAGTCGAGGGGGACGTCGAGGTGCTCGTCGGTGAACATCGGGGTCGAGGAGCCGCCCGGGGTCCAGAACTTGAGGCGGTGTCCCGGCCGCATGCCGCCGCTCATCTCCAGGAGCTGGCGGAGGGTGATGCCGAGGGGGGCCTCGTACTGGCCGGGGCTCGCGACGTGGCCGCTGAGGGAGTAGAGCGTGAAGCCCGGGGACTTCTCGCTGCCCATCGAGCGGAACCACTCCTTGCCCTGGTTCAGGATCGCGGGAACCGACGCGATGGACTCGACGTTGTTCACTACGGTCGGGCACGCGTAGAGGCCCGCGACGGCAGGGAAGGGAGGACGCAGCCGCGGTTGACCCCGGCGGCCTTCGAGCGAGTCCAGCAGCGCGGTCTCCTCGCCGCAGATGTACGCGCCCGCCCCCGCGTGCACGGTGAGTTCGAGGTCGAGTCCGCTGCCGAGGATGTTCTCGCCGAGGAAGCCCGCCGCATAGGCCTCGCGCACGGCCTCGTGCAACCGCCGCAGGACGGGGACGACTTCACCCCGCAGGTAGATGAAGGCGTGCGACGACCGGATGGCGTAGCAGGCGATCACGATGCCCTCGATGAGGCTGTGCGGGTTCGCGAAGAGGAGCGGGATGTCCTTGCAGGTCCCCGGCTCCGACTCGTCGGCGTTGACAACAAGATAGTGCGGCTTGCCGTCGCCCTGCGGGATGAACTGCCACTTCATGCCGGTCGGGAAGCCCGCCCCGCCCCGCCCGCGCAGGCCGGAGTCCTTGACGTAGGCGATCAGGTCGTCGGGCGACATGGCGAGGGCCTTGCGCAGGCCCTCGTATCCCTCGTGGCGGCGGTAGACGTCCAGGCTCCAGGACCTGTCCTCGTCCCAGAAGGCCGACAGCACGGGTGCGAGCAGCTTCTCGGGGCTGCTGCCTTTCAGCTCGGGTGCCAAGGTCATCACTCCCCCTCCTCGGCTGCGGGCCCCGCCGGGTGGGCGGGGTCGGAGGCCGATGTGTCCTGCGGCGCGTCGTGCGAACTGAGGTGCTCGGTGGGCGACGGCTCGTGCACGTCCCGGCCGTCGGCGGTGTCGCGCGCGCCGGTGCCGCGGGGTCCGGCGTCGCGCTGTCCGGTGGCGCTCGGGCCGGTGCCGGTCGGGCCCGCGTCGCGCGGGTGGACGACGCGGGCGGGTGTCGCCTCGCCGCGGGCCAGACGCAGGCCCACCAGGGAGGCCGGGCCCGCGCCGCCGCTCGCCTCGACGGCGCCCTCGCGCTCGTCCGGGAACCCGGCGAGGATGCGGGCGGTCTCCTTGAAGGTGCACAGCGGCGCCCCGCGCGTGGGCGACACGGTCCGGCCGTCGCGCAGGTCGTCCACCAGGCGCTTCGCGCTCTGCACGGTCTGGTTGTCGAAGAACTCCCAGTTGACCATCACGACCGGCGCGAAGTCGCAGGCGGCGTTGCACTCGATGTGCTCCAGCGTGACCTTGCCGTCGGCGGTGGTCTCGCCGTTGCCGACACCGAGGTACTCCTGGAGCTCCTCGAAGATCGCGTCGCCGCCCATGACGGCGCAGAGGGTGTTGGTGCAGACGCCGACCTGGTAGTCGCCGCTGGGCCGCCGCCGGTACATGCTGTAGAAGGTGGCGACGGCGGTGACCTCGGCGGTGGTGAGGTCGAGGACGTCGGCGCAGAACCGCATGCCGGTGCGGGTGACGTGGCCCTCCTCCGACTGCACGAGGTGCAGCAGGGGCAGGAGGGCGGACCGGGAGTCGGGGTAGCGGGCGATGATCTCGCGCGCGTCGCGCTCCAGCCGGTCCCGGACGTCGTCCGGGTAGCCGGGCGCGGGCAGCTCGGGCATGCCCAGGCTGACGCCTCGCTCCGAGGAAGAGGTGGTCACCGGTCGACGCCTCCCATCACGGGGTCGATCGAGGCCACGGCGACGATGACGTCGGCGACCTGGCCGCCTTCGCACATCGCCGCCATGGCCTGGAGGTTGGTGAAGGACGGGTCGCGGAAGTGGACCCGGAAGGGGCGGGTGCCGCCGTCGGACACGGCGTGCACCCCGAGTTCGCCCTTGGGGGACTCGACGGCCGCGTAGGCCTGTCCCGCGGGGACGCGGAAGCCCTCGGTGACCAGCTTGAAGTGGTGGATCAGGGCCTCCATGGAGGTGCCCATGATCTTCTTGATGTGGTCAAGGGAGTTGCCGAGGCCGTCGGGGCCGAGAGCGAGCTGGGCGGGCCAGGCGATCTTCTTGTCGCCGACCATGACCGGGCCGGGCTCCAGCCGGTCCAGGCACTGCTCGACGATCCGCAGCGACTGGCGCATCTCCTCCAGCCGGATCAGGAAGCGGCCGTAGGAGTCGCAGGAGTCGGCGGTGGGGACGTCGAAGTCGTACGTCTCGTAGCCGGAGTAGGGCTGCGACTTGCGCAGGTCGTGCGGGAGGCCGGTGGAGCGCAGGATCGGGCCGGTGGCGCCGAGGGCCATGCAGCCGGCCAGGTCAAGGTAACCGACGTCCTGCATACGGGCCTTGAAGATGGGGTTCCCGGTGGCGAGCTTGTCGTACTCGGGGAGGTTCTTGCGCATCTTCTTGACGAACTCGCGGATCTGGTCGACCGCGCCGGGCGGCAGGTCCTGGGCGAGTCCGCCGGGGCGGATGTAGGCGTGGTTCATCCGCAGGCCGGTGATCAGCTCGTAGATGTCGAGGATCATCTCCCGGTCGCGGAAGCCGTAGATCATGATCGTGGTGGCGCCCAGCTCCATGCCGCCGGTGGCGATGCACACCAGGTGGGAGGAGAGGCGGTTCAGCTCCATCAGGAGCACCCGGATGATCTTGGCGCGCTCGGTGATCTGGTCCTCGATGCCGAGGAGCTTCTCGACGGCGAGGCAGTAGGCGGTCTCGTTGAAGAAGGACGTGAGGTAGTCCATGCGCGTCACGAACGTGGTGCCCTGCGTCCACGTACGGAACTCGAGGTTCTTCTCGATGCCGGTGTGCAGGTAGCCGATGCCGCAGCGGGCCTCGGTGACCGTCTCGCCGTCGATCTCCAGGATGAGCCGGAGCACTCCGTGGGTGGACGGGTGCTGGGGCCCCATGTTGACGACGATGCGCTCGTCGTCGGCGCGGGCCGCGGACTGGACGACCTCGTCCCAGTCGCCACCGGTGACCGTGTAGACGGTTCCCTCGGTGGTCTCGCGTGCCGATGCTGACTGCGTGCTCACGAGTACGACCTCCGCTGGTCCGGAGCCGGGATCTGGGCGCCCTTGTACTCGACGGCGATGCCGCCGAGGGGGTAGTCCTTGCGCTGCGGGTGACCCGGCCAGTCGTCCGGCATCATGATCCGCGTCAGCGCCGGGTGGCCGTCGAAGACGATGCCGAAGAAGTCGTAGGTCTCACGCTCGTGCCAGTCGTTGGTCGGGTAGACCGGCACCAGGGACGGGACGTGCGGGTCGGCGTCGGGGGCGCTGACCTCCAGCCGGATCAGCCGGTTGTGGGTGATCGAGCGCAGGTGGTAGACGGCGTGCAGTTCGCGGCCCTTGTCGTGCGGGTAGTGGACGCCGCTGACGCCGGTGCAGAGTTCGAACCGCAGGGCCGGATCGTCGCGCAGGGTGCGGGCGACGCGGACCAGGTGCTCGCGCTCGATGTGGAAGGTGAGTTCGCCGCGGTCGACGACCGTCTTCTCCACGGCGTTCTCCGGCAGCAGGCCCTGTTCCTCCAGGGCGCCCTCCAGTTCGTCGGCGACCTCGTCGAACCAGCCGCCGTAGGGGCGGGCGCTCGCGCCGGGCAGCCGGATCGAGCGGACCAGGCCGCCGTAGCCCGAGGTGTCGCCGCCCTTGTCGGCGCCGAACATGCCGCGCTGGACCCGGATCTCCTCACCGCCCTGGCCGCGCTGGCCGGGGAGGTTGGAGGCGGAGAGGTCCTTCTCCGGGTTGGTGTCTCCGGCGCCGGTGGCGCCGCCTGCGTCGCTCACCGCAGCAGCCCCTTCATCTCGATCGTGGGCAGGGCCTTGAGCGCCGCCTCCTCCGCCTCGCGGGCCGCCTCCTCGGCGTTCACGCCCAGCTTGGAGCCCTGGATCTTCTGGTGGAGCTTGAGGATCGCGTCCATCAGCATCTCGGGGCGCGGCGGACAGCCCGGGAGGTAGATGTCGACGGGGACGATGTGGTCGACGCCCTGGACGATCGCGTAGTTGTTGAACATGCCGCCCGAGGAGGCGCAGACCCCCATGGAGATCACCCACTTCGGGTTCGGCATCTGGTCGTAGACCTGCCGCAGCACCGGCGCCATCTTCTGGCTGACCCGGCCCGCGACGATCATCAGGTCCGCCTGGCGGGGCGAACCGCGGAAGACCTCCATGCCGAAGCGGGCCAGGTCGTACCGGCCGGCGCCCGTGGTCATCATCTCGATGGCGCAGCAGGCGAGGCCGAACGTGGCGGGGAAGACGGACGCCTTGCGCACCCATCCCGCGGCCTGCTCGACGGTGGTCAGAAGGAAGCCGCTCGGCAGCTTTTCTTCGAGTCCCATGACTAAAGGCCCCTCAGTCCCATTCCAGGCCGCCGCGCCGCCACACGTACGCGTAGGCGACGAAGACGGTGAGCACGAAGAGCAGCATCTCCACGAGCCCGAAAAGCCCCAGGGCGTCGAAGGTGACGGCCCAGGGGTAGAGGAAGACGATCTCGATGTCGAAGACGATGAAGAGCATCGCCGTCAGGTAGTACTTGATGGGGAAGCGCCCGCCGCCGGCCGGCGTGGGGGTCGGCTCGATTCCGCACTCGTAGGCTTCGAGCTTGGCGCGGTTGTACCGCTTCGGACCGATCAGCGTGGCCATGACCACGGAGAAGATCGCAAAGCCTGCCCCGAGGGCTCCCAGTACGAGGATGGGCGCATACGCGTTCACCGCTCCTCGCTCCTCTCAGTCGGCACTGACTGCTGGCGATGGCAAGGGCCCGACCAGTTCGGATCACTGGTCCCACCCGCCCCACGCACCCCCCGAACACCGCCTGTACCGACGAAGATCGAGAACATGTGAAGCAGGTCACAAGCCCAACTGCCTCGCATCCTATGCCTGCCGCTCTGTGATCTGCGACACGGGGTATTGCACAAGCTTTGTGATCTCCACCACCTGACGAACGATCATGAAGTCATATCAGCAGTGATCTTCATACGCGAAGCGTCAGAGTGATCACAAGAAGTGACATTTATGCTCGTCACCGCAGGCCAGGAGGGGCGTCTCCATATCAAGAGAGTTCCGCTGCATGCAAATTGGCGCTGGACGGGGGCCCCTGATAGAGGACGCGTTCACACATCAGAGGGAGTTCCGGAAGCCGATGTGGACGCGTGCACGCGTTCACGAGCGGGGGCGGTGATCCACTCCCGCCGGGCGCGCGCTCCGGACGCGGGGGTTCCGTTAACCGTTCCGTGACCTGCGCCACATCATGAGAGGCGGCTGAGAACCGGGCTTGGCCAACGGTCTTCACCGATGGTAGGCACGGGGCAAACCGGGCGTAACGACGAAAGCCCATGATCACAGGCATGATCGTCGACGTCCGCAATGTCCGTTACGGCGTCAATAAAGGGCGACACGGCGGGTGTTCGGGGTCGCCGTTGAACAATTGTGGCGCAGCCCACGTTTCTTGTAGGTATGGAGGAGCCCCTGATACCGCTAGTACCCATGTCCCACACCGCTCTCATACGCAGCCACCGGAAACCCCGCCGCAGCGCGTCCACGATCGCGATGCGGGCCGGAGTCGCCAGTGGTGTACTCGGCTCGCTGGCCGTGGCCACCGCGGCCGGATCGGCCAACGCCGCCGAGCCGGTGACGCAGACGCTCGAACTGCCCGTGCTCACCGGTGACGTGGCCGCCCAGGTCGCGCAGTCCGCGAACGCCACCCAGCAGGCGGCCGCGAACTACCAGCTCGCCGCCGAGCGCGACGCCGCCGCCGCGGCCGCCGCCAAGGAGGCCAAGAAGGACCTCGCCGAGGCGAAGAAGGTCGCGGCGAAGAAGAAGGCCGCCGAGGAGGCCCGCCGGGCCGCCGCCGAGGCCGCCGTGTCCCGCTCCACGGAGCGCGCGAACCTCTCGACCGCCTCGTCGGCCTCCACGTCCTCGTCGGACACGGTCTCCGCGCCCGCCAGCGGCAGCGTCGGCACCGTCATCTCGTTCCTCAGGGCGCAGCTCGGCGACGCCTACGTGATGGGCGCCACCGGCCCCAACGCGTGGGACTGCTCCAGCCTCGTGCAGGCCGCGTTCCGGCAGGTGGGTGTGGACCTGCCGCGGGTCTCGCAGGACCAGTCGATGGCCGGCACCGACGTCTCCCTCTCCAACATCCAGGTCGGGGACATCCTGTACTGGGGCGGCAAGGGCTCGGCGTACCACGTCGGCGTCTACATCGGCGACGGCCAGTACCTGGACGCCGCGAACCCCTCCAAGGGCGTCGTCATCCAGGACCTCTCCGGCTACCCGGCCTCGGGAGCGGTGCGCGTCCTCTGAGACGCGGGACGCGGGAACCCGCGGTCGCAGACGCGGGAACCCCGACTACCGGCCGCTGAGCGGCCCGTGGGACGGCTGAACAGCTGAACAGCAACACGCGGAAGGGCCGCTGCCGCTCGGGGGCAGCGGCCCTTCGGCGCGCGCGGGAGCCGTCCGGGCGGCGGGCCGTCAGGCCTTCGGGGCCACCTTGGTTCCACTGGGGTAACCACCGGACAAGAAATTTCCTACCGCCGGTGGTACGTTTTAGATATGAGCAGTCACGTGGCACCCCAGGCCGTCGAGCGAGCCGGTAAAAGATCCGTGTCGCTCGCCCAGTCGTTGATCAAGGAAGTCGAAGAACGCGCCGGCAAGAGCGGGTTCTCCTCCGTCGTGGCCGAAGCCCTGGAGGAATGGCTCGCCGCGCAGAAGCTCCGTGAGGTCGTGACCGCCGACCGCAAGGCGTTCGGCCCCGTCTCCGCCGAAGCGCGGCGTCAGGCGGAGGAGGAGTGGTAAGCAAGCGGCTCAAGATCAAGGCGAAGAGCGAGGGCACGCTCGTCCTGGACGCCCAAGGGCTTTCCCTGCACGTCGACGGCGATGAAGGGATGCGTGCGCGCATCGAGGTCGCCCAGCAGAGCGGCCGACGCGTGGCGCTGTCCGCCCTGACGCCCTTGGAAGTGCGCCGCACCGGGGAAGCCGCCAAGCGGCTCCACTTCCTGCTGTCCCGGTTCGATGTGAAACCGGTCAACGACGCGGTGACCGACGCCGCGGCGAAGCTGCTCGACATCTCAGGACTCGACGGACACGAATGCCTCGTGGACGCCCTCGTGGTCGCCACGGCAGCACTCTGCACTCCCCCGGTCCTACTCGTCACTTCTGACAAGTCGCACATCCCCGCACTGTGCAAGGCCGCCGAGGAGCTTCCCGGCTCACCGAAAGTGAAGATCGTCAACGTGTGACGGCCGAACACCGCGAGCCGAGCCGCTCGACTGTCCGACGAACGGCCCGGCATTGAATCGTCAAGCTCGGGGAGCCACCTTGCTCAGGCCGTTGATGATGCGGTCCATCGCGTCGCCGCCGTGCGGGTCGGTGAGGTTGGCGAGCATCTTCAGCGTGAACTTCATCAGGACGGGGTGGGTCAGGCCGCGCTGGGTGGCGACCTTCATGACGCGCGGGTTGCCGATCAGCTTCACGAAGGCGCGGCCCAGCGTGTAGTAGCCGCCGTAGGTGTCCTTGAGGACGCGCGGGTAGCCCTGGAGGGCCGTCTCGCGCTGCGCGGGGGTGGCGCGGGCGTGGGCCTGGACGATGACGTCGGCGGCGATCTGGCCGGACTCCATGGCGTACGCGATGCCCTCGCCGTTGAACGGGTTGACGAGGCCGCCCGCGTCGCCGACGAGGAGGAGGCCCTTGGTGTAGTGCGGCTGGCGGTTGAACGCCATCGGCAGGGCCGCGCCGCGGATCGGGCCGGTCATGTTGTCGGGGGTGTAGCCCCAGTCCTCCGGCATCGACGCGCACCACGCCTTGAGCACCTCGCGCCAGTCCAGCTCCTTGAAGGAGTCGGAGGTGTTGAGGACGCCGAGGCCGACGTTGGAGGTGCCGTCGCCCATGCCGAAGATCCAGCCGTAGCCGGGCAGCAGCCGGTCCTCGCCGGGGCCGCGGCGGTCCCACAGCTCCAGCCAGGACTCCAGGTAGTCGTCCTCGTGGCGGGGGCTGGTGAAGTACGTGCGGACGGCGACGCCCATCGGGCGGTCCTCGCGGCGGTGCAGGCCCATCGCCAGGGAGAGGCGGGTGGAGTTGCCGTCGGCGGCGACCACCAGCGGCGCGTGGAAGGTGACTTCGCGCTTGTCCTCGCCGAGCTTGGCGTGGACGCCGGTGATCCGGCCGGTGCGCTCGTCGACGACGGGGGCGCCGACGTTGCAGCGCTCGTGGAGGCGGGCGCCCGCCTTCTGGGCCTGGCGGGCGAGCTGCTCGTCGAAGTCGTCGCGCTTGCGGACGAGTCCGTAGTCCGGGAAGGAGGCCAGATCCGGCCAGTCGAGCTGGAGGCGGACACCGCCGCCGATGATGCGCAGCCCCTTGTTGCGCAGCCAGCCCGCCTCCTCGGAGATGTCGATGCCCATGGCGACGAGCTGTTTCACCGCGCGGGGCGTGAGGCCGTCGCCGCACACCTTCTCGCGCGGGAACTCGGTCTTCTCCAGCAGGAGGACGTCGAGTCCGGCCTTGGCGAGGTGGTAGGCGGTGGTGGAGCCCGCCGGTCCCGCGCCGACCACGATCACGTCGGCCGTGTGGTCGGAGAGGGGCTGGGCGAGGGGCTGGGTCTCGACGGTCACGGCGGGATCTCCCCAGAGTTCGCAATCTGCGTGCCGTCCGGCACTGGACATGGGCAGTCTATTCAGCAGAATTGATCACCCGGCTGAAGGGCTGCCCCGTGACCCCGTCCCCCCGCGTCGATCCCGTCGTCCGGCTGCGTGTCCCCACCGACGAGGACGCGGTGGCCTGGCACCGGCTGTTCGACCACCCCGAGGTGATGGAGTTCCACGGCGGCCGGTCGGCGGACCTGTGCGACTACGAGGAACTCACCGCCCGGCAGCGCCGTCACGACGCCGAACGCGGCTTCTGTCTCTGGACGATGCTCGACGCGTCGGACCGCGTGATCGGCTTCACCGGCGCCCAGCCGTGGGAGCGGGAGTGGGGGCCGACGGGCGAGATCGAGATCGGCTGGCGGCTCGGCCGGGAGTTCTGGGGGCAGGGGTACGCGACGGCGGCGGCGCTGACGACGCTGGAGCGGGTGCGCGCGGCCGGGGTGCCGGAGGTGGTGGCGATGGTCCTCTCCCGCAACGCCCGCTCGGTCGCGGTGACCCAGCGGCTGGGGATGCGGCTCGCGGACGTCTTCACCACGCCGGTCTCCGGGCAGGAGGGCCACTGCTACCGCCTGGCGCTGTAGCGGACCGGAGCGTCACGGGCGAAGGGACGGCGGAACGGCCAACTCCCTTTCGGTGACGCCCCGTAGTCGATTGTCACGGAAAGACAGGTGCGGCTTCCGGACAGGGGGGTCGGCCGGTTACCCTTCCAGTACCGCTGGGGGTGACATCTGTGCTCATACGGCCCAAAACACCCGAAGTGCGCGTGCCGCGGCTCGTCGGTCTGATGGCCATGGACGCGCGCGAGACCGCGACGGTCCACGGCGTCCTGCTGGCCGCGCCCGACCGGCCCGACTTCCTGCACACGGTCGTGGACTACGTCGTACGGCAGTACCCGCCGCCCGGAGTCGAAGTGCCGCGCGGAGCCGTGATCACGGTCTGGTTCGACCTGGCCGACGGGGAGGGCG
Organism: Streptomyces sp. NPDC091281; assembly: GCF_044757425.1. Taxonomy (NCBI): domain Bacteria; kingdom Bacillati; phylum Actinomycetota; class Actinomycetes; order Kitasatosporales; family Streptomycetaceae; genus Streptomyces; species Streptomyces sp. NPDC091281. The sequence goes on along the minus strand of NZ_JBIVUY010000016.1, from coordinate 165,756 downwards.
GGGGCGGCGCGGGCGTGCGCGAGCCGCGGCTGCCGCCGCCGGGCGGGGGCGGGATGCAGCGCGAGCTGGACTCACCGGGCGACCCGTTCGCCGCGATCGGCCACTGAGCCCCGGGGCCGGGACGGGACGGGGGCCTCGGGGACACGGGTCACCGGGCCGGGGGTCGCCGGGCCGGGGCGCGTGAGGCCGTACGAGGGCTCAGCTCGCCTTGAAGCCGCGGTGCAGGGTGACGACGCCGCCCGTCAGGTTGCGCCAGGCGACCTTGGACCAGCCCGCCTCGCGCAGGTGCTCGGCGAGGGCCGGCTGGTCGGGCCAGGCGCGGATGGACTCGGCGAGGTAGACGTAGGCGTCCGGGTTGGAGGAGACCGCGCGGGCGACCGGGGGCAGGGCGCGCATCAGGTACTCGGTGTAGACGGTGCGGAACGGCGCCCACGTCGGGTGGGAGAACTCGCAGATCACGACGCGTCCGCCGGGCCGGGTCACCCGGTGCATCTCGCGCAGCGCCGCGTCGTAGTCCTGGACGTTGCGCAGGCCGAAGGAGATCGTCACGGCGTCGAAGGTGTCGTCCTTGAACGGCAGCCGCGTCGCGTCCCCGGCGGTGAACGGCAGCCAGCCGTGGTTGCGCTTGCCGACCTGGAGCATGCCGAGGGAGAAGTCGCAGGGCACGACGTAGGCGCCGGAGCGGGCGAAGGGCAGCGAGGAGGTCGCCGTACCGGCCGCGAGGTCGAGGACCTTCTGCGCGGGACGCGCGTCGACGGCCCGCGCCACCTCCTTGCGCCAGCGGCGGTCCTGGCCGAGCGACAGCACGTCGTTGGTCAGGTCGTACCGTTCCGCCACGTGGTCGAACATCGAGGCGACTTCGTGGGGCTGCTTGTTCAGGGAGGCACGGGTCACCCGCCCATTCTTGCAGCAGCCCCCCGAGCCGATGCAGCTCGCCCCGCGCGGCGGCGCCGACGAGCGGGCGTCTCAGGCCCGCCGGTGCAGCAGCCGTCCGCCGACCACCGTGACCAGGCTGGTGCCGTCCGCCGCGAGGACGGTGAAGTCGGCGCGGGCGCCCGGGGCCGGGGGCGCGGGGGCGGTGGAGGTGACGGAGAGGCCGGAGCGGTGGACGGCGGTGCGGACGGGCGGGCGGGTGAAGGGGCCCGCGACGGCGGTCACGCCGCGGCCCAGCATCCGCTGGAGCCCGCGCCGGGCGCTGGCCCCCCAGCGGGTGTCCGTCATCGGGACCGACGCGGCGGGCAGCGGCTCGGTGCCGAACTCGGCGGCCTCGCGCGGGTCGGGCCAGTAGAGGGTCTCCAACTGCCGTACGGCGTCCGGCTCGTGGCGTCCGGCGGCGAGGGTGCCCGCCCACTCGCGCAGGCGGGCGCGGTCGCCGTGCGCCGCGTCGAGGCCGGCGTAGGGGCCGAGGGCGACGATCCGGTCGCCGTCGACCAGGACGGAGACCGAGTCGTCGGCGAGCGGGCGGTGGATCGTCAGCAAGTGGGGCCGGGCCGGGACTAGTTGGAGGTGAGCAGCTTCAGCTCGGGGTGGGCGGTGCCGCCCTCGATCGCGACGGACGAGATGTGCGAGGCGACGCGCTCGTCGACCGGGTCGTTCGCCGGGTCGTCGTGGACGACGAGGTGCTCGTACGTCGTCGCGCGCTGCGCCGGGACGCGGCCCGCCTTGCGGATCAGGTCGATGATCTCCAGGCGGTTGGAGCGGTGCTTGGCCCCGGCCGAGGAGACGACGTTCTCCTCCAGCATGATCGAGCCGAGGTCGTCCGCGCCGTAGTGCAGGGAGAGTTGGCCGACCTCCTTGCCCGTGGTGAGCCAGGATCCCTGGATGTGGCGGACGTTGTCGAGGAACAGGCGGGCGATGGCGATCATCCGCAGGTACTCGAAGAGCGTCGCCTGCGTGCGGCCCTTGAGGTGGTTGTTCTCGGGCTGGTACGTGTACGGGATGAACGCCCGGAAGCCGCCCGTGCGGTCCTGGACGTCACGGATCATCCGCAGGTGCTCGATGCGTTCGGCGTTGGTCTCGCCCGTGCCCATCAGCATCGTGGAGGTGGACTCCACGCCCAGGTTGTGGGCGGCCTCCATGATCTCCAGCCAGCGTTCGCCGGACTCCTTGAGCGGGGCGATCGCCTTGCGCGGGCGGGCCGGGAGCAGTTCGGCGCCCGCGCCCGCGAAGGAGTCGAGACCGGCGGTGTGGATGCGCTGGATCGCCTCCTCCACCGACACCTTGGAGATCCGCGCCATGTGCTCGACCTCGCTCGCCCCCAGGCTGTGGATGACGAGCTGCGGGAACGCCTTCTTGATCGCGGAGAAGTGGTGCTCGTAGTACTCGACGCCGTAGTCCGGGTGGTGGCCGCCCTGGAACATGATCTGCGTGCCGCCGAGTTCGACGGTCTCCGCGCAGCGGCGCAGGATGTCGTCGAGGTCGCGGGTCCAGCCCTTGTCCTTGTCCTTGGGGGCCGCGTAGAACGCGCAGAAGCGGCAGGCCGTGACGCAGACGTTGGTGTAGTTGATGTTCCGCTCGATGATGTACGTCGCGATGTGCTCGGTCCCGGCGTACAGCCTGCGGCGCACGGCGTCGGCGGCGGAGCCCAGCGCGTGCAGCGGCGCGTCCCGGTAGAGGTCGAGCGCCTCCTCGGGGGTGATCCGCCCGCCCTCGGCGGCACGGTCCAGCACGGACTGGAGGTCGGCCTTCTCGGTCACCGGAGCGTCCCTTTCGTCAAGGGTTGTGGACGGACCGTGCCAGCCTACGCCAGGGGCTCCCGGCGGATCACGTCAGGCAGCGGTCGCCCCAGGGCGCGCGGGGCGGCTCCGAGGGCGCGGGGTCACGCCCCTGCGGCCAGCTCCGCCGCCAGCCGTACGGCCGTCTTCTCCCCCGCCCGCTGCTTGATCAGGCCCTCCTTGGCCGCCGCGCGGAGCCGGACCGTGACGGCGGCGTCACCGGCCGCGGTGACCACGGCGGTCACGACGACGGGGTTGAGGCCGCCCGCCCCGCCGCCGGTGACCATGCGCAGCGTCACAGAGGTGGCGTCGGCGGCGCTCAGGGTGGCCTCCAGCGGACGGCCGTGGCCCGCGAGGAAGGCGGTGACGTACCCGACGGCCCGCTCGTACGGCAGCGGCAGGGGGACGTCCGTCTCGTGGACGTTCTTCTTCATCCGGCGCGCGACCCGGCCGGTCAGCCCGCCCCGGCCGCCGCCGACGGAGCCCGCCAGGGCGGCCAGCCCGGCGGCCAGGATCTCGTCCTCGCTCGGGTCGTCGTGCATGGTCCCCCGCCTCGTTCCCTGTCGCGCCGGTCACCCTCGTGACCGTCGTCGCCATGTCATCAGGCGGGAGGGGCGGGCGTCCAGCGGTTCCGCCGTTCCGGGCGGGCGCTCGGCGGTCCACGCGCGGGACGGGGGCGGGGCGTTCCGGCTCAGGCCGTGTACGCGCCCACCAGCACCCCCAGGTACGCGCCCGCGATCAGGAACGGGCCGTACGGGATCGCCGTCCGGCGGTCCGCGCGGCCGGTGGCGAGGAGGGCGACGCCGTACAGGGCGCCGAGGACGAACCCGGCGAGGGTGCCGAGCATGAGCGTGGGCCAGCCGTACCAGCCGAGGACGGCGCCCGCGCCGAGGGCGAGCTTGACGTCGCCGAAGCCCATGCCGCCGGGGCTGATCAGGTGCAGGACGAGGTAGCCGGTGCCCAGCGCGAGCGTGCCGAGCAGCGCCGTCGTCCAGTGCCCGGCGTGCTCGGGGAGCAGCGCGGCCACGCCCAGGAGGGCGAGGGCGGTGGCCGCGAGGGGCAGGGTCAGCGGGTCGGGCAGCCGCTTCACCCGCAGGTCCACCGCGGCGAGCAGCACCCCGACCGGCGTGAGCAGCAGCCACACGGCCAGTTCGGGGCGGACGCCCGTGGCCGACGCCGCCAGGGCGCAGAGCAGCGCGGTCACCGTGGCGAGCGGCCAGGCGCGGGGACCGTACGGGGGCACGGTGGCGGGGCACGAGGGGCAGCGGGCGGGGCCGGTCCAGGAGCGGGGGCCGGTGGGGGTGGGGAAGGGGTGGCCGGAGGGGCAGGTGTGGCGCCAGGGGGGAAGGGGGGCGGGTGGCTCGTCGGTGGGGGCCTCGCCTGCGGGTGCCTCGCCTGCGGGTGCCTCGTCGGTGGCGCGGTCCGCCGGTGCCGGGGCCTCCGAGGGCGTGTCCTCCGTGGCGGGGTCCCTCGTAGCGGGGACTTCCGTAGCAGGGACTTCCGTAGCGGGGTCTTCCGTGGACGGGTCCTGCGGGTCGTCGAGCGGGACCGAGAAGCGGTACGCGGCCCTCGGCAGGAGGGCGCCGGTGGCCGCGCCCCAGGCCGCCGCCAGGGCGAGGAGCAGCAGGTCGGGGGCGGTGAGCGAGGTCATGAGGCCGCCGCCGTGCCGTCCCGCCAGGTCGGGAGGAGTTCGTCGAGCAGGGCCTCGGTGCGCGGCGGCACCCCGCGCGCGCCGCTCCGGGCGACGAGGTCGGCGGCGAGGGCGGTGAGCCGGTCGGTGTCGCCGGTGCCGTGGACGGCACGCAGCAGCTCGTGGGTGAGCCGCTCGTCGTCGGGGGCGGTGCGCAGGGCCGCGTTCAGCGCCTCCACGGCCTGCTCGGCGCGGCCCTTCTCCAGGTGGAACGCGGCCAGCGCGAGCCCGATGTCCGCGACCAGCAGCGGGAGTCGGGCGTCGACGATCTCGTGGGTGAGCCAGCGGTAGCGGCCCGCGGGGCGGTCGGCCAGCAGCGGCCCGCGCACCAGCACCAGCGCGTCGGTGAGGAGCCGCCCGCGGACCGCCCGGCTCTCGACGCCCCTGCCCTGGGTGGCCTCGTGGTAGAGCGAGCGCAGGACGTCCAGGTCGGAGACGACCGACCGGGCGAGGACGAGCCGCCCGGCCGCGTCCGCCGCCAGCCGGGGCGTGCCGTCCGGGTCGGTGCCGAGCCAGGCCCGCAGCCGGGCCAGGAGGGCGTCGCGGACGTCGTCGGTGACGCCGCGCGGCCAGAGCGCGGAGGTGAGGACGCGCGGGTGGACGCCCTCGCGGTGCAGCAGGAGCAGGGCCAGCGCCTCGTGCAGCAGCGGGCCGCGGTCGCCGTCGGGGGCGTCGGGGCCGATCACCTCGTACGCGCCGACGAGGCGGGCGTAGACGGCGGGCCGTCCCTGCTCGCTGACGTCGACGAGGAAGGGCGGGGTGGTGGGTCCGTCGGGGCCGCCTCCGGGGCCGTCGCCGGGGTCGGCCGTGACGAACAGCTCGACCACGGCGCGCTGGTGGGCGACGGGCAGGATCTGGGCCGTCAACTCCAGTCCGAGCAGCGGGGCGAGCAGCCTGCCCTCGGCGGTGACCTCCATCTCCCAGGCAGCGCCCGGGAGTTCGCCGCTGCCGGTGCCGACGAGGTAGCCGATGCCCAACCTGCTGGCGTCGGAAGCGAGTTCGGCGAGGCGTACGGCGTCCTCGGCGGACGGTTCGGCGGCGAGGAGGACCAGGTGCGGGGCCCAACGGGTGTGCTGGGCGGGCCCGGTGCGGCCGGTGAGGACGGAGTCGTGTCCGGCGGCGCCGAGCGCGCTCCGGCGCTGCCGGGTCTCGGCGTCCATCGTCTCGATGAGCGCCCCGGTGCCGTCGAGGTGGCGGATGCGGTTCGGGGCGAGCGGGGTGAGGTCCTCGCCGAAGCCGACCAGGGTGAGCGTCATCCGGTCCGACCAGCCGCTGGTGGCGAGTTCGGCGGCGACGGAGGCGAACAGGGCGGCCCGGTCGGCCTGCCGCCCGCTCACCGAGACGATGCCGGGCAGCGCCTCCAGGTTGAGCAGCAGCCGGGAGTCGTCCATGGTGCCGAGGGAGACCAGGCCGGGGTACGGGGCGGCGACATCGGAGTCGGAGTCGGTGTCGGTGTCGCCGTACCCTTCGGCGTCGGTGCGGGCGAGGACCCAGAACGTCTGGTCCTGGCCCTGCCGCCACGGCGTCGGCGGCCTGCCGGACGGCTGCGCGAGCTGGAGGTGCAGGTCACCGGCGGTGAGCCAGGCCGCGTGGACGACGGGCAGCCCGCGCGACTCGGCGGCGAGCGACCCGGCGAGGCCGCGCAGCGACCGGTCCAGCAGGCGTACGCCCTCGGGGTCGGCGCCGACCAGCAGCGCGTCCTGGACGTCCAGGGCGTCACCGGTCGGCGTGGGCGGCTCCAGGCCGCGCCGCCCGCCGACCGCGCCCAGCGCCGACTGCCACAGCAGTTGCCGGCGACGGCGACCGAGGGCGGCGAGGAGACCGGCGGCGAGGAAGGGCGCGGCGAGCAGAGACTCGGGGAGGCCGGGGAGGGGGGCGTGCGGGGAAGGGGCGTCCGCGGAGGGGGCCGTTGTGGAGGGGGCTTCGGTGGACGGGGCCTCGGTGGACGGGGCTTCGGTGGAGGGGGTCGGGGGCTCGGCGGGGCGCTGGCCGGGGAGGGCGGGGGTGGTGCCGTCGGCGGTACCTCTGCCGGGCGCGGCCGCTCCTGTCCCTGCGCCTGCGCCGGGAGCGTGCTCGGTGTGGTCGGTGCCGGTGCGGGCGTAGTCGTGGATCTGTTCGCGGACCTCCGGGGAGACCTGGGCCCGGTCCTCGGGCAGCTCGACGAGGTCGCCGCCGCGGGCGTCGCCGGGCATCTCCATGATCCAGCCGGGGCGGATGAGGCTGGCCTCGGAGAGGCGGGAGCCGTCCGGCTGGACCCGGTCCTTGTTGAGGGCGTGGATCTCCTTGTACCGGCGGCCGTCGCCGAGGTGGCGCGCGGCGATCTCCCAGAGGGAGTCGTGGTGGCGGCCCTCCGGCGGCTGGATGCGGTAGAACTTCGTGTCGCCGTACGGGCGGGCGGCGGCCTCGGCGCGCGCGGCGGCGTGCGACGCCTGCTCGGCGACGGCCGCGGCGGTGCCGGCGGCGGCCTGCTCGCGTTGCTGGGTCAGCAGCCCGCCCGGAACCCGCTGGGCGGCGGCCACACTCTCCCGCGAGGGGCCGTCCGGTCCCTGGCCGAGCTGCGAGAGGCCCGGAGTGAAGCTCGCCGCGGTCGCGCCGACCAGCAGCACGGCGGCCACGAGCTGCCGGGCGAGCAGCTGACTCGGCCCCGCTCCCGGCACCCGGCCCGGCACGCCCACACCGGAGAGCGCGGCCCGCGCCTCGACGAGCACACAGGCGGCGAACTGCGCCCACGCGAGCCAGACCACGACGGTCAGGAGGTCGACGAACGTCGAGACCGTGATCTCGTCCTGGAGCCAGTCGGCGCTCGGCGCCTCGTGCGGCAGCGGCCAGCCCACGGACACGGCGAGCGCGCCGGGCACCCCGACGACCAACGCGAGGAGCGCCACGAGGGCGAGGAACGCCTTGACGACGTCCCCGGCCGACCGCCGCCGCACCCGCACCGGCTGCGGGGTGCGGTTCCTCGGTCCCGGCGAACTGCCCGAAGGGCTTGTGGTGTTGCGTCGCGCCATGGCGGGTTCCTGGGTCGTGGGTGGAGTGGGTGGAGTGGGTGACGGTGGCTGATCGGGCAATGGTGGCTGATCGGGTGACGGGAGGGATTTCAGGGAGGAGTGGTGACGCCGGTCCTCCCTGTCGCGGTCACCCCACCAGGTTCTCCGCGACGGCCCGGCCCCGGACGACGACGTCGCCGCCGAAGAACAGACCGGTGAGGACGGGTTCGTAGGTGAGCCGGACCTCCACCTCGACCTGGTCGGCGGTGGCGGTGACGCAGTGGGTGGCGGCGGTGTCGGAGGCGGAAAGGTCCATCTCGCGGGCGAAGGCGCGGACTCGGGCGTCGCAGGTGCCCGCGTTGATGGGGGCGTCGCCGCCCTCGTTCTCGTAGAGGGCTTCGCGGTCGATGTCCTGGGCGGCGTAGCGGGCGGCCTGTTCGGCGATGTCGGCGGCGCGTTCGCGCTGGGAGATGGCGAGGCCGCCGTCGATGACGAAGGCGGAGAGGGAGAGGAAGACCAGGGCGAAGACGATGACGGCACCCGCGCCGGAGCCCCGGTCGCCCGTGCCCCGGACGCCGTTGCCGGGGGCGCCGTTGCCGGGGGCGGCGCGCCAGGTGCGTACGTGCGCGCTCATGCCGCTCTCCGGAAGGGGTCCAGGGGTGAACTGAAGCGGGACGTCAGGGTGGTGGGGATGTCGAGGCCCAGCATGGCCAGGCCGCGCACCTCGCAGCTCACCTCAACCGTGAAGAGGGTGTCGGGTGCGAATCCGGGGCTGGTCTGCGTGACCGACACCGGCCCGGAGCAGACGTCCTGGAGGTTCGCGCGGGCCGCCCTGTGGGCCTCCGCGAGGGCGGTCGCCGGGTCCTTCTGGATCGATCCGGCACGGGCCGCGTCCCGCGCCGCGCCGTCCAAGGCGCCTCGTCCGTCGACCAGTTGGCCGAAGGCGACGAGCACGAGGACGAAGAGGATCATCACGGGGGCGAGGATCACCACCTCGACGGTGGAGATGCCGCGGTCGGCGCGCGCCAGGAGCTGCGCGGGCATGGTCAGTTCACCCCGTCCTCGACGAACCGCTCGACCGGGCCGACCGACCGCGCGTGCACGGTGAGGTCCAGACCGGGGAAGACCGTCGGCACCCGTGCCGTGATCTCCACGCCGACCGTGTCCGGCTCGGGCTGGACCGGCCGTACGTCCGGGGCCAGCACCAACTGCGGCCCCAGCTGGGCGATGTACGAGTCCACGACCTCGCCCGCGGCGCCCCGCCAGCCGCCGGGGTTCTCGTGGGCCATGGCCCGTGCCTTGCGGGCCCCGGCCTGGGCCGCCGCCTGGGCGACGTGGTCCGCGAAGAAGTAGAGCGCGAACTGCACCGTCGCGAAGATCATGAAGAAGAGGACGGGGGTGAGGAAGACGAACTCGATCGCGCTCATGCCGGAGTCACCGCGCGCGACGGCCGTACGGCGCCGCACCCGCCTTCTCGCTCCCGCTCTCGTCCCCGTACTCATGCCGTCACGTCACCCCGTCGTCGCGTACGTCCGTTCAGCAGGTCTTGCTCGCGCCGGCGCCCTCGATGCAGTCGCCGACCTTCTCCGCGCCGTCGCTCAGCGCCTGGTTGATGATGGCGGCCACGACGCCGACGATCGCCACCACGACGGCGGAGATGATCACCCACTCCACCGCCGAGGCACCCCGGTCGAGTTCACCGGAGCGGGCGCGCTCGACCCGGCCCCGGAGGAAGGTGACGAGGAAGTCCACGGCCGGAATGCCGGTGCGGAAGGTCCGTCCGTTCATGGCGAGTTGTCCTTTCGAGAGGATCGAGCGGTCAGCGGGCGGCGGGCGGCGGTGGAGCGCAGGGACCGGTGGCCCGGTGCCAGTGCCGGTGGTCGGGGGCCGGTGGCCCGGTACCGGTGGTCGGGTGCCGGAGCGGCAGGTCTGCTGAGGGGGCCGCGTCCGGGGTGGGCGCCCGGGGCCGTGCGGGACGCGTTCACACCTGGAACACCCGCATCGCCGCCGGGAAGATCAGGAACACCAGGAACCCCGCGCAGAGCAGGAGTTGGGCGACGAGCATCGACTGGGACTTCTCCCCCGCGCTGCCCTCGATGTCGGCGAGTTCCCGGTGCCGCATCGTCTCGGCGCGGGAGGCCAGGGACTCCCTGACCTTGGCGCCGTCGTCCGCGACCAGCGCCAGCGACGCCGACAGGTCCTTCAGCTCCTCCACGCCCAGTTCCTCGCCGAGCGCGCCGAGCGCCTGCCACTGGCTGACGCCGGTGATCCGGGCGTCGGCGAGGGCGCTGCGGATGCGCTGGTTGGCCCAGCCGTCGGAGATCTCCGCCGCCGACATCAGCGCCTCGGGCAGGCCCCGGCCGCCCGCCAGGCTCATCGACACCAGGTCGAGGTAGGCGCCGATCACCCGCCGCAGGTCGCGCCGTTTGGCCGCCGCGTCCCGCCGTACCTCCAGGTCGGGCAGGAAGAAGAACAGCGCCGCGCAGAGCAGGGCGAGCCAGACCGGCACGACGGCACCGCTGCCGAAGCCCAGCGTGCGGACCACCGCGAACAGCAGCGGCCCGAAGAGCAGTCCGGCGGCGGCGAGCAGTGTCTTGGTGGCGAGGAAGCCGTCCCAGCCGCGCTCCAGGACGTTGAGGTCGGCGCGCAACGAGTGCTGCTCCCAGCCCTGTTGCCGGTAGAGGTCGGCGACCCGGCGGCCGACCTCGGCGCGCAGCGCGCCCAGCCGCCCACCGCTCTCCGCGGCGGGCCGCCGGGGTGCCTCGTACGCCGTTCCGCGCGCCCGCAGCGCGTCGATGCGGGCGACCTGGGCGACCGCGCTGCGGCGGGTCGGCAGGAGGGCGCGGACCAGGACGTAGACGCCGAGCCCGAGGATCACGCCGACGACGACCGGCATCGTGAGGCTCACGGACATACCCCTTCGTCGGGTGCCGGGCGCGCCGGGGCGGCGCCGGGGTGGGGGTGGGTCGGGTGGCTGGGGAGGGGTGGCTGTGTGGGGGCCGCCGTACGGGGGCGGACGAGGCGGACCGACGACGTGTCCCGGACCAGGAACCGTTCGGGGGTCTCGATGGTGGACAGCTTGCGCAGCCACCAGAAGCCGAGTCCGAACAGTCCGCACACGCAGGCGAGGACGAGCTGGCCGACCGCAGTGCCGTACGGCTCGACGAACTCCCGGTTGAACACGGACAGTCCGAGGACGAACGCGATCGACACCGCGACCACGATCTGTACCGAGCGGCGGGTGGCGGCGCGTTGGGCCATCACGCGCTGCCGCATGTCGACCTCCTCGCGCGCCGATTTGGCGAGCGCGCCGAGGACCTGCCGCAGACCGGGGCCGCGGAGGCGGGCGTTGAGGATGAGGGCGGCGACGATGATGTCGGCGGACGCGTCGTCGATCTCGTCGGCGAGGACCTGGAGCGCGTCGGGCAGCGGGGTACGGGCCCGCAACCGGTCGACGAGGGCGTCCAGATGGGGGCGGAGCACGGGGGCGGCGGCGCGCGCGGAGGCCGGGATGGCCTGCTCCAGGCCGACGGCGCCCGCGATGGTGTCGCGCAGCGACTCGGTCCACGACGCGAGCGCCTCCACCCGCTTCATGGCGGCGCGTTCCTCGGCGGCGCCGCCGAAGAGACGGTCCCAGAAGAAGACGAGGACGGCGGTGGCCAGTCCGGCGACCGTCCAGCGGGTCAGCAGCAGGACGGCCAGACCGGCGAGCGCGGCGAACGAGCCGCGGCGACCGGCGAACCGGGCCAGGGCGGCGGCCCGCTCGGCCGCGCGGCGGCGTTCGTGGTCCGGCTTGGCGGGCAGCCCGCGGAGGGCGGCGACCAGCAGCGCGATCCCGCCGCCGACGGCGACACCGCAGGCGAGGGCGGAGAGCACAGGGCCGGAGAGCACGGGGCTGGCAAGCACGGGACCGGAGAGCACGGAGCCGGACGGGGCGGGGCCGGAGAGGGCGGGGGTGGAGAACGGCCCGGCGCCGAGGGAACCGGCCGCCGTCGCAGGGAAGTTCGTGTAGGTGATCACGGTGTCATCCCCAGGTCCCGGCCGGCCGGTAGCCGTGGGCGATCAGGTCCTCCAGGCAGGCGATCGGCGCGTGCGGGACGATCCGGCCGTCGGAGGCGGCGGTGAACACCTCGCTGGACAGGACGCGGCCGTCGACGCCGTTGACCTCGCGGACCGAGGTCACCTGCCGCTGGAGGCGTCCGCCGGAGTGGACGTCGTTGCGGCGCTGGACGAACACCACGAAGTTGACCGCGCCCGCGATCAGCATCTGGCTGGCCTCGATGGGCAGCCGCTCCGCCGCCTGGAGGGCGTAGGTGGAGACGCGGTTGAAGACCTCGCTGGAGCTGTTGGCGTGGATCGTGGACAGCGAGCCGTCGTTGCCCTGCGACATCGCGTTGAGCATGGTGACGATCTCGTCGCCGAGGACCTCGCCGACGATGACGCGCGAGGGGTTCATCCGGAGGGAACGGCGCACCAGTTCGGCCATCGTGATCGCGCCGTGGCCCTCGGAGTTGGGCAGCCGTTCCTCGAACGCCACGACGTTGGGGTGGAGTTCGGTGAAGGTGTCCAGGCCGATTTCAAGGGCCCGTTCGACGGTGATGAGCCGTTCGTGCGGGGCGATCTCGCTGGCGAGGGCCCGCAGCAGGGTCGTCTTGCCCGCGTTGGTGGCGCCCGCGATCATGATGTTCTTGCGGGCCCGGACCGCGCAGGCCAGGAAGTGTGCGACCTCCGGGGTGAGGGTGCCGTTGCCGACGAGGTCGGAGAGGAACACCTTGCCCATACGGGCCCGTCGGATGGAGAGCGCCGGGCGGCGGGTCACGTCCATGACGGCCGACAGGCGCGAGCCGTCCGGGAGCCGCAGGTCGAGCTGCGGGTTCGCGGAGTCGAAGGGCCGGGAGGACAGGCCCGAGTAGGCGCCCAGCACCTGGATCAGCTCGACGAGTTCCTCGTCCGTCTCGGCGACCGGCTCACCCCGGACCTCGCGGCCGTCGGCGTATCCGACGAAGACCTGGTCGCAGCCGTTGATGTCGATGTTCTCGACCTCGGGGTCGTCCAGCAGCGGCTGGAGGCGGCCGACGCCGAAGAGCGCGGCGTGCACGGCCGCCGCGTACTGCTCCTCCGTCGCCGCGTCCGGCGGTGTGCGGCCCGCGGCGATCTCGGTGCGGGCGTACTCCTCCAGGATCTGCGCGATGACGGCACGCGCGAACTGCCGTTCGTCCTCGGTGGACATGGGCGCGACGCCCGACGCCTGGTCGAGGCGGCGCTGTTCGGCGATCCGGTCACCGGCGACCTGCCGGAACCGCTTGACCAGCGCGTGGTCGACGGCGGTCACCGGCCGGCCCCCGCGTGCCCCTGCCGGGCGGGACCGCTCCAGGCGGCGCCGTACTGCTGGTGGAGGTCCGCGGTGACCTTGCGGGCGGAGCGGATCAGCAGCGACTTGTCGAGGCGGCCCCGCCTGCGGCCCGCCAACTGCTCGGCGCCCGCCGGGTCGTGGGCGAGCGTGCCGAGCACGCGGGCGCCGGTCTGGGCGTGCACGAGCATGTCGTTGACCTGACCGGACATCGTGCCCGCGGTGCCGGTGTCGGTGACCAGGACGACGCCGATCAGCGGGGTGGCGAGGCTCGCGGCGCCGCGCGGGCCGCCGTGCAGCCGTACGGACAGGGCGGCGGCGCGGTCACGGACGCGGGCGATCGCCTCGGGTTCGGTGCGGGCCAGCAGCAGGACGAGCGCGGCGTGCGGGAACAGGTCGACGGCCGGGGAGTCGCCGCTGATCCTTCCGCAGTCGGCGATGACGTCGGCGGGCTGCCCCGGAGAGTCGCCGAGCGCGGCGAAGGCGTGCCCGAGGGTCGGCCACAGCCCGGTCAGCCCGGTGGCCTGCTCGGCCGTACCGAGCCCGACGAGGACGTCGAGCCCGCCGTTCAACGGCTGTACGTGGTCCCAGAGTTGGTCGGGCACCAGGCCGCGGCGGGCGGTGGCCGCTATGGACAGCATGCCGGTGTTGGGGTTGAGGGGCCCGCCGTGCGCGGCGGCACTGCGGTAGACGAGGTCGCCGCCCGCCGGGTCGGTCTCCGCGAGCAGCACGCGCCGCGGCCAGACCGCCGCGAGGGCGACGGCCGCGGTGGTGACGCCGGGGGAACCCTTGTCGGCGGCGATTGCGATGAGCGCCATGGGGGTGAGCCGTCGCTCTCTACTCGCCGGAGCCGGAGCCGGAGCCAGTGCTCGCGCCGGAGCCGGTGTCGGCGCCCGAGTCGGTACCGCCGCCCGTGTCGGAACCGGCGCCCGGGTCGGCGTCCGCCCCGGAGCCGGTCGCGGACCCGCCGTCGCCGTCACCCTCGCGGTCACCCTTGCCGTCGCCGTCGCCCCCCGCTCCCGACGCGGACTTGGCGCCGGGGACGATCACGACGGCGGCGGTCCCGGCGGAGGCGGCGCGGGCGACGGCGGCGGCGTCGTCCCGGCCCACGAGGAGGGTCAGGCTGAGGTTGCCGGTGCTGACGGTCGCGTCGCCCTTGCCGCGTACGGCGCTGACCTGCGCGTCGGCGACGACGAGGGCGTTGCCGGAGCGGGCGGAGCCGGACGGGCCCGAGGTCGCGGTGTCCGAGGAGCCGCTGCCCGACCCGGACCGTGCGCCGGCGGTGCCGCCGACGTCGTAGACGGCCACGGTGTCACCGGACTTGATGTCGGCGGGGTACTGCCCCTCCTTGAGGGCGAGTCCGACCGAGGCCTTCCCCTCGGGGAGGCGCTGCCCCTCGGCGAACATCTGGCCCACGACGACGGTCCCGGCGTAGATCGTGGTCCGCGCGGTCAGCTTGCCCAGGGCGTCCAACTGCGCCCAGGGGACGTAGTCGACGCTGTCGTCGGCGGCGACCATGACGGAGGCCGTGTTGCCCCGGTTCACGGACTCGCCCGCCTGGATCTCCTTCGTCACCCGGACGACCTCGATCCGGTCACCGGCGCGCAGGACGAGCATCGTGGCGCCGAGCGCGCCCACCAGGATCAGCAGCACCGCGAGGGCCGCCAGCGCGGGCTTGCGCTCCCGCGGCGGAGCGGGAAGCCGTTCCCCCACGGCCGGTCGAGCCGGAGCAGCGGACCGACCCGCGCCCGCCCCCGTACGCTCCTGGATCTTCACGCAACAGCTCCCCGTACAGCCAAGTCAATCCAAGTACAGCCAGGCACTCCCAAGTGCACTCGCGTACACCCGAGTTGCACCCGAGAAATGGGTGCCCCACCCCGTACGCCGCGTGCGGCGCTGCGCACGACACGGCATGACGCCACATGCGGACCCGGACGCGGCGCTCGCACACGCGGCCGGAACGACGCTGAACGCCGGTGCTCGTGCGGGCCGGCCGACCGGCACCCGGGTGCGTGTCAGGCGCTCGCACGCTATCAGCACCGCATAGGCCCCTCAAGGCGACTTCTGACACGCGGGCAGCGGGCGCCAAGGAATATCGGATAGCAACCAATGCACTGTGCACCACAGTTGATGCTCAGCTGAAACACAGTTGAGCGCGGGAACGACGTCGTGGCGGGTGGATGTGCGGATGCGAACCGAGGCCGAATCAGCCGGGCGGGACGGACGTTCCGGACCCGATCACCCCCTGACACCACCGATCACCCACCAACCCTGCACGATTCACTCACGTCCGGAACCCCCCGCATCCCCCTCCACGGCCGGTAGCTCCAGCGAACAGGCCGACGACCAGACCAACCGCGGGCCCCCACCCCGGAGATCGGCCCCCTCTCCACCACGACCGCCCTGACACACCGCCAACCCCTCACCGGTACACCCCCAAGTCCTCACGAACACCCGCCTGAACAGCCCTGCCCGCCTGGCGAAACCGACGACCCCACCGATAGCGTCTGACGACCTGACGCCCACTCCGTCCCACGGGGAGCCCACTGTGAAGCGCCGCACTTTGCCCGTTGCTGTCGCGCTCGCCGCAACCACCACCCTCCTGCTGACCGCCTGCGGCGGGGGTGGGGAGGCGGGGGTGAAGGATGAGATCGCGGGGGCGGACAAGGGGAACGGCACGCTGTCGGCCTCGGCGACGCCGAGCACCCCGGCAGGCGGGGCGGGGCGGCCTGACCTGACGCTGCCGAACGACGTGAAGGAGACCTTCGAGGGCTGGAAGACCGGCGACCCGGCGAAGGACGCCGTCCTCGCGGACGCCGGGCGGTCGATGACGGCGGTGAACCGGGCGATCAGCGATGGGGACGTCAACTCGCCCGGACTTACGTACTACTTCGAGGGCAAGGCGCTGGTCGGCTCAGTGAAGTGGGTGCAGACGTTCATCGACAACGACGCAACAGTCACCGGAACCACCCGCTACTACGCACCCTCCGTGACCCTGTCCGGTGACACGTCCGCAGCGGTGGCGCTGTGCGCCGACGAGACGAAGGCGTTCAACAAGTACCGCAAGACGGGCAAGGTCGACCGCGACGCCCCGTCCGACGACTCGTACGTGTACTTCCTGAGCCGCCTGGAACGGAACGCGAAGGGCGTATGGGTGACGACCGAGGTCGCGTCCAAGGGCGGGAGCGCTCAGTGCGTCCCGTAGCCGCACGGAGGCTCGCCGGGCCGACGGCGCTCCTGTGTGCCGGGGCAGCCCTGTGGACAGGCACCGGCCCCGCTCACGCCGGGACGGGCTTCGGCGGGCACCGCGGCGACGAATCCGGCGCGGGCGGCGGTGCGAAAGGGCGGACACTCAGCTCCCGGGTGACCTTCGACACCTCGAAGAACGGTGCAGGCGGCTCCACGGGCACCCCCGTGCCCGTCGGCAGCTACGCCCCGCCCGTCTGCTGGTACGAACCCGGCTGGACGCCCGAGGAGTACGAGAAGGAGTTTCAGAAACGCTGGGACGTCGGCCACTTCAGCGGAGCGGCCGAGGCGTACGCGGCGGACAAGTCCCGCTTCGTCGAGGGCCACCCGTACAAGGACTTCAACAAGGACAAGTCCGGTGAGGGCATGTTCTGGGGCACGGTGTACGACTGGGACCGGATCGAGGACGACGGCTACAAGGCCTGCGAACAGGCCGACTTCTGGGTAGAGAACGGCGAGACCCCACCCGTCCGGAACGCCATCGACGCCGAGACCCTGGCGAAGCTCGCCTACAACGAGATCAAGGTGCCGGACACCGGGATCAGCCTGGCCCCGGCCGGCGCCGCCAAGGTCAACCTGCCCACCTGGGCTTGGCTGGACAAGTCCGACTTCCGCGAGGTGTCCGTGACCGCCACCCTGGCGGTGGGCGGCTGGAACCTGTCCGCGACGACGAAGGCGAAGCCCGTCTCCGTACGGCTGGAGCCCGGCACCCCGGACGCCGAACTGCTGCCCGCCTCGGGTGAATGCACGCTCAGCGCCGACGGCTCCGTCGGCGAGCCGTACGCGCGCGGCAAGGCCGACGCCACTCCCCCGTGCGGCGTCACCTACCTGCGTTCCAGCGGCACCGGCACGTTCGGCCTCCGCGCCACGGTGACCTGGGAGATCACCTGGACCAGCTCCGACGGCCAGGGCGGCACCCTGCCCGAAGGCACCTTCGGCCAGGAACAGGCCGTCACCGTCCAGGAGATCCAGTCCGTCAACCGATGACGGACGCTCCGGCGCGCTCACCTGACGGAGTGCCGATGCCATGCCCTCCAACGGCCACTGGCGCGAGTCATGTTGGCCGTCGAGTCCGTCTCGACCCGCGCACGTTGTTCCACATGCCGTTGTACGGCGCCCGCACGGAGCCTGTCGCTGCGGGACCCGGAGGCGTGACGGGCGTCGTTGTCACGCCGTCCGGAACGTCACCATCAACTCATCGGCCAGCCGTGCCAGTTCATGGGAACGTCCGATCGCGTCCCACGTGAACGCGACCACCACGAACCCCTCGCTCCCCGGCGGGAACACGGCGAACTGCACGGACTGCGAGAGCCGTCGGCCCAGCCCGAGGAACCGCCGAACGCTGAGGAGGGCCCGCACGCGTACCGCAGGTCCGGCGGGGAGGTCGAGGCGGGTGACCTCGGGCTCGTTGGCCACGCGGACACCGCGCCGGCCCTGCGCCAAAGCCAGGACCAGGGCCGCGGTCGATGTGGCCGCCGATGACACGCTCTCGACGGACTCCTCCGCGTCCGGCCGGTGATCGACCCGGAGTTCGAGCAGAGGCACGCGGTCCTGCCCGTAGTACGTAGCCCGGAGGACCGTCCCGTCCGCGGCGCCCTCCGCCGGGGGCCGCCGTACCCACCCGGCCGGGAAGTCGAACCGGCACGCCTGCCCTGCCTGCGCCCCGATCCCGTCGTCCTCCGCTGGTCTCATCCCGGACTCCCACCGATCGATCGACCACATTGGCCGAAACTACCGATTCCGGACGACGGAGATCGGTCGGTCCTCGGGTACCCCGGAGATGATGCGGAGCACGGGAAGCCACGCAGGGAGCGGAACAGGCCTGTGTCTGGGCTCAACGGGTGCCGGTCGCCGACCACGAGAGGGCCTGCTCCGCCTACGGCGGCCGCTCAGGAACCACTCGAAAGAGCTTCTTCGGCGGCGGTAGGTCGCTGGTCACTCGTAGACGCGGTTCCTGCCACGCCTATTCCCAGTGCAGCGTTCCGGCGACGGTGTCGAACAGCTCGACCAGTTGGTCCGCCAAGGGTTCCAGGGGCGTGGAGAAGGTCAAGGTCAGCCACCGCTTCGTCGCGGGAATCGGCACGTGGTAGGTGAGCAGCGTTGTGTTCAGCGTGTTGCCCATCTGGGTCTCCGGGTCCGCGGCTTCCTTGGTGCGGCGGCGTACCGCTCGTCCCGCTGCGGCCAGCTCGACGACGCCCAGTTCGGCGGCGGTGTCGAGCGGGCCAGGGCGGTCCGCCAGGAACTCCGCCAGTTCATCGACGTCGGAGAAGTCCGGCCACTCGTCGGCCGGAGGAACACTGATCAGCAGCGAGGACGCCAACGGGATCGGCCCGACGGCCAGCATGGAGATGTAGAGCTCCGTACCACCGGCCGTGTATGCCTTCTTCGCCGCCCTCTGCAGTTCCCGCATGAACTCCTTCCTCAACTGCGAGGCATTGTCGATGCCGCGGAACTGGCGATCTGCCAAGGCGATGATGCTGCGGTCACGGACTTCGGGATCGAGCGCGAGCTGGAACCAGCCCGCGGGAACGATGACGTGATAGTCCTCGGGAGGTTCTTCGAAATCGTCGGAGGTCTTCATCTCGACGGAGCGCTCACTTCTGAGAGGTCGACGGGCTGATCTCGTTGCCGTCAGCGTCGACCAGGACAATACGTAGACTCTCCAACAGTTCGTCGACGAGCTGGGTGAGGAAATCTGTCTGGTCCATCGCTTGCCATGTCACGGTGACGACGGCGAGAGTGTGGAAGCCTGGCGGGAACACCGCGTACTTCACGGACTGATGGAGACGCCGTCCCAGCCCGAGAAGGCGCCTGGTCTTGATCACGGCCCGCACCCGCACCGCGGGGCCTGCCACGAGATCGAGGTACTCAGTGTCCGGCTCGCCTGCGACCTCGGCGAAAGACCACCCCAGCAACTGCGGCTGCACCTCCGCGGGCGTGGGGCGGGCCACGTCCTCCTCTCCGTACGAGTCGAGTCTGAATTCGGCGAGACCGATACCGTTCTCGGAGTAGTAGGCCGCAGCCATCACTGGCTCGTCCTCACTCAGTCTGAGGGCCCGATCGACCATGCTGTTGATGATCTGCTTCTTCTCGATGTCCAGGTGGAGGGGGTTGAGAGAGTTGGCCCACTCCGTGGCGAGGGCCACGGCCGCGGATCGCGTGGCCTCGGCAAGCGTGAGGTCCACCCACCCCGCCTGGAACTCGAATCGACACTTGTAGTCGACGGCGACGTGCGCGTCATTCGGCTCGGTCATCTCAGTCTCCCATCAGGTGGTCGATCAAGTAGCCGGAGCCGGTGATGCCGACTCCGGTCAACGACAGCGCCGTCGCCTTCTTGGAGATTCGGTTGGCAGCGGCGAGGTCGATTCCTTGCGCGGCGTGCTTCACCGCCTTCAGCTCAGCGGCGACGGCCGGGTCAGCGGCCGAGAAGGACTTGCCGATACCCATGAGACGACTTCCGCTGCCGACCGCCTTGAGGGTGTCCGCCGATTTCCCGTAACTCCCTGAACCCGGCTTCAGAACCTTCAGATTATTGGCCCACGCCGCTTTGGAAAAGGGTTCCGTAAAAGGCTCCCTGAGTGACCTCACAGCGTCGTCCATGGTCAGCTTGTACTTGGTCGAGGAGATCTTGTTGAGCTTCTTTGCCGCGCGCCCCATTTGATTCGATGTCCTGGCCGATCCCGCGCGACCCAGACGGGGCAGGGCGACTTTGACGAAGCGTCCGGCAACGAGTGAGAAAGCCTTGCCGACCCCGATCATGAGAAGACCGATCGCCGCCTTTCCTAGCGCTCCCCACTCTTCATTCCCCTGAAGCACGGCAACAAGAGTAGCCGCGATGTTGATCAGCGTCGCGATCATCGCAATGGCTCCGAGGACACCGGCCAGCGCCTGCCCGATCACAGGAATCCAGCCGACGACCAGGGAGAGGATTCCGGCCCACTTGGCGATGGTCTCGGTCGCCTTCGTGACCGTTCTGACCAGCGTGTCCCAGAAGCCGTCCTTCAGCGAGTCATGATTGACGATCGCATCGATCGAGTCCCGCGCCCGCTTCGCGGCCTCGTTGCGCACTCTCCTCGCCTCATCGATCTTCTGGCGAGCGGCATCGATGCCTTCGGACGCGGCGTCCCGTCGCGCCTCGGCTTTCTTCCTGTTCTCCTGGTCCGGACTCCCTGTGCCGGACTTGTCGTCGGCGAGACCGTCCAGGCTCTTCTGTGCGGCACCTCTGCGCTCGTCCGCGTCGCGGGCTTCCTTGCGCGCGGCGTCCGCCATCGCCTGGGCCCGGTTCAGGTCGGACGCGTAGTTCGAATAGTCGGCGTGCAGGTGGTCCTGATATCCGCCACCGACCTCCGTCACCGAGGTGCCAAGAGCTTCGGCAGCGGCGTCGTAGCGTTTGAAGGCGGCCTCGAGCTTCTTCACATTGCCCTTGGCCCGGGACCGGAACTCCTTGCCGGACTTGTTGTCCCAGGCGTCCACCTCAGCAACCGCCTTGAGGTTACGGATCTGCCGTTCGAGCTCGTCAGCCGTTTTGCGCAGCGTCCGGCCGAGTTTCGCCACTTGGTCGGGATCGCCGGGCACCGGGTCGGAGTCCGCGACCGGATGCCAGTCCCGAGGGCGTCCGCTCATGCCCTAGTTCCCCTTGCTCTTCGGGGCTTGGGCTCCCCTGATCGCCTCGGCCAACTGGTGATCGATCTCCTCGTACGCCTGGGCGGCCGCCCTGGCCAGTTTGGCGAGAGCGTCCACTTCCCCGGTCAGCTTCTCCCTGCTGATTTCCCAGTTGTCGGCGAAGTCCGAGAGTTTGTCGGCGAGATCACCGTCACCCAGGTCCGCTGCGTATCTTTCGAGCTTGCCGATGTCGTCGAACGCCTTCTTGATGCTGCCGAGTCCATTCGCCATGCTCTTGATCGCGTCTAGATCGAGCCGCGTGTGATCACCGTCGTCGCCCATGGCACCACCCCATCGTGTCCGTCCGCCGCACGCATCCGACGGCACCCGTGGGCAGGCCCGGCAGGACCAGGAGTTCATCGCCGTCCTGCCGGGCCACCTCGGGTGGAAGCGACTCAGCCCCTGGCGCTCTTGGCCAGCTGGTCGTCCAGGTCCTCGTACGCCTTCTTGGCCTTCTTGAGGAAGTCGGCGAGGCCGTGGAGGCCCTGGACGGTCTTGGTGGCGCCCTTGGTGAAGTCGCGCATGGAGTCCTCGTAGGCGCCGGACGCCTTCTGGGTGGTGAAGCCGTCGGCGACCAGCTTCTTCACCCGCTTCTCGACCGCCGCGATCTGGTCCTCCAGGTTCCCCATGTCGGTGATGAGGTCGTTGGCGGTCTTCTCCATCTCGGCGTAGGTGAGGTCTGTGTCCTTGCCCGAGGCCATGACGGCTCTCCCTCCCGTTGTGGTCGCCGCGGGGCCGTCCCCCGGGGCTCCGTGGAGCGGTCGCCGCGCACGCGGCGGGCGTCCGCCCGAGCAAGGAGTCTACGGGCGGGGCCGGTGCGGCCCTGGGGGCGTCGTGGGCGGGAATCGTGAACCACCGCACATCCCGTTGGGCCGGTGAACAGGGCGGCGGTTAAGGTCACTTCCACTGTGTTCGGCGTTCCGGGGGCGCCTGCGGCCGGTGCGGCGCGGGCTGTGCGGAGCCAGCGAGGAGGACGTGACGTGCGGCTGAGTCTGACCGTCGTCGACCCGGTCGGCGGCACCAGCGCCGACGTGGTGCTCGACGCCGAACCCGAGTCCACGGTCGGTGACATCACCCGCGAGTTGGCCCGCCACGTCGGCCTCGCCGCCGCCGGAGGCGCCGCCGTCGGCGCCCGCGTCATTCCCATCGGCGGCCCCCGGGCCGGGGACGCGGACCCGCCCGCCTACGTCGACGGGTACGCCCTCGATCCCGCCGCCACCCTCATCAACTCCCCTCTGCGTGAGGGCGCCCTGGTGAGTCTGCGTGACCCGGCCGGGTGCCTTCTCGGGGAGCCCACCGGCATCGTCGAACTGCGGGTGGCGGGTGGACCGGCCGCGGGTGCGCTGCACCGGCTCGGTGTCGGGCGGTACGACCTCGGCTCCGGCCCCGCCGCTCATCTCCGCGTCGAGGACCCGGAGTTGCCCGCCCGTGCCGCCACCCTCTCCCTCTCCATCGACGGCACCTGCACCGTCGCCCTCCACGCCACCGGTGACAGCAGTGGCGGCGGCAGTGGTTCGGGGGTGTCCGCCGCCTCGCCCGGGAAGAGGACCAAGAAGGGAAAGAGGAAGAAGGAGAAAGTTGGGGGTGCGGGGAGCGCGGCGGTTCCCTCTGACGATCATCACGACCACGACGACCACGACGATCCCTACGATCTCGGCCGCGACACCAGGCCCTCCCGCCCCGGACCCCGGCTCGACGGCGTGCCCTTCGACGGGGGTGACTGGCCGCTCGGCTCCCAACTGGCGCTCGGGAACACCCTGTTGGAGATCGTCCGTTACGCTCCGCCCGACGCCGCGCTGAAGTGGTCCGAGGACGGGGCGGGGCTCGACTACAACCGGCCGCCCCGGCTGCGGCCCGCCGAGCGGCGGACACGGTTCCGGCTGCCGAAGGAGCCGCCGGAGTACGAACCCCGGCCGCTGCCCTGGCTGATGGCGCTGATGCCGCTGGTCGCGGCCGTTGTCTCCGTCATGATCTTCCACCGCTGGTACTACCTGATCATGGCGGTGATGAGTCCGCTGATGCTCTTCGGCAACTACCTGATGGACAAGAAGCAGGGCCGCAAGTCCCATGCGAAGCAGGTGAAGGAGTACGAGGAGCACAAGGCGCGGATCAGGAAGGACGCCGCGGACGCGCTGCGCGTCGAGCGGCTCGACCGGCGGGCGGCGATCCCCGATCCGGGTGCCGTGCTGGCTTTCGGGACGGGGCCGCGGACCCGGCTGTGGGAGCGGCGCCGGACCGACGCCGACCATCTGCTGCTGCGGGTGGGCACGGGCCGGGTCCGCTCCGAGGTGGTCCTCGACGACCCCGAGCGGGACGAGCACCGGCGTCAGGTGACCTGGCGGATCGAGGACGCGCCGGTGGCGCTGCCGCTGCGTGATCTCGGGGTGGTCGGCTTCGCGGGGCCCGGGGACGCGGCGCAGGCGCTCGGGCGGTGGGCGGTCGCGCAGACGGCGGTGCTGCACAGCCCGATGGACGTGCAGTTCTACGTCCTCACCGAGCAGGACGCGCAGGGCCGTTGGGACTGGGTGCGCTGGCTGCCGCACGCCCGGCCGACCGCCGGTCAGGACGTCAACCTGCTGATCGGGACCGACTCCGAGACCGCCGGCGCCCGGGTCGGGGAGCTGACCCAGGTGCTCGACGCGCGGCAGAAGGCGCTCAAGGAGAACCGGCGCGGCTCCGAGGAGCCCGCCTTCACCGACCCGGACATCGTCGTCGTCTGGGACGGCTCCCGGCGGCTGCGGTCGCTGCCGGGCGTCGTACGGCTGCTGCGGGAGGGTCCGGCGGTGGCGATGTACGCGCTCTGCCTCGACGAGGAGGAGCGGTTCCTGCCGGGCGAGTGCCAGGCGTTCGTCGTCGCCGAGGCGTTGCGGGAGGCGGGGGACGACGGTTCGGGGGCGCCGCTCCCGGCGGCCCCCGCCCCGGCCACCCCCTCCGCCGTCTCCGCCCCCGTCGCCCCGACCGCCCCCGCGCCGCCCCCCGGTGGCTTCCCGTCCTTCCACGCCTGGCATCGCACCGCGCGGGCCGCCGACCCGGCGACCGCCGCGAAGGACCTCGTGCTGCGGCTGCGGGTCGAGGAGACCGGGGCACGGCGCAGGGCGGACGTACGGCCCGACTTCGTGTCGGCGGCCTGGTGCGCGCGGCTGGCGCGGGCGTTGTCGCCGCTGCGGGACATCAGCGGCGAGACCGAGGATTCGGCGCTGCCGTCGGCGAGCCGCCTGCTGGACGTGCTGGAGCTGGAGCCGCCGACGCGGGACGCGATCGCCGCGCGCTGGCGGCTGGGCGGGCAGTCCACCCTGGCGGTGATCGGGGAGTCGTACGACGGGCCGTTCGGCATCGACCTGCGGCGGGACGGGCCGCACGGGCTGATCGCGGGGACGACGGGGTCCGGCAAGTCGGAGCTGCTGCAGACGATCGTGGCGGCGCTGGCGGTGGCCAACACCCCGGAGAACATGACGTTCGTCCTGGTCGACTACAAGGGCGGCTCGGCGTTCAAGGACTGTGTCCAACTCCCGCACACCGTCGGCATGGTGACCGATCTGGACGCCCATCTCGTGGAGCGGGCGCTGGAGTCGCTGGGCGCGGAGCTGAAGCGGCGCGAGCACATCCTGGCCGCCGCCGACGCCAAGGACATCGAGGACTACCAGGACCTGGTGCGCCGCGATCCCTCGCACCCGCCGGTGCCCCGACTCCTCATCGTCATCGACGAGTTCGCGTCGATGGTCCGCGACCTGCCGGACTTCGTGACCGGTCTGGTGAACATCGCGCAGCGGGGCCGCTCGCTCGGCATCCACCTGCTGCTGGCCACGCAGCGGCCGAGCGGGGTGGTGTCGCCGGAGATCCGCGCCAACACCAACCTGCGGATCGCGCTGCGGGTGACGGACGCCGGGGAGTCCACCGACGTCATCGACGCGCCGGAGGCCGGGCACATCGCGAAGAGCACGCCGGGACGGGCGTACGTGCGGCTGGGGCACGCCTCGCTGATCCCGTTCCAGTCGGGGCGGGTCGGCGGACGTCGGCCGGGGGCCGCGGACCCGGCGGTGCTGCGGCCGTGGGCCGGGCCGCTGACCTGGCCGGACCTCGGGCGGGCGGCGCTCGCCAAGCCGCGGGCGGAGGCCCGCGAGGACGACGCGGTCACCGACCTGAAGGTGCTGGTCGACGCGGTGCGGGAGGCGAACGCGGCGCTGGGCGTGCCCGCGCAGCACTCGCCGTGGCTGCCCGCGCTGGACGCCACCCTGCTGCTGGACGACGTCCCGGCCGTGGCCGCGCGGGGCGCGCTGCCCGCCGCGCCGTACGGGGTGGAGGACCTGCCGTCGGAGCAGGCCCGCCGGACGGTGGCCGTCGACTTCGCGACGTTCGGGCACCTCATGGTGGGCGGTGCCCCGCGCACCGGCCGCTCCCAGTTGCTGCGGACGCTGGCGGGGTCGCTGGCCCGCACCCACTCCGCCGCCGACGTGCACCTGTACGGCATCGACTGCGGCAACGGCGCCCTCAACGCGCTGACCCGGCTGCCGCACTGCGGCGCGGTCGTCGGCCGCAACCAACTGGAGCGCGTCGTACGGCTCTTCACCCGTCTCGACGGTGAAGTGACGCGGCGGCAGGAGTTGTTCGCCGACCACGGGTACGCCGACATCGGGGAGCAGCGGGCCGCCGCCGCGACCGGGGCGGACCGGCTGCCGCACATCGTGCTGATGCTGGACCGGTGGGAGGGCTGGCTGCCCACGCTGGGCGAGTACGACCACGGTGATCTCACGGACCGGTTGATGGCGATGGTGCGGGAGGGCGCGAGCGTCGGCCTGCACGTCGTCATCACCGGCGACCGGCAGTTGCTGGTCGGCCGGATCGCGGCGCTCACCGAGGACAAGTACGGTCTGCGCCTCGCCGACCGCGGCGACTTCTCCGCGCTGGACATCAACTCCCGCAAGATCCCGGAGGAGATCCCGCCGGGCCGCGCCTACCGCAACGAGTCGGCGACGGAGACCCAGTTCGCGCTGTTGAGCGCGGACACCACGGGGCAGGGGCAGGCCGCCGCGCTGGCCGCGATCGGTGACGCGGCGACCGAGCGGGACGCCGGACTCCCGCGCGCCCGGCGGCCGTTCCGGGTCGACGTGCTGCCGAGCCGGATCTCGTTCGACGAGGCGTGGGCGATGCGCGACCCGCAGGTCTCGGCGTCCAGGCTGTGGGCGCTGGTGGGGGTCGGCGGCGACGAACTCACCGCGTCCGGGCCCGACCTCGCGCAGGGCGTACCGGCGTTCGTGATCGGCGGCCCCGCCAAGTCGGGCCGGAGCACCGTCCTGCTCACCATGGCCCGCTCCTACGTCGCGCGGGGCGTCCGTACGGTGATCGCGGCGCCCCGCCCGTCCCCGCTGCGCGAACTGGAGGGCTCGACAGGCGTGTTGAAGGTGTTCACGGGCCGGGACATCGACGAGGACGACCTGGAGGAGCTGATCGGCACGGCCTCGCCGCAGGACCCGGTCGTGGTGCTGGTGGACGACGCCGAGGTGCTGGACGACTGCGACGCGGAGGGCGTCCTGAAGCGGATCGTGGAACGCGGCACCGAGGAGGGTCTCGCCCTGGTGCTGGCCGGGGACGAGGACGAGATCTGCGGCGGCTTCTCCGGCTGGCAGGTCGACGCGAAGAAGGCCCGCCGGGGTGTCCTGCTCTCCCCGCAGGAATCGTCCTCCGGGGAGCTGATCGGCATCCGCACCACCCGCGGCATGGTCGGCGGCCCGGTCACGCCCGGCAAGGGCATGCTGCACCTGGGCACGGGAGAGCATGTGACGGTGACGACGCCGCTCTAGCGGCCGGGGCGACGGGCGCGGGGCGCCGGACCGTGCGGATGCCCACGGCGTCCTCGCGGTCCAGCGTGTGTTCGCCCGCCGCGCGGAGGGCGAAGAGGACCGACCAGCAGAAGCCGAAGAGCCAGCGGCGGGTGAGGGCGGAGACGCCGGGGCGGCCGGCGTCCGTGTCGCGCACCATCCGCAGACCGGTGACGAGCTTGCCGAGGCTCGCCCCCGTCAGCCGGGTCAGCAGCACGTGGTTGCCGAAGGAGACGGCGAGGGCCGTG
This sequence comes from Streptomyces sp. NPDC091281, assembly GCF_044757425.1. Classification (NCBI taxonomy): domain Bacteria; kingdom Bacillati; phylum Actinomycetota; class Actinomycetes; order Kitasatosporales; family Streptomycetaceae; genus Streptomyces; species Streptomyces sp. NPDC091281. Next base: position 139,043 of record NZ_JBIVUY010000016.1, on the reverse strand, counting down.
CCGAGCGCCGTCCGCCAGAACGGCAGCTCGGGCCCCAGCAGGTCGGCCGCGATGACGGCGACCGCCGCCGCCAGACCACAGCCCGCGGTCAGCGCGGCGTCGAGGACGACGGCGACGTGCGTACGGCTCGGCGGAGCGGCCCGGCAAGGACGCGCGGGAGCCGAGGGGCCCGAGGGAGCCGAGGGCCCCGACGAGCCCCAAGGGCCTGACGGACCGGACGAGTTCGACCCACCCGACGGGCCCGACGGCTTCGACCCGACCGACGGGTTCGGCCTGCCCCACGCCCCCGACGGATCGGACGGGTCCGGTACGTGCGCCATGTTCGCCTGCCTTCCTCGCGGGCCGTGCCCGCTTCCCCCGTGGGGCCGGACCCGCCGCCGACGGCGCGGGTCCGGCATGGTCTTCCGTACGTGATGCCGCTACTCGACCTTCGTCATCCGGGCCACCGGGTTGCCCTCCGCCGCGCTCTCCGAGCGGTAGGTGAGGTCGTCGCCCGTGCGGGCCAGGCGGATGGTGTGGGGGGCCGGGTTGCAGCCGTCGTGGTTGGACTTGTCGCCGACCGAGGTGGCGACCAGCTCCTTCGCCGTGACCTGCTTCAGGGTGAGCACGTCGAGGCAGACCCCGCCGAAGAGGTCGGTCTGGCGGACGCGGCCCAACTCGGCGCCCACGGAGGCCTGTCGGACCGTGACGCGGAAGGTGCCCATCGGGATCTGGCCGTCCAGGCCGCTGCCCTGGCCCTCCCAGGTGCCCACGTAGGCCGCGGGGACGGGCCGGTTGGGTGCGGTGGTCGCCGCGGGGGCCGAGGAGCGGGCGTCGGAGTCGGCGCCCGCGCCCGCGTCGCTGGACGCGCCGCCGCCGGGCAGCAGGTCGAAGAGGAAGACCGAGCCGACGGTCACCGCCGCCAGGGCGCCCGCCACCGCGAGGGCCACCGTGCAGCTCAGCCGCCGCCCACGCCCGCCCTCGCCGGGCGCGGCCCCGGCCGACACGGTCACCGACACCTTGCCCGGTGTCCGGTCCGCGGGCGGCGGGACGGTGTCGGCGTCGCGCGGGCCGCCCATCACCGGGGGCGGGCCGAACGCGCCCGCGGTGGACGGCGGTGGGCGGTCCGGTACGGAGACGCTGCTGAAGCCGACCGGGCCGGAGAGGGGGCCCGCGACCGCGCCCGTGCCGTTCGCCGGGCCCGCCGCCGCCTCCAGGTTCAGCAACTGGACCGCTCCGCGCCCCACTTGCTCCACCAGCGGGCCCGGCAGCCAGCCCGCCGCCACCAGGGCGGCCGCGCCCTGCGGGGCGAGCCGCCGGGCCAGGGCCGCCGGGGCGGGCCGGGACGCCGGGTCCTTGGCCAGGCAGGCGGCGACCAGGTCGCGTATCTCCCCGTCCAGGCCGTCGAGTTCGGGCTCCTCGTGGACGACCTTGTAGAGCAGCGCGGCCGAGGAGTCGCCGGGGAAGGGCGGCGCGCCGGTCGCCGCGTACGCCAGGACCGCGCCGAGGGAGAAGACGTCCGCCGCGCCGCCGACCCCGCCGCGGCCGAGGATCTGCTCGGGGGCCATGTAGCCGGGCGAGCCGACCGAGACGCCGGTGGAGGTGAGGGAGGCGGTGCCGTCGGTGGCGCGGGCGATGCCGAAGTCGATGAGGAGAGGGCCGTCGACGGTCAGCAGGACGTTCGAGGGCTTCACGTCGCGGTGGACCAGGCCCAGGTCGTGGACGGCGGCCAGGGCCTCCGCGAGGCCCGCGCCGAGCACCCGGACGGTGTGCGCGGGCAGCGCGCCGTCGCGGGCGACCGCGGCGGCCAGCGAGGGGCCCGCCGCGTACGCCGTGGCCACCCACGGCACGGGCGCCTCGGGGTCGGCGTCCAGGACCGGCGCGGTCCAGGCCGCTCCCACCCGCCGCGCCGCCTCCACCTCACGCCGGAAGCGGGCGCGGAACTCGTCGTCGAGCGCGAGGTGCGGGTGCACGATCTTCACCGCGACCGTCCGGCCCCCGGCGCTGCGTCCCAGGTAGACCCGGCCCATCCCGCCGGAGCCGAGCCGGCCGAGGAGGCGGTAGGGGCCGATCTCGCCGGGTTCACCGGCTTCCAGGCCGCGGATCGCCCCGGCGGTGTCCGCCCGCCCCGGTCCCCGCGCATCCGGCCTGCCCTCGAAGCCGCCCCGGTCACCGGACGCGCCCCGGTCGCCCCCGCCATCCGCAGTCCGCACGGCGTCCACCCCTCCCCGGTGCCCCCGCGTCCCCCGCAGGACCCGTCTCCGTCAGCAGGGTACGCACTCGGGGGGAACCGTGGGCCACGGCCGCGTGGACGACCGGCGCGTGAACCGGGGGCGCGGGCTACGGGCGGAGCAGTTCCACCCGTACGTCCGCCGGGAAGCCGGTCGTCGGGCCGACGCGGCGGGCGAACTCGGTCACGGCCTCCAGCTGGGCGGGGCCGAAGCGGAAGTCGAGGGTGGTGAAGTAGCGCTCCAGGACGCGCTCGTCGAACTCCTCCCAGCGGGCCGCCTGCTCGGCGACCTTGGCGACCTCGTCGAGGGAGAGGTTGCGGGAGGCGAGGAACGCCTCGTGGACCTGGCGGGTGATCTCCGGCTCGCGCTCCAGGTAGTCGCGGCGGGCGGCCCAGACCGCGAAGACGAACGGCAGGCCCGTCCACTCCTTCCACAGGGCGCCGAGGTCGTGGACCTGGAGGCCGTACTTCGGCCCGTCCAGCAGGTTGGCCCGCAGCGCCGCGTCCCCGATGAGGACGGCGGCCTCGGCCTCCTGCATCATCAGGCTGAGGTCGGGCGGGCACGTGTAGTAGTCGGGCCGTACGCCGTAGCGGTCGGCGAGCAGCAGCTGCGCCAGGCGCACCGAGGTGCGGGAGGTGGAGCCGAGGGCGACGCGGGCGCCGTCCAGCTCCTCCAGCGGGACCTGGGAGACGATCACGCAGGACATGACGGGACCGTCGCAGCCGACGGCGATGTCGGGGAAGGCGACGAGGTCGTCGGCGTTCTTCAGGAACTCGACCAGGGTGATGGGACCGATGTCGAGATCACCGCGCACCAGCCGCTCGCTGAGCTTCTCCGGGGTGTCCTTGGTCAGCTCGAAGTCGAGGAGCGTGCCGGTTCTCGCGAGCCCCCAGTAGAGGGGCAGGCAGTTCAGGAACTGGATGTGGCCGACGCGCGGCCGGGTGCGAGAATTGTCCACATCGCGACAGTAGCCCCCATCCGCTACGCTGCTGTGTCCGGCCCCGGTCAACCCCTTTTTCCGGACCTTCAAACATCCGGGTGACGTGATCTTGACCTCTATTGCTTTCGGCTGCCTGCGTGCTAGGCTCGCCGCAAGTTGCAGTTTGGTTTCCCTTGCAGTACAGAGCCTGCGGAGCATGTAACCGCGGGCTCTCGTCGTTTTCAGACGTATGCAGTTGTGCGGCACTTGCTTTCACGCTTGCAGGGTTCTGGAGCAGGGCAACCCTTTGGGCCCAAGGAGGGCTTATGGCTACCGGAACCGTGAAGTGGTTCAACGCCGAAAAGGGCTTTGGCTTCATCGCCCAGGAAGGCGGCGGCCCCGACGTCTTCGTCCACTACTCCGCGATCAACGCGCAGGGCTTCCGCTCGCTCGAGGAGAACCAGCAGGTCTCCTTCGACGTGACGCAGGGCCCGAAGGGTCCCCAGGCGGAGAACGTCACTCCCGTCTGATCATCACACCCGTGAGATCGCAAGTCTGAGAGCAGTACCCAAGGAGCCCCGCGCCCGACGGCAGCGGGGCTCCTGCCTTTGCCGCGCGCGGCGCCCACGGGCGTTCACCCGTCCGCCACGCCGAACGAGTGATCCCGTCCCGGCCGCCCGCCCGGCACCGGACCCCCGCCGGACCGTCCGCCGCCCTCCCGCGCGACGCGCCCGTCACCCGGACGGCCGATGTCGGTGCCCGCCGCTAGCGTGCACGGCCATGACCGGACCCATCGCTGCCCACGCATCCGCCGAGCCGCCCGCCGAACCCGGCTTCGTCGCCGACACCCGTGCCTTCTACGACACCGTCGCCGAGGACTACTCCCGGCAGTTCCACGACGTCCTCGCGCGGCTGCCGACCGAGCGGGCCGTGCTCGGGCTCTACGCCGAGCTGGTGGGCGCCGGAGGCCGGGTCGCCGACCTCGGGTGCGGGCCGGGGGAGGTGACCGGGCTGCTCGCGGCGCTCGGGCTGGACGTGTGGGGACTGGACCTGTCGGCGTCGATGCTGGCGATCGCCCGGCGCGGGAACCCCGGACTCCGCTTCGAGCGGGGTTCGATGCTGGACCTGGCGGCCGCCGGTGTCGCCGACGGCTCCCTGGACGGGGTCGTCTGCTGGTACTCCTCCCTCCACACCCCCGCCGAGGAGCTGCCCCGGCTGTTCGCCGGGTTCCGGCGGGTCCTGGCGCCCGGCGGGCATCTCCTGGTGGCGTTCCAGGTGGGCGACGAGCCCAAGCGGCACGAACGGCCCTGGGGGCATCCCGTGAGCCTCGACTTCCGGCGGCGCAGGCCGGGGACGGTCACGGCGCTGCTGACCGCCGCCGGGTTCTCCGTACGGTCGACGACGGTCCGCGCGCCGGAGACCGGGCAGGGGGAGGCGGTCCCGCAGGCGTACGTGGTCGCGCGGGCGGAGTGAGCCCGGTCCCCTCCCCGCTTCTCCCCGGCCGGTCCCCTCCCCCGCCGGGACGCGCGGCAGGGGAGGGAAGGGGCGGGGTCCGGTGCCGGCAGGGGGTCAGGTGGGGTCGAAGGCGACGAAGCGGAGTTCCGAGGTGTAGCGGCGGGCCTGGTCGTCGGTGAGCCAGGTCTGATCCGGGGCGGGCAGCATCTCGGTGAAGGTGACGCGGGCGGCCGGGTCGGTGCGGGCCGCGCGGCGCAGGGCCTTGGCGAGGATGGTGACGTAGACCGGGCTGTCGAAGTCGACGTAGAACGGGCGGGGTTCGGTCGGGGAGACGACGAAGACGTGGCGGGGCAGGCCGAGGCCGTCGCGCCAGTGGCGGGCCCGGACGAAGCGGCGGGCCTCGTCCTTCTCGTCGGCGAACGCGGCCTCCCCGGCGGCGAGCCGCCAGGTCTCGCGGGCGACGACCATGCGGTCGACGGTGACGCGGGGCGTGTGGTCGGCGGGCGGGAGCGGCTGGAACAGGTCCATGGACAGGGTGGTCAGGACGTGGGCGAAGACGTCCACCGCCGGGAGGACCGTGCCGTCCGGGAGCCGGACGACGAGGGAGCCGTCGTGGTCCTCGACGCGGGCGTCGGCGCTGCGGTCGACGCGGGGCCCCGCCGGGTCGGCGGTGAAGTCGGTGAGGGCGATCTGCCGGTCCCGGCGCCGGACGAGCGCGTTGCGGACCCGTACGGAGAGACGGGAGCGGTGCTCCTTGGGGAGCAGCGGCATGAGCCGGGGCGCCGGGTGGTCGCGGTCGGTGAGAACGAACAGCTCGGCGACGTCCGGGTGCTGGTGGGTGAAGAGGGAGGCGCCCAGGGTGTTGGAGGCGAGGTGGAGTTCGCCGAGGACGAGGGTGAAGTCGCCGCGGGCCACCGCCTCGGCGCCGTCGGCCACGATCATCACGTCGGGGCTGAGATGGCGGGCCGCCGTCCAGCCGCCGCCGCGCTCCCCGAACTCCCGGCGGACCGCCGCCTCGATGTCGGCGGCGCGGACGGTGACTCGGCGGGCGTCGGCGGGGAGGTCCAGGACGCGGCGCCAGCGCGCCGCGAACTCGGCCTGGAGGGTGCTCGCGGCGGCGCGGGCGGCGCCGTGCAGCACGGGCAGGCAGGCGAACCAGAAGGCCGCGAGGTCCACCGGCCCGTCGGCGGCGAGCCGGTCGTACACCCGGCGGGTCTCGGCCGTCACCTCGGCGGCCAGGCTCGCGGTGAGCCAGCCGGCGCTGTCCATCAGCAGCCGCAGCGGGGCCAGCGCGTCCAGGACGGCCGGGCCGAGGCGGGCGGTGGCGGAGCGGCGGGCGTCGGCGTAGACGAGTGCCCGGCAGGGAGCGGTGGCGGCGGACTTCTCCCGTACGGCGGCCGTGGCCGTGAGGTCGGTGAACTCGGCCTCCAGTGCGCCGAGCGCCGCCACCAGGCTGTCCACGTCGTCGGCGGCGGCCACCTCCGCGCGGGCCCGCTCCAGCCGGTCGAGGGCGGCCAGGCCCCGGCGGCGGGGTCCGGGCGCGCCGACGGTGTCCAGCCAGGCCCGCAGCGAGCGGTCCGGGTGGGTGCCGGCGGGCACTTCGAGCCGCCACACCACCCAGCGCCGGGCGACGAGGTCGGCCAGGACGGCGGGCACGTCGACGGCGGGCAGCGCCTCGGCGATCGCGCGGGCCGCGGTGACCCCGTCGCAGCGGGCCAGGACGGCGGCGGTCGCGGCGGGCACGGTCACCGGGCGGCGGCCGGGCACGTGGACCCGGCCGGTGACGCCGTCGCCGTCGGCGTCGAGCCGGACGAACGGCACCCGCCGGGGCGCGACCCACTCCCGCACCGCGGGGTCCTCGTCCAGCGTCCTCGCCAGCGCGTCGATCGCCCAACTGGCCCAGTACACCGTGGACTCGGCGGTCAGGCCCGTGCCGGGGTCGACGGTCACGCCGGTCGCGGCCGGGTCCCAGCGGCCCCAGCCGACCGGGCCGAAGAAGCCGATCGTGTCGTTCTTCACGCAGAACCGCTGCCAGTAGTGCGCGACGAGTTCCTCCCGCTGACGCGGCATGCTGCTGCGGGCGTCCGCACCCGGCCGCCACCGCAGGAACGGCGCGATGCCGGTCCGCAGGACCGTGGGGTTCTGCCAGGCGACGGCCTGCCGGAACGACGGGCCGCGCGCGATGTCCTGGAGGGTGTGGGCGGTCTCCACGGCCGTGTCCGCGAACAGGTCACGGAAGTCGGCCCAGGCGGGCCCGTCGAGGGCGTCGGCGGGGGTGAACTTGTCGGCCGCCTCCGCGAGTCCGGGCGGGGCCAGCCGCAGCACCCCGTCGGCGGGGAAGCCCGGCCCGCGCAGGGCGAACTGCTCCCACAGCCGCCAGCGGCCGAGGGACGGCACGAGGTCTTCGGTCATGTCACGGCTCTCCTTGGCGAGCGGGGGCGGACGGCCTGGCGGGACGGGGAGTTCAGGCGATGCCGTAGTCGGCGTCGACGACCTCGGCCAGGTCGCGCGGGGTGGGGTAGGCGAAGACCAGCGAGACCGGGACGTCGGCGCCCAGGTGCTCCTGGAGGCGTCCGGTGATCTGGAACGCGGTGAGGGAGTCGCCGCCCGCCTCGTAGAAGTCGGTGTCCGCGTCGAAGTCCGGCACGGCGAACACGTCGCGGAAGATGCCGACGAGCAGGTCGACCGTGGAGACGGCCGGGGCGGTGGCGACGGCGGTGGCGGTGGCGGTGTTCTGCGACATGGTGAGTGCTCCTCGGTGAGAGATCCCGGGCGGGATGCAAGGGGGCTACGGGGTCTACGGGTTGGGGTGGTGCGGGTTCTGCGGGTTGGGGTTCTGCGGGGTGAGGCGGTGGAGGGAGCGCAGGCGGGCGGGGGTGTTGCCGCCGGAGACGACGGCGACGGCCCGTTCGCGGCGGGCGGCGCGCAGCGCCCCGGCGAGGGCGACCGCGCCGCTCGGTTCGGCGCCGACGCCGTGGCGGCGCAAGAGGTCGGCGGCAGCCAGGATCTCGGCGTCGGAGACGGCGATCAGGTCGTCGACGCGGTCGCGGATGATCGGGTACGGCACCTGGCCGGGTCGCTGGCCGCGCAGCCCGTCGGCGACTGTCGATGAGGGCGCGAGGCGGACCGGGCCGCCCGCGGCGAGGGAGCGGGCGTAGCGCGGGGTGGTGGCCGGTTCCACGCCGACCACCCGGACCGGGCGGTCGGCGGCGGCGAGGCAGACGCCCGCGAGGAGCCCGCCGCCGCCGGTCGGGACGTAGACGGTGTCGGTGGCGGGGGCGTCGGCGAGGAGTTCGAGGCCGACGGTGCCCTGGCCCGCGACGATCAGCGGGTGGTCGGAGGACGGAACGAGGACGGCGCCGGTGCGGTCCGCCAGGGCCCGCGCGTGGTCCTCCCGTTCGGCGACTCCCCCGCCCACCTGGACGGTGTCGGCGCCGAGCGCACGGATGGCGGCGGCCTTCGCGGGAGCGGCGCCCGCGGCGAGGACGACGGTGAGGCGGACGCCGAGGGTGCGGGCGAGGAGGGCGAGCGCGATGCCGTGGTTGCCGGAGGAGCCGGTGACGACGTGGTCGGCGCCGAGGACGAGGAGGGCGTTGGCGGCGCCGCGGGTCTTGAACGAGCCGCCGTGCTGGAGGTGTTCGGCCTTCAGCAGCAGCCGTGTCCCGCCCGCCCCGGTGACCGGGCCGGGCAGCAGCGGGGTGCGGACGGTGTGGCGGGCGATGCGGGCCGCGGCGGCGGCGACGTCGGCGAGGGTGGGCGTGAGGGTGGGCGTGAGGGCGGGCGCCGGGGCGTGGTCGCCGGGCGGGAGGGGGGCCGGGGGCGGGGAGGGGCGGAGTCCGGTGGCGGTCATGACGGTCTCCCGGCGAGCAGGCCGCGGCGGTCGGTCTTGCCCGCCCGGTTCACGGGCAGGGCGGTGTGCCGCCGGAAGGTGCGCGGCATCAGGTGGGGCGGCAGCGAGCGGGCCAGGTGGGTGCGGAGGGCGCCGTCGGATACGCCGTCGAGGCCGCCGGTGACGTGGGCGAGGAGGTAGGTGCGTCCCTGGTCGTCGGTGCCGGGCACGACGGCGGCGCCGGTGACGGCCGGGTGGGTCAGCAGGGCGCCCTCGATCTCGGCCGGGTCCACGCGGTAGCCGCGGATCTTGACCTGGCGGTCGGTGCGGCCGACGTAGCGCAGTCCGTCCGGGCCCCAGTGTCCGAGGTCGCCGGTGCGGTAGAGGCGGGCGCCGGGCGGGCCCCACGGGTCGGGCACGAAGCGCGCGGCGGTGCGGGAGGGGCGGCCGCCGTAGCCGCGGGCCACCCCGGCCCCGCCGAGGTACACCTCGCCCACGGTGCCGTCCGGGACGGGGTCGAGGGCGGCGTCCAGGACCCGGACCAGGGTGCCGGTGCGGGGGGTGCCCACGGGGTCATCGGCGGGGTCGGGGTCGGCGGGGACGTCGTGGCGGGTGGTGGTCATGGTGCACTCGGTCGGGCCGTACTGGTTGACCAGCCGGCCGGGGGCGAGGCGGCGGCCGCCCGCGGCGAGGAACGGCCGCAGGGACTCGCCGCTGGACGCGACCAGCGTCACCCCGGCCAGCGGGTCGGTGAGGCCGGGGTGTCCGGCCAGGTGGGTGAGGAAGGACGGGGTGGTGCTGAGCAGGGCCGTGACCCGGTGCTCGCGCACGGTGCGGGCGAACTCCTCGGGGCGCAGCAGCCGGGCCCGCTCCACGATCACCACCCGGCCGCCCGCGAGCAGCGGGGCGAAGGTGTCGCGGATCGACGCGTCGTAGCCGGGGGGCGCGGTCTGGAGGGCGACGGTGCCGGGGCCGAGGCCGAAGGCGCGGGCGGTGTCGCGGAGGTAGAGGTCGAGCGCCGCGTGTTCGATGAGGACGGCGCTGGGCTCGCCCGTGCTGCCGGAGGTGTGGGTGACGTAGGCGAGGGAGCGCGGCTCGACCGGGGGCGGCGTGGTGGCGGGGGCCGGGGGCGGGGGGCCGTCCAGCCGTACGGTGGGCAGGCCGAGGGCGAGCCGGTCCGCGAGGGCGCCGGTCGTCAGCAGCAGGCGGGCGCCCGCGCCGCGGGTGAACGCGGCGAGCCGCTCGCGGGGCTGGCCGGGGTCGAGGCTGAGGAAGGCGGCCCCGCTGCGCAGGACGGCCGCCACGGCGGCCACGGCGTCGGCGCCGGGCTCGACGGCCACCGCGCACACCGTCTCCGGGCGGGCGCCGCGGTCCCTCAGCAGCCGCGTCAACTCCTCGACGCGGGCGGCGAGTCGGGCGTACGTCACCTCGCCGTCGGGGGTGGAGAGCGCGACGCGGCCGGGGTGGCGGGCGGCGTGCGCGAGGAGGTCGTCGGCGACCGTGCGCATCACGCCTCCCCCGCCCCGGTGACGGTCTGGTCGACGGCCACGAAGCGCAGTTCCGAGGTGTGGCGGCGGCCCTGGTCGTCGGTGAGCCAGGCCTGCTCGGGGGTGGGCAGCATCTCGCTGACCTTGAGGCGGGCCGCAGGGTCCTTGCGGGCGAGGCGGCGGGCGGCCTTGGCGAGGATGGTGACGTAGACGGGGCTGTCGAAGTCCACGTAGAACGGGCGGGGTTCGGTCGGGGAGACCACGAACACGAAGCGGGGCAGGTCGTGCCGCCGCTGCCAGTGGCGGGCCCGCACGAAACGGACGGCCTCGTCCTTGTCGTCGGCGAAGTCGACGTCGGTGACCGGGAGTTGCCAGGTCTCGCGGGCCACGGTCACCCGGTCGAGGGTGATGCGCGGGGTGTGGTCGCCGTCGGGCCGCAGCGTGAAGCGGTCCATCACGCGCTGGGTGAGGGTGTTGGCGTACACGTCGAGCAGGTCGTACGTGCCGCCGTCGGGGAGGACGGCCGTCAGCCGCCCGTCCGGGCCCTCGGTGACCCGGACGTCGGCGCCGAGCACCGTGCGCGGGCGGTACGGGTCGCCGGTCTGGTCGACCAGGGCGACGTAGTGGTCCTCGGGCCGGTCCAGCGAGGGGCGGCTGCGGCTGGACCACTTCAGGGGCAGCTCCTTGGGGAGCATGGGCAGCAGCCGGGGGCCGGGGAAGTCCCGCGTGGTCTCGGCGAGCAGTTCGCCGCGGTCGGGGTGCTGGTGCACGAACAGGGAGGCGCCCATGGTGTTCAGCGCGCAGTGCATCTCGCCGAGGACGAGGTCGACGTCGCCGCGGGCGAAGGCCTCGTCGTCGGCCGCCGAGACCAGCAGGTCGGGGCTGATGTAGCGGGCCAGGGACCAGCCGTCGCCCGGCTCGTCGAACTCCCGGCGCACCGCGTCGGCCAGTTCGGCCGTGGTGCGCCGCACCCGGCGCGCGCCGGGCGGCAGGTCGAGGACGCGGGCCCACTTGGCGCGCAGCTCGGCCTGCACGGCGTCGATGAGGTCGCCCGCCTCGGGGTGCGGGGAGGGCAGGGTGTGCAGCCACAGGGCGGTCAGGTCGACGGGGCGGCCGTCGGCGGCCAGCCGGTCGTACGCGGTGCGCAGGCGGGCGCGGATGCCGTCGGCGAAACGGTTGGTCATCCAGCGGGCGGCGGTCAGGCACAGCTGGAGCGGCTCCAGCCGGGCGAGGAGCGCGGCCCCGGCCTCGGCGGTGGCGGCGCGGCGGGCGTCGGAGTAGACGAGGCCGCGGCAGGGGGCGGTGCGGGCGCCCTTGGCGCGCTGGGCCTCGGAGTCGGTGAGCGCGGCGAAGTCCGTCTCCAGCGCGGTGACGGCGGCGGTCAGCGCTTCGGCGTCCGAGCCGGCGGCGCGGACGGCGTCCCGGCCCCGTTCCAGGACGGCCAGCCGGTCCAGGGCGCGTTCGCGGGCCGCGTCGTCGGGGACGCGTTCCAGGATGCGCCGCAGCGCGCGGTCGGGGTGGGTGTCCGCGGGCACCTCCAGCCGCCGGTGCACCCAGCGGCGCCGCACCAACTCCCGTACGGTCTCCTCGACTTCGGCGGGGTCGAGGTCCAGCTCGGCGGCGAGGGCCGCGGTGGGGCGGGTGCCGTCGCAGCGCTCCAGTACGGCGCTCTGGCGCGCGGTGACCGGCTGCGCGGGGCGGCCGGGAACGGTGACGGCGCCGTCCGCGACCCGGGCCAGGGAGACCCGGTACGGCGGTATCCAGCGCATCAGGTCGGCGTCTTCGGCCAGGACCTTGGCGAGCGCGTCGATCGCCCAGCCGGAGAAGTAGACCTCCTGGGCGGCGAGGAAGCCCTCGCCCGCGTCGACGGTCACGGCGCCCGGCGCGGCGGTGTTCCAGCGGCCCCAGCCGACCGGCCCGAAGAAGCCGATCGTGTCGTTCTTCACGCAGAACCGCTGCCAGTAGTGCGCGACCAGCTCCTCCCGCTGGCGCGGCATGCTGCTGCGGGCGTCCACGCCCGGCCGCCACCGCAGGAACGGCGCGATGCCCGTCCGCAGGACCGCCGGGTTCTGCCAGGCCAAGGCCGCCTGGAAGCGGGCCTGGCGGGCCACGTCCTGGAGCAGTCCGGCCGTGTGGACGGCGGCCTCGGACAGTTCCGCGGCGAACGCCTGCCAGTCGGCGCCGGACAGCTCGGTGCCGGGGCCGAACTTGTCGGCCGCCTCGGCGAGTCCGGGCGGGGCCAGCCGCAGCACCCCGTCGGCGGGGAAACCCGGGCCGCGCAGCGCGAACTGCTCCCACAGCCGCCAGCCTCCGCCGGGCAGCAGAACGGGTGCGTGCTCCTGCGACATCGCGTGCTCCTTCCGAAAAGGGGGTGCGGGACTCACGCCCCGGACGGCGCGGGCCGCCGGTTCGCCGCCGGTGTCCCGGCCGAGAGCACGGTCCCGCGGCGGGGGCGGGGGCCACCAGAGAAGTTCCGGCAGCAACACGCGCCGCCGGGTCGGCGCGTTCGGCCCTGATCCGGGGGCGGGGGCCGCGGGCACGCTGGCCCCGTCGGCCTCTGACCCGCGGCCGGCTCCACTCATCTGCGGGAGGTTCACCGTGACGCGACCCGACCTCACGACCGGCCCGGCCGGCGCGCCGTCCGGTCCGGGCAGCGACGAGGCGTATCTCGTCGTGCGCAACGACGAGGAGCAGTACTCGATCTGGCGGGCGGACCGCGACCTGCCCGCCGGCTGGTACCCGGAGGGGGTGCGCGGCAGCCGTCAGGAGTGCCTGGACCACATCGACGTGGTCTGGACCGACATGCGCCCCCTCAGCCTGCGCCGCCGGCCGGCCGGGGCAGATGTCTGACGGCCGACCGGGCGGTACCGGTGGGCCCACCGGTACCCGGGCGCCGGGCGGGGCGGGCGCACCCGCCCCGCCGCGGTCGTCGGCCCGGTCACCGTCCCCGCCGTCAGCCCATGCGGCGCTCGGGCCGCTTCCGCCGGGGCGGCTCTGCCCGGCCGTGCTGGACCTGTCCGGACCGGGCGGCCCGGCGGACCTCGCGGGCCCGCGCCCGCTGCGCGGCCCCCTGGAGCTGTACCTCGCCCAGGTGGCCGCGCAGGACGAACAGGCCCTGGAACACGCCCGCGAGCTGCTGGACGCGGAGGAGCGGGCGCGGGCGGCGGCCTTCCGGCACGACCGCGACCGGGACGCCTACGTGGTGGCGCACGCCGCGCTGCGCGGGGTGCTGAGCGTGCTGCTCGGGGTCCGCGCGCAGGCGCTGCCGCTGGCGCGGGAGCCCTGCGCGGGCTGCGGCGGCCCGCACGGGCGGCCGGTCGTGCGCGCCCCCGGAGTGCACTTCTCGCTGTCGCACAGCGGGGGCCTGGTGATGGTGGCGCTGGCGCCGGAGCCGGTCGGCGTGGACGTGGAGGGGCTGGCCTCCGTGCGGGCGGTGCTCGGCGCGCAGTCGGCGCTGCACCGCGCGGAGTCCGAGGAGCTGGCGCGGCTGCCCGCGGCGGCGCGCCCGGAGGCGTTCACCCGGACCTGGGTGCGCAAGGAGGCCTACCTGAAGGGCCTCGGCACCGGTCTGGTCCGCGACCCGTCGCTCGACTACGTCGGCACCGGCCCCCACCCGGTGGTCCCGTCCCCGGGATGGTCCCTGCGGGACGTCCTGGTCCCCACGGGCTACGCGGCGGCCGTCGCCGTCCGCACCCCGCCGTGAGGAGCGGCCACCGCACCACCTGGGGGCCGGTCCGCGGGCCGGCCCCCCTGGCGCTCCGTACGGGCGGCGTGCGGGGCCGGACCCCGGTCCTCCGAGCGTATTACCATCGCGCTCGTGACCGCTCCGGAACCGACCGTCCTCGCCACTTCGGGGGGCTATCGCGCGGGCTCGCGCACCCGGCTGCGCTTCGACGCGCTGGTGCACCACGCGGTCGACCTCTCCGGCGCGCACGGCAGACGGCCCCGCGTGCTGTACGTCGGTACGGCGACGGGCGACGCGGAGCATCTGACGGCGCGGGTGAGCGAGGCGGCCCGCGTGGCGGGGTTCGAGCTGACGCCGCTCCAGCTGTTCCCGATGCCGAACGTCGACGACGTCGAGGGCACGGTCCTGGACCACGACGTGGTGTGGGTGATGGGCGGCTCGGTGGCCAACCTGCTGGCGGTGTGGCGGGTGCACGGCCTGGACGCGGTGCTGCGCCGCGCATGGCGGGCGGGCGTCGTGCTGGCCGGGGTGAGCGCCGGTTCCCTCTGCTGGTACGAGGGCGGGGCGACCGACTCGTTCGGACCCGAACTACGTTCTGTGACCGACGGGTTGGCGCTGCTGCCGTACGGGAACGGCGTGCACTACGACTCCGACGCCGGGCGGCGCCCGCTGATCCACCGGCTGGTCGGCGAGGGGGTCTTCCGGTCGGCCCACTGCACCGACGACGGGGTCGGCCTGGTCTACCGGGGCACCGAACTGGCCGAGGTCGTGACGGAGGAGCCCGGCAAGGCCGCGTACGTCGTGAGCCGTGAGGGCGGGCGGGTCGTCGAGGAGCGGCTCACGCCGCGCGTGCTGCCGTCACCCGCGCGCTGACACGGGCGGGGACGGCACGGGGGGCGGCACGGGGGGCGGCGCCGGGGGGTGCGTCAGACCAGCCCGTGGCGGACCGCATGGGCCACCGCGTGGGCGCGGTTGCGGACCTGGAGGCGGGACATGACCTCGTAGATGACGTTCTTGACGGTGTGTTCGGAGCAGCCGAGCAGGCGGGCGATGTCGGCGTTGGCGTGGCCGTCGGCCATCAGGCGCAGGACGGACGCCTGCCGGACGGTCAGGGCGGGCGGCCGGGCGGCCCCGCCGGAGGAACCGGGACCGGTGCCCGAACCCGCGCCGGACGCCGGGGCGTCGGACGCCGGGCCGGACGGGTCGCGGGAGTCGGCGGGGTCGCGGAGCAGGAGGTGGGCGAGTTCCTGGTAGGGGATGCTCGGCTGCGGGCGGGCGGCGCGGCGGACCGCGGCGGCCAGGGCCGGTGCGGTGAGGCCGGCGGCCGGGAGGACGACCGCCCCGGACCGCAGGGCGCGCAGGCGTCCGGCCCGGTCCGCGGTGTCGCAGACCAGGACCAGCGGACCGCTCACCCGCACGGCGCGCAGGGCCTGTTCGGCGTCCGCGGCGACCCGGACGGTGACGGCCCCCGGCGCGGTGGCGGCCGGGTCCGCGGTCTCGGTCGCGCAGGTCAGTCCGGCCCGGCGGGCCAGGGCGCGGACCCGGTCGGCGCCGCGCGCGGGCGGCACCCGTACGACGAGGGGGGCCGCCGGCGGGGCGGGGGCCGGGACCGCCCGCAGGCGGGGCGCGGGGGCGCGGAGCGGGGCCGGGGCGGGCGCGAGGGCCAGGGCCAGGGCGGGGGTCACAGGAGGCCCGCCCGGAGCGCGTAGGCCACCGCGTGGGCGCGGTTGCGCAGCCGGAACCGCTGGGTGATGTCGTGCACGACGGTGGTGACGGTGCGCGGCGAGTAGCACAGCCGCTGGGCGATCTCGGCCGTCTCGTGCCCGTCGGCGACCAGCCGCAGCACCGAGCGTTCCCGGTCCGACAGCATGCGGTCGCGCCAGCCGTCGCCGCCGTGCCGGGCGGGGGCGGGGCGGTCGAGGATCTGGTCGAGCAGGTCGGGGGGCAGGGTGCAGTCGTCGCGGGCGGCGGCCAGCACCGCGTGGGCGAGGCGTGCCGCGTCGGCCTCGCGGCGCGGCAGCAGGCCCCGCGCACCCGCGGCGAGGGCGTGCAGGGCGTCGCCGGAGGCGAGCGCGCCCGCCACCAGGACGACGGCCGGGCTGTGCGGGTGGGCGCGGACGGTGCGCACCATGTCGAGTTCGGCGGGGCCGAGCAGGTCGACGGTGAGCACGGCGACCCGCGCGTCCTGGAGATCGCACACGGTCAGCTCCGGGCAGGCCAGCAGCGTCATGCGCGTGCCGGTCTCCAGCACCGGGTCGAGGGCGACCACACCGACGGATACGGATGCTCCCATCTGCTGCTCCTAGGAAGGTCGTCGCCCGGTCGTGGCGCTCCGGGCGGTCAGGGGTGGGGACTTGGGCACCACCGTGCCGTGCGGGGCGGACGGGGGACATCGGTAGCCGGTCCCCACGTTTCCCCGGCCGCGACAGGGCCGGGCCCCCGTACGGTCGCGTCGGCACCCCCGCCGTGGGGGCGGTGCGGTGGCCCGTACGGGTCCGGCGGGCGGGGGCGGGGTGTCCGGCGGGGCCGGGTGGGGGTCGGGCGGGCCGTCGTGGGGGCCCGGGCGGGGCGGTCGTACGGCGTGGGGCGGCGCGGGTGGGGGCCGTGAGGGGCCGGGCAGGGGGAGAACGGGACCCGTGACGGGGGTGCCGAGGCGCGGAACGCGTCGCTCCGGGGGCCGGGCCGCCCCGGCGGGGTTCCGCTCCCCCATGCGCGCACGAGGGTCGGCACCCGCTCCGACCTGCGGTGACGACCGGTGGGGCCGGTCGCCACGGGGCCCGTACCCAGGGGGTGGGTGGAGGGCCGCGCAGAATATGGGGGCTGCTTACCCATGTGGGGGGTCCGGGGGTCTGGGACGTTCTTCCTGTGACTGACACCGCCAGCCTCCCGACCTCCCGGAGCGCCGACCTCCCCGCCGAGTGGTGGGCCCCGGCCCTCACCCTCACGGAACGGCTCGCCGCCCCCGGGAACGCCGGGGCGCCCGCGGGCCCCCTCCCCGCCGACGCGGCGCCCTGGGCCGCCGGTGACCCGGAGGGCTTCGCGCTCCGGCTCGCCCGCCTCGGGGTGGACGAGGCCGGGGCCGCGGCCCTGGCGGCGGAACCCGCCGCCCGGCTGGCCGCCCGCGCCGCCGAGCCCGACTGGGCGCGGTTCGCGGCGGCGGTCCTCGCCACCGCCCCGTGGGAACCGGTACGGCAGCACGACACCGGCAGCGACACAGGTACAGGCACAGGCACCGGCACAGGCACCGGCACCGGCACCGGAAGCGACCCGGCCGCGGGCGCCGACGACGCCGAGGTCTTCGCGCCGGTCGTCCGGCCGCTGGTCGCCGAGGCGGGCGCCCGGCTCGCCGCGCGGCTGCCGGCCGGCCCGGACGCCGAACGGGCCGTGTGGCGGGCGGCGTTCGAGCGGCGGCTCGGCCACCAGCTGGTCCGGCAGGCGGCCCGCACCCTGGTCCGGGAACTCGACCGGGCCCGCCGCGCGGGACGGCTGACGGGCGGCGGCCCGCGTGCACGGTTCGCCTCCTTCGTCGCCGCCACCGGCACCCGGCAGGGCCTCGCCGCCCTCTTCGCCGCGTACCCGGTCCTCGCCCGGATGCTGGCCCGGACCGCCCTGGACGCCGTCGACGCCACCGCCGAACTCGCCGCGCGCCTCACGGCCGACCGCGCCGACCTCGCCGCCGGGCTCCTCGGCGGCGACCCCGGCCCGCTGACCCGGCTGGAGCTGGGGCGCGGCGACGCCCACCGGGGCAACCGGGCCGTCGCGGTCCTGGAGTTCGCCGGGGGCGCGCGGCTCGTCCACAAGCCCCGGCCGCTCGACCAGCACGCCCTGCTGGACGAACTCGTCGCCTGGCTGAACGCGAAGGTGCCCGGCCTGGACCTGCGCACCGCGCGCAGCCTGCGCCGCGACGGCTACGGCTGGCTGGAGTTCGTCGAGCACCGCTGGTGCCGGTCGGTGACCGAGACCGACGCCTTCTACCGCCGCCAGGGCGCGCTGCTGGCCCTGCTCTACGCGGTCGACGGCGCCGACATGCACTACGAGAACGTCATCGCCTGCGGCGACCAGCCCGTCCTGGTCGACGCCGAGACGCTCCTGCACACCGGGCTCGGGCAGGCCATGACGGCGGGCGCCGACCCGGCCGCGGACGCCCTGCACACCTCGGTGCACCGCACCTGCCTGCTGCCGCACCTGCTGATCGGCGAGGAGGGCGCGCTCGACATCTCCGCCCTCGGCCGGTCCACCGACGGCACCTTCCCGAGCGAGGGCCTGCGCTGGCTGGACAGCGGCCTGGACACCATGCGCGCCGTGCGGGCCCCGCTGCCCAGCCCGGCCGCGCAGAACCAGCCGCTGCCCGCCGGGCGGCCCCTGGCCGACGCCGACCACCGGGCGGCCCTGATCGAGGGCTTCCGCGCCGGATACGCGGCGCTCGCCGCGCACGGCACCGAACTCCTCGGCGAGGACGGCCCGTTGAGCGCCCGCGGGCAGCGGCCCGCCCGGCTGATCGTCCGCTCCACCCGGCTCTACGCGACGCTGCTGGAGGAGTCGGCGCACCCGGCCCTGCTCGGCGACGCGCTGGCCCGCGAGGGCGTCTTCGCGGTGCTGTGCACCGAGTCCGCGCACGACCCGGCGCGCGCCGGGCTGGTCGAGGACGAGACCGCCGCCCTCTGGCGCGGTGACATCCCCCTCTTCACGCACCTGCCGTCGGGTACGGGGGTCCTGACGGACACGGGGCGCGAGGTGCCCGGCGTCCTGCCGGTGGCGAGCCTGGACGCCGTGCGGGCGAAGATCGCCCGGATGGACGAGGTCGACTGCCACGACCAGGAGTGGATCATCGCCGCGACCCTCGCGGCGCGCGGCGCGGCGGCCCCGGCGGACCGGCCCCGCTCGGAGCTGGCCGCCCGGCGGCTGCCCGCGGTGGTGCCCGGCACGTCACGGCTGCTGGCCGCCGCGTGCGGCATCGCCGACGAGATCGCCGCCCGCGCCGTGCGCGGCGGGGACCGCACCAACTGGCTCGGCCTGGAACGGGTGTCGGGACCGCACTGGGCGGTGCTGCCGATGGGCGCGGGCCTCGCGCAGGGCTACTGCGGGGTCGCGCTCTTCCTGGCCCACGCCGACGCCCTGACCGGCGCCGACCGCTACGCCGGGCCCGCCCGCGACGCCGTACGGCCGCTGCCCGCCCTGCTGAAGGCGCTGGCGGCCGATCCCGAGCTGAGCGCGGCGGCGGGCCCCGGCGCCTACGACGGGATCGGCGGCATCGTGTACGCGCTGCTGCGGCTGTCGGCGCTGCTCGACGAGGACCTGACGGCGTGTCTGCCGGACGCGCTGACCGCGCTCGCGCAGGCCGCGGCGAGCTGCCCGCGGCCGGGGCTCGGCGACGGCACGGCCGGGGCGCTGGCCGCCGCGGTCGCCGCGTACGAGGCGACCGGCGACCCGGCGGCGCTGCGCCTCGCCGACGACGTGGCCGACGCGCTGCTGGCCGCGCTGCCCGGCGGCGTCGCCCCGGCCGGAGCCGCGCCCGGCCTCGCCGACGGCACGGCCGGGATCGGCTGGGCGCTGCTGCGGTACGCGGCCGTACGGCCGGAGCGTGCCGCACGGCACGAGGACGCGGCCCGCGCCCTGCTCGGCGCCGCGCTCCGCGAAGCGGCGGCCGCGCCGGACGCCTCCTGGACGGCGGGGCTCGCCGGAGCGGCGGCCGGAGCCGCCGACAGCGCCCCGCCGGCGGAACTGTCCCGCGCGGCGGCGCTCCTGGCGGACTCCGCGACCGCCCCCGACCTCAGCCTCGGCCAGGGTGCGCTCGGTGTCCTGGACGCCCTGGCCGTGCTCCGCGCACGGGGTGCCGACGGCGCCCCGGCCGCGCTGGACCGGCTGACCGGACAGGCGCTCGCGGTGGTGGAGGCGCAGGACCACCGCTGTGCCACCCCCGACCACGTGCCCTCCCCCGGCCTGCTGACCGGCCTCGCCGGCATCGGCTACGGGCTGCTCCGCCTGGCCCACCCCACGACCGTCCCGTCCGCCTTGCTCCTCGAACTCCCCGACCGCCGGGGCTGATCCGGGCCCGGCCCGGCACCACCGACCGCCCCGCGCACGACCGCCCCACCGCGCGACCGCCCCACCGCTCTCCCGTTCTTCCGCTCTCCTGCTCTTCCGCTCCACGCGCACGGCACTTCACTTCCGCCTCGTGACGCGGACGACCGCCTCACGGACACCAGAAGGGGACCACCGTCATGGACCAGAACCTCACCGCCGCCACCGCCGCCGTCACCGAGCCCTCCGACGTCACCGAGGCCGGCACCGGCGCGCAGGACGCGGCGGGCGGGATCACCCTCCGGGGCCGCAACGGGGCCTGCGCCCGCGCCCGGGTCCTGGCCGGCATGGTCCTCACCAGCGGCATCGTGATCACGCTGTCCACCCTGGACACCTCGGTCTCGGCGCCCAGCTGACACCGGCCCGACACCCGGCCGACCGTACGGCGGAACAGGCGCGGACCCGCACCGAGCGGGTCCGCGCCTGTTCCGTCCCCCCGGCACCGGGCCCCCGGTCACGCGGGGAGGCCTGCCGCCGGGGCGGGTCGGCGCACTAGGATCTGCGTCCATGCGTTCCCAAGCGCCATCCCTGGTCGGGCGGGACCCCCAACTCGCCCTTCTCGAACGTGCCATGGCCGACGCGAGGCGGGGCAGCGGCGGTGTCGTCTTCCTGGTCGGCGAGGCCGGGGTCGGCAAGTCACGGCTCGCGGCGGAGGCCGTGGGCGGTGCGCTCCGGGGCGGTATGCCGGTCCTGCGGGGCCGCTCCTCCACCACCGGGCCCGCCGTGCCGTTCCGCCCGCTGACCGAGGCGCTGATGTCGCTGTTCCGGGGCGGCGAACCGATGGACGACCTGGTCCTCGGCCCCTACCGCCCGGTGCTGGGGCGGCTGATCCCCGAGTGGGACACCGGGGAACGCGAAAGCAGCTCCATGGTCATCCTGGGCGAGGCGGTGCTGCGGCTGCTCATCGCCGCCGGACGCGGCCGGGGCATGCTCCTGCTGCTGGAGGACCTGCACGACGCCGACCCCGAGACCTTGGGCGTTCTCGAATACCTGGTGGACAACCTGGCGTACACGCCGGTGCTGCTGCTGGCGACCGTGCGCACCGACTTCAGCGACGCCCTGGACCTCGCCCAGTCGGCCCGCCGCCGCGGGGCGGCGACCCTGATGGACCTGCACCCCCTGTCCCGGCCCCAGGTGCGGGAGATGATCTGCGCGCAGCTCGGCGCGGACGGCCCCGAGGAGGTGCCCGCGCCGGTCCTGGACCGGCTCTGGGAGGACAGCGCGGGCAGCCCCTACCTCGTCGAGGAACTGCTCCAGTCGATGATCGGTGCGGGCACCCTGGTGCAGGGGGCGGAGGGCTGGCGCGCGGTCGGCGATCTGCGGCGTGACGTTTCCTCAACGCTGGCCCGCGGCATCCTGCGCCGCGTCGACCGGCTGGGCACCGAGAGCCTGACCCTGCTGTCGGCCGCCGCCGTCCTCGGCCGCCGCTTCCCGCTCACCGTGCTCCAGCGCATGACGGGCGTCGACGACCGGGCCCTGCTCTCCCATCTGCACGCCGGGGTGGCGGCCCGCCTGGTGGTGCCGGACGAGCCCGCGCCCGACTGGTACTCCTTCCGGCACTCCCTCACCGTGGAGGCGCTGTTCACCCAGATGACGCCCGGCAGGCGGGCCGATCTCGCCCGGCGGGCCGCCACGGCGGTCGAGGAACTCCACCCCGGCCTGGGCGGCGACTGGTGCGCGCTCGCGGCCGGGCTGCGCAGCGCGGCCGGGGACCGGCTGGAGGCGGGCCGCCTCTTCGCGGACGCGGGCGGGCGGGCCCTGGTCGCGGGCGCGCTGGGCTCCGCCGTGACCATGCTCAGCCAGGCCGAGTCCCTGCTCGCCGACGCGGACGACCCCCAGACCCGCGCCCAGGTCCTGGAGAACCTGCTGCCCGCCCTCGCGGAGGCCGGGGACTTCGCCCGCGCCTTCGACCTCGTCGACGACCTGCACGCGCTCGGCGGCGCGGGGCTGAGCCCGGTCCGCCTGGCGACACTGCACACCCGGCTGGCCAAGGTCGCCCACACCGCCGGGCGGTGGAGCGACGGCAACCGGCAGATCGTCCGCGCCCGCGAGATCCTGTCGGCCGCCCCGGACGAGGCGGCCCAGGCCGCCATCGACGTGACGGCCGCCTACCTCGCCCTGGACACGCCGGGCGCCGACCGCACCCAGCACGCCGAGAAGCTGGCCCGCTCGGCCGCCGACACCGCCGAACGGCACGCGCTGCCCGTCGTCGCCTGCCAGGCCCGGGAACTCCTCGCGACCGTGGCCCGCGAGCGGGACCCGCAGGAGTCGCGGGGGATGCTCGAACAGGCCCTCACCACGGCCGAACGCCACCGGCTGCCCCTGCAACGCATGTACGCCGGGACCCGTATGGCGGGCAACGCCTGGCTCGACGAGGGCGACACCGCCCCGCTGCTCGCGGCCCGCGAGGAGGCGCTGCGGCTCGGCTCGGTGCACATCATGCACACCGTGGACGGCATCCTCGTCCTCGACGCGGTGCTGCGCGGCGACCACGACACCGCCCGCACGGCCGCCGCCGAGTGCCTCTCCGTGGTCCGCCGCCTGCGGCTGGCCCCGGCGGTGCGCTACGTCCTGATGGCGCAGGCCGTCCTCGCCGCGCACCGGGCGGACCGTACGGCGATGGAGGCGACGCTCGCCGCGTTCACCGAGTGGGACGGCGCCGGGTCCCAGGAGGAGCCCCTGTGCCTCGGCCTGGCGCGGACCTTCTGCGCGCTGCTGGAGGAGGACGCCGGGCTGGCGCGCGCCGAACTCGGCACCCTGCTGGCCCTGGAGGCGGACAACCCGTCCACCTACCACCTCAGCGGCACCCACGGTCTGGTGCTCCTGCTGGACGTGCTGGCCGGGGACGCGGACCGGGTCCGGCACGAGGAGATCGGCGCCACCGCCGTGGCCCGGATGCGCTGGAACCGGCAGTTCGTGCTGCTCGCCGACGCCGTCCTGCTCGGCCGGGAGGGAGCCCCGGCGCGGGCCACCGCCGCGGCCGAGGCGGCGCTGGCCGTGTCGGAGCCGTATCCGCTGGCGCAGCACCTGGGGCTGCGGCTCGTCGCGGACGCGGCGCACCGGGACGGCTGGGGCGATCCGGTGGGCTGGCTGCGGCGGGCCGAGCACTACTTCCACGAGCGGGACGTCACCGCCGTCACCGGGGCCTGCCGGTCGGCGCTGCGGCGGCTCGGCGCCCCGGTGCACCAGCACCGCTCCGGGACCACCGGCATCCCCGAGGAGCTGCGCGCCCAGGGGGTGACGGTGCGGGAGTTCGAGGTGTTCCGGCTGCTCGCGGAACGGCTCGGCAACAAGGACATCGCCGACCGCCTGTTCATCTCCCCCCGCACGGCGGAGAAGCACATAGCGAGCCTCATCACCAAGACCGGCGCCACCAACCGCGCGGACCTGTGCGCCCGTTCGGCGGCCCTGCGCTCCACCTGACGGCGTCGGCCCCACCGGGGATCGCCCCCGACCGGCACGGACGACGGCCGGTGCCCCGCCCTCCTCCGGCCGGAGCCACGCGGGCCCGGCCGGGTGGCCGGCCGCGCCCCCGCGGGCACGTCCGGCCACCCGGTGTCTCCCCGCCCGGCCCTGTCACCGCATCGCGCGGACCTGGCGGGAGCCGAGGACCGCCAGGGAGGTGAGGGCGAGGACGGCGGCCACGGTGCCGAAGAGCGCGAAGGCGCCGACGCCCGCGAGGGCGCCGCAGAGGATGAGGGACAGGGGGGCCACGGCGTAGCCGAGGACCATGTCGACGGAGACGACGCGGGTGAGGACGTCCTGGGGGATGTTGCGCTGGATCCAGCTGAGGCCGAACACGCCCTGGAAGCCGATCCCGAAGCCCATGGTGAGGACGGTGACGACCACGGCGGCGGTCTGGTCGACCAGGCCGAGGACGGCCATGCCGACGCCGAGCCAGCCCGCGAGGGCGGCCACCAGCAGGCCGACGCGGGGCCGCCCGCCGAGGGCGCCGCCCGCCAGGGTGCCGAGGACGGCGCCGCCCGCGAGCGCGCCGTTGAGGACGCCCAGGGTGGCGGAGCCGCCGCGCAGCACCTCGTCGGCGAGGGAGGCGAAGCCGACCGTGAAGGGACCGGCGTAACAGAAGTTGACGGCGGTGTCGAGGACGACGACGGTCCGCAGGCGGGGGTCGCGGAGGGTGTAGGTGACGCCCTCGCGGATGCGGGCGCCCAGGGACGGCTGGTCGGGTTTCCTCCCGGCCGGGGGCGTGGACGCCGGGGCGGTGCGGGGGCGGGCCGGGATGCGGGAGACGAACCAGCCGCAGAGCGCGAAGCAGACCGCGTCGACGAGGAAGGCGACGGGCGCCTCGGTGAGGGCGATGACGAGGCCGCCGACGGCGGGGCCGAGCACGGCGGCGGTCCGGGCGCCCGCGCCGAGCAGGGCGTTGGCGGGGGCGAGGAGGTCCTTGTCGACGACGGAGGGCAGGATCGACACCCGGGCGGGCTGGAAGAAGGCGTCGACGGCGCCGAACGCGGCGGCGGCGACGCACAGCATCCACACCGTCAGGTGCCCGGTGAGCCCGGTGACGCCGACCCCCGCCATCAGCGCGGCCCGGGTCCAGCTGGAGGCGACCATGAGGGTGCGGGTGGACCAGGTGTCGCCGAGCGAGCCACCCACCAGGGTGAGCAGCGCGCGGGGGACGGCCTGGAAGGCGAGGACGTAGCCGAGGGTGAGGGTGGAGCCGGTCAGGCCGAGGGTGATCCAGGAGAACGCGACGACGCTGAAGCCGTCACCGAGGAGGGACAGCGACTGCCCCAGCCACAGGAGGCGGAAGGGCCGGTGCCGGGCGGGCGTCCACAGCCGTGGCCGGGGGCCGTCGAGGGTGGTGGCCATCGTGTGCCTTTCGTTGCGCGGAGGGGTGGCGCGGGACGGCCCCGTCAGTAGCGGACGGGCAGCGCGGTGAGGCTGCGGTTGAGCAGGGAGGGCTGCCACGCGACGCGGCCGGGGTCGGCGAGGGTCAGTGCGGGCCGGTCGGTGACGAGGGTGCGTACGGCGGCGACCGCGACCAGCCGGGCCAGCGCGGCGCCGATGCAGAAGTGGGCGCCGAAGCCGAAGCCGAGGTGGGTGGCGCCGGTGCGGCGCACGTCGAACCGGCCGGGGTCGGGGAAGCGGGCCGGGTCGCGGTTGGCGGCGGCGGTGACGAGGAAGACCCGGTCCCCGGCGCGCAGGGTGCGGCCGTCGAGGTCGACGTCGCGGGCGGCGGTGCGCACCGACATCTTGGACGGCCCGTCGAGCCGCAGCGTCTCCTCCACCGCCCCCTGGGCCAGGTCCGGTTCGGCGCGGACGGCGGCGAGCTGGTCGGGCCGGGTGTGCAGGGCGAGGACGGTGTTGGCGATGAGGTTGCTGGTGGTCTCGCCGCCCGCGAACGCCATCTGGGTGAGCATCCCGACGAACTCCTCCTCGGTGACGGAGTCCCCGACCCGGCCCTCCCGCAGCACCTGGCTGATCAGGTCGTCGCCGGGTTCGGCGCGCCGCCGGGCGACGAGGGCGCCGAGGTAGTCCTCCAGGCTGACGAGGGCCTGGAGGGAGGCGCGGTACTCGCTCTCCTCCTGCGCGGTGCCGAGGACGAGGTCGGCGACGCGGGCGTTCCAGTACCAGAAGGAGGCCGCGTCGGTGCGGGGGACGCCGAGCCAGCGGGCGAACACCAGCGCGGGCAGCGGTTTGGCGACGTCGGCCATGAGGTCGCCGGTGCGGCCGGGGACGGCGCCGCGGCTGAGGACGGCGCGGGTCGCCTTCTCGGTGAAGGTCCGGTAGCGGGCGACGGCGCGGGCGGCGAAGGACTCCTGGAAGACCTGGCGGAGTCTGCGGTGCTGGGGCGGGTCGTTGAAGACCATCCACCGCGACAGGATGCCGAAGGCGCGTTCGGCGTCCTCGCTCGCGCCCTGCGGTACGGCGTCCATCAGCGGCCGGACCCGGTCGGCGGAGATCCCCGGGTCGCGCAGGCAGCGCATCACCTGGTCGTAGCCGGTGACCAGCCAGCTGTGGTGCAGGGGGCTCCAGTGCACCGGCGCGTGGGCGCGCAGCGC
The DNA here is from genome assembly GCF_044757425.1 of Streptomyces sp. NPDC091281. Taxonomy (NCBI): domain Bacteria; kingdom Bacillati; phylum Actinomycetota; class Actinomycetes; order Kitasatosporales; family Streptomycetaceae; genus Streptomyces; species Streptomyces sp. NPDC091281. The sequence continues at coordinate 113,351 of NZ_JBIVUY010000016.1, read as the reverse complement.
GTCGAGGTGGGCGTAGGGGTCGGCGACCATGTCCGGGGAGAGCAGGTAGCGCTCGGCGAAGGCGGGCGCGGGGGCCGGGGCAGCGGCCGGGACCGGGCCGGGTGCGGCGGCGGTGACCGGGCAGCGTGCGGCGGCGGGGGCCGGGGCGGTGGCGGGGGCGGCGGTCGGGGTCATCGGGTGGCCTCTTCCTCGATCGTGACGAGCAGGTCGGCGATCCGGGCCACGCGCGGCTCGGCCATCATCGACATGTGGTCGCCGTCGCTGACGTGCAGGGTGAGCCCGCCGCCGGCCACCGACCGCCAGCGCGCGACGTAGGTGTCGTAGTCGACGTCCAGGCCGGGCATCGTGCGGCCGCGCGGCAGTCCGGCCGCCTCGCTGCCGACGACGAGGTGCACCGGGCCGGGGTAGGGGCGGACCTCGTAGCCGGCGAGGGCGGCGAGCAGGGAGTGCCAGACCTCGATCGGCGCGTCCTCGACCAGCGCCGCCTCGGCGGGGCTCATCCCGGCGCCGAGGAGGACGGCGGTGAGTTCGGCGGTGGCCCGCTCGCGCTGCGGGGAGGCGGGCAGCTCGCGGACCCGGTCGCGCAGCCGCAGCGCCTGCCGCAGGTCGCGGGTGACGCCCAGGAGGCGTTCGCGGGCGGCGGTGTTGGGCAGGTACGGCTCGATCAGCACGAGCGGAGCGACGGTGTGGCCCGCCCGGTGCAGCTGGGTGGCCATCTCCAGGGCGATGTTGGCGCCCATGGACCAGCCGAGCAGGGCGTGCGGGCCGCCGCCGTCGCGTTCGGTCAGTTCGGCGACGTAGTTGGCGGCGATGCCGGTGACCGTGCCGGGGTCGACGCCGCCGAGCAGGCCGCGGGCCTGGAAGGCGTGCACGGGGCGGCCGGGCGGCAGGGCGCGGGCCAGCGGCACGAACCAGGCGGCGCTGCCACCGGTCGGGTGCACGCACCACAGGGGGTCGCCCGCGCCCTCCCGCAGCCGGACCTCGGAGGTGACGACGGCGGGGACGCCCCCGTCGGCGGTACGGGCGGCGTGCGCGGCGAGCCGGGCGACGGTCGGGTACTCGATGAGGTCGCCGACGGAGACCGGCAGACCCCGGCCGGTGGCCATGAGGGAGACCCGGACGGTGGACAGGGAGCTGCCGCCGATGCGGAAGAAGTCGTCGTGGACGCCGATCCGGGAGAGCCCCAGCACCTCCCGCCAGATCTCGGCGAGGAGCTTCTCCGCCGGGGTCGCCGGGGCGGTGTACGCGACCGCGCTGTCCTGCGCCTCGGTCGGCGGCAGGGGCAGCGCCCGCTTGTCGATCTTGCCGCTGCGGTTGACGGGCAGGGCGTCGAGGACGACGAACCGGGCGGGCACCATGTAGGCGGGCAGCGACGAGCGGAGCGCGCCGCGCAGCGTCTCGGGGTCGGTGCGGTCCGGCCCGTCGACGACGAGGTAGGCGACCAGGGCGGGTTCGCCGCCGGGCAGGTCGGTGCGGTGCAGGACGACGGCCTGCCGGACCCGGGGCAGCCGGCGCAGCGCGTGCTCGATCTCGCCGAGTTCGATGCGGAAGCCGCGCAGCTTGACCTGCGCGTCGCGGCGGCCCAGCCACTCCACGCTGCCGTCGGGGCGGTGGGTGCCGAGGTCGCCGGTGCGGCAGAGCCGTTCGCCGGGGGCGCCGTAGGGGTCGGGGACGTAGGTGGCGGCGGTGAGGGCGGGGCGGCCGAGGTAGCCGCGGCCGACGGCCCGGCCGCCGAGGTAGATCTCGCCGGGGACCCCGGCGGGGACGGGCTGGAGGTCGTCGTCCAGGACGTGGACGCGGGTGTTGCGCATGGGGGTGCCGATGGGCGGATGGCCCTGGCCGGGGGCGAGTTCGGCGGCGAGCGACCACACGGTGGTCTCGGTGAGGCCGTACACGTTGTGGAAGCGGCGGCCCCGCGACCAGACGTCGGCGAGTTCGGCCGGGCAGGACTCGCCCGCGACCTGGAGGACGCGCAGCTCCGGGAAGGCGTCGTCGCCGAGGACGGCGAGGGCGCTGGGCGGCAGCATCGCGCCGGTGATCCCGGCGTCCTTCAGGGTGCGGGCCAGGTCGGGGCCGGGGCGCAGGTCCTCCTTCGGCGCGGTGACGAGCCGTCCGCCGTTGGCGAGGGACCAGGTCAGCTCCAGGATCGAGGCGTCGAAGCCGAAGGACGCGAACTGGAGGACCCGGTCGGCCGCGGTGGGCCGGATCAGGTCGCGCTGGCCCTCGATCATGTTGGACAGCCCGCGGTGCGGGACGGCGACGCCCTTGGGGGTGCCGGTGGAGCCGGAGGTGTAGATGACGTAGGCGAGGGTGTCCGCGTCGGGCTCGGGGCCGGTCACGGGGCCGACTGGCTCGGCGGGTTCGTCCAGGTGGATCACGGGTCCGTCGAAGGGCACCGTCCCGGAGAGGGCGCGCTGGGTCAGGAGGACCCGCATCCGGCTGTCCCGCGCCATGAACGCGAGGCGGTCGGTGGGGTGTTGGGGGTCGAGGGGGACGAAGGCGCCGCCGGAGCGCAGCACGCCGAACGCGGCGCGCACCAGGTCGGGGCCGCGCTCCGCGCAGATCCCGACGACGGTCTCCGGTCCCACCCCGAGCCGCCGCAGCCGCCACGCCAACTGCTCGGCCTGCTCGTCGAGTTCGGCGTACGTCAGGGTGTGCCCGCGGTGTTCGACGGCGACGGCGTGCGGGGTGCGGCGGGCGTGCTCGGCGAGGTGCTGGTGGAGCAGCAGGGGGGAGGAGGGGATCTCGGGGCCGCGGGCCCACACGTCCAGCGCGGTGGCGCGGGCCCGGCCGGTGAGGGCGGGGCGGGTGATCCGGGCGTGCGGGGCGGCGGTCATGGCCTCCAGCTGGGTGACGTACACGTCGGCGAGCTGTTCGGCGGTGGCGGGCTCGACGTACTCGGGGTCGGCGTCCAGCGTGAAGGCGTTGACGCTCGCGTTGACCAGCAGCGGGAACATGGTGCGGGCGATCTCCAGGGAGTCGTCCCAGGAGTCGTGCGACAGCCGGTGGAAGTTGACGTAGTTGAAGACCGTGTCGGTCAGGCGGGGTTCGGTGGGCCGGAGTCCGGCGATCCGGACGAGCGGCACCCGGCGGTGCGGCATCATCTCCTGCTCGGCGGCGAACACGTCCCGCAGATAGGCGAGCCAGCTGCCGCGCGGGCGGGCCACACCGAACGGCACGGTGTTGAGGAACAGTCCGCGCATCCGGTCGGCGCCGGGCAGTTCGGGGCGGCCGTTGGTGACGAGTCCGACGCTGTGGCCGAGGACGTCGTCGCCGCGGTCGGCGAAGAGGCTCATGGTGTGGTGGAAGGCCGTCATCAGCACCGTACGGCGCGGGACGCCGGCCTCCTTGGCGAGGGCGCCGATGCGTTCGGCGAGGTGGGCGTAGGAGCGGCGGGCCTCGTGCACGACCGGGCGGGCGGCGGCCGAGGCCGCGGCGGGCGGCCTGCGGCGCAGGGTGACGGGGCGCAGGTCGGCCAGCCGGTCGCGCCAGTACCGCAGCGCCTCCTCGCTGCCGAGGGCGGCGCGTTCCAGGGCGACGTACTCGGCGAAGGCGGGGGCGGCCGGGGGGCGCGGGGCGGTGCGGTGGGCGACGGCCTCGCGGTGCAGGGCCAGCAGGTCGGCGACGAGGGAGGTCAGGCTCCAGCCGTCGAGGACGACGTGGCAGTCGGTGAGGACGAGCCGCAGGTCGTGGTCGGTGACGTGGTGGAGGTGGAGACGGACCAGGGGGGCGGCGGCGAGGTCGAAGCGGCGGCCGAACTCCTCGTCGACGAAGGCGCGCAGCCGGGTCCGCTGCTCCTCGCGGGTCAGGCCGCGCAGGTCGGTGTAGCCGACGGGCAGCCGGACGGCGCGGTGGACGAGCTGGAGGGGCTCGGTGTACGTGACGAGGTCGACGGAGGTGCGCAGGATGGGGTGTCCGGCGACGGTGGCGTCCACGGCGGCCTGGAAGGCGTCGGGGTCGAAGCCCTCGGGCACGCTGATCTTGAGGTCGGTGACGTTGTGGTAGGCGCCGCGCCGGGGGTCGGCCAGCATCTCGTGGAGCATGCCCGCCTGGAGCATGGTGAGCGGGTAGGCGTCGGCGAGCCCGTCGGGCAGCCGCTCGGCGTCGGCGGGCGCCAGCTGGGAGAAGGGGGCGACCGGGTCGGGGGTGTCGCCCGCGTCGTGGACCAGGTCGGCGAGCGCGGCGAGGCTGCGGGAGCGGAAGACGTCCGCGACGCTGAACCCGAGTCCGGCGAGCCGGCCGACGCCGACCAGGCGCAGCGCCAGGATGGAGTCGCCGCCCAGGTCGAAGAAGTTGTCGGTGCGGCTGACGTGTTCGGCGCCGAGGACCTGGCTCCACACGCCCGCCAGGGCCTCCTCGACGGGCCCGCGCGGCGGCACGTGCGCGCCGCGGGTGGACACGTCGGGGCGTACGGAGGTGAGGGCGGCGCGGTCGACCTTGCCGTTGGCGGTCAGGGGCAGCCGCTCGTGGCGGACGAACAGCGCCGGGACCATGTGGTCCGGCAGCGTCAGCCGGAGGCCCTCGCGCAGGGCGGGCGGGTCGAGGGGGCGGCCCTCGGGGGTGACGACGTGGGCGACGAGGCGGGCCGTGCCGCCGTCGCGGCGGGCGACCACGGCGACGTCCGCGACGCCGGGCAGGACGCGCAGGGCGGTCTCGATCTCGCCGGGCTCGATGCGGTAGCCGCGGATCTTCACCTGGTGGTCGGCGCGGCCGACGTAGCCGAGCTGTCCGTCGGGCAGCACCCGGACCAGGTCGCCGGTGCGGTACATGCGGGAGCCGGGGGTGCCGAAGGGGTCGTCGAGGAAGCGTTCGGCGGTCAGCTCGGGCCGGTTGCGGTAGCCGCGGGCGACGCCGCCGCCGGAGACGTACAGCTCCCCGACGCTGCCGGGCGGGACGAGGCGGCCCCACGGGTCGAGGACGTAGCCGTGCTGGCCGTCCAGAGGGTGGCCGACGGGTGAGCGGGTCGCGCCGTCGACGTCCTGCGCGGTGATCGTGCGGACGGTGACGTGGACGGTGGTCTCGGTGATGCCGTACATGTTGACCAGAGAGGGGCGCGGCCCCGGCCCGGTGAACCAGTCGCGGTAGTCGCGTACGTCGAAGGCGTCGCCGCCGAACACGACGGTCCGCAGGGCCAGTTCACCGAAGCCCGCGCCGGTGCCGGTGCCGGTGGCTTCGGCGGGGGTGTCCTCGATGTGGGCGCGCAGGCCCTTGAAGGCGGCCGGGGTCTGGTTGAGGACGGTGACGCGTTCCTCGCGCAGCACCCGGTGCACGGCGGCCGGGTCGCGCACCTCCTCGGCCGTCAGGACGACGACCCGGCCGCCGCTGGTGAGCGGCGCCCACAGCTCCCACACGGAGAAGTCGAAGGCGGGCGAGTGCATCAGCGTCCACACGTCGGCGGGGCCGAAGTCGAAGTGCCGGTCGGCGGCGCCGAGCAGCCAGGCCAGGTTGCCGTGGGTGATCTCGACGCCCTTGGGGGTGCCGGTGGAGCCGGAGGTGTAGATGACGTAGGCGAGGTCGCCGGGGGCGGCGAGGACGTCGCCGGGGTCGGCGGCCGGGGCGGTCCCGGCCCGCGGGTCCGGGGCGGTCCGCGTCTCCGCGTCCATGACCATCAGGCGGGCCGGCAGGTCGGCGACGGCGGGCCGGGTGGCGGTGTCCGTGACGATCCAGTCGATGCCCGCGTCGGTGACGGTGAACGCGCGCCGGGCCGTCGGGTGGGTGGGGTCGAGCGGCAGATAGGCGGCCCCGGCCCGCCAGACGGCGAGCAGGGCCACCGCCAGGTCGGGGGTGCGGTCGAGGCAGACACCGACGAGCGAACCGCGGGTGACCCCGGCGGCGCGCAGCCGCCGGGCGAGCGCGGAGGCCTCGGCGTCGAGGCGGGCGTACGTCAGCTCGCGGCCCGAGCCGCGGACGGCGATGGCGTGCGGGGTGGCGCGGACGTGGTCGGCGAGGCGGGCCTGCGCGGTGCGCGCGCCGCCCTGGTCGCGGCCCGCGCGGGCCGGGCCGTCCGGGCCGAGCAGCAGGGCGCGTTCGGCGGGCGTGAGCGGGTCGACGGTGCCCAGCGGCGTGTCGGGCGCGGCGCAGAACGCCTCCAGCAGCGTCACCGTGTGCCGGGCGAGGGCGGCGACGGACGCCTCCTCGAACAGGTCGGGACGGTAGACGAAGACCAGGTCGGTACGGCCGCCGCCGTCGCGCAGGTCGAGGGTCAGGTCGAACTTGGCGGTCGTCAGCGCGATCGGGTACAGCGTCCCCGCGGCCGGGCCCAGGCGGAGGCCGCCGCCGGAGCCGCCGGTCCCGGTGTGCGTGTAGAGGACCTGGACGAGCGGGTTGCGGGCCAGGTCACGGTCCGGGCTGAGCGCGTCGACGATCCGCTCGAACGGCACCGACTGGTGCGAGAACGCCTCCAGGACCGCCTCCCGGGTCCGGGCGAGCAGCGCGGCCGGGGTCGGGTCGTCGCTGAAGTCGCCCCGCAGGACGAGGGTGTTGACGAAGAAGCCGACGAGCTGCTCCGTCTCGGCCCGGTCGCGGCCCGCGACGATCGTGCCCACGGCGATGTCGCGCTGCCCGCTGTGGAAGGCCAGCGCGGCCTGGAAGGCGGCCAGCACCGTCATGTACGCGGTGGTCCCGGCGCGGCGGCCCAGGGCGGCGAGGGCGTCGGTCAGCGCGGGCGGCAGGGTGACGGTGTGCGCGGCGCCGTCACCGGACGGCGTGTCCGGGCGGGGGCGGTCGGTGGGCAGCTCCAGCGGGGTGAGCCCCGCGAGCCGGGAACGCCAGTGGTCGAGCGCCGCCGAGGCGTCCGCGTCGCGCTGCCAGATCGCGTAGTCGACGTAGTCGAAGGGCAGTGCGGGCAGCCGGGGGTCGCCGCCCTCGGTCCGGGCGCGGTACAGCTCCGCCAGGTCCCGCACCAGCAGATCCAGGGACCAGCCGTCGGAGACGATGTGGTGCATGCCGAGGACGAGGACGTGGTCGTCGTCGGCGGCCCGGACCAGCGTGGCCCGGAAGCCCGGTTCGCGGGCCAGGTCGAAGGGGCGTACGGCGGCGGCGTGCACGGCCGCGTCCAGCAGGCGTTCCCGTCGCTCGCCGGGCGGTCCGGACGCCTCGGCCAGGTCCAGGACACCCGCGTCGGGCGGCAGCACCCGCTGGTACGGGACGCCCTCGTGCTCCGGGAACACCACCCGCAGCTGCTCGTGCCGGGCGACGAGGTCGGCGACGGCGGCGCGCAGGGCGGGCACGTCCAGGGGGCCGGTGAAGCGCCAGCCGGCCGGGAGCAGGTAGGTGGCGGCGCCCGGGTCGAGGCGGTCCAGGAAGTACAGGCGCTGCTGGGCGGCGGACAGGGGGATGCGGTCGGGGCGGGGCCGCACCCGTGCGGGGCCGTCGGCGGGGGTTCCGGCGAGGCCGCGGAGGCGCTGTGCCAGCAGCCGCTGGGCTGCGGGGGACAGGCGACCGCCTGCGGGGGCGCCTGCGGCGGGCTGGGCGGGGCGGAGGTCGGATGTGGTCATGGGGCACTCCGGATCTTGGGAGCGGGGTGGGTGAGGTGTGCGGGGTGGGAAGGGTGCAGTGCGCGGTTCCTCGCGCCCCTGGGGTGGGGTGCCGCCCCCGGGGTTGTTTCGTGGCCGGAGACCCCGTGGGCGTGCGCGGTTCCCCGCGCCCCTTAGGGGGTGACCTGTGCGGGTCGGCTTGCGTGCTGTGCGCGGTTCCCCGCGCCCCTGGGTGGGGTGGGTCAGAGGTCGGGGAGGAGGGAGAGTTCTATCTCGTCGTCGGTCATGTCCGAGATGAGTTCGAGGAGGCGGCGTTCGACCTCGGCGGCGAGGCGTTCGACCGTGGGGTGTTCGAAGAGGTCGCGGACCTGGAGGGGGCAGTCGAAGGCGGTGCGCAGGCGGGAGACGACCGACACGGCGCGCAGGGAGTGGCCGCCGAGGGCGAAGAAGTCGTCGTGGACGCCGGCCTTCGGCAGGTCCAGGACCTCGCACCAGATCTGCGCGACGACGGTCTCGGCCGGGGTGCGCGGCGCCACGTGGACGTGCGGTGCGCGGGTCGGCGGCTCGGGCAGCGCGGCCGTGTCCAGCTTGCCCTGGACGGTCAGCGGCAGCGTGTCCAGCAGGACCAGGGCGGACGGGACGAGGTAGTGCGGCAGGCGGGCCCGGCAGTGGGCCTCCAGCGCCTCCTCCGACAGGCCGCTGCCCGCGACGTAGCCCACGAGGGTGGCCTCGCCGCGCAGCGGGCGGACCACGACGGCGGCGCCCCGCACGCCCGGGTGCGCGCGCAGCACGGCCTCGGCCTCGGCGGGTTCGACGCGGAAGCCGCGGATCTTGACCTGGTCGTCGTTGCGGCCGAGGAACTCCAGCTCCCCGGAGGGCAGTCGGCGTACGACGTCGCCCGTGCGGTAGAGGCGGCGGCCCTCCGCGCCGAACGGGTCGGGCACGAACCGTTCCGCGGTGAGCGCCGGTCCCCCCAGGTAACCGCGCGCCGACTCCGGCCCGCCGACGAGGAGTTCCCCGGGTACGCCGTCGGGTGCGAGGCGGCCCCGCGCGTCGACCACGTAGGCCCGCCTGCCGCCCAGCGGACGGCCGATGGGCACCCGCCCCTCCGGTGCGGCGACGACGGTGTGCGCGGTCGCGGAGATGACGGTCTCGGTGGGGCCGTAGGTGTTGACGACGGGGACGTCCGGCAGGTGCGCGAACCAGCGGGCCAGCGGGTCGGCGGGCAGCGCCTCACCGCCGGTGACCAGCAGCCGCAGCGAGGCGAGCCGGGGCGCCAACGTGTCGAGGCGGGCGACGAGTTCCGCCCAGTAGGAGGGGGTGAGTTCCATGACGGTCACCCCCGTCCGGGCGACCCGGTCGGCGAGTTCCTCCGGCGCCCAGATCTCGTCCGGGCGGACGACGACGGCGGCGCCGCGGGAGAGGGCGGGCAGGATCTGTTCCAGGGAGGCGTCGAAGGACGTGGAGGCGAAGGTGAGCACCCGGTCCCGGGCGGTCAGCCCGAACAGGTCGCGGGCGGCGGCCACATGGGCGTCGAGGGCGTGGTGCTCGACGCCCACGGCCTTGGGGCGTCCGGTGGAGCCGGAGGTGAAGATGACGTAGGCGAGGTCGCCGGGGTCCGGGGCCTCCCGGCCGGTGTCCGCCGCGCCGGGCCCGCTGTCGGCGTCGGCCGCCTCGGTCAGGTGGCTCACGTCCACGGCGGCGGCGCCCAGCGCGGTCACCGTGTCGCGGGTGGCCGGGTCGCAGACGACGTGCCGTACGGCGGCGTCCGCGAGCATGTGGCGCAGCCGGTCCGCGGGGAGCCGGGGGTCGAGCGGGACGTACACGCAGCCCGCCCGCCAGACGGCGAGCATCGCGACGACCGACCACACGCCGCGCCCGACGCAGACCCCGACGGCGTCGCCGCGGGCGGGACCGGAGCGGGTGAGGGCGGCGGCGAGACGGCCGGTGAGCGTGTCGAGGCCCGCGTAGTCGAGGGTGGTGTCCTCGCAGACGACGGCCGGGGCGTCGGGGTGTCCGGCGACCCGGAAGCGGGGCGCGGGCGGCACGTCCCGCCCGGCGGTGGCGATGAGGCGGCGCTCCTCGTCGGGGGCGAGCAGCGGCACCTCGTCGCAGCGCCGGTCCGGTGTGTCGAGCAGGGCCGCCAGGAGCCGTCCGGTGTGCCGGGCGAACCGCTCGGCGGTCTCCGGGTCGAAGAGGTCGGCGGCGTACTCGACGGTGAGGGCGAACCGGCCGGGCCGGACGACGAAGGTCGCGGTCAGGTCGAACTTGGCCGAGCCCCAGGGCAGGGCGAAGTCCGTGCCGCCCAGGCCGGGTACGGCCGGGCCGCCGGTGGAGGCGTCCTGGACGTCGACCATGACTTGGAACAACGGGTTGCGGGACAGGTCGCGTTGGGGGCGCAGCCGCTCGACGACCTGCTCGAACGGCACCTCCTGATGGCCGAACGCGCCGAGCACGGCCTCGCGGGTGCGGTCCACGAGGGTGCCGAGGGCGGGCCGCCCGGACAGGTCGGCGCGCAGGACGACGGTGTTGACGAAGAAGCCGACCAGCGGCTCCAGTTCGACCCGGTTGCGGCCCGCGACGGGTGTGCCCACGCAGAGGTCGGTCTGGCCCGTCCAGCGGGCGAGCACGGCCTGCGCGGCGGCGAGCAGCACCATGAAGCGGGTGGCGCCGCGCTCTCGGGCGAAGGCGTCGACCCGGTCGACGAGGTGGGCGGGGAGGTCGATGTCGACGGCGCCGCCGCGCCCGCTGAACAGGGCGGGCCGGGGCCGGTCGGTGGGCAGTTCCAGGACCGGCGCGTCCGCCAGTGTCCGCTCCCAGTAGGTGAGTTCGCGCTCCAGCAGGCCGTTGTCGGCGCGGTCGCGCTGCCAGGCGGCGAAGTCGCCGTACTGCACGGCCAGCGGCGGCAGGGCGGCGGCGGTGCCGGTGAGGCGGGCGCGGTAGTGGTGGCCGAGTTCGTCGAGCAGGACGCCCTTGGACCAGCCGTCGGTGACGGCGTGGTGGAGGGCGAGGAGGACGACGTGGTCGTCGTCGGCGAGTTCCCAGACGCCGGAGCGCAGCAGGGGCGGCCGGTCGAGGTCGAAGGGGGCGGTGGCGTGGGCGGCGGCGAGCCGCCGGACGGCGTCCAGGCGGGTGTCCTCGTCGGGGGCGTCGGCGGCCCGCTCCCAGCGCAGCGGCACCGGCATCGGGTCGCAGACCTGCTGGACGGGGCGGCCCGCGGACTCCAGGAGGGCGGTGCGCAGCACCTCGTGCCGTGCGACGAGGTCGTCCAGGGCGTGCTGCCAGGCGGTGCGGTCGAGGCCGCCGCGCACCCGCCAGCAGTAGCGGAGCAGATAGGAGTCGCCGCGGTCGGAGGTGCGGTCGAGGAACCACAGGCGTTCCTGGGCGAAGGACAGCGGCAGCGGGCGGCTGCGGTCGACGGGGGTGACCTCGGTCGTGTCGCCGGGGCGGGCGGCGGCGACGCGGGGGGCGAAGCCGCGCACGGTGGAGTTCTCGAAGACGGTGCGCAGGGGGATGTCGCGGCCGAGGCGCTGGGCGATGCGGGAGACGGCCATGGTGGCGAGGAGGGAGTGGCCGCCGAGGTCGAAGAAGCTGTCGTCGATGCCGATCCGGTCGACGCCGAGGACGTCCGCCCACACCTCGGCGACGACGCGTTCGGTCTCGTCGCGGGGCGCGGTGTGGCGGGGGTCGGCGGCGGAGCGGGCGTGGGCGGGGTCGGGGAGGGCGGAGCGGTCGAGTTTGCCGGAGACGCCGACGGGGAGGGCGTCGAGGACGACGATCTCGGAGGGGACGGCGTAGTGCGGCAGGGTGCGGGCGCACCAGGCGCGCAGGGCGGCCCGGTCGGGGGCGGCGGCGGCCTCGGGGGCGGCGACGACGTAGCCGATGAGGGTGCGGCCGGTGGCCCGGTCGGGGCGGACCGCGGCGGCGGCGATCTGCGGGCAGGCCCGCAGGACGGCTTCGACCTCGCCGAGTTCGACGCGGAAGCCGCGGATCTTGACCTGGTCGTCGCGGCGGCCGAGGAACTCCAGTTCGCCGGACGGGTTCCAGCGCACGAGGTCGCCGGTGCGGTACAGGCGGCTGCCGGGCGGGCCGTAGGGGTCGGGCAGGAAGCGGTCGGCGGTGAGGGCGGGGCGGCCGAGGTAGCCGCGGGCCACCTCGGTGCCGCCGATGAGGAGTTCGCCGCCGACGCCGACGGGGACCGGCTCGTCGTCGCCGTCCACGACGTACACGCGGCGGTCGCCGAGGGGGCGGCCGATGGGCACCTGGTCGGTGGCGCGGTCGTCGGCGTCGTGGGTGGTGGCGGTGACGGTGGTCTCGGTGGGGCCGTAGGCGTTGCAGACCCGTGTCCAGGGCACGGTGGCCCGCCAGGTGGCGAGGACGTCGGGCGGGACGGCCTCGCCGCCGAGGATGAGCAGGCGCAGCGAGGACAGGTCGGCGGCGAGGCGCCGGTCGAGGGAGAGGGTGAGTTCGGTCCAGTAGGTGGGCGGCACGTTGACGACGGTGAGCGCGTGGCGCCGGACGATCTCCGGGACCTGGGTCGGCAGCCACGGCTCGTCGGGGCGCAGGACGACGGTGGCTCCGGCGCCGAGGGCGGGCAGCACCTGGTCGAGGGAGGCGTCGAAGGCGAAGGAGGCGAAGGCGAGGACGCGGTCGGCGGCGGTGATGCCGAACCGTTCGCGGGCGGCGGCCACATGGGAGGCGAGGGCGGCGTGTTCGACGCCGACGGCCTTGGGGCGGCCGGTGGAGCCGGAGGTGAAGATGACGTGCGCGAGTTCCCTCGGGTGCGGGCGGTGGCGGGGGCCGCGGGGGTCGGGCGTCACGGTGGTGACGTCGACGGTGACGGGGGCGAGGCCGTCGGCGTGCGCGGCCGTCGACGGGTCGGTGACGACGCAGCCGAGTCGGGCTTCCTCGGCCATGAACCGCAGGCGTTCGGCGGGGAGTTCGGGGTCGAGGGGGACGTAGACGCCGCCCGCCCGCCAGACGCCCTCGATGGCGGCGACCGACCACAGTCCGCGGCGCAGCAGGACGCCGACCGGGCTGCCGGGGCGGGTCCCGGCCTGGTGCAGCGCGGCGGCGAGGCCGCCGGTCAGGGCGTCCAGTTCGGCGTAGTCGGCGCGTTCGGTCCCGCAGAGCAGGGCGGTGGCGCCGGGTTCGCCGCGGAAGGCGACCGGCGCGGGCGGCAGGTCGGGACGGTCGGCGGCGAACTGCCACTCGGGGCGCGGCAGTTCCGCAGCGCCGGGCCGGACCGGCAGGGCGCGGATCACCTCCCGTACGGGGGTGTCGGGGCGGGCGAGGACGGCGCGCAGGAGGGCGACGTAGGCGTCGGCGAAGGCGCGCATGGTGGCGGTGTCGAAGAGGGCGGTGGCGTACTGGAGGAGGGCGGCGATGCTGCCGTCCGTGCGGAGCGTCAGGTCGAGGAAGACGTCCAACGGCGTCTCGCGCAGCGGCGGTTCGACCAGGGACACGTCCAGGCCGGTCATCCGGACGGGTGCGATGGGCTGGTTGAGCAGGGTGAACGACGCCTGCGCGAGGGGGTGCCGGGAGAGGTCGCGGGTGCCGCCGAGGGCGCCGACCACCAGGTCGAAGGGGGCGTCGGCGTGCGCCAGGTCCCTCGGGACGCGGTCGCGGACCCGGTCGAGGAGCTGGGTGAAGGCGGGTCCCCCGGACAGGTCGGCGCGCAGGACGACGGTGTTGACGAGGGGGCCGATCAGGCGGCCCGCGTCGCGGTGGGCGCGGTCGGCGAGGGTGCTGCACACGGCGAGGTCGTCGCGGCGCGCCCAGTGGCCGAGGAGGGCCTGGTAGACGGTGAGCAGGAGCATGTAGCGGGTGACGCGGCGGGTGCGGGCGAAGGCGTCGACCTCGCCGACCAGGTCGGCGGGGACGTCGAAGCGGACGACGTCGCCGGAGCCGTCCCACACCTTCGGCCGGGGCCGGTCGGTGGGCAGGTCCAGCGGGGCGAGTCCGGCGAGCCGCTCGCGCCAGTGGCCGAGGAGGCGTTCCAGGCGCGGTCCGGACAGCCGCTCGGTCTGCCGCCGCGCCAGGTCGGCGTACTGCGCGGGCGGCCCGTCGACCGTCTCCCCCCGGTATCCGGCGGCGAGTTCGTCGAGGAGCACCCCCCACGACCAGCCGTCGACGGCGATGTGGTGGACCTCCACCAGCAGCAGGTGCTCGTCGTCGGTGACCCGGCCGAGGAGGGCCCGGACGGGCCGCTGCGCGGACAGGTCCAGGGGCCTACCGAGGTACCGGGCGAAGAGGTCGTCCGGTCCGCTCACGTCGGTCCGCTCCAGCAGCCCGTCGGCGGCGACGGCGGCGGGGTCGACGACGGGGGCGGGTTCCCCGTCGACGGCGGTGAACCGGGTGCGGAGTAGCGCGTGCCGGGCCACGATCCCGGCGAGGGAGCGCTCCAGCCGGTCCGCGTCCAGCGGGCCGCGCAGCCGCAGCACCAGGGGCAGCACCGATCCGGCGGCGGACCCGGCGAGCTGGTCCAGGAACCACAGCCGGCGCTGCGCGAAGGATACGGAGCGGGAATCGACGTCGTTCGGTGCCCCCTCCGGGGCCGGGCCTGCTGTCACGGTGTCCTCCAAGCCGTCGTTGGCAGCAGACTGCCGCCGCGCGGGCGCGGCCCATAGGGAAGAAGACGCAGCACCGAAAGCAGACCGCGCACCGGGCGGGCCAACGGTCAGCCACCGGGCGCGCGACCGCGCTGGCCGCCGGTCAGCCACCGGGCCCCCACCGCGCGGGCCGCCGGTCGGCTCAGCCGCCGTACAGCCCCTCGACCTCCGCCGCGAAGTCCCGCATCACCCGCTCGCGGCGGAGTTTCATCGACGGGGTCAGGTGGCCGTCCGCCTCGGAGAGTTCCCTCGGCAGGACGGTGAAGCGGCGGATCGACTCGGGGCGGGAGACGAGCTTGTTGGCTTCGTCGACCGCGCGTTGCAGGACGGCCGTCAACTCGGCGTCGTCGAGGAGGAGTTCCGCGGGGACGGGGTGCTTGCCGTTCATGCGGCGCCAGTGGGTGAGGCCGTCGGGGTCGAGGGTGAGCAGGACGGACACGTAGGGGCGGCCGTCGCCGACGACCATCGCCTGGGAGATCAGGGGGTGCGCCCGCAGCCAGTTCTCCAGCGGGGCCGGGGCGACGCTCTTGCCGCCCGCCGTGATGAGCATCTCCTTCTTGCGGCCGGTGATGGTGAGATACCCCTCGTCGTCGAGCGCGCCGAGGTCGCCCGTCGCGAGCCAGCCGTCGTGGGTCGCGGGGACCACTCCCCCGGCGGCCGGGTCCCAGTAGCCGCGCAGCACATGGTCGCCGGCGACGAGGATCTCGCCGTCGGAGGCGATCCGGACCTTGGTGCCCGGCATGGGCCAGCCGACAGTGCCCAGACGGGGTTTGAGCGGTGGCGTGAGCGTGGTGGCGGCGGTGGTCTCGGTCAGGCCGTAGCCCTCGTAGATCTCGATGCCCGCGCCCGCGTAGAACGCGGCCAGGCGGCGGCCGAGCGGGGAGCCGCCGCAGATGGAGTGCCGGACCCGGCCGCCCATCGCGTTGCGGATACGCCGGTAGATCAGCGGGTCGTAGAGCGCGCGGGCGGTGCGCAGGCCCGCCCCCGGGCCGGGGCCGGTGCCGGTCTTCTGCGCCTCGACCGCCTCGCCGTAGCGGACGGCGGTGGTGACGGCGCGGTCGAAGGAGGCGAGGCGTCTGCCCGCCTCCGCCTTGGCGCGGGCGGAGTTGAAGACCTTCTCCAGCATGTAGGGGATGGCGACCAGGCAGGTCGGCCGGAACGCGGCGAGATCCGGGAGGAGTTCGTCGGCGCGGAGGCTCGGCGCGTGGCCGAGGCGGACCCGGGCGCGGACGCAGGCGAGGGCGACCATCCGGCCGAAGACGTGGGACATGGGCAGGAAGAGCAGGACGGAGAGGTCGTCCGAGGCGCCGTCGGGACCCTCGGCGCCGCCCGTCCGGCGCGCCTTGGCCGCCTTCGCGGACCTCGGTGACTTGAAGACGGGGTAGAGGAGTTCGATCGCGTTGTCGACCTCGGCGAAGAAGTTGGCGTGGCTGAGCGCGCAGCCCTTGGGGCGGCCGGTGGTGCCGGAGGTGTAGACGAGGGTGGCGAGGGTGCCGGGCACGAGCATGCCCCGGCGGACCTCGACCTCCGCGTCGGGCACGTGCTGTCCGCCGGGCTCGGCGAGCCGGTCCAGGTGTCCCTTGTCGATGACCCAGAGGTGGCGCAGGTCGGGCAGCCGCTCGCGTTCCGGGCCGAGGGCCGCCGCCTGTTCGGCGGTCTCGGTGACGAGGGCGACCGCGCCGGAGTCCTGGAGGATCCAGCGGGTCTGGAAGACGGACGAGGTCGGGTAGACGGGGACGGTGACGAGTCCGGCGGCCCAGGCGGCGAAGTCGAGCAGCGTCCACTCGTAGCGGGTCCGCGACATGACCGCGACCCGGTCGCCCGGCGCCAGGCCCTCCCGGATCAACCCCTTGGCCAGGGACTGCACTTGGGCCGCGAACGCGGACGCGGTCACGTCGGTCCAGCGGCCCTCGGCGTCCTTGCGGCCGAGGACCACCGCCTCGGGCGCGGCGAGCGCGTTCTCGTACGGGAGGTCCGCGAGGGAGCCGTAGGCGGGCGGGCGGGCCAGCGCCGGGACCGACGCCTCGCGCACCACGCCGTCCAGCCGCCGCGTCTCGGGGACCACGAGGGCGGGCGGGGCGTCCGGGTCGCGGCCGTCGGAGGAGGCGGCAGGCGGGTACGGCGTGGACACGGGCGGCTCCCTGGGCGTGCAGCGACGCGACTGCTGGCTGCATGAGATACGTGCCTCGCGTGCCGAGGCGTTCACCGGGACGGGCCCGCCGCGAGGGGGTCACCGCCGGTCAGGAACGGGATCGTACGGTGCGGACGTGGCGGCGCTGTGCCGGTTCGGAGGCGGTACGGGGACGGCGCTGTGCAGACCGGGGGTGCGCGGAAGGGCCGGTCACCGGGGCGGACAGCTGGACTTACCGCCGGTAACATTACTCCAGGGTAAGCCCGGCCGGGACCCCGGGCGCCCGCCCTCGTCCCGGCCCGCGTCCCGCCGCACCCACCGGCAGACGAAGGAGCACCGGAGATGTCCGCACCCCCGCAGCCCGCGCAGACCCCCAGGGGCGCCACGCCCCCGCCCCTCGCCCCGCTGCTGGCGCGCGGCGCCCTCCTGTCCCCGTTCAAACGGCCGCGCCCCGGCGCCGGGTTCGGGGCCCCGGACGGCGGACGGCTGACCCTGTCCGGCGTCCGCGCCGACCCCGCCCACCTGGCCGCGTACGCGCGGGTGTGCGGCTTCCCGACGGACGGGGGCGGGGACGGGCATGGCAGCGGGGGCGGAGGCGAGGACCGGGGCGGGCACGCGAGCCCGGCCGGGGGTGATCTGCCGCTCCCCTATCCGCACGTCCTCGGCTTCCCGCTGGCGATGAGCATCCTGAGCCGCCGCGACTTCCCGCTGCCGCTGCTGGGACTGGTCCACACGGGCATCACCCTCACCCGCCACCGCCCGCTGCCCGCCGGGCGGCCCTACGAACTCACCGTCCACGTCGCCGGGTTGGCCCCGCACCGGCGCGGCACCGAGGCGGCCGTCGTCACCGTGCTGCGCGCGGACGGGGAGCCGGTGTGGGAGTCGACCAGCACGTATCTGGCCCGCCACCGCGTCCCCGGCGCCCCCGCGCCCACCCCCGACGGCCGTACGGAGCGGCCCGCTCCCCTCCCCCTCCACGCCGAGTGGCGGCTCGGCGCCGGCCTCGGCCGCCGCTACGCCGCCGTCTCCGGCGACCGCAACCCGATCCACCTCCACCCCCTCACCGCCCGCCTCTTCGGCTTCCCCCGCCCCCTCGCCCACGGCATGTGGACGGCGGCCCACTGCCTCGCCGCCCTCGGCACCCCGACGGCGACCCGGGTCCGGATCGAGTTCCGGTCCCCGGTCCTGCTGCCGGGAACAGTCCGACTCGGCTCGGCCGGAGGGGAGTTCGAGGTGCGGGAGGCGGGAGAGGCGGGGCGGGTTCTGGTGCGGGGGCGGGTAGCGGGAGCGGACGGCTGAGGCGTACGGGGCGACGCGCGACGCCGGTCGCGCGGGCGGGTGCCCGGAGCCGGGGGTCAGGCCTCCGCGACAGGCGGGGACCAGGGATGCCCCGCGAGGAGGCCGCCGAGGCCGGACCAGGCGAAGTTCATCAGGGTGGCGGCGGCGCGGCGGGGGGTGACGCCGTCGGTGGTGTTGGCCCAGGCGGCGAGGGACTCGGCGGCGCCGACCAGGGCCTCGGCGAGGCCGGTGACGTCGGGGGCGGGGAGCGGGCGGTCGTGGTCGGTCTCGCGGGCGGCGACCAGGATCAGCCCGGCGACGAACGCGACCAGCTCCGCCCGGTACGCGGCGACCTCGGCGGCGAAGACCTCGCCGTGGGTGCGGGCCTGGACGTGCAGCACCGACCAGGCGTGCGGGTGGCGGCCGGTGTGCGCGAAGAAGGCCAGCAGCCCGTCCCAGAGGCGGCGGTCGGCGGGGCGGGCGGGGTCGACGGCGGCGCGCACCGCCTCCGACACGGCCCGCGCCTCACGCCGTACGCAGGCGAGGAACAGGTCTTCCTTGGAGTTCAGGTACAGATAGACCAACGGTTTGGAGACGCCTGCGAGTTCGGCTATCTCGTCCATCGACGCGGCCGTGTAGCCGCGGCGGCCGAAGATCTCGACGGCGGCGTCGAGCATCTGCTGTTCCCGGACCGCGCGCGGCATCCGCTTGGTCTTCACGGCACCCATGGCGCCAGCCTAGTTGGGGCGCCGGGCGAGCGACGGGTACGGCGGGTGCGGCGGTCGGTCAGGAGGTGGAGGTCCGGCCCTGGGCGCGGGGGGCGGACGCGTCGGTCGCGGCGTCCTCCTGGGTGCGGTTGGCCTCCAGGTTGGCCTTCATGGTGTCCACGCGGCGCACGACCGACTCCGAGGCGCGGTCGCGCTCCTTGCGGAGCAGGACGAAGCTCAGCGGCGCGGAGATCACCAGCGCCAGCAGGACGACCCACATGCCGTTCGAGGCGCCGAGGCCGCGCGGGACGACACCGAAGTAGACGAGCCCCCAGACCGCCCCCAGGCAGGCTGCGAAGACGCCGAGGCGCATCAGCGTGTAGCGGAGCATCTCAATCCACTCTTCCGTCTCAAAGGGGTCCGGGCCGTTCTCCAGTGAAGCACGCGCCGCGGGCGGCGGTGCGGGCGGGTACGGGGCCCGGCCGGCTCCGGGACTCCGGTGGCTCCGGTGGGGCGGCTCAGGTCAGGGGGAGCAGCATCGTGATGTCGTCGCGGTCGTCGCCGGGGGCGACGCGGATCGCGGCGGGGACGCGGCCGACCTCCTTGTAGCCGCAGGAGGCGTAGAAGCGTTCCAGGCCGAGGCCGCCGCGGCAGGTCAGGCGGATCGCCTCGATGCCGTCGAGGGTGCGGGCGGCGTCCGCGGCGGCGGCGAGGAGGGCGCGGCCGTGGCCGCCGCCCTGGTGGCGGGGGTGGACCATCACCGTGTACAGCCACAGCCAGTGGGTCATGAGGCGGTGGGTGTTGAGGGTGAGGAACGCGGTCGCCGCGAGGGTGCCTTCGGTGTCGTGGGCGGCGAGGAGGTGGGTGCGGTGTTCTGCCATCTGGACGAGGGTGCGGGTGACTTCCGGGCGGATGTCGTCCTTCGTCACCGGGGGGACGAAGCCGACGGCTCCGCCGGAGTGGGAGACGTCGGTCCAGAGGGTGAGGAGGTCGTCTCTGAGGGTGGGGGTGATCGGGGGCTGGAAGGTGAAGGTAAGTGTCACCTGGCCAGGGTAAGGCTTACGTTGGTTTTGGGGTGCGGGAGGTTTTCGTACTGTGCGCGGTTCCTCGCGCCCCCAAGACGAGCGGGCCGCCCGCACCCGGCGATTTCCGGTGACCCCGAGCCCCACCCCTGTGCGCGGTTCCCCGCGCCCCCAAACCAAGCCGAGCGGGCGCAGCGCCCCCCGCCTCACACCCGCCGGGCGCAGCGCCCCCCGGCTCAGACCCGCATCGGCTGCGGGGACTCCCGGCGGCCCGCGTCCGGGCCCTCGTACTCGCGGATGATCTCGTAGCGCGTGTTGCGTTCGACCGGGCGGAAGCCGGCGTCGCGGATGAGGTCGAGGAGGTCGTCGCGGGTGAGCTTGTGGGGGGTGCCGTAGTTGTCGGCGTCGTGGGTGATCTTGTACTCGACGACCGAGCCGTCCATGTCGTCCGCGCCGTGCTGGAGGGCGAGTTGGGCGGTCTGGACGCCGTGCATGACCCAGAAGACCTTCACGTGCGGCACGTTGTCGAAGAGGAGGCGGGAGACCGCGAAGGTCTTGAGGGCCTCCGCGCCGGTCGCCATCTGGGTGCCCGCCTGGAGCCGGTTGCGGACCTTGCCGTCCTGCATGTCGACGAAGTCGTGCTGGTAGCGCAGCGGGATGAAGACCTGGAACCCGCCGGTCTCGTCCTGGAGTTCACGCAGCCGCAGCACGTGGTCGACGCGGTGGCGGGGCTCCTCGATGTGGCCGTACAGCATGGTGCACGGGGTCTTGAGGCCCTTCTCGTGCGCCAGGCGGTGGATGCGCGACCAGTCCTCCCAGTGGGTGCGGTGGTCCACGATGTGCTGCCGGACCTCCCAGTCGAAGATCTCCGCGCCGCCGCCGGTGAGCGACTCCAGGCCCGCGTCGATGAGTTCGTCGAGGATCTCGGAGGCGGAGAGCCCGGAGATCGTCTCGAAGTGGTGGATCTCCGTCGCCGTGAACGCCTTCATCGACACGTCGGGCAGCGCGGCCTTCAGCTCCCGCAGGGAGCGCGGGTAGTAGCGCCACGGGAGGTTCGGGTGCAGGCCGTTGACGATGTGGAGTTCGGTGAGGTTCTCCGCCTCCATCTCCTTGGCCAGCTTCACGGCCTCCTCGATGCGCATCGTGTACGCGTCCTTCTCCCCCGGCTTGCGCTGGAAGGAGCAGTACGCGCACGACGCCGTGCACACGTTGGTCATGTTGAGGTGCCGGTTGACGTTGAAGTGGACGACGTCGCCGTTCTTGCGCGTCCGCACCTCGTGCGCCAGCCCGCCGAGCCAGGCCAGGTCGTCCGACGCGTACAGCGCGATGCCGTCCTCACGGGTCAGCCGCTCGCCCGCGGCGACCTTCTGCTCCAGCTCGCGCTTGAGCCCGACGTCCATGGTCATCCTCTTCCTCGGCATCCGTACATCTGCGACCACCGTACTCCCGCGCGCGCGGCGCCCCGCGCCCCGGCTACACCTCTTCGGGCAGCTCGCCGACCCGGTTCTCCCACTTCGTGGAGAGCACGATCGTCGTCCGGGTCCGGGAGACGCCCTTGGTGCCGCTCAGGCGGCGGATGATCCGCTCCAGGCCGTCCACGTCGCTCGCCCGCACCTTGAGCATGAACGAGTCGTCGCCCGCGATGAACCAGCAGTCCTCGATCTCCGAGAAGTCCTTGAGCCGTCCCGCCACGTCCTCGTGGTCGGCGGCGTCGGAGAGCGAGATGCCGATGAGGGCGATGACGCCCAGGCCGAGCGAGGCGGCGTCGACGGTCGCCCGGTAGCCGGTGATGACGCCCGCCGCCTCCAGCCGGTTGATGCGGTCGGTGACGCTGGGTCCCGACAGACCGACGAGGCGCCCCAGTTCCGCGTAGGAGGCCCGGCCGTTCTCCCTGAGGGCCTGGATGAGCTGCCTGTCCACCGCGTCCATGCGATCGAGCCTTCCGATGAAGAGGTGAAATGAGGGATGAGGGATGAGAGAGGTTGGAGAGGTGAGAGGGGGGTGCGGGGCGGGCGCCCCGGCCGTCAGGCCGGTTCGGTGCCGCTGCCGCCGCCCAGTTCGCCCTTCCACCTGCGGTACAGGCCGTGGCGGACCCCGACCGCGTCGAGGACCCGCCCGGCGACGAAGTCGACCAGGTCCTGGATGTGGGTGGCGCCCGCGTAGAAGGCGGGCGAGGTGGGCACGACGCTCGCGCCCGCGTCGTCGAGGGTGACGAGGTGACGCAGGGTCTGCCCGTTCAGCGGGGTCTCCCGCACGGCGACCGCGAGGGGCCTGCGCTCCTTGAGGGTGACGCTCGCCGCCCGCTGGAGCAGGTCCTTGGAGAGGCCGAGGGCGATCCCGGCGACCGCGGCGGTCGAGGCGGGGACGACGAGCATGCCCTTCGTGGCGTACGAGCCCGAGGACGGCCCGGCGGCCAAGTCGCCCGCGTTCCAGTACCGCACCCCGGTGAGGTCGGCCGCGTGGGTGTGCGGCTTGCCGTCGGCGCCGCGGGCCAGCCACTCGGCGAGGTCGTCGCGCCAGTGGGCGTCCCGGAAGGAGATGCCCGTCTCGTCCAGCAGGGTGAGGCGCGAGGCCCGGCTGACCACCAGGTCGACGCTCTCGCCCGCGGCGAGCAGGGCCCGCAGCACGGCGGCGGCATAGGGCGTCCCGGACGCGCCGGACACCCCCACGATCCAAGGCACGCGCTGCGATTCTCCTGCGTTCACACCTTGAGCGTACCGGCGAACGGTGGGGTGCCGAGGACCGGACCACGCCCGGCGGGCCCGTCCCGGCCCCGGCGGGCCGGGCACGGACCGGGCCGTGTCCTAGACGGTGAGCCCCCGCACCAGCAGGTCGATCAGCGCGCACACGAAGAGGCTGATGCCGATGAACCCGTTGGTGGAGAAGAACGCCCTGTTCAGCCGGGTCAGGTCGTGCGGGCGGACGATCGTGTGCTCGTAGACGAAGGCGCCCGCGACGATCAGCAGGCCGAGCCAGAAGAAGGCACCGGCGTCGGTGGCGAGGGCGTACCAGACGAGGAGGGCGGTGGTGACGGTGTGGCAGGCGCGGGCGCCCCACACGGCGGCCGGGACGCCGAAGCGGGCCGGGACCGACTTCACACCGGTGTCGCGGTCGGTCTCGATGTCCTGGCAGGCGTAGATGAGGTCGAAGCCGCCGATCCAGATGCCCACGGCGAGGCCCAGGATCACCGCGTCCCAGGACCAGGTGCCGGTGATGGCGAGCCAGCCGCCGATCGGGCCCATCGCCTGGGCGAGTCCGAGGATGGCCTGCGGGAAGTTCGTGAACCGTTTGCCGTACGGGTAGACGACCATCGGGATCACGGCGACCGGGGCGAGCGCCAGGCAGAGCGGGTTGAGCAGGGCCGCCGCGCCGAGGAAGACGGCCAGGGCGATGAGGGCGCCGGTCCAGGCGTGCCGCACCGACATGGCGCCGGTGACCAGCTCGCGCTGCGCGGTGCGCGGGTTCCGGGCGTCGATCTCGCGGTCGATGATCCGGTTGACGGCCATCGCGAAGGTCCGCAGGCCCACCATGCAGACCGTGACGAGGAGCAGCTCGCCCCAGTGGATGGTGCCGTCGACCTGGAACATCGCGGTGAGGGCGGCGATGTAGGCGAAGGGCAGCGCGAACACGGAGTGCTCGATCATCACCAGGCGCAGGAAGGCCTTCGTGCGCCCCGGCTGCTGCGGGACGGCGGCGGACGCGGTGCTCACAGCCCGTACTCCTTCCAGCGGCGGTCGACGGTGGCGGCGGTCTCCGGGTCGGAGAGGACCATCTCGGGCCAGCCGCCGTCGCGGGTGTAGCCCTCCTCGGGCAGTTTGCGGGTGGCGTCGATGCCCGCCTTGCCGCCCCAGAACTGCTGGTAGGAGGCGTGGTCCAGGTGGTCGACGGGGCCTTCGACGAGGGAGAGGTCGCGGGCGTAGTCGGTGTTGCCGAGGGCGCGCCAGGCGACCTCGTGCAGGTCGTGGACGTCGCAGTCGGCGTCGACGACGACGATCAGCTTGGTCAGCGACATCATGTGGGCGCCCCAGACGGCGTGCATGACCTTCTGCGCGTGCTTGGGGTACTTCTTGTCGATCGAGACGATCGCGCAGTTGTGGAAGCCGCCCGCCTCCGGCAGGTGGTAGTCCACGATGTCCGGGACGATGATCTTCAGCAGGGGCAGGAAGAACCGTTCGGTGGCCCGGCCCAGCGGGCCGTCCTCGGTCGGCGGGCGGCCCACCACGATCGACTGGAGCAGCGGGCGCCTGCGCATCGTCACGCAGTCGATGGTGAGCGCGGGGAACGGCTCCTGCGGGGTGTAGAAGCCGGTGTGGTCGCCGAAGGGGCCCTCGGGGCGCGTCTCGCCCGGTTCCAGCCAGCCCTCCAGGACGACCTCCGCCTGCGCGGGCACCTGGAGCGGGACGGTCTTGCAGTCGACCATCTCGATCCGCTTGCCCGCGAGGAACCCGGCGAACAGGTACTCGTCGATGTCGCCGGGCAGCGGCGCGGTGGAGGCGTACGTCACGGCGGGCGGGCAGCCGAAGGCGATCGCGACCGGCAGCCGCTCGCCGCGGCGGGCGGCGACCTGGTAGTGGTTGCGGCTGTCCTTGTGGATCTGCCAGTGCATGCCGATGGTGCGCCGGTCGTGGCGCTGGAGGCGGTACAGGCCGAGGTTGCGGACGCCGCTCTCCGGGTCCTTGGTGTGGGTGAGGCCCAGGTTGAAGAAGGAGCCGCCGTCCTGCGGCCAGGTGAACAGCGCGGGCAGCCGGTCGAGGTCGACGTCGTCGCCGTGCAGCACGACCTCCTGCACGGGGCCGTCCTTGACCTTCTTCGGCGGGACGTGGGCCATCGCGCCGAGCTTGCCGAACGCCTCGCGCACCCCGACGAAGCCGTGCGGCAGCTCGGGCTTCAGCAGGCCGCCGATCCGCTCGGAGATCTCGGCGTACGACTTCAGGCCGAGGGACTTCAGCAGGCGGCGGTCGGTGCCGAAGACGTTCATCGCCAGGGGCATCGCCGAGCCCTTGACGTTCTCGAAGAGCAGCGCCGGTCCGCCGGATTTCTGCACCCGGTCGACGATCTCCCCGACCTCCAGGTACGGGTCGACCTCGGCCTTCACGCGCTTGAGGTCGCCCTCGCGCTCCAGGGCCCTGAGCAGGGAGCGAAGATCGTCGTAAGCCATGCGGTCAAGTATCCCCGAGCCGCTACCCTGGCCCCGTACCTGGGGCCCCCGTGCGGCGGTCCCGCCGCCCACCGCGTTGGAGAGACCCCATGCTGCGGGTACTGATGTTCCTGGTGCCGCTGGCGCTGAGCGTCTACGCCTTCATCGACTGCATCAGCACGAAGGACGACGACATCCGCCACATGCCGAAGGCGCTGTGGGCGATCCTCGTCCTGCTGTTCCCGCTGGTCGGGTCGATCTCCTGGCTGATCGCGGGCAAGAAGCGCAGCCCCGCCGCCGACGGCTGGTCCGGGATGCGCGCGGGCGGCAACCGCGACCGGCGGTGGGTGGCGCCCGACGACAACCCCGAGTTCCTGAAGTCCCTCGACGAGGACGGCAGGCGCAAGCGGGCCGACGAGAGCGACGACGACGCCGCCTGAACCGGGCCCGGACGTCGACGGCGGCGGGCGCCGGCTGCGGACCGTGGACCTCGCCCGCCTGGCCGGGCTGTCCACGCAGCAGATCCGCAACTACGAGGCCGCGGGCGTCCTGCCCCCGGCCGTGCGTACCGGTTCCGGCCACCGGACCTTCACCGACCGCCACCGCAGGGCCCTGCTGACCTACCGCGCCCTGCGCGAGGGCTACGGCTCCCTGCCCGCCACCCGGATCATGCGCGCCGTCCACGACGGGGACGTGCCGGGCGCGCTGGCCCTCGTGGACGAGGTCCACGCCGGGCTGCACGCGGACCGGGAGGCGCTGCGGGCGACGCTGGTGGCGGTGGCCGCGCTGGAGCGCGGACCGTCCCGCGCCGCCCCCGGCGCGGACCCGCGCGGGCTGCGGATCGGGGAGGCGGCGGCGCTGGTCGGCGTACGGGCGTCGGCGCTGCGGGTGTGGGAGGCGGCGGGGCTGCTGGTGCCGGGGCGCGAGCGGGGCACCGGCTACCGGGTGTACGGGGCCGCCGAGACGCGGGACGCGCGGGTGATCCACGCGCTGCGGCGCAGCGGCCACCTCTTCGCGGGCATCCGGCCGGTGGTGGAGGCGCTGCGCGCGGAGGGCAGCACGGACGCCGTGCGGGAGGCGCTGGCGGCGCGGGCGGCGGTGCTGGACGCGCGGACGCGGGCGACGCTGACGGGCGCGGGGGCGCTGGGCGCGTACCTGGGCGGGCCGGACTGATCCGGGGCGGTGCCCGCGCGGGGGCCCGCTCCGGGGCCGGGCGTGGCGCACAGTGGGGGGATGGACATGCTGGACGTGAGGACCGCGCGGGACTGGCTCGACGTCGCCGTGGCGGAGGCCCGCACCGGGCGCGCCGAGGGGGGCGTCCCGATCGGGGCGGCGCTCTTCGGGGCGGACGGGACGCTGCTGGGGCGCGGGCACAACCGGCGGGTGCAGGACGGCGATCCGTCGGTGCACGGGGAGACGGCCGCGTTCCGGGCCGCCGGGCGGCAGCGGTCGTACCGGGGGACGACGATGGTGACGACGCTGTCGCCGTGCTGGTACTGCTCGGGCCTGGTGCGGCAGTTCGGGATCTCGCGGGTGGTGATCGGCGAGGCGCGCACCTTCCGCGGCGGGCACGACTGGCTCGCGGAGCACGGCGTGGAGATCGTGCTGCTCGACGACGACGGGTGCGCCGCGATGATGCGTGAGTTCATCGCGGCGCACCCGGCGCTGTGGAACGAGGACATCGGGGAGTAGACCCCGGTCGCCGGTGGGGCGTCAGAAGCCCGCCGAGCCGAGGACGCCGAGGCCGACGTCGGCGTAGGAGTGCTTGCCGGAGACGAAGATGTTGACGCCGTAGTAGTTGAACAGCCAGCAGGCGAAGGCGAGGAGGGCCAGGTAGGCGGCCTTGCGGCCCTTCCAGCCCGCAGTGGCGCGGGCGTGCAGGTAGCCGGCGTAGGCGACCCACGTGATGAACGACCAGGTCTCCTTGGGGTCCCAGCCCCAGTAGCGGCCCCAGGCGTCGCCCGCCCAGATCGCGCCCGCGATGATCGTGAACGTCCACAGCGGGAACACGGCCGCGTTGACGCGGTAGGCGAACTTGTCGAGGGAGGCCGCGGCGGGCAGCCGGTCGAGGACGGAGTTCGCGAACCGGCCCGGCGTGCCGCCGCTCGCCAGCTTGTTCTCGAAGGAGTCCTTGAACAGGTAGAGGATCGTGGCGACCGCGCCGACGTAGAACACCGCGCCGCAGAAGATGGCGGTGGAGACGTGGATGTAGAGCCAGTACGAGTGCAGGGCGGGCACCAGCTGGTCGCTCGCCGTGTAGAGGACGGTGACCGCGAGGCCGAGGTCCAGCAGGACGCTGGTGATGAGGAACAGGCCGAGCCAGCGCACGTTCTTCCGCAGGGCCAGCAGCGTGAGGTACACGCCGACGGCGACCGTGGAGAAGGTGATGTTGAACTCGTACATGTTGCCCCACGGCGCCCGCTGCACGGAGAGCGCGCGGGTGAGGACCCCGCCGAACTCGACGGCGAAGGCGAGCACGGTGAGCGAGATCGCGATCCGGCCGTACAGGTCGCCCTGGGCGTCCCCGCCGTGCGCGCCCGGCCCGTCGGGCACGTCGCGGGTGCCGGTGGTGGCCCGCACGACGACCTTCGGGCGGTCCAGCACGGCGGTGCCGCCCGCCTGCTGCACGGTGACCGCGGGGGCGGCCTTCTTCGCCGCGGTGTGCGCGGTGAGCGCGGCGGCGGTGCGGCCGACCTTGCTGCGGCTGCCCAGCAGCCACTCCGCGATGTACGCGAAGAAGGCGAGGGTGTAGACGGCCATCGCGGAGTAGATCAGCGTGTTGCTGATGTGCGCGAGGTTCTCGTTGGTCGCGGCGGCGAGCGTCACTTCTCAGCCCCTTCGGCGGGTACGGCGTGCTCAGGGTCGGTTACGGAGGCGGGGTGGGGGCCGGGGTCGGGACCGGCGTCCGGGTCGCGGGCGTCGGGCGTCCCGTCGTAGAGGCGGGCGGCGAGGTCACCCAGTTCCTCGGGCACCTTGGCGGACTCGCTGCGGCCGAGGCCGGCCATCTCGACGACGGTCACCCCGTCGGCGCCGCGCACCGCGCGCACCCACACCCGGCGGCGCTGCACGAAGAGGGACGCGGCGAGGCCGAAGATGGCGGCGAGGGCCCCGGCGAGCGCCCAGCCGCTGCCCGGCTGCTGGGTGATCTGGAAGTTCGCCCACTCCTTGGTGCCCTCGTACGTGATCGAGCCCGCCCCGCCCGGGAGGGTGAGGGTCTCGCCCGGCTTGAGGTTGTCGCGCAGCTGGAGCTTCTTGGAGTCCTTGAACTCTTTCATGTGGGTCTTGTCCAGCTGGTACACGCTCTGCGGGATGCCCGAGTCGACGCCGAGGTCGCCGTGGTAGGGCTCCAGGTTCAGCACCGGGTTGAGGAGCGCGGGGAACGCGGAGGCGACCTCGTTGCCCTCGGCGTAGGAGGGCAGGAAGTACGCCTTGAAGGCGAGCTGTTCCTTGACGCCCTTGGCGTCGCGGTAGCCGTCGAGGACCTTGATCACACCGGACGAGGTGACGTTGGCGTCCAGCGGCAGCAGCGGGACGGCGTCGCGGAAGACGACCTTGCCGCGGCCGTCGCGGACGGTGACGACGGGCGCGTAGCCGTGGGCGACGAGGTAGACCTTCGAGTCGCCGATCTCCAGCGGGTGGTTGACCTTGACGAGGGTCTTGCGGTCCTTGCCGTAGGCGCCCTCGCTGTAGGTGAGGGCGGCCTGGAAGGTGCGCGGGGTGCCCTTGTTGGGGCCGGACGTCTCGTAGGTGCCGGTGAACCGGTCGAGGGAGAGGCTGAACGGTGTCAGGTCGTGGACGTCGAAGAGCGTGCCGGACTTGAAGTCGTCGTAGGAGATGAGGGTGTTGGAGAAGCTGTTGCCCTCGACGATCAGCTTGTTGCCCTCGGTCTTGAAGAGCTGGCCCCAGGCGAAGGCGACCAGCATCACGATGAGCGCGATGTGGAAGGCGAGGTTGCCGACCTCGCGGAGGTAGCCCTTCTCGGCGGCGACGGCGTCCCCGGCGAGGTGGGCGCGGAAGCGGCGTTTCTTCAGCAGGGCGAGCGCGGCCTCACGGACCTGCTCGGGCTCGGCGCCGGTGCGCCAGGTGGTGTATGCGGGGAGCCGGTTCAGGCGTTTCGGCGCGCCGGGCGGGCGGCCGCGGAGCTGGCCGACGAACTGCCAGGTGCGCGGGACGATGCAGCCGATGAGGGAGACGAACAGCAGGATGTAGACCGCGGAGAACCACACCGAGCTGTAGACGTGGAAGAGGCCGAGCCGGTCGTAGAGCGGGGCGAGCGTCTCGTGGGCGCGGCGGAAGTCGGCGACCTTGGTCTCGTCGGTGCCGGTCTGCGGGATCAGTGAGCCGGGGATCGCGCCGAGCGCCAGCAGCAGGAGCAGCAGCAGGGCGACCCGCATCGAGGTGAGCTGCCGCCAGAACCAGCGGGCCCAGCCGACGACGCCGAGGGCCGGGCCGCCGAGCAGGGACTCCGAGGGGGCGGTGGAGAGCTGGGAGCCCGCGGCGCCGAGGTCCGCGTCGTCGGCGCCGGGGGCCGGGGCGGCGGGGGCCGGGGAGTCGCCGGTGGTGGTCTTGCTCATCGATCAGATCCCCACAGTGAAGCCGTTGGACCAGGACTGCATGTCCTGCACGAGGATGTCCCAGACGCCGGTCAGCAGCAGCAGACCGGTCACGATCATCATCGTGCCGCCGATCCGCATCACCCAGACATAGTGGCGCTTGACCCAGCCGAAGGCGCCGAGGGCCTTGCGGAAGGCGACCGCGGCGACCACGAAGGGGACGCCGAGGCCGAGGCAGTAGGCGACCGTCAGCAGGGCGCCGCGGCCCGCGCTCGCCTGCTGGGAGGAGAGGGCGATCACGGAGGCCAGGGTCGGGCCGATGCAGGGGGTCCAGCCGATGCCGAACAGGGCGCCCAGGACGGGGGCGCCGATCAGTCCGGTGGTGGGGCGGTTGTGGAAGCGGAACTCCCGCTGGGTCATCCAGGGCATGAGGCCCATGAAGAAGACGCCCATGAGGATCATGAGGACGCCCAGCACCTTCGACAGGACGCCGCTGTTGGCCTGGAGGGTGTCGCCGAAGTAGCCGAACAGGGCGCCGCTGGAGACGAAGACGGCGGTGAAGCCGAGGACGAAGAGGGAGGCACCGGCCACCATCCGGCCCCGGCGGGCCTCGGCGAGGTCGGTTCCGGCGACCCCGGTGACGTACGACAGGTAGCCCGGCACGAGGGGCAGGACGCACGGGGAGAAGAAGGAGACCAGGCCGCCGAGGAGGGCGACCGGCAGGGCGAGCAGCAACGCGCCGTTGAGGACCGTCGCGTTGGGATCGGTGACCGCGGCCAGGGTGGTGACGGCGGTCACGTCACTTCTCCGCGAGGACGGGGGCGATCATCTTGCGCAGCTTCTCCTCACTGAGCGCGGCCAGTGACCGGGCGGCGATCTTCCCGTCCCGGTCGAGGACGAGCGTGGAGGGGATGGCCTGCGGGTTGAGCGTGCCCTTCTTGAAGCGGAGCATCAGCTTCCCGGCCGGGTCGTAGAGGCTCGGGTAGGTGACGCCGTAGTCCTTCTCGAAGGCGACGGCGTTGTCGACGCTGGTGTCGGCGGTGTTGATGCCGACGAAGCGGACGCCGTCGGCGGCGAGGTCGGCGGAGACCTTCTGGAAGTTGGGCGCCTCGGCCCTGCAGGGCGCGCACCAGGAGCCCCACACGTTGAGGACGACGATGTCGCCCTTGTAGGAGGCGACGTCGAGCGGCTTGCCGTCGAGGGTCTTGCCGGAGAGGTCGGGCGCCGCGGCCCGCTCCCCCTGCTTCGCCGTGGAGATGCCGTCCTTGCCCATGACGAAGTTGGTGTCACCGCCGCCGCCGGAGGTGCCGCCCGAGGTGCACGCGGACATCAGCAGGACGGCCGCGGAGCCCGCGACGGCGGTCAGGGCGGCACGGCGACGCGGACGGGCGGTCCGGGCGGCGGAGCGCAGGGGGGCACGGCTGGCGGCACTCATGTGAAAAGTTTCGCATGCCCGTTCTGGGGATCTTGCGCACCCCCCTGTGCGCGGGACACCCGCATTTCAGGCGGCGTTCGCGCTGGTCGAGGCGTCGGGCGCGGAGGAGGCGGCGCCGGTGCCGTGGGCGTCGGCGAGGAACGTCTTCCAGCCGCCGGTGGGCTCCTGGCCGACGTCCAGGGTGCGCAGCTTCGCCAGCACCTCCGGCTTCTGCACGTCGATCCAGTCGA
The DNA here is from genome assembly GCF_044757425.1 of Streptomyces sp. NPDC091281. Classification (NCBI taxonomy): domain Bacteria; kingdom Bacillati; phylum Actinomycetota; class Actinomycetes; order Kitasatosporales; family Streptomycetaceae; genus Streptomyces; species Streptomyces sp. NPDC091281. The sequence continues at coordinate 82,772 of NZ_JBIVUY010000016.1, read as the reverse complement.
CGAACTGCCGGAAGGAGACCAGCCGTACGTCGCCGCCCTTCTCCTTCTCGCGCGCGATGTGCTTGAACGCCTCCTCGACGGCGTCCATGTAGATGCCGCCGTTCCACTGCTCGAAGTGGTTGCCGACGAAGAAGGGCGACCGATTCGTCTCGTATGCCCGCTTGAATCCCTGGATGTACGCCTGGGCCGACTGCTGCCGCCAGCCCGGGTAGTTGTGGCTGGGCGCCTTGGTGGAGTTGACCGACTGGTTGGCGAGCATGTTGTAGTCCATCGAGAGGACCTCGAAGCCGCGGCCGGGGAACGGTATCTGCTGCAACGGCAGGTCCCAGACGCCCTGCTTCTTGTCAGGCCAGGTCTGCCGGCCGCCCGGCGAGGACGCGTCGTAGCGCCAACCGAGGGCGCGGGCGGTGGGCAGCAGCTTGTCCTGGCCGAGCAGGCACGGCGTACGGCCGCCGACGAGTTCCTTGTCGTAGTCGAAGGGCAGCGACGGCAGGTCGGTCCAGCCCGAGTTGGTGCGCCACTCCTTGACGAACCCCTTGGCCTGGTCGATCTCACTGCGCCACTGCTTCGGCGTCCAGTTGCCGACCGACCCCGAACCGCCGCAGAAGTGGCCGTTGAAGTGGGTGCCGATCTCGTGGCCCTCCAGCCAGGCGCGGCGCACGTTCGCCAGGGTCGCCTTGACGTGGTCGTCGGTGAGGTAGCCGATGTCGGAGGCGCCGACGGGGTTGTTCGGCGGGTCGTAGAGCCGCTTCTTCGACTCGGGCAGCAGATACAGCCCGGAGAGGAAGAAGGTCATGGCCGCGCCGTGGTCCTTGGCGAGGTCCAGGAAGCGGGGGAACAGCCCGTTGCCGACCTCGCCCGCGCCGTCCCAGGAGAAGACGACGAACTGCGGCGGCTCCTCCCCCGGCTCCAGCGGCCGGGGCGCAGCGGGCTGGTGCGGCTGCTTGCCGGTGAAGGAGGTGGAGCCGTCGCCGATGGGCCGGGCGGTGGGCTTCGGCGAACCCGAGGGCCCCTTGCCGGACCCCGGGTCCTTGGAACCGCCCGACGGGCGCGGGTCGTCCGAGCCGGTGAAGGTTCCGCAGCCCGCGAGTCCGGCGGCCGCCGCGACTCCCGCGCCGAGTCCGAGTGCTCCCCTGCGGTTGAGAGTGCGCATGGCGTCGTCCCCGATCGTGACGTCGTTCTCTGTGGTCACCCTGTGAGAGGACGGGACGATCGGGGAGGTTCCGCTTATTTGTGCGATTTCAGTAACAGAGCGGTGAGGGAGTGGGGCCGGGCGCGTCCGAAGGGCCGCTGGGGGCTCAGGGGGCACGTCCGAGGCGGACGCCTCGTCGGCTCGGGCGCCGAAGGCCTTGCTCTCCGGCTCAGGCGCCGAAGGCCTTGCTCTTGCCCTTGACGGGCTTCGCCCCGGCCAGCAGGTGCGGCGGGACGAGGTCGCGGGCGGGCTCGCCGTAGCCGACGGAGACGATCGTGTCGCCCCGGAAGGTGAACGAGGTCACCGAGGCGAGCGTGCACTGCCGCTTGCGCGGGTCGTGCCACAGCCGCCGCTTCTCGACGTACGACCGGACGATCCAGATCGGCAGCTGGTGGCTGACGAGGACGGCCTCGTGGCCGCGCGCCCGGTCCTTCGCCGCGTTGATCGCGCCCATCATCCGCACCACCTGGTCGACGTACGGCTCGCCCCAGGACGGCCGGAACGGGTTGACCAGGTGCTTCCAGTTCTCCGGGCGGCGCAGCGCGCCGTCGCCGACGCCGAAGGTCTTGCCCTGGAAGACGTTCTCCGCCTCCAGCAGCCGGGCGTCGGTCGCGAGGTCGAGACCGTGCGCCTTGGCGATCGGCGTGGCGGTCTCCTGCGCCCGCTCCAGCGGGGAGGCGACGACGTACGTCACGTCGCGGGCCGCGAGGTGCTCGGCGACCCGGTCGGCCATCCGCCGGCCCAGCTCGGAGAGGTGGTAGCCGTCGAGACGGCCGTAGAGGACGCCGTCGGGGTTGTCGACCTCGCCGTGCCGGACGACGTGGACGACGGTGAGGTCGCCCTGCGGGCCGCTCACGGGGGTGCTCGGGTCGGTGTTCGGGGGGTTGGTCACGTGGTCGTCCTTCTCGGGGCTCGGGTCCGTGGCGGCGGGGTCCGGGGTGCTCTCCGGGGCGCTCACGCGGTGGCCTCCGCCGCCGCGCGGGCCGCCGCCGGGAGGGCGTCGGCGATGCGCTGGACGGCACGGTCGTCGTGGGCCGTGGAGACGAACCAGGACTCGAAGGACGACGGCGGCAGGTAGACGCCGTTCGCCAGCAGCGAGTGGAAGAAGGCGTTGAAGCGGAACGACTGCTGCGCCTTGGCGTCGTCGTAGTCGCGGACCGGCCGGTCGGTGAAGAAGACGGAGAACATGTTGGAGGCGCTCTGGAGGGTGTGCGCGACGCCCTCCTTGGCCAGCGCGTCCGAGACGAGCGCCTGGATCTGCTCCGAGGTCGCGTTGAGCCGCCCGTACGCCGCGTCGTCGAGGAGCCGCAGCTGCGCCAGCCCGGCGGCGGTGGCGACCGGGTTCCCGGAGAGGGTGCCCGCCTGGTAGACGGGCCCGGCCGGGGCGAGGTGCTCCATGACGTCGGCGCGCCCGCCGAACGCCGCGGCCGGGAAGCCGCCGCCCATGACCTTGCCGAAGGTCATCAGGTCGGGCCGGACGCCGTCGACGCCGAACCATCCGGCGCGGCTGGTGCGGAAACCGGTCATCACCTCGTCGGAGATGAAGAGGGCGCCGTTGGTCGCGCAGGTGTCCTTGAGGCCCTGGTTGAAGCCGGGCAGCGGCGGGACGACGCCCATGTTGCCGGGCGAGGCCTCGGTGATGACGCAGGCGATCTCGCCCGGATGCCGGTGGAAGGCCTCCTGCACGGCCTCCAGGTCGTTGTACGGCAGCACGATCGTGTCGCCCGCCTGCGCGCCGGTGACGCCCGGGGTGTCGGGCAGCGCGAAGGTGGCGAGGCCCGACCCGGCGGCGGCGAGGAGGGAGTCGACGTGCCCGTGGTAGCAGCCCGCGAACTTGATCACCTTGGTGCGGCGGGTGAAGCCGCGGGCCAGCCGGATCGCGGACATGGTGGCCTCGGTGCCGCTGGAGACGAGCCGCACCTGGTCCACCGGCTCGACACGGGCGACGATCTCCTCGGCGAGCAGCACCTCGCCCTCACCGGGCGTGCCGAAGGACGTACCGCGCGCGACGGCCTCCTGGACGGCGGCGATGACCTCGGGGTGGGAGTGCCCGAGGATCATGGGGCCCCAGGAGCAGACGAGGTCGACGTACTCGCGGCCGTCGGCGTCGGTCAGGTAGGGGCCGGTGCCGGAGACCATGAACCGGGGCGTGCCGCCGACGGCGCGGAAGGCGCGCACCGGCGAGTTCACTCCGCCGGGCGTGACGACGGCCGCACGGTCGAACAGCGACTGGGAGGCAGGCGCTTCGTAGGGGTAGGGCAGTTCGCTCATGACGTGCGACTTCTCCGACTTCTCGGACTCCGGTGGCCAGTGACCTCCTCAGGGTAGGCCAGGCGCGCGCCGGAGCACCGGCCCCGTGCGGTCACCCCGCCCGGCCCGGCGCCCGCCCCCGCGGTGGCCCCGTCGTCTGCGAAACTGAGACGGACCGAGCCTGCCGGACGTAGCAGAGGTGGACGGAGCGGAGGCCGACGGAGCCGACGCGGACATGCCCGAAGGGCACGTCGCCGAGGTCGCCGAGGTGGACGTGGCTCACAGGGACGGTGGGACGGAGGGCTGCGAAGATCCCGCGGACAGGTGTTTCACCGCACGTTTCGGCGCGCGGCCGTGGGGGAGGTCACTGACACGATGATCGGGTTGCGCGGCACGGTCCGCGGGTCCTGGAGTAGCAGTCGGGTGGAGATATGCATCGCGGTGGCGGACTGGGCGAGGGGACTGACGACCTGGGTCCTCGACGTGCCCGGCGGGGAAAACACCGACGCCAGGCGGAGGAGGCCGAGACCGCCCGCGAGGCCCGGGAGACGGGGCGCGAGGGGGCTCGGGACGCGCGGGATACGCGGGACGGTCGGGGTGGGGGTGGCCGGGAGCCGCTGGAGGCGAGAGAGGTCCGCGAGGCGCGTGAGGCGCGTGAGACGCGTGACATGTACGAGGCTCGGGACGCCCGAGAGGTGTACGAGAGCCGGGAGCCGCGTGAGGCCCGCCGGGGGCGGGGTGGGCCGGGGGCCGGAGGCGTGGGCGCGGCGGGTGCGGCGGGCGGAATGGTGGGACCTGCGGGACCGGTGGGACCGGGAGGCGCGGCGGGGCCGGGAGGCGTGGGTGAGCCCGAACGGGGCGAGCGTCCGGGTGCCGTCGACCGTCCTGGCGCCCTCGACCGTCCGAGTGCCCTCGACCGTCCGGGTCCTCCCGACCGTTCCGGTCTTCCCGATCGTTCCGGTCCTCCCGAGCGGAGGGCGAGGGGCCGCCGGAGCGAGACCGAGCGTCTGGACCGTATCGTCGGGGGACGCAGTGAGTCCGATCGCCTCGACCGCGTGGTCGAGGGCGTACGGGCCGGGAGCAGGAATGGTGGTCGGGTGGGGGTGACGTACAAGTACTTCGGCGCGCCGGACGGCGCGACCGCGGCCCGCGTCCCGATCTCGATGCGCCCCGAGGAACTCGGCGGCGACGAGCTGGGCATGAACGGCATGTTCACCAAGATCAAGCCGGAGACGATGGCCGCGATGGTCCTCACCGGCATCGAGGGCGTGCCGCTGCACAAGGTCCCGCCGCTGGAACTGGTCGTCCTGCACCCCGACTACGCGGTGGTCAAGCTCCCCATGACGGTCGTGGACCCGCTCCGCGACATCGGCGAGGAGGCGGTGGGCGCGGCGGCCTTCATCTGGTCCACGGTCCCGGACCGCGGCGGCCCGCGCGACGCGTTCAACGTCTACCAACTCCTGCACGAATGGCAGGACTTCAGCCACCGCCTGCACGAGGCGGGCCACCAGCCGTACTGCCTGGTGTGGCCCTGACCCACTGGTCCCCCACCGGACCGGGCCAGCACGCACAACGAACAGGGGCGGGGTCCTCGGACCCCGCCTTCGTCATGGGTCGGTGTGCGGTCGGCGCCACCGCCCGCCTTCGGCCCGCGTGGTCCGCAGGACCCGACGAGAACCCCCGTCCCCCGCAGCCGTTCGAGGCTCTGCCGGTACGCCGGGTGCGCGGCCTGGGCGGAGTTGAAGAGCAGGGGAGGCATCGGTGATCGAGGCCGAGCTGAAAGCGCGGGTCCACTCGCCCGAAACCGTGATGCGGCGCCTGGAGGCGCGGGCGACCGCACGGGTCGAGGTCTACCAAGACACGTACTACGACCGGCCGGACGGGTCGCTGGAGAAGGCGGACGAGGAACTTCGGGTACGTACGGTGCTCGGTGCGGACGGGACGCGCACGCTGCTCACCTTCAAGGGCGCGGCGGTCGACGAGGAGTCCGGGTCGAAGCCCGAGCACGAGACAGCCGTCACCGACACCGCGGCGGCCCACGCCATCCTCGACGGACTGGGCTACGTCAAGGTCATCGCGTTCGAGAAGCGGTGCAGGAACTACGAGTTCGAGTCAGGTGGCCGACGAATGCTCGCCACGTTGGTACAGGTGCCGGAGATCGACGGAACGTTCATCGAGGTCGAGACGATCGTGCCCGAGGACGAGGTGGCCCCCGCCCTGGGCGACGTACGGGCGGTCCTGGCCGACCTCGGCATCGGTGCGGAAGACCTGACGAGGGAGACGTACACCGGAGCTGTGGCCGCCGGGCGTGGTTGACACCTGGGCAGGATGTAGTGGCTGACCCTTCGTCATGTCCGCGGGAGGGAGCCGCCGAAGTGCCGTCGGTACATCGGCGGGTCCGCGCGATCGCCCGACCCCGCCCATCAAAAAGGTCTCCCCCCTACCCTGACAGTGCGACCCGCGCAGAGGAGGGCGAGACCATGCCATCTGCTGGCACCCCCGGCCCCTACACCGACCCCATCGCATTCGGACAACGCCTCCAGATCCTCCGCACGAGGCGCGGCCTCACCCGCGACCAGCTCGGTGGGCTCGCCGGACGGTCCGGGTCCTGGGTCAAGGGCGTCGAGACCGGGCGGCTCAAGTCCCCGAAGCTGGACATGGTGCTGCGCCTCGCCGAGATCCTCCGCGTCCGCGACCTCGCCGACCTCACCGGCGACCCGTCCGTCCACACCTTGCTGTTCACCGGGCCCGGCCATCCCCGCCTCCCCGCCGTCAAGGCCGCCATCGACGCCTTCCCTCTCACCGCCCACGGAGAAGCGCCCCCCACCGCGCACCTCCGCGCCCGCCTCGCCGCCGCCTGGGCCGCCCGCCACAGCTCACCCCATCACCGGGACGTCATCGGCGCACTGCTGCCCGACCTGATCCGCGACGCCCAGGCCGCCGTCCGGCAGGCCGACAGCGGCGCGGACCGGAGGGCAACGCACGCGATCCTCGCCGAGGTGTACTCCCTCGCCCAGTTCTTCGTCTCCTACCAGCCCGACGCCGCACTCCTGTGGCGGGTCGCCGAGCGCGGTCTCATCGCCGCCCAGGAGTCCGAGGACCCGCACGCGATCGGCGTCGCCGCCTGGCTCGCCGCGCAGGCCCACCGCGACGCCGGGCCAGGCCACTTCGACGCCGCGGACGCGATCACCCTGGAGACCCTCACCTACCTCGGGCCGCTCCTGCCCGACGCGGCGGACGAGGTCCTCGCCATCGCGGGCGCCCTCACCTTCGAGGCCGGGTACACGGCGGCCCGCCGCGGGGAGACGGGCACGGCGTGGCGGTACTGGGACCAGGCGCGCGCCATGTCCGACCGTCTGCCGGACGACTACTACCACCCCGTCACCAGCTTCTCTCAGGCGATCATCGGGGCGCACGCCACGACGGTCGCGGTCGAGCTGCACGCGGGCGGCGAGTCCGTGCGGCAGGCCGCGGCGGCGGACGCCGACGTGATCCCGTCCCGGCCCCGTCGAGCCCGGCACCGGATCGAGGCGGCGCGCGCGTACCAGCTGGACGGGCAGCCGGACGTGGCGCTGGCAACGCTGGCGCAGGCACACGAGGCGGCGCCCGAGACGATCCGGTACAACGGCTACGCGAAGCGGATCGTGCTTGAGGAGGCGGAAGCGCGATCCCCCGAGCGGCGGCGTCGGGCGTCCGAGCTGGCGGTGAAGCTGGGGCTGCTGGCGGCGTGACAGGAGGGGGTACGAACTGTGCCCCCGACGCACGGAAACCGCTCGTACGGTCACGGTTGTGAGCCGGATCACCGTGACCGTGGAGGCGACCCCGATGCAGCCCGCAACCGTGAAAGTGGGGAGGGCGACGGTCGACGCCGTCGCCCTGCTGCCTCTCCCGACCGCACTGTCGGAGCGGCAGCTCGACGGGCACGTCTGCGTGTGGGGCGGGGAGGCACTGTCCCCGGAGACCGCCGTCGGCCTCGGCCGACGCCGCGTCGGCGACCGCACCGCGTTCCCGCGAGCATGCACGACCTGTCTCGGCCGGGCCGCGCAGGGCGTCCTCTTCGACCACTCCACCGAGTGCAGCACCTGCCAGGGCGCCAGCCCGTGCGACACCGGGCGGGCCCTGTACCGGGTGATCCGGGCGGGCAACCGGTGAACGGCCGCACAACGCCCCTCCAGCAGCCCGCCGAGCGAGTCCCGAACGGGCACCGCTACTGCTGGGCCGAGTACGGGACCACCGGCCGACGCTGCACCCGCTTCAAGGACCACGCCTCCGACAGCGAGGGCGACGGCCACGAGTACCCGTACCCGCCCGTCACCCGCTGGTGAAGCCCCCCGCTCCCGGCCGCGCCGGCAGCGGGCCGCGCGGTCGCCCCTATCCCCCGTCGGGGGCGACCGCCCGCGAGAGGACACAACAATGCACCCCACCCCCACCGGCGTCCTGCCGCCCCCACCCCCCTTCATGCGGGCATGCGACACCTGCACGAGCCTGCTGCGCACGCTGGCCGATGCCTACGCCGCGCCGCCCGGGGGCTGGGTGGAGCAGCTGGCAGTGGCCAGGCATATCGCGGCCGAGCACCCCGACGAGGTGCCGCCCCCGCACGGCGACGGGGACGGCTGCGAGATCTGCCCGCACTACGCCCGCGCCGACGACGGAACCGCGACGCTGTGGGCCGAGCATCGCACCCGTCAGCTGTACCTGCCGGAACGGATCGGCCGCCTGCTGTAGACCGGGGCTTGGTGCGTCAGGGGCCATCGCCGCGGGGGCGGGGAGCAGGCCAGCACGCGTCTCCAGTTTGCGACGTTGTGGGGTCTGTCTCCGCGTGCGCGGGGAGCAGGTCGACCGCGCCGACGGCAAGCACCGGTGGACGGGTCCATCCCCGCGTGCGCGGGGAGCAGCAGCTTCCAGCCCCGGGCTGTGGCGGCTGCCAGGGTCCATCCTCGCGTGCGCGGGGAGCAGGGCAGGTTGCGCCCGGCGGCGGCCAGCTCGGGGGGTCCATCCCCGCGTGCGCGGGGAGCAGCGAGGAGGGGTTCCGTCCAGTTCGCGTGCTTGGGGTCCATCCCCGCGTGCGCGGGGAGCAGAGACCCACCGGACCGCTTTTGAGCGGGGAGTCGGGTCCATCCCCGCGTGCGCGGGGAGCAGTTGAGGGTGCCCGCAGTGTGGCCGACGCCGGAGGGTCCATCCCCGCGTGCGCGGGGAGCAGTCTTCGTGAGCTGGGGCTTTAGCGCGGGGTGGATGTCCGATCAGCAAGGTTCAAGGAAAAGGGCATTCCACACTAAAGCGGCTTACTTTCCGGAGGGGGTTCAAGCGACCCAACCGCAGGCCGTCGTGGTGACGTTGCCCGATTGGGCTGCCGGAGAGGCTAAGACCCCGGCCGGAGCTGGGGCGACCAGCTTTCGAGCTGGTCTGGCGCGGCAGCATCTGCGCCCATGCGCCCGCCCAATCCGGCGGGATGACCTCACCGGTATGTCGGCGGGACGTCCGGATGGGGAAAGGCGGCGGAATACGCTGCTCTGCCCTCTACTCAGCGACGAGCGAGCGCTGCAAGTTCCGTAAGGCTGTCGATCCGCCAGTCCGCCGCAGCTGCCTCCGGCCCGTCCGCCCACAGGTGCCCCCAGGGGCCACGGCGGAGATGCGCGGTCCGCAGCCCGGCCGCCACCGCGGGACCGATGTCGTTCGCCGGATGGTCACCGACATACACCGTCTCCCGTGGCGGCATACCGGCCGCGGCGAGCACCTTCTCGAAGAAGCGCCGGTCCGGCTTCGCCACGCCCCATTCTTCCGACGTGGCGACCAGGTCGACAGGCAGGCCGAGGCCGCGCAGCAACTCGCCCGCGCGCTCCGTCTGGTTTCCCGCAACAACCACACGAACCCCCGCCGCACGCAGAGCTGTGAGCGCGGTCCGAACATCGGGGTACAGGTCGGACTCGTCGAGATACTCGCCTCGGCCAGCGGCTTCCCGGGCACGATACTCGGCCACAACGTCGATGCCTGGGCGCACGAGACGCAAAGCTTCCGCATTGTCGAGACCACGGGCGACAACCGCACCGACCAACGCGGAGAGGGTGTGCCTCGGCACAGCTAACCAGTCCGCCCACGATGCCCAGTAGCGATCGTCGCGGACCAGCGTCTCGCCTACGTCGAGGGCTACAGCACGAATCATGGTGCGAGGGTAGCCGGGCCCGGGCATGACGAACGGCTGCCTTTCAGCTACGGGTGGCCGAGGCGTAATCAATCCCTGAGTGCGTGAGGAGCAGGTGTTCAGCTTCTGCTCGGCGCGGGTGAGGGCGGGTCCATCCCCGCACGCGCGGGGAGCAGGTCTGGGTGCAGCAGACCGGCAAAGTCGACTGGGGTCCATCCCCGCGTGCGCGGGGAGCAGAAGGACTTGTCGGCCGTCGTCGCGGACGACAAGGGTCCATCCCCGCACGCGCGGGGAGCAGCCCACCTTGCGCGGCGTCTGGATCCGGCTGCCGGGTCCATCCCCCCACGCGCGGGGAGCAGGGCTACCTCTACAGCCAGCAGGGGAAGGGCGTGGGTTCATCCCCGCACGTGCGGGGAGCAGATCCACGTGGACCCGTCGTACACGTACTCCAGGGGTCCATCCCCGCACGCGCGGGGAGCAGGCGGCGGGGCGGCCGCGGCCGGTCTTGCCGGAGGGTCCATCCCCGCACGCGCGGGGAGCAGATGTCGCTGAGACGTCCGACGCTGGCCGTGTGGGGTCCATCCCCGCACGCGCGGGGAGCAGCAAACTGACCCCCGCTTTGCAGGACCTGGTCAGGGTCCATCCCCGCACGCGCGGGGAGCAGGATGCCCTCCGCTACGGCATCCGTACGACCGAGGGTCCATCCCCGCACGCGCGGGGAGCAGACGAGCCGTCCGCCGGGGGTGGTGGTGTCGAGGGGTCCATCCCCGCACGCGCGGGGAGCAGCTGCTCCTGTCGGCACCCCGCGCACCGGCGGTGGGTCCATCCCCGCACGCGCGGGGAGCAGCACTGCGCGCGTCGTCCCCGGCGACGACGGCCGGGTCCATCCCCGCACGCGCGGGGAGCAGTGCCACATCAGGACGTTCACGGCGCGGCCCTGGGGTCCATCCCCGCACGCGCGGGGAGCAGTCGTCGACGCTGCCCAGTCTCGTGGTCGCCATGGGTCCATCCCCGCACGCGCGGGGAGCAGCCGGCCCCTCAACCGGATCCCGCGCGACCGCCTGGGTCCATCCCCGCACGCGCGGGGAGCAGTGCGAGACCTCCACGAGCCGCGCGCTGCGGATGGGTCCATCCCCGCACGCGCGGGGAGCAGCTGACCCCGGTAGATCTGCCCGAGCGCGAGCCGGGTCCATCCCCGCACGCGCGGGGAGCAGGTCCTGGCCTGGAGCCTCCTCATCACCACCTTGGGTCCATCCCCGCACGCGCGGGGAGCAGCAGGCTCGGCATGGTCGCGGACGACGTGGGCAGGGTCCATCCCCGCACGCGCGGGGAGCAGGGCCCGCTGGGCAGCGCTTCAAGCTCCCGGAGGGGTCCATCCCCGCACGCGCGGGGAGCAGTCGGCTGGAGGCGGCGTGAGTTGCGGGGCGACGGGTCCATCCCCGCACGCGCGGGGAGCAGTCTTCGTGAGCTGGGGTTTTAGCGCGGGGTGGGTGTCCGATTGGCAAGCTTCACAGAAAAGCACATCCGACATGAAAGGGATCTATCGCAGCAGAAAGGGGCAAGCCTCCCAACCACTCGGCGTCGTGTTGACGTTGCCCGGTGAAGCTATTCGAGATCCTGCTTAGAGCCAACCAGGCATGCCCTGCCAACTGCCCCAGCTCGTCCAGCCCTGCAGCACGAACTCCGCCACCAGCGCTCGTAGTTGTACGCCGACCGCCCCCGTACACACCGCTCCCCCACCCCCACCACCCACCCACCCACCTACGTCCCCCCACCCCCGAACCGCCGTCTCTTCGACGCCTTGCTCCAGCCCCGTGGAGGGGTGGAAGGTGTCGGGCGGTCTGTCGGGCGGAAGATGAGGGTGAGGCCCTCGTGGTCGATGGGGTGCCATGTGTGGTCGTGGGTGCGGAAGGTGTAGCCCTGTTCGGTGTCGGTGGCGTAGGCGAGCAACGCGCGGCCGTTGCCCGCGTGTTGGCGGACCTCGTCCCAGAGGGCGTCGCGGACGCGGGCGGAGGGGGAGCCGAGGAAGACGCCGGGGGAGATCTCCAGGAGCCAGCGGGTGAGGAAGCCGCGCAGGCCCACGGGGCAGTGGGTGAGGACGATGACCGTCACCAGATGACGCCTGACCGGGCCAGGGGGTCTTCGTCGGCGTGGTTGCGGCCCGCGGGGGTCGTCTCTCCTCGGTCGGAGAGGAGGGTGACGCGGTCGCCGTCGTCCGCCAGGTCCAGCCCCGCAGGGGCGAGGAGGGTCTGGATGTCGCGTACGCAGCGGTCGAGGAGGCCGGTGGTGTGGATGCGGTCGCGCAGGGCCCGCCGGGTGCGCGGGCCGATGTCCTCGGGGCTCTCCGCGGCCGTTTCGAAGGCGACGGGGATGCCGATCTCCGTCTTGTAGAGGTCGGCCACGTCCAGGACGAAGGAGAGTTCGTGGCCGGAGTGGACGAAGCCGAGCCCGGGGCTGCACCCGAGGGCCGCGACGACGGTCTGGGCGATGCCGTACATGCACTGCGCGGCGGCGGTGACGGCCTGGTTGGGGGCGTCTCCGGAGCTGAAGTCGCCGGGGGTGTAGCGGCGGCCGCGCCAGGGGACGCCGGTGCGGGCGGCCTGCTCGGCGTAGCAGCGCTTGACCCGGTCGCCCTCGCGGCCGAGGAGTTGGCGCCGTGTGCACCCGGCCGGGTCCTCGTCGGGGAAGCGGAGCCGGTACATGGCGCGGGCGACGTCGAGCCGGGTGCGCTGGTTCGCCCACGCCACGGCCTGCGCCTCGACCAGGGCGGAGGAGCGGCTGAGGGCGCGCCCGCCGGCGTAGAAACGTACGCCGTTCTCGCCGACCCACACGACGACCGCCCCGCTGTCGCCGAGGACCGCCATGGCCTGGTGGGTGATGCGGGTGCCGGGGCCGAGGAGCAGGGTGCCGATCGTCGCCGACGGGATGTGGCGCACCCCGTCGGCGTCCTCGGCGGTAAGGGCGTTGGCGTCCCGGTGGACGACGCAGCGTTCGAGGTAGACGAAGGAGAGGCGGTCGCCGACGCGGGTGAGCTGCCGGGGTGCGGAGGCGGGGCGGCTGCCGATCGTGGTCATCGGCTACTCCGCGGGGGCCAGGGTCATGAGGCCGCAGCCGTACGCCTTGGCCTTGCCCAGGCCGAAGGTGAGGGTGTGGCGGAGCGCTTCGGGGTCGAGGACGCGGAGGCGTCCGTCGTACGTGACGCGGGTCAGCGTGACCTTGTGGGCGCGGGTCTCGGACTCGTTGCGCTTGCGGAACGCGAGGTCGTCGCGATGGTGCACGACGACTTCGTGCCAGGCACCGGGGAGACCGTCCGGCGAGGGCTCCGGCCGCTCCACGACCGCGAACCCCGCGTCCGTCTGCCGCCTCAGCAGCCAGTCCAGTTGGTGGTGCGGGGTGACGTGGGCGGTGCGTTTGGTCGGCTCCGCGGCGTGCCGCCGGATGCTGTGCACGGGGTTGGCGGTGAGCCGGAACGCCCAGGTGTCGTCGGTGGCGAGCCGGTCGAGGAAGGGCGCGTACGGCTTCGTCTGCCAGCCGCCCGTCGTCGGCCAACCGGCCTGTTCCACCAGGTGGGTGAGGTCGGGACGGTCGGGGCTGACGACGTACAGGAGTACTTCGCTGCGTGACTGGTGGTCGAGGCGCCACAGCACCCGCGGTCCCTCGCCCCGGTGTTGGGGCGGTTCGGCGAAGGAGGCCATCACGGCGGCGTGCATGCTCTGGGGCGAGGTGAGCAGCCGACGGGCGCCCACCCGCGCCGTGTTGAGGCGGAATCGGGTCAGGAACATGGTCACTCTTCCAGTAGCCCCATCGGATCGTGCGGCGGCGGTACGAAGGTCCGGCCGGGCGGACCGACGCTCCGCGGATTGGCGACGGTGACGGTGGTCGTGCGGACTTCGCGCAGGCCGTAGCGGCGGTGGCGGGGGTCGAAGCTGAGCGGCTGGTCGCGCAGGGCGTCACCGACGGCGCCGGGGCGGTACGCCGCGCCGTCAGCCGGGTCGGTGCCGGGGCCGGGGCCGTCCACGGCCGCGGTGAGGTCGGCGATCACCTCCAGTTCCACGCGTCCCTCCCGCTTGCGGTGGCTCTGGTGCCAGGGGGACGCCTGCCAGGGCTCGGCGCGCAACGCCCGTCCCAGACGGCCGCGGTGGACGCCGAGGTCGACGGGGCGGGACGGCGGGCAGGAGCGGCGGCCGAGGAAGGGCAGGAAGACGGGGGCCCGGACGGCACTGTGCAGGGCGTGGATCAGGGCCGGGTCGCCCTCCACCGCGGCGACGAACACCGCGTCGGCGAGGTAGAAGCGGTCGGACACGGGCATGGCCTTGCCGGTGTCGGCGTGGTGCGCGGTCTGGAAGTCCTTTACGCGGGTGCCGGGTTGGTCGAGGCGTACGGCGAACTTGAGGGCGGCCAGGTCGGAGAGGTCCGCGGCCCGGTCGCGGCCCTGGGCTGCGGCGAGCAGGCCCAGTACCCCGCTTTTGGTGGGGGCGCGTTCCGTCGCACGGCGGGCGAAGCGCGAGGACGCGCCCCAGGACTGGAGGGGGCCCGCCAGGCACAGGGTCAGGACGGCGGTATGCGCGGTCGTCGCGGCGGACGCGGGTCCGGGCAGGGCAGCGGTGCGTCCGGGCGCGGCGGGGCTGGTTGCGGTCGGGGCGGCGGTACGTCCGCTCATGCGGGCGCGTCCGCGGGGAGGGGTGCGGCGGCACCGGCCTCGGCGGTACCGGCCTCGGCGGTGCGGGCTTCCGGGACGCGCGGGCCCAGGCGTTCGGCCACCGCGTCGCTCACGCGGTCGAGCAGGCCGCCGATGGTGACCTCGGCGCCGAGTGCCGCCAGTGGCTCGGTGGCCGTACCGGCGCGGAGGACCCAGCTCGGGTCGTCGGTGACCTCGTACGCCTTCTCGATCTCCGATACGTGGGTGAGGAGTTGGGCGCAGGCGCCGCGCAGGTGGCCGCCGGAGCCCTGGGGGGCGAGGACGGGTTCCTCGAAGGCGGCGACGAAGCTGATGGGCCGGGCCGAGCGGAGGGTGACGAGTACGGCTTCGGGGAGGGTGTGGTTGCCGAAGGTGTTCATCTTGCCGGTGGGCATCGACGCGACGAAGCCGTGCAGGAAGGCCCGGACCGCCCGGCGGACCGGCTCGTCGAGCGGCTGGTCGGCACGGAGTCCGGCGCCGAGGTTGTCGCGGAGCCGGTCCACGTCGAGGGCGGCATAGCGGTACAGGGTCGCGGAGTTGAAGTCGACCGTGCCGATCATCCCGGCGCCGGACTCGTCGTCCCGCTCGTTCTGGTCGTCCACGGCGGTGAAGTAGTCGGACTCGTTCTCCACCTGGTGGACGCTGATGGCGTGCGCGACCTGGGCCGCCGCGTCGACGTTGATGTCGGCGGAGTCCGCGACCATCCGCCCGAACAATGCGATGTCCACGGAGTGCCGGGTGTCGGCGATCCGGCGGGCCTGCTCCTTGTTCGCCTTGACCTTGAGGTACGCCTTGATGTCGTCGGCGCCCTCGATCGCGAGACGGGCCAGGCCGTCGAGTTGGCGGGAGCTGAGGAACATCAGGTACGAGGACTCCGGCGGCGGCTCCGGCTCGCCCTTCCGCTTCGCCGACTCGGCTTTCCTGCGCGGCACTTCGATCTTCGAGCCGGTCGCGGCGGCGAGCGTCTCGGCGGCCATGGTCAGGGCCGCGGCCGTGTCGGTCTCCGGGTGCAGGGCCGTGATCCGTTCGGCGAGCAGTTCGGCCACCCGGCGGGTACGGACGCCGAGTTCGTCCGGGTCGAGGAGGTCCTGGAAGGCGCGCCGGGTCGCCCGCTTCCACGCCTGGCTGGAGACGCGGGCGCGGCGGACCCCGCCGTAGACCGCGGTCTTCGGGGTGCCGGTGTCGTCCCGGTTGAGGTTGCTCGGCGGCACGGTCTGCAACACGTGCACGTCGATGATGGTGCGGCTCACGGGGTGTCGTCCTCCGGGATGGTCGGGTCGTCGTCGTGCGGGGCGGGCGGGCCGTCGCCGGGCAGGGTGGCCGCGGCCTCCCGGTCCTCCGCGGTCGGTGCGGAGCCGTCGCCGGTCGGGCGCCGGGGGACGACGAGGAAGGAGCGCCCCCAGGAGCGGCGTACTTTCGGTGGGCCGTCGGGCCGCTGCCAGGTGACCAGTTGGTCGGCCAGCAGGCCGTAGTCGAGCGGGATCGCCGCGCGGCGCAGCAGGAGCACCAGGTCGCGGAGCCGCCCGGCGAGGATCACGGGCGTGGCGGCCGTTCCCACCCGCACGAAGCGTTTGCGGGTCGGCTCGTCGATCTCGGTCCCGGGCGCCAAGCGGCGTACGGCGGTGCCGAGTTCGGGGCCGGGTCTGCGGTGCATGCGGGAGGTGTGGTGGGACTGCTGGTGGAGCGACCAGAGGGTGACGGCCGCGTACGCCGCCTCCTCCGCCTGGCGTACGGACTCCTCGCTCAACTCCCCGCGCTCGTACCGCTCGTAGAGGGGTTCGGTGCCGATGAGGCCCCACAGGTCGGCGATCTCACCGGCAGGGCGGCCGACACCGCGCCGCAGGCGGGCCACGGTGCCGACGGCGGCGCTCTGGTCGGCCATGTAGCCCCGTTGCAGCGCGGTGATGTGCTGGTGGACGGCGCTGCCGACCAGGCCGAGGGGTCCCTGTCGTGAGGCAGGGGTCGCCGGTTCGGGCGCGAGGGCACGAGCGGGAGCGGGGCCGGAGGATGCGGCCGTGGTGGGTTCGGTTGCGGAAGTGGGTTCGGCGGCGGGTTCGGTGACGGGAAGGCCGGCGGTCACAGCGGCGACTCCACGGATACGGGGGCGGGGGTGGAGGTGGAGGTGGGCGAGGGGTCGGGGCGGCCGTCCTCGTCGGCGGTGGTGAGGAGGGCGTCGAGCCGTCTGCGGAAGCGGAGTTCGGCGGCGGCGTCGTTGAGCCAGCGCGGTCCGCCGCGGCCGTCCACGACACGGCCCTCCCAGGCGGACGGTCCCGCCGCGTCCAGCAGGCCGGTGCCGAGTTCACCGACGAGTCGGCCCAACTCCCGTCTCCAGCGGTCTCGATGCTCATCGGGGCGGGCCGACGGCCCCAGGTCGCGCAGCCAGCGCCGGTAGGGGGTGTCGAGGGTGCCGAATCCGAGGTCGCGCGCGGTGTCGCGGCGCGGATCGGGTGCGGTGCCGGAGGCGAGGGCGAGATCGGCGGCGAGGTCGCCGAGGTGGCCGACGGCCTTCTCCGCGTCGTGCAGGGCGGCCACGGCCGCCTCCCCGTACCGCCGGTCGTCGCGGTGCAGCAGCACCACGGGCATCAGGACCCCGTCGTCCACCACCTCGTCGATCACCGACTGCTGGGTGCCGTAGCGGGCGCCGGTGACGCGGGTGCGGATCAGGTGGCCGCGGGGCAGAAAGCCCTCGGTGGCGAGGCGGGCGATCCACTCGACGACCATGGGCCGAAGGCGCGAGGCACCGTCCCGGCCCTGCGCCGTCCCCGCCTCCCGGCCGCCGCGGACGAGGCCTTCCATGCCGCGCCAGGCCGCGCGCGCCGGATCGTGTTCCTGCGGGAGATAGACGAGCGCCTCACCGCGCTTCTTCTCCTGCGCGGGACTGCGGCGCCAGCCCGTCATCGGTTCGTGGCGCACCCGGTTGTGCGGTTCGAGACGGTCGCCGTACGCGAGGAGGACGGCGTGCACCCCGTCGGCGTCGTGGTGCAGGCGGATACGGCGCGACTGCCAGGTGTACAGATCCCGTAGCCCGTAAGGGCGTTGGGCGAGGTCAGCGGCTTCGCCGGGGCCGCATGGCTCCGCGCGCCAGGCGGGCCGGTCGGCCGGGTCGGCGTGCAGGCCGACCGTGTCGGCGGCCAACAGGTTGAGCAGCAAGGTCTCGTGGAGAGTGTCGCCCTCGACGAGGACCCCGCCGAGGGCGCCCGCCCACGCCACCCCCTGCGGATACCCCTTGCCCGCCTTCACCCTCGGATCGCCCACGGCACCGGACTTGATGCCCGACGGGTCGTACGCCTGCGCGTGCACCAGCCACCTGGCCGCCTCCGCCAGGCCGAGCCGCTCGACTCCCGGCATCCGCATGCTGAAGAACGGTTCGCCGTTGGGCACGTCGGCCACGATCCGGTTGAGGGAGAAGACCTCGTCCTTCGCCGTGCGCAGATCGGCGACCTGGTAGAAGGGGCGTTCGGGGTGGAGAAGGTCGAAACGGCCGCGGTGCGCGTGCAGATAGGCGGCGACGGGAGCGGCGTACGGCGTCTCCCCCAGCCACAGCCGCTCCCACGCGTCGGCGTCGGCAGGCGCCGCGCCCTTCCGTGAGCCGTCGGCGTCGGGGACGTCGTCGGATCGGGCGTCGGAGAGGGCGTCGTGAAGGATCGCCAACAGCAGCCGTGTGAGGGCGAATTCCTGGGTCGGCAGATCCCCGGCGAGCCGACGGATCTCGGGTGCGCGGTCGAACACGTCCACCAGGGACAGCTCACACTCGGAACCGTCGAGGAGTTGTACGGGCAGCCAGGGCTGGCGGGTGAGGTCGAAGGAGTCGGAGGACGGGGGTTCACCGGCCGACGGCTCGGGCACCGGCGCGGAGTACGCCTCCAACGGCGCTGTGGACGCCGCCTCCGAGACCGGCCGTACGGGCGTCCCGGACACCCCTTGCGCCGGCTCCCCCACCGTTCCGCCGGGTGCGCTCGGCTCCGCGCCGGGCCGAAGCGGCGTTTTCTCGCGGGTCACCAGCAGTCCCTCCTCGGGGTCGTACGCGAGATGCCATCCGGCGAGTCGGGCCCGGCCGTCCTCGTCGAGCGCGAGGATCAACTCCCCGGCGAGCCAGTGACTTTCCTTCTCCTGCCAGGCGTGGACGTACAGCTCCTCCAGCTCGGCGACGGCACGGTCCGCCGTCTCGGGGAACGAGAAGTGGTACGGCAGCCGCATGGCGCTCGCGGCGGCGGCGCGGGCCGCGCGCGGGGACGGTACGGCGTCGGTGGGCAGGTCGAGTCCGCCGCGGCCCTGGTCCAGCCAGGGCAGGGTGCCGAGGGTGCCGTCGGGGCGGCGCGTCACGACGACGACCTCCAGGCTCTCCCGGCTGTCCCGGACCTGGGCGCGTCCGGCCGGGCTGTCGTCGGCGTCACCGACACCCGCGCCGAGCCAGCCGATGAGCGGCCGTCCTGCGGTACGCACCTCGTCCAGCCGGAAGACCTCGGCGGCCTGCCGCTGCTTGTCGCGGGTGGTGTCGTGCAGGATTCGGGCGGGCCCGACGGCCGACTCCCAGTCCTGCGGGCAGGGGTCGTCGGCGCCGTACGCCCGCTGGACGAGCGGGCTGATGTCCTCCGGGAGCCGCACCAGTCGGCCCGGCGTACCCGGACCGCTCAACTTGCCTGTTCTGCCTTGCATGTTGAGGTGCGGGGCGAGCACGGCGAGGGAACGGAGGAGCGGATACGGGCCGTAGACCGTGCGGGAGCCCTTGGCGGGGGTGGGCGCAGGCGCCGTGTCCCAGTCGACGCCGGTGACCAGACAGCGCGGTCGGCGCAGGCGGGGCGGGCGTCCGCTCTGCCCGTCGCCGCGCGGGTGGCGGTGCAGGCGCCCCATCCGCTGGAGCAGCAGGTCGACCGGGCACAGGTCGGTGACCAGGAGGTCGAAGTCGACGTCGAGCGACTGCTCGGCCACCTGGCTGGCGACGACGATGTGCGCGGCACGGGGACGGTGCGGTGAAGCGCCGTCCCGGTCCGGAGGGCCGAAGCGGGCCAGGAGGGAGGCGTCCTTGCGGGCCCGGTCGACGTCGACGAAGCGCGCGTGCGCGACGGTGACGTGCTCGGCACCGAACCTGGCCCTGAGCGCGGCGGCCGTGTCGGTCACCCGGTCGACGGTGTTGCGCACCACCAACGCGCAGCCACCGTCGGCGAGTTCTTCCGCGAGGCGATCGGCCAGTACGTCGTCGCCGTCCGCGAGGCACTCCACCGCGACGTCGGTACGGCGGCCGGAGGCGGCGGGTGAGACGGTGACCGGCTCGGCGCCAGGGGTGACGGCCGTGAGCAGCGGGTACCCCGCCGAGCCGCCGTCGAGCACGTTCGCGCCGCGGCTGCTTCCGGCGTAGGCGACCGCCAACTCCCGTCGGCGAGAGGCCGGTAGCGTCGCCGAGAGCACGACGACGGGCACCCGGTACGAGCCCAGCCAGGACAGCACCCGGTCCAGGTAGGTGTTCATGTAGGCGTCGTAGGCGTGCACTTCGTCGATCACGACGACCTTCCCGGCCATCGCGAGGTGCCGCAGCGCGAGATGCCTGCTCTTGAGGCCGGTCATCAGGAGCTGATCGATGGTGCCGACGGCGAAGGAGGCGAGCAGGCCCTTCTTCCGGCCGCGCAGCCATTGGTGGGCGACGAGGTCGGCGGGGGCGGTGGGGGTAGTACGGGTGGTGGGGGTGGCTCGGGTGGTCGGATCGGCGTTCGTGGGGCGTTCGTCGGCGCCGTACGCGTCGACGGCGGCGATGGTGCGGTGGCTGTCGCGCATGAGCGCGGCGTAGTCCTCTTGCAGCGCGGCCTTCGCGTGGGCGAGGAAGACCGAACGCTGGGGCGGAGCGGGAGTCCGTGAGGCTGGCTGCGGTGAGGCGGGGGACAGCGGTGGGGCAGGCTTTGGTGACTCCGACTGCGCGTCCGCCGTCGCCACGTCGGGCGGGAGCCGGTCGGTGATCGTGGTGTCGGCCGGAAGCCGTTCGAGCCAGTCCAGGAGCCGCGGGAGCATCGCGTTGCCGGTCGCCATCGTCGGCAGCGCGACGTAACAGCCGCCCGCGCCCGAGCGGGCCGCGAAGACCTCCGCGACGGCGAGGGCCGCCTCGGTCTTGCCCTCACCCATGGGCGCCTCGATGATCAGCATGCCGGGCTGTTCCATGCCCCGGGCCAGAGCGAGGGCCTGCTCCTGCACGGGCCGCACGGTGGCACCGGGCGGAAGGGCGAAGCGGCCGGCGAACAACTCCGCCGCCTCCTCGACCGGTTCGGTCGGCGCCCAGGGCGCGGGCAGCCGAAGCCCCCGCCAGGCTGCCGCCACCCGCTCGGCATTACCGCGGGGCTGCTCCTCGGGAAGGTACGGGAACAGATCCGGGTTACTGGCGATCCAGTCGCTCACGATGACGATCGCGGTCAGCAACACCTGGACGGGCTGCGGGAGTTTGACGCTCCTCCAGTGGACGAGCCGTCCGTCGACACCGAAGACGTCGGCGGCGGCGTCCAGCAACTCGCCCTGGACGCGCCGCCACACCGCTTCCGCCTCGCCCGGCGTCCGCAGCAGTTCAGGGTGCGCGTCAAGGTTGTGGATCTGACTGTGATCGGGCGGTACGCCGTGATGCCCGCCCGCGACGACGGCGAACTGCGCGGAGGCCCTACGGGTCCAGCCCCGCCGCTCCTCCAGCCATTCGGCCAGCAGCACCTGTCCGGCGAGCCCGTGCGGGGCCATCTGCCGGTCGTCGCCGAACTGCTTACGCGTCCGCATCGTGAGCCCCGCGGCACTCATCACGTCCGCCAGCTCATCTACTTGGCAGGCGAAGGCGGGCGTGGCCTTCCCGATGTCATGCGTCCCCGCCAGCCACACGCACACCCGCCGCCCGTCGCCCTCCCCACCGGGAAACGGCTCGGCGATCAACTCCTTGACGTTCCGGGGCAGCCAGTGATCCCACAGCATCCCGGCAACGGCAGCACTGTCCGCCATGTGCCGCCACAACGGCAGCCACTTCGAGGTGGCCCGCTCATGCTTGGCCCACACGGTACGGGCGGCGCCGCGCAGGCGGTCTCCGAGGGCGTCGGACTGGGGTTTCGGGGCGGACACGGCGGTTATTCAAGCGGAGCTTGGAGCGGCAGAGAGGGCATATGCCTTTGATGATCAATTCACGTCCAGGACAGTCAGAATCGCTCATTTTGCGGCGCAAAGGTCGCCATTGAGGGACGCTGCCGCGCGGGAGAAGTGCACGAGCAAGCCGGGCACTGCTCCCCTTCCCCTTTACCGACCCACAAGTTCCGTACCTGGAGGGCTACATCGAGGCAGCAGACGACACCGACACGGTTCACGGTGCGACGCATTGAGAGATTGCGTTGGGGCGGCGCCTTCTGCGAGTCGGGGCGAGCCGGAATAAAGGAGCGTCCGTTCTCGAACTTCTCCGCACCAGCTCGGGTGTGCTCTGATATCGGCAGCGGTTCCCGGACACCACGTCGACGAAGCTCGACTCGGGGACGGCCTCATGCCGCACGCGGAGGCATGACCGATACCTGAAGGACATCCCCTTTGCCTCGAATGACCTTTCCTTTGATCCTTGCCAACCAGGCACCGGGTAGCTAGCTAAGGCCCAGGTCACGAAGACTGCTCCCCGCGCGTGCGGGGGTGGACCCGACCCCCGCCTCAAGGGGCACGAGACCGACTACCTGCTCCCCGCGCGTGCGGGGGTGGACCCGACCTCTTTCAGCGCGGCATCGCCGTCAAGGTCTGCTCCCCGCGCGTGCGGGGGTGGACCCTTGTGGCGGGACAAGCTGGTGCAGTGCTGGGACTGCTCCCCGCGCGTGCGGGGGTGGACCCAGGCGCGCGCTCTCGGTCTCCTCGACCTCCTTCCTGCTCCCCGCGCGTGCGGGGGTGGACCCGAGTATGGCGCCCTCGTCGTCACCGCCGTCGTCCTGCTCCCCGCGCGTGCGGGGGTGGACCCCCGATCGACCCGTACCGGGGCATGGGCGTGGTCTGCTCCCCGCGCGTGCGGGGGTGGACCCGACCGGTCCCAGGCCGGGTCGAGGAAGACCGACTGCTCCCCGCGCGTGCGGGGGTGGACCCAGCGTCGAGGACTCCGGTCAGCGGGCGTGGTCCTGCTCCCCGCGCGTGCGGGGGTGGATCCGACGCGTCTCAACGCCGCCACGGCCCTGTTCGCTGCTCCCCGCGCGTGCGGGGGTGGATCCGGGTTGTCCGACCCGGGGTAGCCGTGCTTGGGCTGCTCCCCGCGCGTGCGGGGGTGGATCCTCCGGGGTGGCGGACGGGTGCTGTGTCATGAGCTGCTCCCCGCGCGTGCGGGGGTGGATCCTGGGTGGAGTACTCGTTGAAGGTCTCCAGCAGCTGCTCCCCGCGCGTGCGGGGGTGGACCCCGGACCTGACGAACGCCACCGCCGAGGCCCTGCTGCTCCCCGCGCGTGCGGGGGTGGACCCGGGAGGTGCCCGGTGAAGGTGACCGTGTGGGCCTGCTCCCCGCGCGTGCGGGGGTGGACCCGTCTTGGAGAAGTTCGCCATGTCCGCGGACAGCTGCTCCCCGCGCGTGCGGGGGTGGACCCGTCGCCGCGCTGTTCGGCGAGAAGCCCGACCACTGCTCCCCGCGCGTACGGGGGTGGACCCCACATGACCGGCCAGAGCCTGTTCACCCACCACTGCTCCCCGCGCGTACGAGGGTGGACCATCGTACGGGTTGAGGGCCTGGGTACCGGCGGTCTGCTCCCCGCGCGTGCGGGGGTGGACCCGCCCTTGTCGCCCGGATCTCTCCCCGAGCAAGCTGCTCCCCGCGCGTGCGGGGGTGGACCCGGGCCGGGCCACACGGTCGGGGTCTTGAGCATCTGCTCCCCGCGCGTGCGGGGGTGGACCCGCCCTCAGCGTGGGCCGCAGCACCATCCAGAACTGCTCCCCGCGCGTGCGGGGGTGGACCCAGGTTCCTGGAGACCGAGGTGTACCCCACGGTCTGCTCCCCGCGCGTGCGGGGGTGGACCCCTGCGCCAGCTCTTCGGGGAGTCCGTGTGGGGCTGCTCCCCGCGCGTGCGGGGGTGGACCCGCCTCGCGGAGGCTCGGGTGGCGGGACGACCCCTGCTCCCCGCGCGTGCGGGGGTGGACCCGGTGTGGTCCCGCCGCAGGCGGAGGCCGCGGTCTGCTCCCCGCGCGTGCAGGGGTGGACCCGGCATCGGCAACCTCGGCACCCTCCTCACCGCCTGCTCCCCGCGCGTGCGGGGGTGGACCCGTCTTCGCGGTGTCCGCTGCCCAGGCCTCCGACTGCTCCCCGCGCATGCGGGGCTAGACCCGCCCAAATGTCTCCGGGCCGCACCAGCGAATCAGCGAGCGTAATGCGACGAAGCTCGCAAGCGCTCGGGCCGCCAGCAGTCTGGTCGTTCGGGAGACGAGCTAGTGGGTGGGTGGCCCGCATCCGATGCTTGCGGTGAATCTGCGCCGACTGGTGGGCCTCGGCGTGCGTCTAGAGTTTCTCCATGGCAGTCCCCGAGGTCATCCCGATCGCCCACGAACCTGGCTACCGCACCGAGACCATCGGGCGGTATGCGGGAGGTCAGTTCTTCGCCTCGATCACCTATGCCTTTCCGGACGGGTCCAGGCGCGGGGACGGGTGGGAGGAAAGTAAGCGGCTCTATGTCGTCCTCCACCGTTTCGACTCCGAGGGCCATCACCTCGACTCGGATGTCTGGTGCGCGGGCACGTGGGCCGAGCAGCGGCGAAAGCCTGACGGCCCGGACTCCGTCTCGTCCCGAGCCGAGGCACGGATGGCAGCACTGCTCGACGGCCTTTCTCAGCGCGAGTTCGGGGATATCGCGATCCGTCCGTTCCGGCTGACCGTGGACGGTGTGGTCTTCGGTCTGGTTGTTGAGCGCCACGAGGACGGTGAAGGCGACGGCGACTGGGCCGAGTTCTATCCCGATCGCCTCGGCTTCTCTGCTCCCTGGGACGGTCTGTACGACACCTGACGACGAGCTCGCGCACAGGCTTCGTGCGCTGCCGTGGGTCAGTCAGAACTGCCCGCCTCGCCAGAGGTGTCGTCGCGCGAACGCAGCCTGCTCCGCGCCGCATTCAGACGCTCCGCGTAGTCTGCTGCGAAGATCCCGGGCAAGGAGTTGTCCGGTGTCCCCGCGAGTCTGTGAATCGGGGCCTACACGGCTTCGTGGTCGATGAGACGGCTGAAGTCGGTCATCTGCACCCGCTCAAACCAGTCCGACAGGACCAGCGCCTCATCCGGGGTGAGTTTGATGATGATCTGCTCGTCCTCCACGGACGGAACATACTCGCGCGCCAGGCACGGCCAGATTCACCGCAGTACCCGAGCCGCCCTATTCGCCCGTACCCAACTGGATTGAGACGAGTAGGAGAGAGCAGCCTCACCTGCTTCCGCCTCGCCGCTCTTCCCGCCCCCGGTGGGCAACCCGCTGGCATCGGGGCCCAGCCAACGCCCTTCCGCACGCGACGTACTGGCCCATCAAGTCCAGCAGAGCAACACAGCTGAAGATCAAAGGTGGTTCTCCGAGATCCTTGGAGTCACGCGCCGCCACGCAGGAACCGAGTTCGGCAATCTGGACGCAGTCATTGGCGCCTCCGCTGAACAAGCTCTTCCGCCACCGCGCCTGCTGAAGTTCCTCGGGTCGGCAGCGTCGGGGCTGGTTCATGCCTACGCTGCGGGCTCCTTGCCGGTACGGATGTGGCGGCCGGGGTGAGGGCGATGGTCCTGAGCTGGTCGAAGAGGGCCACGTAGGTGTGGACGTCACTCTCGGACTCCAGGTACATGGAGTTGTTGAGCAGCTCCGCGCTTGGGGCTGTCGGCTGCCGCCCGCCAAGGCGGTGTGATGACGGAGGAGTTCACGGGTGCCCTGGCCGCACGTCCAACTCAGCGCCGACCCTGCCGCCTTCCCGGCCCGCCCACCGGCCGACCCGAGCGACCCAGCGGCGATCGTTGCGTGCGACCACGCGGCGTTCGACTCCGTGGAGACCATGGTCGATCACTGGGACCGCCCCGGCTGGACGGCGCGGACACGCGCGTACTACTGGATGCTCACCTTCACCGACAACCAGGCTCTGACCGGCCTCGCCCGTCACTGCCAGCAGCACCTCGCACCCCTCGGGCTCGATCCGGTACCTCTCGACGGGCTGCACATCACACTCACCCGTGTCGGTTCCGCCTCGACGCTCGCGCCGGGTCTCCTCGACGACATCGTCAGCGCCGCGATGCCCCTGCTACCGGCGTCCTTCGGCCTACAGGCCGTGCCGCTCGCGGGATCTCGGGGCGCCGTTCGCCTGACAGTCACGCCCTGGGTTCCCGTCCTCGCCCTGCACGCGGCTCTCAGCAAAGCCATGCGCCTGAACGGAGTGGTCCCGCGCAAGCCGACCGCCCTGTTCCGCCCCCACCTGAGCCTCGCCTACAACAACCGGTCCCGCCCCGCCGGGCCGATCATCAAGGCCGTCACCCCGCTCCGAGGGCTTCCGCCGGTCGAACTGTACGTGCAGGAAGTGCAGTTGGTGGAGCTGCGGCGCGAGGGGCGCGCCTACCGGTGGGACGTGGTCAAGGGCTTGCCCCTCGGCTGACCGACGGACTTCCGCACGGCAGCACGGCGACGACCGCCTTGCCGACGGCGGTACGTTCCACGTACCAGCACTGTGCCAGCGCCTGCACCAACCACAGTCCACGGCCGGACTCCGCAAGCGGATCGCCAGCAGACTCCGACGGAGGCACCGGCCCGCCGTCAGCCTCCGGGTCGTGGACCGCGACGATCACACGATCCGCGTCGACCTCGACGGTCAGGCAGTCGGGCCCGGCAGCCGTGTGCCGTACGGCATTTCCCACCAGCTCGGACAGGATCAGCAGCAGGTCATCCACACAGGGCACGACGCCGGCCAACTCCCTGCGAATCCTGGGGCGAGCCCTGGCGAGGGGCTCACGGCGACCGGCCAGAGGCACCAACACCCTGCATGGACTGCTGTGAACTACCGGGCCTGACTCGTTCAGCTTCACGGTCGCTCTTCCAGTGGTACGAACGGGCATGCCCCTACGTTCCGCTGACCCGACGCGCGTTTCTACGTCGCCCGGCCGACGCCTCTCCGCCGTTCGGACGGGAGCAGACGGCGGCCGAATGGCGTGGCTACGGCGTGGAGGCGCGGGCGTCTACGGGGGGCCTTGGGGCGCGACGCAGCTCGGCCCCTCATGGATCCGCTCCACAACTGGTCTCAGCTCGTGCGCACTTCACGGCTGCTCACCGAAGCCGCGGACAGCTTCGTGATGATGATCAGGGTCTCGACGGCCGGTAGTTAACCCCATAGGCCGCGGACGCACGTGCCGTTCGCCTGGCTTCCCTGAACGCTGGCGCCTTCACCCGAAGCGATTCGGATCGAAGCCCGCCGCATCGGCACCACGACGC
The DNA here is from genome assembly GCF_044757425.1 of Streptomyces sp. NPDC091281. Taxonomy (NCBI): domain Bacteria; kingdom Bacillati; phylum Actinomycetota; class Actinomycetes; order Kitasatosporales; family Streptomycetaceae; genus Streptomyces; species Streptomyces sp. NPDC091281. The sequence continues at coordinate 56,121 of NZ_JBIVUY010000016.1, read as the reverse complement.
AATAGGCTGCGGCCTGATGCACGTGTCAGCCCTACATGAACAGGCCGCGCACAACTGCGGTCGTAATCAGTGGTGTTTGGGTGCACCGGCCGCGCAATGCCCCGCTGCTGAGCAGCACTTCTCCGCACCCCGCGGCGCGAAGAACCGGCATCGTCCCGACGTAGGCTGCCTAGCTCTGCTACAACGCCATCGAGGATGCTATCGGCCTCGCCTAAGCCTCAGGGGACTACCAGGCACAGCTACCGTCCGAGGACCCAGCCTCCCCCGAAAAGACACTCTGCGCCGAATGTCCGATTCTCTGATCCTTGTCAATTCAGCGGCTGAGCACTAGCAAAGGCCCAGCTCACAGAGACTGCTCCCCGCGCGTGCGGGGGTGGACCCGTCAGCTCGTCGAGGCTGCGGCGCATCCCCTTCTGCTCCCCGCGCGTGCGGGGGTGGACCCCGGGCAAGAGTGATCTTGATCAGTCCAGTGCGCTGCTCCCCGCGCGTGCGGGGGTGGACCCACGCAGGTGGGAACTCCCTTGGGCAACCTTGGCTGCTCCCCGCGCGTGCGGGGGTGGACCCCACCGCGGCGGCGAGGAGGACCAGGAGGCCGGCTGCTCCCCGCGCGTGCGGGGGTGGACCCACCTGCGCGCCGACCGCCGGGTACTCGGAGAAGCTGCTCCCCGCGCGTGCGGGGGTGGACCGGGGTTGTCGTCCTCGCCATCGTCGGACCCTCTCTGCTCCCCGCGCGTGCGGGGGTGGACCCACGGCATCTGGGGTGGCCTCACCGAAGACGAACTGCTCCCCGCGCGTGCGGGGGTGGACCCCGAGCGGGAAGTGAAAGAGCGGGCGCCGCGGACCTGCTCCCCGCGCGTGCGGGGGTGGACCCGGTCTCCACAAGGGCGACTTCGTCCCGGACCCCTGCTCCCCGCGCGTGCGGGGGTGAACCGGATGTGCGGTTGAGGCCGTCCTGGCCCGCCTGCTGCTCCCCACGCCGACTAGAAACGGCTCCGCTCGCAGGGACGGGGACAAGCCCGCGCTGCCACCCCCACTCCTCAACCCCCCATCCGCCCCCGAACATAACCCCCCTTAATCTCCTCCCACCGCTCCCCCTCCACCCCCGTCAACGTCCCCCGCAACTCCCCCAGTTTCAACAGATTCGCCTCCGCACCCCCCACCAGCGTCTGTGCCTCCGCTCGATAGTGGTCGTCGATCACCGCGCTCAACTCCGCCTCGCTCATCGCCGCGTTGATGCGCTCGGCGATGCGCCGCATGGTGCGGTAGGAGCCCTGGAGGCGGAAGGGGGGTTCTGTGCGGGTGGTGTCGGTGCGGGCTGCTGACGCGATGTAGGCGGCGTTGACCGCCAGGACCGTTGTGCGGGCCGTGAGGAGGTGGCGGAGGACCGACAGGATCGGGGTGAGTTCGGCGGGGCTGTAGGGGTGCGTCAGGTGGTCGGTGCGAGCCGTGGGGTCGCCTGCGGCCAGGCGCAGAAGCAGGTCCAGGTCCGTGCGGGTGCGGCCCGCCAGGGGGGCCAGTACCGGGTGAGCCGTGAGGGCGTTCTCCACGAAGCTCAGGGCGAAGGCGTCCTCCTTGCCGGTGAGGACGTCGCCCAGGTTCCAGACGTCCGCGCGGTTGGCCAGCATGTCGGGGATCTGGAAGCGGGTGCCCGCTTCCGTGTACGGGTTGCCGGTCATGCAGACCGCGAAGCGTTTGCCGCGCAGGTCGTAGGTGTGGGGGCGGCCGTCGTGGACGCCGTCCACCCTGCGGGTCGCGTCGCAGAGGGGGATGAACGTCTGGAGCAGCTCGGGGGACGTGTGCTGGATGTCGTCGAGGTGGAGGAGGACGTTGTTGCCCGCCGCCAGTGCGAAGTTGATCCTCTCGATCTCCTGGCGGGCTGTCGCGTTCGGGGCCTCGGCCGGGTCGAGGGACGTGACGCGGTGGCCGAGGGCCGGGCCGCTGACCTTCACCAGCAGCAGGCCCAGGCGGTCGGCGACGTACTCCATCAGTGTCGTCTTGCCGTAGCCGGGCGGGGAGAGCAGCAGGAGCAGACCTCCCGTACCGCCGGCCGCGGCGCCCCCGGCCGCGTCCGCCGTGCCGAGTTGCTTCGCGAGGCTGTCGCCGATCAGTGGGAGGTACACCTCGTCCACCAGGCGGTTGCGGACGAACGACGGCAGGACCCGCGGGCGGTGGTCGTCGAGGCGGAGGCGGGTCTCCTCGGCCGCCAGCAGCGCCGACCTGCGGCGCTGGTACGCGCGGTGCGCTGGGGCCTCGTGGTGTCGGAAGCGGGCGGTGCGGGCGAGGAGTTCGTCCACGCGGATCTTCAACGACCCGTCGGGCGTCACGCGTTCGTGTGTGCCCAGCAGGCCGCTCACCGTCTCCGTCAGCCGGACCTCGCCGCCCGCGTATCGGGGCAGGTCGGGGCAGAGTTCCGCCGCCACCACCTCGGCCAGGTCCCCGGCCGTCAGGTCCGACGGGGCCGGTGGGGGCGCGTGGGTCGCGTACGCCGTCAGCCATGCCTCGGCCAACTGCCGCCGCGCGGGCAACGCGTCCAGCGCGGCCAGGTCCTCCGCGTACCCGCGCGCCTCGGGCGTGCGGCGGAACGACGCCAGCAGGCGGCTCGGTCCCTCGCCGAGGACGAAGCCGTCGGGGCCGGTGGTCAGTTCGTCCAGCAGGTACGCCGCTGCCGCCTCCGCGGCCGGGTCGCCGGTCGCGTCCGCGGCCATGGCGGCGGCCAACTCCCGCCGCAGGTCGGCCAGCGCGGTCGCGCTGCCGTAGACCTCCCGTACGCGGGTCAGGGAACGTGCCCGGCGCTGCCAGTCGCGGCGGGACTCCTCGGTGGCCGTGTGGGTCCAGAAGAGGTGGGCGGTGGCGCGGGCGGACGGTTCGTGGCGTTGCAGGCCCGCGGCCTCGTGCAGGCGGAGCAGGGTGGTGAGGATGAGGGTGGCGTCGTGGTCGTGGACGCCGCGTTCGTAGCCCTCGTCGTACGCCTCCTCGGCCGCCGTACGGACCAGGGCGGGCAGGTCGGCGGTGGCCGCGAGGGCGGTCGGGCCGTGGGTGTCGAGGAGGCGGGCGGCGAGGTGTTCGGCGCGGTAGACCTCGGGCGACTCCGAGGGCAGCAGGCGGGTCCAGTAGGGGCGGGTGGCGGCGAAGGCGGGGTCGGTGACCGGGGCGCGGTAGTCGGTGCCGGTGACGGCGAAGGCGAGGCCGTCGCCGTGCGGGACGAGGGTGAGGCCGACGGTGCCGGTCGCCACGGTGAAGCGGTGGCGGCCCAGGCGCAGGACGCGGCCGCCGTCGGCGTACAGGTCGGTGCGGTCGCGCAGGGCGCGGGCGGCCTCCTGGCGGGCCGCGTCGAGGCGGCCGTCGAGTTCGTCGGCGCGTACCGGGTCGCCCAGGGCGCGCAGTTCGGCGGTGGTGCCGCGCACCTTGGCTGGCAGCGGGTCGGAGGTGAAGTACGTGGTGACGGCGTCGGCGTCGGGGAGGGTCGCCGCGCGGCGGGTCACCGTGCGCAGGACGCGGTCGGCCGACTCGGCGAGCCGTTCGGCGCGGCGGGCGCGGGCGTCCGCCAGGGACTGGCGGCGGGCGGAGAGCGCCTCGTGGATCTCCTCGCGCCGTTCGGTGAGGCGGTCCACGTAGTCGTCGAACTCGGCGAAGCGCGCCGTCAGGTTCTCCAACTGGACCAGAAGCGAGGCCAGTTGCTCTTCGCATGCCTCGGGAGTGTCCGCTCTCGCCAGGGCGGCCGACACCGCCTGGCCCAACAGGGCCCACTCGGCGGCGAATCCGGCGCGGCCCTCCGCGTCGCGCAGGGCGCGGCGGCGGCCGTCGAGGACGGCGCGGGCCCGGTTGACCGCGCCGAGGGCGTCGGCGACGCGCTCCAGGACGGTCGTACGGACGGTGGCGTCGGCGATGTCGAGTCCGGCGACGACCTCGGTCACCGTGCCCAGTCCGGCGGCGAGTTCGTCGAGGCGGGCGGCGAGGGGTTCGGCCGCGGCGGCGGTGCGGATCTCGCCCGCTTCCGCCAACACCCGTTCCACCTCGGTGTGGTGGCCGGTGAAGGCGTCCTCGCGGGCCAGGTGGGTGACCGCGCGGCGGCCGAAGGCGGCCAGGTCGGCGGCGGCCTCCTCGGCCAGGCCGGCCACGCGGGCGGTGTCCGTGTAGCGGGTGTCCCTGAGGGTGAGGAGGTGGCCGATCGCGCGGCGCAGGTCGGTCAGTCCGGCCGCCCAGGCGGCGGCTCCGCGCGGCGCCTCGCCCCGCAACCGCCTTACCACTGACGCAAGTTGGGCGGTCGCCTCGTCGAGTGCTTCGGCGGCGCCGCGGGTCAGGGCGCGGACGTTCTCGTACTCGGCGCGGATCTGCTCGGCGGTCTCCCGGACCAGCCCCAGCGGCTCGGCGAGGTCGCCCGTCCCGGGGTCGGACAGCCAGTGGTGGGCGTCGGCGGTCCGGGCGCAGGCGGCGGCGAGTTCGGCGTAGACCGCCGTGGTCTCGGGGGTGCCGGTGACCGTACGGGCGACCGCGAGGCAGTCGGCGAGGCCGCGGACGAGGTCGGCGTTGCCGATCCGGGCCAGCGGTCCGGTGCCGATCGGGCGGGCCGCCGCGTGGGTCTCGGAGACGAAGGGGGACGTCCACCGCTGGACCGGGTGGGTACGGCCCGGTTCGTCGCCCTCGGCGCGCAGGAGGGTCAGGGTGCCGTCGTCGGCGAGCGCCCAGCCCCGGCAGAGCAGCGGCGCCGCGGCCTCCTTGCGGATCAGGTGGTACGGCAGCAGCAGGGTGCGGCCCCGCCCCGGCGCGTGGAAGACGTACAGGACGTCCTCGCCGTCGGGCGAGCGCACCTCGCGCTCGAAGCGCATGCCGCGCGCGTCGACGTCGTACGTGTGGAGCGCGCCCGTGGCCAGGAGGTGGCCGCCGGGGAAGACCACGCCCTGGTCCTCGGGCAGGCGGCGGCAGCCCCGGCCGATGCCGTCCAGCCGGACCACCGCGCCGGTCAGGGTGTTGCAGACCAGGTGGCGGTCGGTGTCCTCCTTGTACGGGCGGACGCGCAGCAGGATCAGGGGGCCGACGCGGGCGTACGCGAGGTCGGCGTCCGCGAGGGACTGGAGCGGTTCGTCGACCGGCTCGCTGAACTCCCCCTCCGGCGCGGCGGTTCCGGCACCGTTCGCCGTCGCACCGGAGCCGGTGCCGGAGCCCGTGCCCGTGGCGTTGCCGTTGCCGGTGCCCGTCCGGACGGTGAGGGTGCCGCCGACCGTGGAGACGGCGACCTCGCCGAGGACGGAGACGTACGGGTGGCGGCCCGGCACGTGGTCCTCGCGGGTCGTCGGGGTCCAGGTGAGGTCGTGCGCGGGCGGCAGGACGTGGTCGCGGTCGCCGCGCGCGTCGAGGAAGGAGACCCGGCCGTCGTCGGTGACGGCCCAGCGCAGGACGCGGATGTCGGCGTCCTTCTCGCCGGTGCGGAACACCGCGAGCAGCCGGCCGTCGACCCGGCGCAGCCGCAGGAGCGTCGCCTGGCGGTAGTAGCGGTAGAGGGCCGCGAACTCCCGTACGAAGGACGGGTCATCGAGGAGTCCCGGTACGGCGTCCTCCGGGAGCGGGGCCAGGCTGGCGCCGTCGTGCAGCGTGAAGACGTCGCCGACGGTCGTGTCGGGGCCGGTCGTCGACGCCGGGTCGCCACCGAGGAGGAGTACGTTCCCCCCGGCACCCTCGGCGCCCGCAGCACCTGCACCTGCACCTGCACCCGCGCCCACCGCGCCCACCGCGACGACGTCCCTGGGGACGCGGGCCCGGCCGGTGCGCAGCCGGTCGGTGCCGGTGAGGGCGAGGCCGACCGAGCCGAACTCCTCGACCCGGCGCCGGTCGAGCGCGTCCGCCCGGCGGGCCAGTTCGGCGGCCTGGGCCACGAGACGGTCGCGGAGCAGGTCGTACGTGCCCGCGTCGAGGGAGTCCGGCCGCGCCTCCGGCGCCGCAGCACGCCCCGCACCCGATGGCGCCGCGCCCGTCCCCAGCGGCCCCGCCGCACCCGAACCCGGCCCCGCAGCACCCGGCCCCGCCGTACGCAGCCCGCCCGACCCCGCCCCCTCCGACCCCGTCCCCGCGTCCACACCCGTCTCCACCCCGGTCGCCATGGGGCTCCTTTCTCCATGTGGCCGCGCGGGGCCGTCAGTTCGCTCGGTCGGGTCGGAACGTCAGTCCCTGGGGGCGCCGTTCAGCGACGCCTGCTGGGCGGCGGGCACCGGGGACGCGTCGGCCGACGAGGAACGCGCGGCCCCCGCCCCCAGGGCCCCCAGGTCCCCCAGCGAGCCGATCGACGCGTCCGCGAGCCCCAACTCACCGGCCCGGTCCAGCAGTTGCTGCACCTCTCCGGCCGGGGCGCCGCCCGACCGCATCAGCTTCATCAGCAGCGCCGACACCGTCAGGTTCCGCACGTCGGCCGTCGACACCGAGCCGAGGACGCGGCCCAGGTCGTCCGCGAGGCCGGCGCTGCCGTCCAGGTACGGTCCGGCGAGGGCCTGGGCCGTGTCGGAGTGCCGTACGAAGGCGTCGACGCCGCGGCCGAGCGCGATGGAGGACATCAGCCGGTCGAAGAAGACCGACTCGCCGCCGACGATGCTGATGTCGGCGCTCTCCAGCCCGGTCGCCAGCACCGTGGCCTGCGCCTCCGCGACCTGCCGCTGCACGTCCAGCCCGGCGAGCCGGATGTCCTTCTCCGCCTCCAGCCGCAGCCGGTACTCCTCGTGGGCGCGGGACGCCTCGTCGAGCGCGGCCAGCGCCGCCGCCTTCTCGGTGAGTCCGGCCGCCTCGGCCTTGAGCTTCTCACCGACGCCCTCGGCCTCCGCGAGGGCCTTCGCCCGGCCGCCCTCCGCCTCCGCGCGCATCCGTGCCTCGGCCGCCGCCGCCTCCGCCCGGCCCGTCTTCTCGACGACCTCGGCCTCCTTGTCGCGGACGCTCACCGCGGCCAGCCCCTCGGCGGCGCTCTCCGCGCGGACGCCCTCCGCGAGCCGCAGCTTGGCCTGGGCGTCCAGCTCGGCGCTCTTCAACCGGGCCTCGGCGAGGGTGAGTTCCTCGGCCGCGCGGTGGGTGGCGGCCTGCTCGGCGGCCTGCGCCGCCTTGATGTCCTTGACGAGCCGTTCCTGCGCCTCCGCCTCGGCGGCGATGACGACGGCCTGGCGCTGCCGCTCCGCCTCCTCCACGGCGCGCAGCTTCTTGATGGACTCCTCCTGCTCGGCGACCGTACGGTCCACGGCGACCCGCTCCCGCACGACCTCGGCGATCTCCCGCTTCTCCGCCTCGACCTCCTTGGAGGCCGCGATCCGGGTCAGTTCGGTCTCCCGCTCCCGCGCGATGACCTCCAGCATGCGGTCCTTCTCGATGCGCTCGTTCTCGATCGCGATGACCCGTTCCCGGTTCTTCGCGGCGACGGCGACCTCCCGCGCCTGGTTCTCCCGCTGCACCCCGAGCTGCTCCTCGGTGCGCAGGAAGGCGCCCTGCGCCCGCAGCCGCTCCTCCTCGACGACCCGCGCCGTCTCGGCCTCCTCGCGGGCCCGTACGGTCTCGATCTCCCGGCGCTGCTTGATCTCGGCGTCGGCCTGCCGCCGCTCCAGCTCCAGGATGGCCTCGCGGGCGTCGACGTTCTGCCGGGTGATCTCCTTCTCCTCGGTGCGCTGCGCCTCGTTGGTGCGGACGTGCTCCACGGCCGTGAGTTCGGTGATCTTGCGGATGCCCTGGGCGTCGAGGACGTTGGCCGGGTCGAGCTGGGTGAGGGGCGTCTGCTCCAGGTAGTCGATCGCCGCGTCCTCCAGGTGGTAGCCGTTGAGGTCGACGCCGATGACCTCGATGATCCGGTACCGGAGTTCCTCGCGCTTGGTGTAGAGGTCGGTGAAGTCGAGCTGCTTGCCGACGGTCTTCAGCGCCTCGGAGAACTTCGCGTGGAACAGCTCCTGGAGGGTGGCCCGGTCGCTGGCGCGCGCCGTGCCGACGGCCTGGGCGACCTTGATGACGTCCTCGACGCTCTTGTTGACCTTGACGAAGAACGAGATGCGGATGTCGGCGCGGATGTTGTCCCGGCAGATCAGGCCTTCCTTGCCGGTGCGGGTGATCTCGATGGTCTTCACCGAGATGTCCATCACCTCGGCCCGGTGCAGCACGGGCAGCACGACCTGCCCGGTGAACGTCACGTCGACCTTGCGCATCCTCGACACGATCAGCGCCTTGCCCTGCTCCACCTTGCGGAACAGCCGGGACAGAACGAGCACGGCGAGCAGGGCGATCAGGCAGAGCACGACCAGCGCGCCCACGCCCAGGGTCATGGCATTCATCGGCACCGTCCTTGACGGGTAGGGAGGGGCGCGGAACGTCCCAGGAGTCGGAAGAAGAAGGGCGGGGGCGGTCAGCGGGTCGGTCCGGTGCCCGCCGGGTGGGGGCGGCGCCAGGGCCGGACCAGCAGCCGGGTCGCGGGCCAGGCGGCGGCCGGTGCGGTGACGAAGACCGCGAGGTCGGTGACGGCGTGCGCGGGGCCCGGCCGGACGGCGGGGTCCAGCAGCAGGCCCGCGCCGAGCGCGCCCGACCAGGACAGGCCGGTGAACAGGGAGAGGGAGACCGCGACCGGCACTCCGCCGAGGCCCCACACGACGGGGTCCACGTCCTGGTCGAAGGCGTACGCGTCGGCGGCGCCCACGGCGACCAGCAGCCAGAACCCGGCGAGCACGATCAGCGCGACGGTGAAGAGGAAGGCGGGGAACTCCGTGGCGGCCCCCGTGATCGCGTCCATGGTCCGTACACCCCCCGTAGTCGCGCGGTCGTCCCGCGCCGGTCCCGCCCGCGCTCGCGCCCCGGCCCCCCGTGGGCCCCCGGTACCGCCGCCCCCCGTGGTCCGGCGGGCGGCGGTACGTACCGGAGCGGTCGTGCGTGCTCCCCTCCCCCGTATCCTGCCGACCCCGGCGCCCGCCCCGCACTGCCGGAACCCGGCAGAGTTCGGCCCCCGCCGGCTGCCGTCTCCGCACCCCGCCCGCCGCCCCGACGCGCCCCGCCGCGTCACCGGCCCGGCCCATCCCTGCTGGTCGGGGCCCGGCCGCCGGGCGAGAGTGGGCGCATGGCGCGTGGAGGTGACGTGTGACGCATCCCGGCACCCTCGTGCTGATCATGGCCGCCGCCGTGCTGGCCCCACTGCTGGTGTACGCCACCGGCCGCCGGGTCCGGATCCCGCTGGTGATCTTCGAGATCGGGCTCGGCGTGCTGATCGGGCCGGACGTGCTCGGCTGGGCGCACGAGGACGAGGTCATCGACACCCTCGCCGACCTCGGCCTGTCCATGCTGATCTTCCTCGCCGGGTACGAGATCGACTTCGCGGCCGTCCGCGGCGACACCCTGCGCCGGTCGCTCGGGGCGTGGCTGGTGGCGCTGCCGCTCGGACTCGGCGTCGGCCTGCTGATCGGCGGCGGCGCCTTCTACGAGGGCGTCGTCATCGGCACCGCCCTGACCAGCACCGCGCTGGGCACCGTGCTGCCCATGCTGCGCGACAGCGGGGAGCTGGGCGGACGGTTCGGGCAGGTGATGTCGGCGTTCGGCGCGGTCGGCGAGTTCGGGCCGGTCGTCGCGGTCGCGCTGCTGCTGAGCGGGCGGCGGCCCGCCGAGTCGGCCGCGCTGCTCATCGCCTTCGGCGCGATCACCGCGCTGGCCGTGTTCTGGGCGCTGCGCCCGCGCCGCCCCTGGTTCGGGCGGCTGGCGGAGGGGACCCTGCACAGCAGCGGGCAGTTCGCGGTGCGGTTCGTGATGCTGCTGCTCGCCTGCATGCTGGGGCTCGCCGAGGTGTTCGGCCTGGACGTGCTGCTCGGCGCGTTCGCCGCAGGCGTGCTGACCCGGCTGGTCCTGCACCGCGCCGCGCCCGGCACCAGCGGCGTCGTCCTCGGCAAGGTCGAGGCGATGGGCTTCGGCTTCCTGGTCCCGCTGTTCTACGTCGTCACCGGCATCGAGTTCGACCTCCACGCCCTGCTGCACGACCCCGGCGCGCTGCTGCTGGTCCCCGGCTTCCTGCTGCTCTGCCTGCTGGTGCGCGGCGTCCCGGCCTGCCTGTGGGCGCCCCGCGACTTCGGGCGGGCCGACCGCGCCGCCCTCGGGCTGCTCGCGTCGACATGTCTGCCGCTCGTCGTGGCCATCACCACCATCGGCACCGACCAGAAGCTCATCACCTCGACGGAGGCGGCCTCCCTGGTCGGCGCCGCCGTCATCTCCGTCCTCCTGCTCCCCCTCGTCGCGATGCGGCTACGGGCCCGGGGCGGCCGGGTGGACCCACGCCCCGGCGCGGGGCCTCCGGCGGGGAACGGCACGTCGGAGGCGAAGGACTCGGAGGCCTGGTGAACGGCGCCCGCCCGCCGGAACCCCGCCTCACCCCCGCCGAGCCACCCTCGCCGAGGCGCCTCGCACCCACCTCCTCCTCACCCCCGCCGCGCGCACGCACCATCACCCCCGCCGTGCCGCGCCCACCGGCCACAGCACCTCCACCGGGACCCCCGCCGCACGGGCCGCGGCGACGGCGTCGGCCGTGCCGCCGGGGCGGCCGGGGGTTCCCGGGCGGCCGTCCCAGACGGCGAGGAGGAGGTCGGCGCGGGCCAGGAGGACGGCGTTGGCGGCCTCGTACGCCGCGCGGTCGGCCGTGTCGCGGTCCAGGACGACGACCTCGTCGGCGGCGGCCAGCAGGCGGTCGAACCGGGCGGCGTGGGCGGGGCGGACCTTGACGCGGCGGTAGTCGCGGGCCGGGACGACGGCCGTGAGGCGGCCCCCGGCGGCGAGCACGGCCTCGGCGAAGAGGGAGTCCGCGCCGTCGGCGAGGCAGGACAGCCCCCGTACGCCGCCCTCGGGCGCGAGCCGTTCCAGGGCCTCGTACAGCGCCGCCCGCACCAGGGGCACGCTCGCCTGCGCGAGGTCGGTGTGCCCGGTCACCGCGACCGTCGTCGTCACCCGCGTCACCCGCGTCACCTCGTCCCCTGTCCGGACGGCACCCGCGCGCCTCACTTCGTGCCGACCGTCCGCAGCACCGTGAGGACCAGCGCCCGCGCCACGTCCACCACTTCCCGTACGGACACATGTTCGCGCGCGCTGTGCGCGACCGCGATGTCGCCGGGCCCGAACTGGAGCGCGGGGATGCCCGCCGCCGCGTAGAGCCGCAGGTCGCTGCCGTAGGTCGCGCCGCGCTCGCGGGGGACGGCGGCGCCCGTGGCGTCGGCGTACGCGTGGCCCACCGTCTCCGTCAGGGGATGTCCGGCGGGCAGCCGGCCGCTGGCGAACTGGCCGCCGGGCCAGGTCACCGTCGCGGGGTGGGCGCGCAGCCAGGGGTCGGCGGCGCAGGTCTCGGCGACGACGCGTTCCAGGGCGGCGCGCGCCTCGGCCGGGTCCTCCCCGAGCCGGACGCCGAGCCGCCCCTCGGCGACGAGGACGTCGGGCACGCTGCTGGCCCAGTCGCCGGAGCGCAGGGTGCCGACGGAGAGGGAGTACGGGATCGGGTACTCGGCGAGCAGCGGGTCGGGGGCGTGGTTGCGGACCCCTTCCAGGCGGGCGAGGGCGACGTGCAGGGGGAGGTAGGAGTCGATCGCGCTGACCCCGGCCTCGCGGGAGCTGGCGTGGGCGGCCTTGCCGGGGACGGTGAGGCGGAAGGTGAGGGCGCCCGCGTTGGCGGTGATGACGGTCCCGGCGGTGGGTTCGGCGATGACGCAGGCGTCGCCGGTGTGGCCGCGCCGCAGGGTGGCGAAGGCGCCGAGGCCGCCGTCCTCCTCGCCGACGACGAAGTGGGCGGCGACCCGGCCGCGCGGCCGGACCCCGGCGTCCCGGATCGCGGCGAGCGCGGCGAGGTGGGCGACGAGTCCGGCCTTCATGTCGCAGGCGCCCCGGCCGTGCACGAGGTCGCCGGTGACGCGCGGCACGAAGGGGTCGCCGTCCCAGGCGGCGGGGTCGCCGGGCGGGACGACGTCGACGTGGCCCTGGAGGATCAGGGTGGGTCCGTCGCCGCCGTCGCCGGTCTCGCCGACCACGCCCCAGGCCTCCTCGCGGGGGGCCTCCCGGCCGGGGAAGCCGGGGTCGGCGTAGAGGGCGGGCAGGTCGACGGGCCAGTGGTCGACGGTGAGGCCGAGGCGTTCGAGGCGTCCGGCGAGGTCGTGCTGGAGCTCCGACTCGGCGGCGCTGCCGGTGACGCTGGGTATCCGGATCAGCTCCTGGAGGGTGCGTGCGACGGCCGCCTCGTCCACGGCCGCCAGCGCGGCGGCCTCCTGTCCGCTCAGCACAGCCCGGCTCCTTCCGTCGTCCGGCGGGCCGCTCCCGCCGGTTCCCGCAGGCATACCTGCTCACCCCGGCCGGGGGATACGCCGTGTCCGCCCTCCGGACACGTCACACCGGGCACCCCTGCCGTCGGCCGTCACACTCGGGGTGTCGCCGGGGCGTCGGGAGGTCGCCGGGTCAGGCGTCCGGTGCGCCGCCCACGGTGAAGCCGATGACGGTGCCGCCGCCTGGCCGCCGGAAGGCGAACGCGCCGCCGCCGTGGGCGAGGGCGACCTCGCGGACGATGGACAGGCCGAGGCCGGAGCCGGGCAGGGAGCGGGCGTCGGCGGCGCGGTAGAAGCGGTCGAAGACGCGGGTGAGGTCGGTCTCGGTGATGCCGGGCCCCCGGTCGAGGACCTCGACGCGGACCGGGCCGGGCCGGGCGGGGCCGGTGACGCGGATCTCGACGGGGTCGCGGCCCGTGCGGTCGAACTTGGTGGCGTTCTCCACGAGGTTGCTGAGCGCCCGCTGGAGCATGCCGGGGCGCCCGTCGGTGGTGGTGTCGCCGCTCGCGTGGACGACGACGGACCGGCCGGTGCGGCGGCGGGCGAGTCCGGCGACGTCCTCGGCGAGTTCGGCGAGGTCCACCCGCTGCGGCGGCTCGGTGTCGGACTGGCCGGCCGCGAGGTCGACGAGTTCGTTGACGAGGTCGGTCAGCTCGCGGGCCTCCTGGCCGAGGTCGGCGACGAGTTCGTCGCGGGTGGCGGGCGGCAGTTCGTCGATGCGGCGGAGCAGGGAGATGTTGGTGCGCAGCGAGGTCAGGGGCGTACGGAGTTCGTGGCCCGCGTCCTGGACGAGGCGGCGCTGGTCCTCCTCGGACTGGGCGAGGCGGCCGAGCATGCGGTCGAAGGCGCGGCCGAGGCGGCCGACCTCGTCGGAGCCGGTGACGGGGACCTGGACGCCGAGGCGGCGGGTGCGGGCGACGTTCTCGGCGGCGGCGGTGAGGACGACGAGGCGGCGGGTGATGCGGCGGGCCAGCCACCAGCCGAAGAGTCCGGCGGCGGTGACGACGGCGGCCATCAGCAGCAGGGTGCGCTGCTGGAGGGCGCGCAGCAGGTCCTCGGTGTCGCTGAACTCCTGCGCGATCTGGACGGCGCCCCGGCCGCCGCCGAGGGCGACGGTGGCGACGCGGTAGACGTCGTCGCCGACGTCGACGTCCTTGTGGACGATCAGGTCTCCGGCGACCGGGGCGGCGGCGGTCTCGCGGTCGGCGTCCCGTACGGGGAGCCCCGGACTGCCGGGGTCGACGACCGCGCCGTCCGGGCCGAGGACCTGCACGTCGGTGCGGGCGGGCCGGACGATGTCGTGGCCGGGGGCGGCGGAGGAGAAGTCGGCGGGGTCCATCGCCCGGTCGCGGACCTCGTCGCGCAGGTCCTGCACGACCTCGTCGAAGACGGTCTCCTGGTCGTAGCGGAGCAGCCGGGCGGCGCTGCTGTAGGACAGGACGCCGACGAGGACGGTGACGGCGGCCGTCACCGCGGCGAAGGACACCGCGAACGTCGTGCCCAGCGAGACGAGTCGGGGGCGCCCGCCCGGCCGGCGCGGGACCCGGCCGGGCACCTCAGTCTTCCCGCAGCACGTAACCGACGCCGCGCACGGTGTGGATGAGCGGCGGGGCGCCGGGGCCGTCGAGCTTGCGGCGGAGGTAACCGACGTACACGGCGAGGTTCTTGGAGCCGGGGCCGAAGTCGTAGCCCCAGATGCGGTCGTAGATCGTGGCGTGGTCGAGGACCACCCCGGCATGGCGTACGAGGAGTTCGAGCAGCTCGAACTCGGTGCGGGTCAGCTCCAGTTCGCGGGTGTCGCGCCAGGCGCGGCGGGCCTGGGTGTCCATGCGCACCCCGGCCGCCTCCAGGTGGCGGGCGGACGCGGCGGGCGGGGCCTTCGGCGGGTCCGCGGGGGCGGCCGGGGCGGCGGCGGGGCCGGTGCGGCGCAGCAGGGCGCGCAGCCGGGCGAAGACCTCCTCGACGTCGAAGGGCTTCACGACGTAGTCGTCGGCGCCCGCGTCGAGGCCCGCGATCCGGTCGGCGGTCTCGACCAGCGCGGTCAGCATCAGGATGGGGGTGCGGTCGCCCTCGGCGCGCAGCACCCGGCAGACCTGGAGGCCGTCGACCTCGGGCATCATCACGTCGAGCAGGATGACGTCCGGCGCCGCCCGGTGGGCCTGGGCGAGTGCCTGGACCCCGTCGGCCACGGCGACGACCTCGTACCCCTCCAGGGTGAGGGCGCGTTCGAGGGCGTTGCGGATGGCGCGGTCGTCTTCGGCGAGCAGCACGGTCTGAGGCACCCGGCCAGTGTTCCAGCCCGCCCGGCCGCCCGCCGTGACGGGCGGCTCACCGGGTGCCCTTCTTACGCGCCTCTCACCCGAGGGGACGCGCGCCGGGCGCCGCGGGGGCTCGGCCGGGCGGCGGCCGGTCCCGGTCGGCGTCAGCGGGAGGCGGCGGGCCGCAGCGCGGCGAGCTGCTCGGCGAACGGGACGACGGTGAAGCCGTCCGCCCGCGCGGCGGGCACCTCCCCGGCACGGTCGCCCCGCGAGCCCGTGTCGGAGCGCCGCCCCGCGAACCCGCCCATCAGCGCGGCCAGTTCCCCTGCCGCCCGCTCGATCCGCTCGGGCAGCCCCTCGGCACCCCAGTCCTCGGAGGCGGCGTAGACCCCGGTGGGGACGACGACCGCGCGGAGGTAGGAGAAGAGCGGGCGCAGCGCGTGGTCGAGGACGAGGGAGTGGCGGGCGGTGCCGCCGGTCGCGGCGATCAGCACCGGTTTCCCGGCCAGGGCGTCCTTGTCGAGGACGTCGAAGAAGGACTTGAACAGCCCGCTGTACGAGGCGGAGAACACCGGCGTCACCACGATCAGCCCGTCCGCCCGCGTCACCGCGTCGAGCGCGGCGGCGAGGGTACGTCCCGGAAAACCGCTGGTGAGGTGGTGGGCGATGTCCACGGCGAGGTCGCGCAGCTCCACGACCCGCACCTCGGTCCCCGCCGGGGCGTGCCCGGCGGTGGCGGCGGCGAGCCGGTCGGCCAGCAGCCGGGTGGACGACGGGACGCTCAGCCCCGCCGACACGACGACGAGCCCGCTCATGCGACAACCTCCTTCTTCTCGCTGTCCCCGGCGGTCTTCTCGCTGTCCCCGACCTTCCCGGCGCCGTCGGCGGCCTCGCGCCCGGCGCGCCGCTCGGCGGCCAGCAGGGAGGCGTCGGTCGGGGCGTCCGGCACGTCGGCCGGGCGGCCCTTGGCGAACTCCTCGCGCAGCACGGGCACGACCTTCTCGCCGAGCAGGTCGATCTGCTCCAGCACCGTCTTCAGCGGCAGCCCGGCGTGGTCCAGCAGGAACAACTGGCGCTGGTAGTCGCCCGCGTAGTCGCGGAAGCGCAGCGTCTTCTCGATGACCTGGTCGGGGGTGCCGACGGTGAGCGGGGTCTGGTCGGTGAAGTCCTCCAGGGACGGACCGTGCCCGTAGACCGGCGCGTTGTCGAAGTAGGGCCGGAACTCCCGTACCGCGTCCTGCGAGGTGGCGCGCATGAACACCTGGCCGCCGAGACCGACGATGGCCTGCTCGGGCGTGCCGTGGCCGTAGTGGGCGTACCGCTCGCGGTACAGCTCGACCATGCGGCGGGTGTGGTCGGCGGGCCAGAAGATGTTGTTGTGGAAGAAGCCGTCGCCGTAGAACGCGGCCTGCTCGGCGATCTCGGGCGAGCGGATCGAGCCGTGCCAGACGAACGGCGGGACGCCGTCCATCGGGCGCGGCGTCGAGGTGAAGCCCTGGAGCGGCGTACGGAACGTGCCCTCCCAGTTCACGACGTCCTCGCGCCACAGCCGGTGGACCAGGTTGTAGTTCTCGACGGCGAGGTTGATGCCCTGGCGGATGTCCTGGCCGAACCAGGGGTAGACCGGGCCGGTGTTGCCGCGCCCCATCATCAGGTCGACGCGCCCGTCGGCCAGGTGCTGGAGCATCGCGAAGTCCTCGGCGATCTTCACCGGGTCGTTGGTGGTGATCAGCGTGGTCGAGGTGGAGAGGATCAGCTTCTCGGTGCGGGCGGCGACGTAGCCGAGCAGGGTCGTCGGCGAGGACGGCACGAACGGCGGGTTGTGGTGCTCACCGGTGGCGAAGACGTCGAGCCCGACCTCCTCGGCCTTCAGCGCGATCGCGACCATGGCCTTGATCCGCTCCCGCTCGGTCGGCGCCCGCCCCGTCGTGGGGTCCGGTGTGACATCGCCCACCGTGAAGATCCCGAACTGCATGGCCGCTCACCCTCCAGATTTGTTGACGGTTAAACTATACCCGTCGAACAGCGAGCCTGGCCGGGCTATTCCGGATGGCGTCCAGAGGGCGAGGTCGCGTCCCGGCACTGGACACAGGGCGCGCCTGATGTGGTTCACCTCCACACCAGGCACGCCTCGGAACCACTGGGGCGCACGCCCTACATGCCCGCAGGGGAAGGACCGGAAGCAGGCGCCCCCGCGGAACCGCCTTCCGTCACGGCACCGTCACCACCCGATGGCACGCACAGCGACACCGGGGGACCAGCACGATTCCGACGGAATGCAGGAGTGGGACATCGCAGACCGTCGGCACTCACCGTGCGGCATCTCGTACCCGACGCGACGAGCCAGAGCGCATTCGACGGACCGCGTCGACTCGACGGCGTCAGCGCTGGACATGGACCACACCGTTCCCACGTTCATGGCCGCGTGCCGGAGCGATGCGGATCTCCGCGTAGACCGTCTTGCCGACGATCTCCCAGATGGTGGACCAGCGATCGGAGAGAGCGTCCACCAGAACCAGGCCACGCCCGGACGGCTCGTCGCAGGCGGGGGCGCGAAGGACCGGCGGACGACTTCCGGCGTCGCGCACCGCAAGTCGGACGCAGTCCGGCGAGAGGGTCAAGGTCACGCCGAACTGGCGCCCTCGGGTGCGCGAGTGGAGTACGGCATTCGTCGCCAGCTCGGATGCCATGAGGGTCAGCGCCTCAACGAGCGAGTCATCGAGTCCCCAGGAGAGTGCGACGCGCCTGACGTGGTCGCGTGCCGCTTTCACTTGGGCCCGATGTGTGGGGTAGCGCGATCGGTCCGTGCGGAAGTCCATACAGCCTCCCAGGGACGGAAGTCGACACGACAAGGCGTCGCACAGTAACCGCCCATTGACGCAGGGTTATTGACGTGCCCTCAGGATGACCGAGTGTCTCTCAAGTTGCAATCCCCTACTTAGAGAGATTGAAGGTGGTTGTGATCGCTGTACGTGACAGGCAGACTTGGATGTGACGAAGTGATCAGGAGGGGGCGAGGTTGCCGACGAACCGGAACCCGACCGTGCGCCAGCGGCGGTTGGGGCGGATGCTGCGTGAGCTGCGCATGGAGGCAGGCAAGACCCTGGCTGACGCGGCGAAGATCCTCGACTGTGCCGACTCGAAAGTGAGCCGCATAGAGTCCGCGAACTCCGGTGTGCGATCTCTGGACTTGAAAGCTCTGATGGACGCCTACGGCGTCGCGGACGAGAAGACGCGTGCACTTCTGGTCGACCTCGCCCGCAACGGACGCGAGCGCGGCTGGTGGTCGGAGTACGAGACCGCGTTGCAGCCGGTCTACGCCGACTACATCGCGCTGGAGCACTCGGCATCGAGCCTGTACGTGGTGGAGACGTCTCTGCTTCCGGGTCTCTTGCAGACCGACGCCTATGCAGAGGCAGTGATCCGGTTGCAGGCACCCGAGTTCACCGACGAGGAAGTAGCGGCTCAACTGCGGGTGAGGCAGGAGCGCAAGCGAGTGCTCGCGCGCATGACTCCGCTGTCGCTCTGGGTCGTCATCACGGAAGAGACCCTGACTCACCTTGTGGGAACGGCGGAAACCATGCGGGAACAGCTTCGTTCCCTGCTGGCGGACATGGACGCGACGAACATCAACGTCCAGGTGCTTCCGACGGGTTCGCGACTCAATGGCCTGCTCTACGGACCGTTCGGGATTCTCTCGTTCCCGGATCAGGCAGAGACGGACATCGTCTACAGCCTCGGTCTGCTGAACACGGTGTACCACGAGGAAACAACTCAGGTCCGCGTGTTCACGAACCTGTTTCGGCAGCTCAATACCGATGCGCTGTCGGTTGAGCAGTCCCAAGCGCTGATCGGGCGCGTAATCGAAGAGGAATGGTCAAAATGACGAACCGGTACGAGTGGTTCAAGTCCAGCTACAGCAACGGCGCACAGAACTGCCTCGAGTCTGCCCGCGTTGCGGGGGTCGTTCCCGTGCGCGACAGCAAGCAGACCGACGGCCCGGCGCTGCTCTTCAAGCCGGACGCGTGGAACGCGTTTCTCGGCCTGGTCAAGGGCTGACGCTCCGCATCTCTCCGCGGGCTGCTGAGAGGCCGAGCGGATTCAACACGACGGGAAGCCCCGCACGATGTGCGAGCGGGGCTTCTTTTCTGTTCTCTGACAAGTCGGAGGCATGAACCATCCAGAAGCCGCCTCCGTCCACACCCCCTCCCCCGTGCCCCCGCGCCCCTGTCACTCCCCCGTCCTACGATCGCCCCATGGCCGCACCACGCCGTGACACCCGGGGGATCGTCGACGCCGCCGAGCTGTTCGCGCGGGTCCGGTTCCGGCGGCGGGAACCGGCGGCGGCGCTGCGGCGCTGGCTGGAGCACTACTGGCTGATCGACTGGGACCTCGACCGGCCGCACGCCTCGCACGTCGTCCCGCACCCGTCGGTGAACATCGTCTTCC
The DNA here is from genome assembly GCF_044757425.1 of Streptomyces sp. NPDC091281. Classification (NCBI taxonomy): domain Bacteria; kingdom Bacillati; phylum Actinomycetota; class Actinomycetes; order Kitasatosporales; family Streptomycetaceae; genus Streptomyces; species Streptomyces sp. NPDC091281. Next base: position 37,136 of record NZ_JBIVUY010000016.1, on the reverse strand, counting down.
AGCGGTACGAGGGGGAGACGGGCGGGACCGGGGCGGTCGGGGCCGGGGTCGGTTCGGGGTTCGTGGAGACCGCCGGGGTCGGGCTCGGCCTGTTCACGCAGAAGCTCAGCGGACGCGGCCGGGTCTGCGGGGTCCAGTTCCGGCCCGGCGGCTTCCGCCCCTTCGCCCCCGGCCGGCCGGTGTCGTACTGGACCGGCCGCCGCGTCCCGCTGGACACCGACCCGGCGCCCGTCCTGACCCCCGCCGACGAGGACGCCCGCGTCGCCGCCCTCGACGCCTTCCTCCTCGCCCGCGCGCCCCGCCCCGACCCGCGCTCCGAGCGGGCCATGGCCCTCGCCGACCGGGTCCGCGCCGACCGGGCGATCCGCCGCGTCACCGACCTGGCCCGCGCCGAGGGCTGCTCGGTCCGGCAGCTGCAACGCCTCTTCGCCGCCGAGGTGGGCGTCAGCCCGAAGTGGGTCATCCTCCGCTACCGCATCCACGAGGCGCTGGAACGGGCCGAGACCTCCGCCGACCTGGACTGGGCGGGCCTCGCGGCCGACCTGGGCTATGCCGACCAGGCCCACCTGGTGCGCGACTTCAAGGCCACGGTCGGGGTGCCGCCGACGGCGTACGCGCCCCGCCCCCACCCGGCCGCTCCCTGAATCCCGGCACGGCTACGGCACCAGCACCAGCCGCCCCCGCAGTCCGCCCTCCGCGAGGCGGGCGTGCGCCGTCGCCACGTCGGCGAGCGGGTACTCCCCGGCCACCCGCAGCTCCAGCGCGCCCTCCTCCACCAGCCGCACCAGCTCCGCCAGCCGCGCGCCGTCCGCGGCCACCTCGACCGCCGTCGTGCTCACCCCACGCTCGGAGGCGGGCTCGGCGTGCGGGATCACGCCGACGTAGGCGCCGCCGTCCCGCGCCCGGGCCAGCGCGGGTCCGCCCAGTACGGCCGCGTCCAGGACCAGGTCGTACGCGCCCGGCTCGGCCTCCCCCGCGACGAACCCGGCCGCGCCGAGACCGCGTACGAACGCCTCGTCGGCCGCCCGCGCCAGGCCCGTCACCTTGAGCCCCCGGCGGGCCGCGAGCTGGACGGCGTAGCCGCCGACCGCGCCCGCCGCACCCGTGACCAGCAGGGACGCGCCCGGCTGCGGGTCGAGCAGGTCGAGGGCCTGGTCGGCGGTGAGCGCGTTCAGCGGCAGGGTCGCCGCGTGGACCGCGTCCACCCCGGCCGGGGCCTTCGCCACCGCGCCGACGGGCACGACGACGTACGCGGCGTGCGCGCCGAGCGGCTTGATCACCCCGTGGTCGAGGGCCACCACCTCGTCGCCGACGGCCCACGGGGAGCCGCCCCCGCCCACCGCGTCCACCGTCCCGGCGACGTCCCAGCCGAGCCCGATCTCCTGGCCCGCCCCGCCGAACGCCCCCGCCCGCACCCCGGCGTCGACCGGGTTCAGTGCGGACGCCGCCACCTTGATCCGCACCTGCCCGGCCCCCGGCTCGGGCCGCTCCCGCTCCACGACCTCCACGGCCTCGGGCCCGCCGAACGACCGCACCACCGCTGCACGCATGACCACTCCCACCGTCCTCTCCGGAGTCGATCCGGAGACCACTGGGCCGCGCGCCTCGGTGCCGCGGCCTCGACCGCAACCCTAGGAAGAGCTACTATCCACGAGGAAGTAGTTACCTCAAGGTGCGTAGCACACCGGACGGAGAGCCGACCGGCACCGTCCACGGCGAAGACCTGGGAAAGACCTGGGGACCCGGCGGCGACCGGGACCGACGAAGAGAGCGGGGCGGACGGGCGATGGCGACCATGAACGCGGTGCAGCGGCGCGAGCGGGCGCGCGCCGAGTACGACGCCTTCCTCAAGGCGTGCCCGACGAACCAGCTCCTGGACCGCATCAGCGACAAGTGGGTCAGCCTGATCGTCGCCGCGCTCGGCCAGGAGGGCGCGATGCGCTACAGCGACCTGGCCCGCAAGATCGCCGGGGTCAGCCCCAAGATGCTCACCCAGAGCCTGCGCACCCTGGAGCGCGACGGCATCCTCAGCCGCACGGTCACCCCGTCCGTCCCGGTCCGCGTCGACTACGAACTGACCCCGCTCGGCAGCAGCCTCGCCGCACTGCTCACGGCGGTGAAGGCCTGGGCGGAGACCCACTTCGACGAGGTGCACACCGCCCGCGAGCGGTACGACGCCGAGCAGGCGAGCGGGGCGGCGGCGGGCGCGTAGCCCCGCCCCCTGCGACCCGGCCCCGCCGCCCCTACGACCCGGCCCCGCCCCTACGACCCCAGGGGGAGGGCGTCCGTGTAGCCGTTCGACGGGCGGGGGATCTTCCGCGCGGCGGCGCCGTCCAGGGCGACCGCCGCCGAGGAGGTGCCGAGGGTGCCCTCCTCGTGCCAGGTGCCCGTCACGCTGACCCAGGTGTCGGCCTTCGGCGCCTCCACCCCGTACACCCGCACCTTCACGGACTGGGCGTCGGCCGCGCAGCAGGACAGCATGATGCGGGTCAGGTACCAGCTGTCGCCGTCGGCGGGCGTCACGAAGCCCGTCATCAGGACCGTCCGGCCCCGGATCGCCCGCTTCTCGTCCTGCTGCACCCGCTGGGTGAAGTCGGTCAGCGTGATCGGCAGCGGCGAGGTCGCGGGCAGCGGGTCGAATCCGTCCTCCGCGACGACCGCGACCGCCTTCGGGCTCTCGCGGGCCGCCGTGTACGAGCCCAGCGCGGGCGGCGCGTAGAAGAGCAGGCTCAGCGCGGGCAGGAACAGCAGCCAGGCCACCCGGGGGACGGAGGAGTGGTCGTGACCGTCGGCGCCCTCGCCCCCGTGGCCGTGGCGGTCACCTCCGTGCCCCTCGTCCTCGTGCCCGTCGGCGCCCTGATCCCCGGCCCCCTCGCCGAGGTGTGCTCCGCCGGGACCCCGCCGCCGCGCCCGCCACGCGGAGACCGCCTCCGCGACCGCCAGCCCCACCAGCAGCACACCGGACGCGATCAGCAGCGGACGCATGCCCTCCTTGACGTAACGGAGGTAGGCGTCGGTGAGGAGGGACGCGCGCAGGAGTCCGACCCCGCACAGCGCGAGCAGCGCCGCCTGCGCGAGCCGCCGGACCGCCCCGCCGCCACCGCCGCCGTCACCGGTCGCGGCGTCCGCGGACCCGCCGCCCCCCACGCCCTGCGCGACCCCGTCGCCCGCGGTGGTGTCCCTCGCCTCGCCGGTCACAGCAGCACCCCTCCCACCACCACGCTGACCGCGACGGCCACCACCGCCGTCGCGCTGGAGAACCGTACGGCGAAGGCGCGGCCGAAGGTGCCCGCCTGGAGGGCGATCAGCTTGAGGTCGACCATCGGGCCGACCACCATGAACGTCAGCCGGGCCGTCGGCGAGAAGCCCGTCAGCGAGGCCGCCACGAACGCGTCCGCCTCCGAGCAGACCGCCAGCACGATCGCCAGCAGCGCCAGGAACAGCACCGACAGCCAGGGCGACCCGGCGAAGGTGTCCACCACCGAGCGCGGCACGGCCACGTTGAAGGTCGCCGCCGCCATCGCGCCGACCACCAGGAAGCCCCCGGCGTGCAGGAAGTCGTGCTGGAAGCCGAGCCGGAACTCGGTCCAGCGGCTGCGGCCCGCCTGGTGCCCGGTGTGCCGCACGGCGGGCTTGAGCCACTCGGCGCGGCCCAGCCAGAGCCACAGCCAGCCCATCGCGGCGGCCGTGACGAGGGAGGCGACGAGCCGGGCGAGGACCATCTCGGGGCTGCCGGGGAAGGCGATCGCGGTGGCGGTGAGGACGACCGGGTTCACGGCGGGCGCGGAGAGCAGGAACGCGAACGCGGCGGCCGGGGTGACGCCCCGCCCGATCAGGCTGTTCGCCACCGGCACCGACGCGCACTCGCAGCCCGGCAGCACCACCCCGGCGGCCCCGGCGACCGGCACCGCCAGCGCGGGCCGCTTCGGCAGCAGCCGCTGGAAGACGCTCGCCGGGACGAACGCGTTGATCGCCCCCGACAGGGCGGTCCCGAGCAGCAGGAACGGCAGCGCCTGCACGGTGACGGCCAGACAGACCGTCCGCCAGGCCTGCACGGCGGGCTGCTCCAGCGAGCGCCCGACGACGACGAGGATCAGCCCGGGAACGAGGGCCGCGGCGGCCAGCAGCCACGGCCAGTTCGGGGGCAGCCCCCGCGCGGGCGGCCCGGCGTCCGGCTCCGTGCCCGCGTCCACCGCCGCAGCGGCACCGGATATGTCACTGACACTGCTCATGCCCTAGTTCAGACCTCCCCGGCCGCGTGCGACCTGCCGTGCGCTGAACTCCACCGTCCGCCGCATGTGCCGCACGATCACGGCGAGTTCGGCGTCGTCGAGGTCGTCGAAGAGGGGGCTCCAGTCGCCGCCCAGCCGCTCCCAGGTCCGCCCCACCTCGGCGACCCGGTCCGGCACCGCCGCCACCAGTACCCGCCGCCGGTCCTCCGCGTCCCGCTCGCGCACCACGTACCCCGCCTTCTCCAGCCGGTCCACCAGCCGGGTCGCGGAGCCCGTGGTGAGCCCGGTCAGCTCGGCGACCGTGCCGGTGGTGACCGGCTCCGGCTCCAGCGACAGCAGGTTGAGGCACTGGAGGTCGGTCGGGTGCAGGCCCAGCCGGTCGGCGACCGTCTGGTTGAAGAGGGCGAACGCGGCCACGTACCGCCGCGAGACGGTGGACAGCTCGTCCAGCAACCGCGACCGCACGTTCCCGGACATCGCCCGCACACCCCTTCGTAGCGCCGTCCGCAGATGGTACGACGCCCGGCCGGACCCCTTCCGCACCCCACCGGGCCGGTCCGCGCGGCGGCCGGGTCCGGGCCGAGCCGCGGCAGGGCCCGAGCCGCGGCAGGGGTCCGGGCCGAGCCGCGGACCGGGCCCGTGCCAAGCTGCGGCCATGTACGTACTGCGCTCCGCCGCCCTGTTCGCCCTCGCCGCCCTCTTCGAGATCGGCGGCGCCTGGCTGGTCTGGCAGGGCGTGCGCGAACACCGCGGCTGGCTGTGGATCGGCGGCGGCGTGATGGCCCTCGGCGTCTACGGCTTCGTCGCCACCTTGCAGCAGGACGCCGACTTCGGCCGGGTCCTGGCCGCGTACGGCGGGGTCTTCGTCGCCGGTTCGCTGGCCTGGGGCATGGTCGCCGACGGCTACCGGCCCGACCGCTGGGACGTCACCGGCGCCCTGGTCTGCCTCGCGGGCATGGCCGTGATCATGTGGGCGCCGCGCGGACACTGAGGCGGCCCTCCGCCGACCGGCCCCGGCGGGTGCGGCGGGCGCCGGTGGCCGTCGGTCGCGGCCGACGGCCGTCGGCCGGAAGCCGTGCGGCGGATGTCCACGGGCCGGGATCACCGGCCGCGCGCGCCGCACGCCCGCCTATCCTGGCCGGGCGGGGTCCGCCCCACGCCCGTCCCGTCCCGCCGTCCGCCCGAGGAGCAGCCCCCATGGCCACCGCCGCCGCCCCGTCCGCCGCCGCCCGCATCGCCGTCGTCACGGGCGCGAGCAGCGGTATCGGCGCCGCCACCGCCCGGCAGCTCGCCGAGGCCGGGTACCGCGTGGTGCTCACGGCCCGCCGCAAGGACCGCATCGAGGCGCTGGCCGAGGAGATCACCGCGGCGGGCGGCCAGGCGACCGCGTACCCGCTGGACGTCACCGACCGGGCGGCCGTCGACGAGTTCGCGACCGCGTTCCGCACGATCGGCGTGCTGGTCAACAACGCGGGCGGGGCGCTCGGCGCCGACCCGGTCGCGACCGGCGACCCGGCCGACTGGCGGACCATGTACGAGACGAACGTCCTCGGCACCCTCAACCTCACCCAGGCGCTGCTGCCCAAGCTGGTCGCGAGCGGCGACGGCACCGTCGTCGTGGTCTCCTCGACCGCCGGCCACGGCACCTACGAGGGCGGTGGGGGCTACGTCGCCGCCAAGCACGGCGCGCACGTCCTCGCCGAGACGCTGCGCCTGGAGATCGTCGGACAGCCCGTCCGCGTCATCGAGATCGCGCCGGGCATGGTGAGGACCGAGGAGTTCGCCCTGACCCGCTTCGGCGGCGACACCGAGCGCGCGGCCAAGGTGTACGACGGTGTGGCCGAGCCGCTCACCGCCGACGACGTGGCCGGGACGATCACCTGGGCGGTGACCCGCCCGAGCCACGTCAACGTCGACCTGCTGGTCCTGCGCCCCCGCGCCCAGGCCTCCAACACCAAGGTGCACAGGGAGCACTGATGCCGGACCGGACCCCGCGGGAGACGACGGCCGACGCGACGGCCGGGGCGCCCCCGGAACAGACGGCGGAACGGCGCCGCCTGGCCCAGGAGACGAAGGACGAACGCCAGGTCTGGTACTTCCTGGCGTACTTCCTCTTCGGCATCCACATCATCGCGTTCGTGATGATCTACGCGGTCAAGCACGGCAACTGACCCGCCGGACGCCCGACCGGCCCCGCCGGACACGGCAACCCGCCCCGCGCGAGCGGGAGTCGGACCGTGCCCCGGCGGCTCAGCCCTTCACGCAGACGACCTGCCGCAGCTTCGCGACGACCTCGACCAGGTCCCGCTGCTGGTCGATGACCTGCTCGATCGGCTTGTAGGCGGCCGGTATCTCGTCCACCACCCCGGAGTCCTTGCGGCACTCCACGCCCCGCGTCTGCTCCTCCAGGTCGCGGGTCGAGAAACGGCGCTTGGCCGCGCTGCGGCTCATCCGCCGACCGGCACCGTGCGACGCCGAGTTGAACGCCTTCTCGTTGCCGAGGCCCTTCACGATGTACGAACCGGTGCCCATGGAACCGGGGATGATCCCGAACTCGCCGGACCCGGCCCGGATCGCGCCCTTGCGGGTCACGAGCAGGTCCATCCCGTCGTAGCGCTCCTCGGCCACGTAGTTGTGGTGGGCGCTGATCTCCGGCTCGAACGTCGGCTTCGCCTTCCGGAACTCCTTGCGGACGACGTCCTTCAGGAGCGCCATCATCAGGGTGCGGTTGTACTTCGCGTACTCCTGCGCCCAGAACAGGTCGTTGCGGTAGGCCGCCATCTGCGGGGTGTCCGCGACGAACACCGCGAGGTCGCGGTCGATGAGCCCCTGGTTGTGCGGGAGCCTCTGCGCCACCCCGATGTGGAACTCGGCGAGTTCCTTGCCGATGTTGCGCGAACCGGAGTGCAGCATCAGCCAGACCGCGCCGGTCGTGTCGGTGCACACCTCGACGAAGTGGTTGCCCGAGCCGAGCGTGCCCATCTGCTTCCCGGCCCGCTCCTGACGGAACTTCACCGCGTCGGCGATGCCGTCGAAGCGCGTCCAGAAGTCGTCCCACGCGGCGGTCGCGAAGCCGTGCGTGCGGGAGGGGTCGACCGGGTCGTCGTGCATGCCGCGGCCCACCGGGATGGCCTGCTCGATCTTCGAGCGCAGCCGGGACAGGTCCCCGGGCAGGTCGTTCGCGGTGAGCGAGGTGCGCACCGCGGACATCCCGCAGCCGATGTCGACGCCGACCGCGGCCGGGCAGACCGCGCCGCGCATCGCGATGACCGAACCGACCGTCGCGCCCTTGCCGTAGTGGACGTCCGGCATGACGGCCAGGCCCTCGATCCACGGCAGGGTCGCCACGTTGCGCAACTGCTGGAGCGCCCCCTCCTCGACCGACGCCGGGTCGGTCCACAGACGGATCGGCACCTTCGCGCCCGGCAGCTCCACGTACGACATAACCCCTCATTCCCCCGCGATCGATCACAAGCCATGCGGAACCATGGCAGAAGTCGGTAACCGCAAAACCGGTGCCAAGGTCGACCTTTGGGACGGCGGACCGGCATCCACGGCAGTGCGTGCGATACACATTGTCTGCCGGGGCCGCCCCCGTCCGGCAACCGATTAAGGACCGGGCACACTGGAACGACGCCCCATGATCAACCCGTCTGACCCCCGTCGAGAGGAGCCGACCGTGCAGCGGAAGGCGTACGTACCCGGCGTCGCCGCGCTCCTCGCGGTCCTGGTCGCCGGCTGCACGAGCGGCCCCGAGGACGGCGGCGCGACCGACAACGCCAACCCCGGCGAGGCGGGCGCCACCACGGCCGCCGCCCAGCCCGGCCGCTACGACGCCCTCCCCGAGGCCTGCGGCGCCGTCGCCCGCTCCACCCTCGACTCGCTCCTCCCCGGCCTGCGCGAGATCACCGACGAGACCCGGCGCGAGGCGGCCTACGCGGGCCAGGCGACGCTGACGTACGACACCGACCGCAAGGCGGGCTGCCGCTGGAAGGTGGAGTCGGCGGACGCCCTCGACCACCTGAGCGTCGACTTCGAGCGCGTCGTCTCCTACGACGCGGCCGTCAGCGACGACAACCAGGCCGAGGAGCTGTTCGCCCGCAAGGTGACGGCCGCCGACCTGCCCGCGCCGACCGCCTCCGGCACCGCCGGGGAGACCCCCGCCACCGGCGCCCCCACCCCCTCCGGCACCCCGGCCGCCACCGGCCCGTCCAGCGCTGTGTCTTCCGCGTCCTCCGCGTCCTCCGCGCCCTCGACGAGTCCGGCGCCGTCGGTGCCGCCCGCCGACCTCCAGCCCCGTCTGCTGGACGACCTCGGCGACGAGGCGTTCCTCGACGACGTGCCCGGCGGCTCCGGTTCGGCCGCCGAACAGCGCACCGTGACTGTGGCGTTCCGCACGTCCAACGTCATCGTGACCCTCTCCTACGAGGAGCAGGCGACCACCGTCGGCACGGTCCCCGACAGCAAGGACATGCAGGACAGGGCCCGGAAACTGGCGGCGCAGCTCGCCGACTCCCTCGGCGGTTGAGGCCACTTCGCGCCCCGGCCGCCCGCGCCCCGGGCCCCGTTGAACGGCCGCGGCCCGGCGGCCGTACCGCGTACCGTGGCCCATCGGACGTGATGTGACCGTATGACCGCAGAACGGCCGTAGGACCGCAGGACCGACCGTATGACCGCAGGAACCCCGAGCACCGCGAGTGAAGGAACCATGCAGCGACGAGCCCCGCGAGACGACCGCCGTGACCAGCGAACCCAGCGCGCGGGAGGGCTGGGCCGCGCTCTCGTGGCCGTGGCCGCCGTGCCCGTGATGCTGATCGCCGCGGGCTGTTCGTCGGACTCCGGCTCCGGCTCCGACGGCGGCTCGGGCACCCCCGACGCCGCGGCCCGCCAGGACGGCGGCGCCTCCACCGGCAGCACCCCGAGCGCCGCGCCGACGGTCCAGGCCGCCGCGTACGCGACGCTGCCCGAGGGCTGCGGGGTACTGGCGAAGAAGACGCTCACCGAACTGGTCCCCAAGGCCTCCGGCAAGGGCAAGGAGGGCACGTCCAGCGACACCGCCGCCCGCGCCTCCTGCTCCTGGTCCAGCCTCGACAACAACGGCGTCAAGGGCTCGCAGTTCCGCTGGCTCAACGTCTCCCTGGTCCGCTTCGAGTCGGACGCGGCCAGCAGCGGCGAACAGCAGGCGCGGGAGTACTTCGGCAAGCAGGTCCAGGACGCGCTCGCCGCGACCGGCGCCACGGCCGTGAAGTCCGCGCCGCTCGCCGCCACCGGCGACCAGGCCACCACCGTGCGCTACGACCTCAAGAAGAAGGAAGGCGCCTTCAAGCAGCAGACGGTCGTCTCCCGCGTCGAGAACGTCGTGGTGAGCGTCGACTACAACGGCGCCGGTCTCGCGGGCGACAAGACCCCCGACGCGGACGCCCTCGTGAAGTCGGCGGAGAAGGCCGCCAAGGAGACCGTCGCCGCGGTCCGCGCCGCCAACGGCGAGGACGACGGCACCGGTTCGAAGGCCCCCGCCCCCGCGCCGACCGGCTCGGCCGCACCCTCCGCCACCGCGCTCTCCGCCTCCCCGAAGGCCTAGGGCCTCTCTTTCGGATCTTGCCGTCGGTCGCGTGCCCTGGCACGCACATCTGCCGCGTTGTCGTCGGTTGCCAACGCTCCGCGTTGACGCCCTCCTCCGCCTTGCAGCTGCACGCACCAGACCCCGCTCAGGTCGGGCCAGGAGGCACCGCACCTGGCGGCCGACCAGATCCGAAAGAAAGGCCCTAGAAGGCCGCCACGGAGGCACGGGCGAAGGCGCCGTCGAAGGTGGCCGGCGGTGCGGACGCGAAGACCGGCTCCACGGGCTCCCGAACCACCGCGAAGAGCCGGTAACGCCCGTCCGCCGCGAAGTCCTGACCCTCGCGCAACCCGCGAGCCGCACACATGTGCCACCCTGTTGCGCGCAACAACACGCCAAGGGAGGGGAGTGCGGGTGGCCGCGCCCATACAGCTGACCCGGATGCACCGCGTGCTCATCGGCGTGGTCGTGGCCGGTGCCGTGGTCATCGCCGGCATCGGCTTCGCCGGTTCCTACGCGGCCGTCCGCGAGCTGGCCCTCAAGAAGGGCTTCGGGAACTTCAGTTACGTGTTCCCGATCGGCATCGACGCGGGCATCTGCGTCCTGCTGGCCCTGGATCTGCTGCTGACCTGGATCCGCATCCCCTTCCCCCTGCTGCGGCAGACGGCGTGGCTGCTGACGGCGGCGACGATCGCCTTCAACGGCGCCGCCGCCTGGCCGGACCCGCTGGGCGTCGGCATGCACTCGGTGATCCCGATCCTGTTCGTGGTCTCCGTCGAGGCGGCCCGGCACGCGGTCGGCCGGATCGCCGACATCACCGCCGACAAGCACATGGAGGGCGTCCGCCTCACCCGCTGGCTGCTCTCCCCCGTGCCCACGTTCCTACTGTGGCGCCGGATGAAGCTGTGGGAGCTGCGCTCCTACGAGCAGGTCATCAAGCTGGAGCAGGAACGCCTCGTCTACCAGGCCCGCCTGCGCTCCCGCTTCGGCCGCGCCTGGCGCCGCAAGGCCCCCGTCGAGTCCCTGATGCCCCTCCGCCTCGCCCGCTACGGCGTCCCCCTCGCGGAGACAGCCCCCGCGGGCCTGGCGGCAGCGGGCATAGAACCCGCGGTCATCCCCGCCCCCCACCCCCTCCACCCACCCCAGGACCTCCCGATCCTGACAGCAGCGAACCCGTCCGACCTGACTCCCCTAGCCGCGGAAGACCGGTCCGCCGTCGCTGCGGGCAATCGTGCCGCTGGGGCGATGGGGGTCCCCCCGGTCGAGCGAAGCCGAGAGTGGGGGAGGGTGGGCGCAGCGGCACCCTCCAGCGAGCAGCGCCCCGACCAACCCCCGAGCCCCGACGCCGGGGAACAGTCCAGCGCGCCCGCGCAGAACCCCGCCCCCCAGCCGGACCAGGACCCCGACCCCACTCCCGAGTCCAGCCCCTGGTTCCGCCCTCCCACGGAGGTCGAGTACCAGGGCGGCTACGACCCCACGTACGACCCGGACCAGCAGTACGCCCAGTGGTACGCGGAGCAGCAGCACGCCGAGCAGTACCAGGACCAGTACACGGAGGAGCCCCCCGCCCAGGAACCCTCTCCGGAGGAGACCGGCAGCTTCCCCATCCCGGTGGCCCCCGGCCGCACCCGCGAACTGGGCGAGGGCGGCGGTCCCCCGGAGCCGGACGACGAGGCGTACTACATGGTCTTCCGCCAGTCGATAGACGGCAGTTACCCCACGCCCCGCGTCCTGGGCGACAACATCCAGGCGACGTACGGCATCACGCTCAGCGCGAGCGCCCTGAAGGCGCTGGCCCAGCGCTTCCAGCAACGCCACACGGCGGAGATGGAAGAGGACCACATCGCCTGACGAGGTCATCACCGGACGAGGTCATCACCTGACGCGAAAGGGGCCACCCGGCGAACTCCGCCGAGTGGCCCCTTCCCGTGAGGCGTCCTCCGTCCTACTCCCCGAGCAGGGCCCGCACCCGCTCCTGCCCCACCGCGAGCAGCAGCGTGGGCAGCCGCGGCCCGGTGTCACGGCCGACGAGCAGGTGGTAGAGCAGCGCGAAGAAGGTCCGCTGGGCGGTCTTGATCTCCGGCGGCAGCTCCTTGGGCCCGGCGTCGGCCGAGAACCCGGCCTGCACCTTGGGCACCCCGTACACGAGGTGGGTCAGCCCGTCGAGCGACCAGTGGTCGGCGAGCCCGTCCCGCAGGAGGCGCAGCGACTCCTGGGAGGCCTCGTCGAGCGACTTGAGCAGCTCGGTGTCGGGTTCCTGGCGCACGACGGTCCGCTGGTCGGCGGGGACCTGGGTGTTGATCCAGGCCTCGGCCCGGTCGAAGCGCGGCCGGGCCTCGTCGAGCGAGGCGAGCGGGCTGTCCGGCTCCAGCTCGGAGAGGATGCGCAGCGCCTGGTCCTGGTTGCCCGCGGTGATGTCCGCGATGGACGCGAGCGTCCGGTACGGCAGCGGGCGCGGGGTGCGCGGCAGCTCGCCCTCGGCGGTGCGCACCGCGCGGGCGTGCGCGGCGACGTCCGCTGGGAGCGCGGAGCCGTCGGCGACCTTGGCGTCGAGCTTGTCCCACTCGTCGTAGAGCCGCTGGATCTCCTGGTCGAAGGCGATCTTGAAGGACTGGTTGGGGCGGCGGCGGGCGTAGAGCCAGCGCAGCAGCTGCGGCTCCATGATCTTCAGCGCGTCGGCCGGGGTGGGCACCCCGCCCTTGCTGGAGGACATCTTGGCCATGCCGCTGATGCCGACGAACGCGTACATCGGGCCGATCGGCTGCGCGCCGCCGAAGATCCCGACGATCTGCCCGCCGACCTGGAAGGACGAGCCGGGCGAGGAGTGGTCGACGCCGCTGGGCTCGAAGATCACGCCCTCGTAGGCCCAGCGCATCGGCCAGTCGACCTTCCAGACCAGCTTGCCCCGGTTGAACTCGTTCAGCCGGACGGTCTCGGAGAAGCCGCAGGCGCCGCAGACGTAGGTCAGCTCGGTGCTGTCGTCGTCGTAGGCGGTGACGGTGGTGAGGTCCTTCGCGCAGTTGCCGCAGTACGGCTTGTACGGGAAGTACCCGGCGGAGCCGGAGCCGCCGTCGTCCTCGGCGGCGGCGCCGGAGCCCTCCGCGGCCTCCAGCTCGGCCTCGTCGACCGGCTTCTGCTGCTGCTTCTTCGCCGGGGCCTTCTTGGTGCGGTACTGGTCGAGGATCGCGTCGATGTCGCCCCGGTGCCGCATGGCGTGCAGGATCTGCTCGCGGTAGACGCCGGAGGTGTACTGCGCGGTCTGGCTGATCCCGTCGAAGACGATGCCCAGCTCGCCCAGCGCCTCGGTCATCGCGGCCTTGAAGTGCTCGGCCCAGTTCGGGTGGGCGGAGCCCGCGGGCGCGGGGACGGCGGTCAGCGGCTTGCCGATGTGCTCGGCCCAGGTCCCGTCGACCCCGGCGACGCCCGCCGGCACCTTGCGGTAGCGGTCGTAGTCGTCCCAGGAGATCAGGTGGCGGACCTCGCGGCCGCGGCGGCGGATCTCGTCGGCGACCAGGTGCGGGGTCATGACCTCGCGGAGGTTGCCGAGGTGGATGGGGCCGGACGGGGAGAGGCCGGACGCGACGACGACCGGTTTGCCCGGGGCCCGACGCTCCGACTCCTCGATGACGTCGTCCGCGAAACGGGAGACCCAGTCGGTGGTCTCGGTGCTCTGAGCCACGATCGGCACGTCCTCTTCCTGAAGGTGATGCGGGGCAGCCGGTACGGTCGCACGGCTGACCGCTTCATTGTCCCAGCCCGGCCCGCATCCGCGAAAACCGCTTTTCCCCGCGTGGGATACTGGCGTTCCGTACCCACCCCGCGCCCCCAGGGGCACGGATTCCCGGAACCCGAGCAGAACGGCAGCCACCCCATGGCCTCGGTCACGTCCCTCGCCCACTCCGTCGAACAGCACCTCGCGTCCGCGCTCACGGCCACCCTGCCGGAGGCCGCCGGGGCGGACCCGCTGCTGCGACGGAGCGACCGAGCCGACTTCCAGGCCAACGGCATCCTCGCCCTGGCCAAGAAGGCGAAGGCCAACCCGCGCGAGCTGGCCACGCAGGTCGTGGAGCGGGTCGTCACCGGTGACGTGATCGGGGAGATCGAGGTCTCCGGGCCCGGCTTCCTGAACGTGACGGTCACCGACCGGGCGATCACCGAGAACCTCGCCGCCCGCTACGCCGACCCCGAGCGGCTCGGCGTGCCGCTGGCGGACGCGCCCGGCACCACGGTCATCGACTACGCCCAGCCGAACGTGGCGAAGGAGATGCACGTCGGCCACCTGCGGTCGGCGGTCATCGGTGACGCGGTGGTGCAGATCCTGGAGTTCACCGGCGAGACCGTCGTGCGCCGCCACCACATCGGCGACTGGGGCACCCAGTTCGGCATGCTCATCCAGTACCTGGACGAGCACCCGCACGAGCTGGACCACAAGGACGCCGAGGTCAGCGGCGAGGAGGCGATGTCCAACCTGGACCGCCTCTACAAGACCGCGAGGCGGCTCTTCGACTCCGACGAGGAGTTCAAGACGCGGGCCAGGCGCCGGGTGGTCGACCTCCAGGCGGGCGACCCGCACACCCTCGCGACGTGGCAGAAGTTCGTCGACGAGTCGAAGATCTACTTCTTCTCCGTCTTCGAGAAGCTGGACATGGAGGTCCGCGACCCCGACATCGTCGGCGAGTCCGGGTACAACGACATGCTCGCGGAGACCTGCCGCCTGCTGGAGGAGTCCGGCGTCGCGGAGCGCTCCGAGGGCGCGCTGTGCGTCTTCTTCGACGACATCAAGGGCCCCGACGGCAACCGGGTCCCGCTGATCGTGCAGAAGTCCGACGGCGGCTACGGCTATGCGGCGACCGACCTGTCCGCGATCCGCGACCGCGTCTTCCACCTGAAGGCCGACACCCTGCTGTACGTGGTGGACGCCCGGCAATCGCTGCACTTCAAGATGGTCTTCGAGACGGCCCGCCGGGCGGGCTGGCTGAACGACGAGGTCACCGCGGTGCAGCTGGCGTTCGGCACGGTCCTCGGCAAGGACGGCAAGCCGTTCAAGACCCGTGAGGGCGAGACGGTCAAGCTGGTCGACCTGCTGGACGAGGCCGTGGACCGGGCGACCGCCGTGGTCCGGGAGAAGGCCGCCAAGGTCGGTCTCACCGAGGAGGAGATCGTCGACAACGGCCGCCAGGTCGGCATCGGCGCGGTCAAGTACGCCGACCTGTCGACGTCGGCGGTGCGGGACTACAAGTTCGACCTGGACCAGATGGTCTCCCTCAACGGCGACACCTCCGTCTACCTCCAGTACGCCTACGCCCGTATCCGGTCGATCCTGCGCCGGGCCGGGGAGGCCCGCCCGGTCGCCCACCCGGAGCTGGCGCTGGCCCCGGCGGAGCGGGCCCTCGGCCTGCACCTGGACCAGTTCGCGGAGACGATCCGCGAGGTCGCCGCGGGCTACGAGCCGCACAAGCTGGCCGCGTACCTGTACCAGCTGGCCTCGCACCTGACGACGTTCTACGACCAGTGCCAGGTGCTGTCGGACGACAACCCGGCCGAGGTGGTGGAGAACCGGCTGTTCCTGGTCGACCTGACGGCCCGTACCCTCCACCGGGGCATGGCCCTGCTCGGCATCCGGACGCCCGGCCGCCTCTGAGACGCCCTTCGGGGGCGGGCGTTGTCAGTGCCCGCCCCTACAGTCACCGGCATGGCGACTCTTCCCAACCCGCTGCCCAAGCTGGCCTCCGATCCCAGCGGGCGTTCCCTCGGTCTCCAGCTGCCGCCCGGTGTGCTGGTCGACGCGACGGACGACGGCCCCTGGCACGAACCGCTGCTGTGGCACGCGGCGCGGGCGGCCTCGCCCGGCAACTGGACGGCGCTCGGCGCGACCGCGGGCCGTGCCGGGCTGGTCCCGGTCCTGGTGGACCTCGGCGGCGCGCAGGGCGGCCCGGACTCCTGGGAGCTGATGCCCGCCGGGATGTCGTACCCCGGTGACCACGACGCCGAGGAGGTCCTGGCCGGGTTCTGGGAGGAGTACGCGGCGGCGGACGAGGACTGGCCGGGCCTGGCCGCCGCCCCCGTCCTCGGCGCCGACCCCGACACGCGGGCCGCGCAGGTGGCCGACCTCCTCGCGGCGGGCGGCCAGTCCTGGCTCACCGCCCCGCACCTCGCGCTCGTCCCGGCCCGCCGCAGCGCCGACGTGCCCGCCGCCCTCGGCTGGTCCGGCCCCCTCAACCACGAGAACGACACCGCCCGCCTCTCCGCGGTCCTGCGCTCCTGGGAGGACCGCTTCGGCATACGGGTCGTGGCGCTCGGCTTCGACGTGCTGGCCGTGTCGGTGGCGGCGCCGCCCGCGACCCTCGCGGAGGCGGAGGCGGTCGCCGTCGAGCACTACGCGTTCTGCCCCGACGCCGTCGACCAGGGCTCCGGCACGCTGGAGGCGTACGCCCGCGAACTGGTCGGGGAGCAGGTGTGGTCCTTCTGGTGGGACTGACCCGGCCGCCCGGCCAGGTCACCGCGTGCCCGCATGCCCGGGTGACTGCCTGACCGGGTGATCGGCGTCCCGGACCGCGTCCCGGAACACGTCCCGTGTCCGCCGCGTCCGCGCAGGTCAGCGGGTGTGGGACGGGTTCGGCGTCCCGAGTCGGCCGCGTCCGGCGGCGGCCCGGCGCCGGGACCGGCGAGGCTGGCCCCATGCCCTCGCGTGTCTCCCCCACGACCTGGCTGGCCCTGGCCGCCCTCCTCTGCGCCGCCGTCCTCGCCCTCACCGCCTGCGAGGACGGCGAAGGCCTGCACGACGAGGGCCCCTCGGGGCCGTCCCCGCGCGGCGCGGCTCCCTACGAGGGGGGCTCCTCCCCGGCGGGACGCCAGGCGGACCCGCCGAGCGGGAACTCGTAGGAGGGCCGCCCGTTCTCCCCGCTGGTGCGGAACGGGCGCCCCTCGTCGTCCAGGACGAGCGTGCCGTGCCGTGACCCGCTGGACCAGGACAGCTCCAGCGTCCAGCTCACGTCGTAGGCGGCGGCCTCGGCGCTGACGTAGTAGACCTCGGGGTCGGACTCGCTGACCTTGAACGGGAAGTCGGCGTGCCCCGCCTCCGGCACCAGCACGGGCCGCGCCGCGTCGAGGGCGACGGTGAAGAAGCGGGTGGGCACGCCGCCGCCGCAGCCGACGCCGGGATAGCCCATGGCGTACGCGTTCCAGGCGAGCGGGGACCGCTTCTCGACGGTCCGCACCCGCAGCCCCTTCACCACGACCGTCTCGTCCCCGGTGCCCTGCACGGTCAGCTCCAGGTACTGCCGCCCCGCCGCGACCCCCTTGTGCGCGGCGACCCAGGCGGGCGCGTCCTGCTCCACCGGCGGCGGCGCGACCCGCCCCGGCTCCCGGTCGATGAGATACCGCTGGTCACAGGGGCTCTCCCAGGCGTACGGCCGGACGCCCACGGTGAGCGGGGGCGCGCCGTCGTTCCGGTCCGCCCCGGCCCCCGGACCGTCCCCGGCGGACCCGGCGCCCGCGCCGAGCGGCGCGGAGAAAGCGGGCGCGGACGGCTCGCCCGACCCGGACGGGGAAGCGGGCGCGGAGGGCGAGGGGGACCCGGACGGCGAGGAGGCCGCCCCCGTCTCCGCCGCTCTGCCCTGCGCGGACACCCCAGCGCCCGCCGCGTCCCGGCCGCCACCACCCCCGCCGCCCGCCAGCGACACCCCGAGCACCAGCGCCCCCACGGCGAGAACGACCCCGGCCCCCACCAGCACGGCCCGCCGCACCCGCGAGGGCGGCCCCCCGGCCGCCACGTCGACGACCTCACCGACCTCGCCCCCGTCCGCGCCCTCCCGGAGTCCGACGGCCCCGGCGACCGCCCCCTCCTTCACCCCCGCCGGCTCCCCCTCCTCGACGCGCGACTCCTCCACGCGCGACTCCACAGCGCGCGCCTCCTCCACACCCGCGAGGGCCGCACCGGGCTGCTTCTTCCCCCGCCCCGCGTCGGCCAGCACCCAGCGCCGGTGGAGTTCGACCAGCTCCTCCGGGGTGGCCTTGCAGAGCCGGGCCAGGCGCTCGACGGGCGCGTAGTCGGCGGGGACGGCGTCACCGTTGCAGTAGCGGTGGAGGGTGGACGTGCTCATGTGCATGCGCTTGGCGAGCGTCCCGTAGCTGAGCCCGGACCGCTCCTTGAGCGCGCTGAGCAGCTGCGCGAACTCGGTCGCCGACACTGTTTCCTCCACCCCCATGTCCCGTCCCGCCGTTCCAGGGACGGTCTGTCTTCGCAGCTCAGAGGCGGTGCGAACGTTCCAGCGTCCCTGATGGCGCGCCGGTCGTGGCGGCCGGGACGGACCGCGGCCCAAGCTGTGGCCATCC
Organism: Streptomyces sp. NPDC091281; assembly: GCF_044757425.1. NCBI lineage: Bacteria > Bacillati > Actinomycetota > Actinomycetes > Kitasatosporales > Streptomycetaceae > Streptomyces > Streptomyces sp. NPDC091281. The sequence continues at coordinate 19,010 of NZ_JBIVUY010000016.1, read as the reverse complement.
AAGCACGCCGCTCTCCGGCCATCCGGCGGACGGCGTGTCGGACACCGACTTTTCCGCCACACGTTCGAAAGAGGATTCCCATGCGCATCCGACTCGCGGCCCCCGCGGCGGCCGCTCTCGCCGCCCTCGCCCTGACGGCCTGCCAGGACGGCTCAGGCACGAAGGACGAGGGAGCCTCGACGCCCGCCGCCGCGACGGTGGCCTCGTCGGGCCAGAAGCAGGCGGAGGAGGCCACCACCGACTCCGGGACCTCCGCGGGCGCCGACAGCGAGTCCGGCACGACCGCGACCACCACGAAGACGACGGGCTCGAAGGCGTCGGGCTCGAAGAAGGCGAAGTCGCCGGGCCGGGTGCTGTGCAACGGCTCCAACACGAAGGTGACGGCGCAGGTCCTCCAGCGCCCGCTGAACCACCTGCTGCTGACGGTGAAGAACACCGGCGGCAAGACGTGCGACCTGACGTACTTCCCGTACGTGCGCTTCGACGAGATGCAGTGGGCGCCGCCGGCGGACAAGAACACCCAGCCGCAGGCGGTGACGACCCTGGCGCCCGGCGAGTCCGGCTACGCGGGCGTCCGCCTGTCGGCGGCCGACGGCAGCGGCTCGGGCGGCACGACCGGCAAGAAGCTGACGGTCATGTTCCAGGGGATGACGCCCAACAGCGACGGCGGCGCCTCGGCGACCCCGAAGCTGCCCGCGAAGGGCGTCTACTACGACAGCTCCCTGACGGTCACCTGGTGGCAGCGCGACCTGGACGACGTCCTGTCCTGGTGAGCCCCGCCCGCTGACCGCGGGCTGACTACCTCAGCTTCTGGGCCACTTCGGTGGCCCAGTAGGTGAGGATGTTCTGCGCGCCCGCCCGCTTGATGCCGGTCAGGCTCTCCAGGATGGCGCGGTCGCGGTCGATCCAGCCCTTCTCGGCGGCGGCCTCGACCATCGCGTACTCGCCGGAGATCTGGTAGGCGGCGACGGGGACGTGCGCGGCGTCGGCGACGCGGGCGAGGACATCGAGGTAGGGCCCGGCGGGCTTGACCATCACCATGTCGGCGCCCTCCTCCAGGTCGAGGGCCAGCTCACGCAGCGACTCCCGGACATTGGCCGGATCCTGCTGGTAGGTCTTCCGGTCCCCGGTGAGCGAGGACCCGACGGCCTCACGGAAGGGTCCGTAGAAGGCGGACGAGTACTTCACGGTGTACGCGAGGACGGCGACGTCCTCCCGCCCGATCTGGTCGAGCGCGTCCCGTACGACGCCGATCTGCCCGTCCATCATCCCGCTGGGCCCGACGACATGGGCGCCCGCGTCGGCCTGGACCTGCGCCATCTCGGCGTACCGCTCCAGGGTGGCGTCGTTGTCGACCCGCCCGTCGGCGTCCAGCACACCGCAGTGCCCGTGATCGGTGAACTCGTCCAGACACAGGTCGGACATGACGAGCAGTTCGTCCCCGACCTCGGCCCGCACATCGCGCAGCGCGACCTGGAGAATCCCGTCCGGATCGGTCCCGGCGGTCCCGAGCCCGTCCTTCTTCTCGTCCTCGGGCACCCCGAAGAGCATGATCCCGGACACCCCCGCGGCCACGGCCTCGGCCGCCGCCTTCTTGAGGCTGTCCCGCGTGTGCTGCACCACGCCGGGCATGGACCCCACCGGCACCGGCTCCCGCACGCCCTCCCGCACGAACGCGGGCAGGATGAGGTCCGCCGGATCGAGCCGCGTCTCCGCGACCATCCGCCGCATCACAGCACTCACCCGCAACCGCCGAGGCCGCGCCCCCGGAAATGACCCGTACGTAGACATGCCCTCTACGCTACGCCCGCCCCAGGGCCCCCTTTACCGACGAGCAGTCGGCCCCTCAGCCCGGCACCGGACGCCGACGGCCCGCCCCCTCCAGCCCGTCCGGCGTTTGAGGACAAGACCCGTTCAGCCCGGCACTGGCTGACGACGGCCCGCCCCTTCCAGCCCGTCCGGCGTTTGAGGACAAGGCCCGTTCAGGGCCGAAGGGGGGCCTGGGGGCACAGCCCCCAGACGGCACCGTGAGCAACCTTCACGTAGCCCGACGCCGCCGAGCCCCCGGCCTCCGCTCGCTAGGGCGCGTCACCGCATCGCCCGCCTCCCGCGCAGCCGCCCGCCGCCGCAGCCCGAAGTCCGCCAACGCCTCGGCCAGCTTGTGCACCGACGGCTCGGGGGCCATGACGTCCACCCGCAGCCCGTGCTCCTCGGCCGTCTTCGCCGTGGCGGGCCCGATACAGGCGATGACGGTGACGTTGTGCGGCTTCCCCGCGATCCCCACGAGGTTGCGCACGGTGGACGACGACGTGAACAGCACGGCGTCGAACCCGCCGCCCTTGATCGCCTCGCGCGTCTCGGCGGGCGGCGGCGACGCCCGCACGGTGCGGTAGGCGGTGACGTCGTCGACCTCCCAGCCGAGGTCGATCAGCCCGGCGACGAGGGTCTCCGTGGCGATGTCGGCGCGCGGCAGGAACACCCGGTCGATGGGGTCGAAGACGGGGTCGTAGGGCGGCCAGTCCTCCAGCAGCCCGGCGGCGGACTGCTCGCCGCTCGGCACCAGGTCGGGCTTCACGCCGAAGGCGATCAGCGCGCGGGCGGTCTGTTCACCGACCGCGGCGACCTTGATCCCGGCGAAGGCGCGGGCGTCGAGCCCGTACTCCTCGAACTTCTCGCGGACCGCCTTGACCGCGTTGACGGAGGTGAACGCGATCCACTCGTAGCGTCCGGTGACCAGGCCCTTGACGGCGCGCTCCATCTGCTGGGGCGTGCGCGGCGGTTCGACGGCGATGGTCGGCACCTCGTGCGGGACGGCGCCGTAGGACCGCAGCTGGTCGGAGAGCGACGCCGCCTGCTCCTTGGTGCGGGGCACGAGGACCTTCCAGCCGAACAGCGGCTTGGACTCGAACCACGCGAGCTGGTCGCGCTGGGCGGGTGCGGACCGCTCGCCGACCACGGCTATGACGGGACGGCCGCCTTCGGGCGAGGGCAGCACCTTGGCCTGCTTGAGGGTCTGCGCGATGGTGCCGAGGGTGGCGCTCCAGGTGCGCTGCCGGGTCGTGGTCCCGGCGACGGTGACCGTCAGCGGGGTGTCGGGCTTGCGCCCGGCGGCGACGAGTTCACCGGCGGCGGCGGCCACCGCGTCGAGCGTGGTGGAGACGACGACGGTGCCGTCGGAGACGCCGACCTCGGTCCAGCACCGGTCGGAGGCGGTGCGGGCGTCGACGAAGCGGACGTCGGCGCCCTGCGCGTCGCGCAGCGGGACACCGGCGTAGGCCGGGACGCCGACGGCGGCGGCGACACCGGGGACGACCTCGAAGGGAACACCGGCCGCCGCGCAGGCGAGCATTTCCTCCGCCGCGTACGTATCAAGTCCCGGGTCCCCGGAGACCGCTCGGACGACCCGCCTGCCGCCCCGCGCGGCCTCCATGACAAGATGTGCGGCATCCCGCACGGCGGGGCCACCAGCGGTTGTTGACGAACCGTCAACAACCGTCGGGTGAGGCGTGCCCGTGCCCGGGACGAGATCCGACGAGGGATCGGCGTCCGCGGGGACCTCGGTGACGCCGGCCCTGGCGTGCGTCCGGACGACGTCGAGCACCTCGTGCTCGGCGACGAGGACATCCGCGCGGGCCAGCGCCTCCACGGCGCGCAGAGTCAGCAGTCCCGGGTCCCCGGGCCCGGCACCGAGGAAGGTGACGTGCCCGTGGTCCGGACCGGCGGGAAGGGTGGTGGGGCTCACTGTGCTCGCTCCCCCATCAGACCGGCCGCGCCCTGGGCGAGCATCTCGGCCGCGAGTTCGCGACCGAGGGCCCTCGCCCCGTCGTACGACTGGGGCACGGGACCGGTGGTGGACAGCTGCACCGTACGGGAGCCGTCGGTCGTGCCGACGACGCCCCGCAGGCGCATTTCTCTGACAATCTGCCCGTCGGCCAGCAGGTCGGCCAGCGCGCCCACGGGGGCGGAGCAGCCGGCCTCCAGGGCGGCGAGCAGGGACCGTTCGGCGGTCACGGCGGCCCGGGTGAACGGGTCGTCGAGTTCGCCGAGCGCGGCGATCAGGTCCGCGTCGTGCGCGGCGCACTCGATCGCCAGGGCTCCCTGGCCGGGAGCGGGCAGAACCGTGTCGACCGACAGGAAGTCGGTCACCTCGCCGCCGCGGCCCATCCGGTTGAGGCCGGCCGCGGCCAGCACGACGGCGTCCAGCGGGCCCTCGTGCACGAGCCGTATCCGGGTGTCCACGTTGCCGCGGATCGGGACCGTCTCGATGTCGAGGCCGTGGGCGCGGGCGTACGCGTTGAGCTGCGCGGTGCGGCGCGGCGAACCGGTGCCGATGCGCGCCCCGCGGGGGAGGTCGGTGAACTTCAGGGCGTCCCGGGCGACGAGGACGTCCCGCGGGTCCTCGCGGACCGGGACGGCGGCCAGGACGAGGTCGTCGGGCTGCGCGGTCGGCAGGTCCTTGAGGGAGTGCACGGCGAAGTCGACCTCGCCGCCGAGCAGCGCGTCGCGCAGCGCCGTGACGAACACACCGGTGCCGCCGATCTGCGCGAGGTGCTCGCGGGAGGTGTCGCCGTACGTGGTGATCTCCACCAGCTCCACGGGCCGCCCGGTGACCCGGGCGACGGCGTCGGCCACCTGCCCGGACTGGGCCAGCGCGAGTTTGCTGCGCCGCGTCCCCAGTCTCAGGGGCCGGGTCGGCCCCGGGTCCCTCGTCTTCATGCCGTTCATGCCGGCCCTCGGCTCTCTGCGTTCTTCTCGGTGCTGTCCTCGGCGCGGGAGACGGCGGCCACCGTCTCCTGGTCGAGGTCGAACAGGGTCCGCAGCGCGTCCGCGTACCCGGCGCCGCCGGGTTCGGCCGCGAGCTGCTTCACCCGTACGGTCGGCGCGTGCAGCAGCTTGTCGACGACGCGCCGGACGGTCTGGGTGATCTCCGCGCGGTGCCGGTCGTCGAGACCGGGCAGGCGGCCGTCGAGCCGGGCGATCTCCCCGGCGACGACGTCGGCGGCCATGGCGCGCAGGGCGACCACGGTGGGCGTGATGTGGGCGGCGCGCTGCGCGGCGCCGAACGCGGCGACCTCGTCGGAGACGATCCGGCGGACCTGGTCGACGTCGGCGGCCATCGGCGCGTCCGCGGAGGCCTCGGCGAGCGACTCGATGTCGACCAGCCGGACCCCGGCCAGCCGGTGGGCGGCGGCGTCGATGTCGCGCGGCATGGCGAGGTCCAGCAGGAACAGCACGGGGCGCGGCCGTACGGGCGCGGGGACCGGCTCGGGGCGGCGGCGCTCGGGGACCCGCCCGGCGGTGGCGGCGGTCGCGGCGAGCGCGCTGATCAGCTCGGGGTCGGCGGCGGGGCGGCGGGCGGCCTCGCGGCGGTCGACACCGGCGCCCGCGACCCAGGCGGCGTGCTGCTCCAGGGTGGCGGCGTCCATCCCGGCGACGGCGGCCTCGCCCATGACGGAGAAGCCGGGCTGCTGCTGGACGGCGGCGAGGTCGAGCGGACAGCCGTCCTCGGTGCCGACGGAGGTCGGCGGCAGCGACCGTACGCCGGCCAGGGGTTCCGGCGCCCGCTCGGACCCGGAGTCGGCGTGCGCGTCGGTGTCGGGGTCGGGGTCGGCGAGGGTGACGGGCGTGCCCGTGCGGCCGCCGACGGCCGCCGCGACCGCCTCGGCGGTCAGGACGAGTCCGGTCGCGCCGGTGCAGGAGACGACGATGTCGGCACGTGTCAGCTCGGCGGACACCGCCTCCATCGGGACGGCGCGTGCCGCGACGTGCGCGGTGCCGCCCTCGGCGAGGATCTGCGCCAGGCGCTCGGCCCGGTCCAGGGTGCGGTTGGCAACGACGACCTCGGCGACCCCGGCGCGCGCGAGGGTCGCGGCGGCCAGCGAGGACATGGAGCCCGCGCCGATGACGAGGGCCCGCTTGTGCCGCGCCCAGTCGGTGACGTCGGCGCCGTCGGCGAGCTGTTCCAGGCCGAAGGTGACCAGGGACTGCCCGGCGCGGTCGATGCCGGTCTCGGAGTGGGCGCGCTTGCCGACCCGCAGCGCCTGCTGGAAGAGGTCGTTCAGCAGCCGCCCGGCGCTGTGCAGCTCCTGGGCGCGGGCGAGCGCGTCCTTGATCTGGCCGAGGATCTGCCCCTCGCCGACGACCATGGAGTCCAGCCCGCAGGCCACCGAGAACAGGTGGTGGACGGCCCGGTCCTCGTAGTGCACGTAGAGATAGGGAGTCAGCTCTTCGAGGCCGACGCCGCTGTGCTGGGCGAGCAGCGTGGACAGCTCGGCGACGCCCGCGTGGAACTTGTCCACGTCGGCGTACAGCTCGATGCGGTTGCAGGTGGCGAGGACCGCGGCCTCGGCGGCCGGTTCGGCGGCCACCGTGTCCTGCACCAGCTTGGCCTGGGCGTCCGGGGACAGCGAGGCCCGCTCCAGCACGCTCACCGGAGCGCTGCGGTGGCTCAGTCCGACGACGAGGAGACTCATGCCGGCATCACGGCGGGTACGTCCCCGTCGGGTCCCTGGTCGGTGGGGCGCGCGCGGTGGGCGGGCGGCGGCGGTACGGCGCCGTCGGCCGCGTCGGCGGCGGTGTTCGCGGCGTTGGCGGCGTCCTCACCGGCCTTGCGCTGCTCGTGGAAGGCGAGGATCTGGAGCTCGATCGAGAGGTCGACCTTGCGCACGTCGACGCCGTCGGGCACGGACAGCACGGTCGGCGCGAAGTTCAGGATGGAGGTGACCCCGGCGGCCACCAGCCGCTCGCAGACCTGCTGGGCCACGCTCGGCGGGGTGGTGATGACGCCGATGGAGACGCCGTTGTCGGCGATGATCCGCTCCAGCTCGTCGCTGTGCCGGACGGAGATCCCGGCGACCTGGCGCCCGGTCATCTCGGGGTCGGCGTCGATGAGCGCCGCGACCCGGAAGCCGCGGGAGGCGAAGCCGCCGTAGTTGGCGAGGGCCGCGCCGAGGTTGCCGATACCGACGATCACAACCGGCCAGTCCTGGGTCAGGCCCAGTTCGCGGGAGATCTGGTAGACGAGATACTCGACGTCGTAGCCGACCCCGCGGGTGCCGTAGGAGCCGAGGTACGAGAAGTCCTTGCGCAGCTTCGCGGAGTTGACCCCGGCGGCGGCGGCCAGCTCCTCGGAGGAGACCGTGGGCACCGAGCGCTCCGACAGCGCGGTCAGGGCGCGGAGGTACAGCGGAAGGCGGGCGACGGTGGCCTCGGGAATCCCTCGGCTACGGGTCGCCGGTCGGTGAGTTCGGCCAGTTGCCACGGTGCTCCTGCGGGTAGAGCGGGGCTGTGGGCGGTCGTACGTCCCCGGACCGCCCCGTCGAATGCAGGCTATGTCTTTGTGAACGCGTGCACAAAGATGGTGTCCGATTTGCCCGGCCAACGTGACCGGGGTCACGCGTCCTTCGCACGCCTGCGGGGAACCGGCGCCGGGGCGCCTGCGCTCCTTCTTTATCGGGGGCAAAACCGCACACTCTCCTCACGAATCCCGCCCCCGAGACCTGGTCGCCGTCGATCCTAAGCGACTTTTGACCCGACTTGGACTGCTCGGTCAGTTCGCCGGGCTCGCCCGGTCCCCCGCCGAACCGCCGCCCGACCGGCGTCGGCCGTCGCCCCTCGTCCGTCACCCGCTCATGAGTTCCCTCCTCAGCCGTCCCTCGTCCACGCGCCAGAAGGTGTGCTGCTCCCCGTCGACGAGTACCACCGGCACCTGTTCCCAGTACAGGTCGTGCAGCGCGGGGTCCTCGGTGATGTCCTTCCGCTCCCACGGCACACCCAGGTCGGCGCAGACCGTCTCGACGACGGTCCGCGCGTCGTCGCACAGATGACAGCCCGGCTTCCCGATGAGGGTGACGAGCCGGTCCTGGGGGGCGCGGGCGGGGCCCTTGCGGCGGAAGAGGGGACTCATGCCGGCCATTCTCCCGCGCCGCGCGCGGACCGGTCCGCCCCGGACCCCGCGCGCACGCGCCCTCCTTAACGGCACGGTCGCGGAGAGTTCACGGTGTTCCAACCCGCGGACGGAGGAAGCACGCGCGGGACTGGCTATGCTCACGCCATGGCCGCTCTCGGATGGCTCACCCCCCGTAGGCGCTCCGCCACGGCGCGGAGCGTGTTGGCAGGCGAGGCCTCCGCGGAGGCAGCCCGCAAGGACGTCTCGGAACAGGAACCGCAGTTCCCGGTGCACGGCGACGACCTCGCCGCCGCCTTCTTCGACCTCGACAACACGGTGATGCAGGGCGCCGCCCTCTTCCACTTCGGCCGGGGCCTGTACAAGCGGAAGTTCTTCGAGACCCGCGACCTCGCCAAGTTCGCCTGGCAGCAGGCCTGGTTCCGGCTCGCCGGGGTCGAGGACCCCGAGCACATGCAGGAGGCCCGCGACTCCGCCCTCTCCATCGTCAAGGGCCACCGCGTCGCGGAACTCCAGTCCATCGGCGAGGAGATCTACGACGAGTACATGGCCGAGCGGATCTGGCCCGGCACCCGCGCCCTCGCCCAGGCCCACCTCGACGCGGGCCAGCGGGTCTGGCTGGTCACCGCGGCCCCCGTGGAGATCGCCCAGGTCATCGCCCGCCGCCTCGGCCTGACGGGCGCGCTCGGCACGGTCGCGGAGTCCGTGGACGGCGTCTACACCGGCAAGCTGGTCGGCGAACCGCTGCACGGCCCGGCCAAGGCGGAGGCGGTCCGCGCCCTCGCCACCGCCGAGGGCCTCGACCTCACGCGCTGCGCCGCCTACAGCGACTCGCACAACGACATCCCGATGCTCTCGCTGGTCGGCCACCCCTACGCCATCAACCCGGACGCCAAGCTCCGCAGGCACGCCCGCGACCTCGACTGGCGCCTGCGCGACTACCGCACCGGCCGCAAGGCGGCCAAGGTCGGCATCCCCGCGGCGGCCGGGGTCGGCGCCGTGGCGGGCGGCACGGCCGCGGCCATCGCCCTGCACCGCCGCCGCCGCTAGCCCGCTTCCCCGAAGACGCCCGCACCCCCTCGCGCACCCGCACCGGGTGCCGGTTCCGTGTGCGGGTGCGTCTCCACGTCCGCATCCACGTCCGCATCCGCGTCCGTGTCCGTGCGCGGGGCCGGGGAACCGGTTAATCAATCCGATGTACCCCCGTGGACGCCCCGCCATGCCTGTTGTCCGCGCACAGCCACAACCCGCCCCGCTCCGAGCCGAAATACGAAGCATTTCGATCAACAAGTGGTCACCCTGCGCAACTTGATTGAGCGTCAATAGGCTACGGAAGCGACGTAATCGGTGATTTGAGCAACTCGGTGTAGCAGCACCTGCACGAAGCGTTATTCTCCTCAGACGCAAACCGGTACCTCTCCGTCGTCACGACGGGTGAACGGTCCCGCACTGCACGTGATGGAAGCTCTGCCTCTGGGAGTCCCGTGTACCCACACGTCGGGGTTGACACCTCGGGCCTGGCTACGCTCCGCGCAACGGTCGCTACGGTCCAGCAGTCCCTGTTGCGCGGCTTCGTCCCCACCGCGTACGCCGTCCCCGCCCTCGCCACCGCCGCCGCGCCGGTCGGCCCGTGCTACGCACTGGCCGACGGCAGCGCCGCGGTCGGCAGACGGGGGCGGTCCGCGGGCGCGCCCGCTGTCCGCCGACCAGCGGCGGACAGCGACAGCGCCCGCATGATGGACCTCGTCGAACGGGCCCAGGCCGGCGAGGCCGACGCCTTCGGGCGGCTGTACGACCAGTACAGCGACACCGTCTACCGGTACATCTACTACCGCGTGGGCGGCAAGGCGACCGCCGAGGACCTGACGAGCGAGACCTTTCTGCGGGCCCTCCGCCGGATCGGCACCTTCACCTGGCAGGGCCGCGACTTCGGCGCCTGGCTCGTGACGATCGCCCGCAACCTGGTCGCCGACCACTTCAAGTCCAGCCGCTTCCGGCTGGAGGTCACCACCGGCGAGATGCTCGACGCCAACGAGGTCGAGCGCTCCCCCGAGGACTCCGTCCTGGAGTCCCTCTCCAACGCCGCCCTGCTCGACGCCGTACGGCGGCTCAACCCCCAGCAGCAGGAGTGCGTGACCCTGCGCTTCCTCCAGGGGCTCTCGGTGGCGGAGACCGCGCGGGTGATGGGCAAGAACGAGGGGGCGATCAAGACCCTCCAGTACCGGGCCGTCCGCACCCTCGCCCGGCTCCTCCCGGACGACGCCCGCTGACCCGGCCGCCCCGACCCACCCGGCGGCTACCCACGGCCACTTCAACTCACCGTCAGTGAAAGTCCGTTGACTTCCCCATCCGATCATCCGCAGTCCGTAACCCAAGTGCCGCGCCAGTCGTTGTGCGGGATACAGGCTCCCTGTGGTCACGTCCTCGCCGCCCCCGGTCACTCGATCGTGTGGACGCGGCGGGGTGCGTGCACCCTTCAGGAACCCCGGGGAGTCGACCGTCATGACGAGAGGAGGTGCCGCCAGTGATCGCGAACGTATCGGCGCACCGGCGGGCGAACGCCTTCGCCCAGGCCCTGGAGGAACAGTCCGACCGGGGCACGGCGGCCGAGCAGACCGAAGGACCGGCTCCGGCCCCGGCCGCTGCGGACCAGACCGAGGGGGGCCCGCTCGTGGGCCTCGCCACGCGTCTCGCCGAGCTGCCCAAGCCGGAGCTGGACCCTGAGGTGAAGATCGTCCACCGCGCGCGCTTGGCCGCCGAGATGGACGCCCTGCTGCGGGCCGGGACGCTGGGCGAGAGAGCGGGCCCTTCGGTGCCCGAGCAGCGCTCCCACCGGGCGCGGGGCGCGCATCGGGCGACATCACTGGGCAGATTCCGGCCGCGCTCCCGGCTCGCCAAGGGCCTCACCGCGGGCGGCCTCAGCGTCGGCGTCGCCGCGGGCGCCTTCGGCGGAGTGGCGGCGGCCAGCTCCGACGCCCTCCCCGGTGACTCGCTCTACGGGCTGAAGCGCGGCATCGAGGACTTCAAGCTCACCTACCTCGCCGAGGGCGACAGCGAGCGCGGCGAGGCCTACCTCGACCAGGCGTCGACCCGGTTGAGCGAGGCCCGGCGCCTGATGGAGCGCGGCCGGGGCGGCACCCCGCTGGACCACGAGTCCCTGGGCGAGGTCCGCCGCGCCCTGTCCGGCATGCAGCACGACGCCGCCGAGGGCCACCGCCTGCTCCACGAGGCGTACGAGCGGGACCCGGAGTCGCTGGGCCCCATGCAGACCCTGTCCGCCTTCTCCCGCGCGCACCGCGAGGCCTGGGGCGCGCTGCGGGAGCGGCTCCCGGTCCAGCTCGGGGACGTCAGCCAGCAGGTGTCGTCGGTCTTCGACGCCATAGAGGACGAAGTGGCCCCGCTCCAGTCCCTGCTGCCGCAGCCCCCGGCCCGCGGCGGCGGCGACGACCGCGGCGGACAGCGCGCCACACCCACCACACCCGGCACGTCGAAGTCCGGCGGCGGTTCCTCGACACCCAGCGCCGAGGAGCGGTCCAGCGCACCCGACCGTCCGGGCAGCGGCTCCGGCAGCCCCAGCAGGTCGACCGGTTCCGGCACGGACGACGACGGCCTCCTCGGCGGCAACACGGGCGGCCTGCTCGACCCGCCGCAGGACGACGGCACCTCGGCGCCGCCGCCCCGGCTGCCGACCACGGCGCCCGACGTCACCCTCCCCCCGCTCCTCCCCGGCCTGCTGCCCGGTCTCGGCATCGACGCCGAGGACGCGGACTAGGTCGCGCCCACCCGGAGCGACGGTCGTACGGCGGTGGGGCGGGGCGGGGCGGGCTCAGAAGAACACGGACCGCCGCTGCACCAGCAGCTTGTACAGGGTGTGCTGGATCTGCTCGCGGACCTGGTCGGTCAGGTTGAACATCAGCATCGGGTCCTCCGCTGCCTCCGGCGGATAGCCGTCCGTACGGATCGGCTCCCCGAACTGGATCGTCCACTTCGTCGGCAGCGGCACCGCGCCCAGCGGCCCGAGCCAGGGGAAGGTCGGCGTCAGCGGGAAGTAAGGGAAGCCCAGGACGCGGGCGAGCGTCCTGGCGTTGCCGATCATCGGGTAGATCTCCTCCGCGCCCACGATCGAGCACGGGATGATCGGCGCCCCCTGCCGCAGCGCCGTCGACACGAACCCGCCCCGCCCGAACCGCTGGAGCTTGTACCGCTCGCCGAACGGCTTGCCGATGCCCTTGAAGCCCTCCGGCATCACCCCGACCAGCTCGCCCCGCGCCAGGAGCCGTTCGGCGTCCTCCGCGCAGGCCAGCGTGTGGCCGAGCTTGCGCGCCAGCTCGTTGACGACCGGCAGCACGAACACCAGGTCCGCGGCGAGCAGCCGCAGATGACGGTCCGCCGGATGATGGTCGTGCACGGCGACCTGCATCATCAGCCCGTCCAGCGGCACCGTCCCCGAGTGGTTGGCGACGATCAGCGCCCCGCCCTCGGCGGGGATGTTCTCGACGCCCTTCACCTCGACCCGGAAGTACTTCTCGTACAGCGGGCGCAGCAGCGACATCAGGACCTGGTCGGTGAGTTCCTCGTCGTAGCCGAAGTCGTCGACCTCGTAGTCGCCGGTGAGGCGGCGGCGCAGGAAGGACAGCCCGCCCGCGAGCCGCCGCTCCAGTCCGCCCAGGGCCTCGCGGAGCGCGTCCTCGAACCCGTCCGGGGTGCCCGCCCCCTCCGGCGCGGCGGGGGCGTCCGCCGGGGGCGGACCGCTCGGCAGCGGCTGGAGGGGCTGCACCGCGGCGGGCTCGCCGGACTCGCCGCGCCGCCGGGCCCCGGTGCTCCGCCGGCGCGCCGGGCGACCGCCACCGCCCCCTCGGGACCGGTCGTCGTCGAACGGAATGACCTTGGCGTCCGCCATCGTTGCTGCGCTCCTCAGTTGCCGTGCCGGGCCGGGGTGCGGCCGTCGCCCGCGGCGCGCAGCGCGGCGAGCCGGTCGACGGCCCCGGCGAGGACCTCGGGGGGCAGGAGGCCCGGCCCCTGGCTGCGTGCGAAGTCCGCGAAGGTCTCCGCGGTGGTGTAGGTGGGCGTGAATCCCAGCGTCTCGCGCATCTGGTCCGTGGCGACGACCCGGCCGTGGGTGAGCAGCCGGATCTGCTCGGGCGAGAAGTCCGTCATCCCCAGCGTACGCACCAGCGATCCCGCCCAGGTGACGGCGGGCAGCAGCAGCGGCACGGTGGGCCGCCCGAGCCGCCGCGAGCACTGCGACAGCAGCAGCACGCCGTCCCCGGCGATGTTGAAGGTGCCGCTGTTGAGGGTGCCGCGCTCCGGCTCGTGCAGACCGATCCGCAGGACCTCCAGCACGTCGTCCTCGTGGACGAACTGGAGTCGCGGGTCGTAGCCGAACACGGTCGGCAGGACGGGCAGCGAGAAGTACGAGGCGAGGGGGGTCTCGGCGGTCGGGCCGAGGATGTTGGCGAACCGCAGCACGCACACGGCGACGTCGGGCCTGCGCCGGGCGAACCCGCGCACGTACCCCTCGACCTCGACGGTGTCCTTGGCGAAGCCGCCGCTCGGCAGGGACTTGGCCGAGGTCGACTCGGTGAAGACGGCCGGGTCGCGGGGCGCCGAACCGTAGACGTTCGTACTGGACTTGACCACCAGCCGCTTCACGGTGGGCGACTTCTGGCAGGCGCCGAGGAGCTGCATCGTGCCGATGACGTTGGTCTCCTTGACCGTGGTCCGGCTGCCGCTGCCGAGGGCGGTGGCCGTCACGTCGAGGTGGACGACCGTGTCGGCGCCCGACTCGGCGAGGACCCGCGCGACGGTGGGCTGCCGGATGTCGGCCTGGACGAACTCGGCGCCGCCGAGCGGGTGCTCCGGGGGCACCACGTCGACCGCGATCACCCGGTCCACCGCGGGGTCCCGCCCGATCCGCCGCACGAACCGGCCCCCCAGCTGCCGGGCCACTCCCGTCACGAGCACGACCTTGCCCAAGATCAGCGCCTTCCTTGTCCGGGTGCGGAGGTGTCCACCCTGCCGCCTTCCCCGTCTGCGGGCCAACTTAGCGGGTCGAGGGTGCGCCACGGAGACCCAGGACATGCGTGTGGCCCCCGACCGGCAACCGGTCGGGGGCCACACCGCGCGCTTACGCGGCTCGCGTCTGCGTCGTACGCCTTGCCTTACTTCTTGTTACGACGCTGGACGCGCGTGCGCTTGAGCAGCTTGCGGTGCTTCTTCTTGGCCATCCGCTTGCGCCGCTTCTTGATAACAGAGCCCACGACTACCCTCGCTCACTTCTCATCACTCGGTGCTGGGCGCCATGGGCCCATACGACCTACGAGGGGCTAGCCTACCCGCCTCGGCGCTGAGGTCGTAATCGAGGCCGCGGAGGGACCCCAGGGGTGCCCTGTGCGGGGTCCCTCCGGCCGTGCCGTCAGGCCGTTTCCACCCCCACGTAGCTCTCGCGGAGGTACTCGTGCACCGCTTGCTCGGGGACGCGGAAGGACCGCCCCACCCGGATCGCGGGCAGATGACCGCTGTGCACCAGCCGGTACACGGTCATCTTGGACACGCGCATCACCGAGGCGACTTCCGCCACGGTCAGGAACTGAACCTCGTTCAGAGGCCTCTCGCCAGCAGCCATGACACACCTGAACCTTCCGCACTCGACTCGACGGCCACCGGCTTCCCCTTCCGGTGACTCTTCGTCGCTGCGTGCTCACTCCCCAATGTAGGGGCGGGTGATGCGAGTGGGGAAGAGGTGCACCCGTCGGTGGACTACCGTGACAGACCGGCGCGCGCGAGGACGTAGCGCGCGAGCGGGCGGTAGTGAGCGGAGCGCACGCCGTCATCAAGTGGAACGACGACGGACACCGCGCCCTCGGCCTCCCCCACGAACGGCGCCGGGTCGTCGACGTCGGCCGTCCCGATCGCCTCGAACCCCAGCTGACCTGCCCCGCAGAGCCACCCGTGGTCCCCCACCACCAGCTCTGGCAGCGGCCCGCCGGCCTCCGCCGCGGCGGCCAGCACGACCCGAACCGGCAGCGGCGAGTGCGTGTGCAGACCGGCCGCGCCACCACCGCGCGCCCCCGCGGCCTCCCGCACCAGGCCGACCCCCCGGCGGTAGTCGATACGGCATGTACGTAGACCGAACCGGGTCGTTATGTCGACACAGCGACCCTGCGCCGGACGCAGGACAGTACACCCCGCCGCCGACAGACCGTCTGCGAGGGCACCGTAGAACCCCACCAGTTGCCCCGGATGTCCGGTCCCGAGCAGCACCGGGCCGCCACGCAGGGCGACGGCGGCGACCCGCTCCGCGAACCGGTCGAGCGCGGCGACCGTCCGCTCGGGGTCGATCACATCATGCCCCGAACTCCGCCCCGGATCGTCCGAAACCCCACACCGCTCGGCCATCAGCCGCGCCAATTCCCGCTCACTCCAGTCCCGTTCGGGATCGATCCCGATCAGCACCCGAGGATCACCCCCCGCGAACAGCCGATACCGCCGAAGACTCCCCTCCCGGGAAGCCCCCACGACCCCCGCCACCCCGACCCGCACGAGATACCGCACCAACGCCTCGACCTCAGCCACACCCTGCCTAACGAGGAAACCCGACGGTACGTCTCTCAGCCCGCGCGGGGGTCCTTCAGCCCACCGGAGATCGTTCAGCCCGTCCGGGGGTCCTTCAGCCCGCGCGGGGGTCTTTCAGCCCACCCGGAGATCCTTCAGCCCGTCCGGCGTTTGAGGACGAGGCCCGTCCAGGGCCGATGGGGGGTGCAGGGCGCAGCCCGCCGGGGGGGCACGGGGGCGGAGCCCCCGAGGTCGGGACGGGAAGGGGCGGCGGGGGCGAGAAACCCCAGGGGGCACCCCCCTACGCCAACAACCCCCGCAACGGAAACACGGCCCGCCGCGTAGCCAACACGGCCTGATCCAACCGATCCGCCGGATCGTACCCGGCGTCCCACTCCCCCCACCCCACAGGCCACCGCCCATCAGTCATCCGCACCGGCCCCAACTCCCGCGTCCGAGCGAACACCTCCCCCCGCCACCCCTCAGGAATCACCGTCTCCGGCGCCACCGGCTTCCCCGCCACCACCCCCACCAGATGCGCCCACGACCGAGGCACCACATCCACCACGGCGTAGCCACCCCCACCCAACGCGACCCACTTCCCCCCGGCATGCGCGTGCGCCAGCTCGTGACACGCGACCTGCACGGCCCGCTGCGCGTCCAAGGACACGGCGAGATGCGCGAGCGGGTCCTCGAAGTGCGTGTCCGCACCGTGCTGCGTCACCAGCACCTCGGGCCGAAAGTCGGCAACCAGCTCCGGCACCACGGCGTGGAAGGCCCGCAACCACCCCGCGTCCCCCGTCCCCGCGGGCAGCGCCACATTCACGGCGGCCCCCTCCCCCGCTCCCGCCCCGGTCTCCTCGGGCCACCCGGTCTGCGGGAACAACGTACGGGGATGCTCGTGCAGCGAGATCGTCAGGACGCGCGGATCGTCCCAGAACGCGGCCTGCACCCCGTCCCCGTGGTGCACGTCGACGTCGACGTAGGCGACCCGCCGCGCCCCCAGCTCCAGCAGCCGCGCGATGGCGAGGGCCGCGTCGTTGTAGACGCAGAACCCGGCCGCCCCGCCGGGCATGGCGTGGTGGAGCCCGCCCGCGAAGTTGACCGCGTGCGGCGCCTCCCCCCGCCACACGGCCTCGGCGGCCCCGACGGACAGTCCGGCGATGAGCGCGGACACCTCGTGCATCCCGGCGAAGGCCGGATCGTCGACGGTCCCGAGCCCGTACGTCAGGTCGGCGGCCCGCGGATTCACGGAGGCCGCCTTGACGGCCGCGATGTAGTCCTCGCGGTGGACGAGCCGCAGCGTCGAGTCCCCGGCGGGCTTGGCGGAGACGACGTCCACCTCGCGGTCGAGCCCGAGGGCGTCGACGAGTGATCGCGTCAGGGCGAGCCGGACCGGGTCCATCGGATGGTCCGGTCCGAAGTCATAGCCCGTTACTGCCTCGTCCCACATCAGCTGTGCGCGGCCGCTCATGCCCGCCACCGTATCGGTCCGGTTGAGGCGCGAACGACCGGGCGTACACGAGCGTCACCAGCACGAGCACCATCGGTACGATCATCGCCCCGCGGTAGCTCCAGGCGTCGCCGAGGGCGCCGACGAGCGGTGAACCGATGAGGAAGCCGACGTAGTTGAAGATGTTGAGCCGGGCGACGGCGGCGTCGGAGGCGCCCGGGAACAGCCGGCCGGCCGCGGCGAAGGTCTGCGGCACCAGCACGCACAGCCCGAGCCCCACCAGCGTGAACCCGCCCATCCCGGCCCACGCCCCCGGCGCCGCGGCGACCACCGCGAACCCGAGCGCGGCCAGCAGGGTCCCCGCCCGGACGACGGCCACCGCCCCGAACCGCCGCACCCCGAAGTCCCCGAGCGCCCGCCCGACGAGGGTGGTCACCATGTAGACGTTGTACGGCACGGTCGCGAGCTGCTCCGAACTCCCGAGCACGTCCTGGAGGTACTTGGCGCTCCAGTTGGAGACCGTCGAGTCCCCGATGTACGCGAACGTCATCACCAGGCACAGCGGCAGCAGCGCCTTGAACACGAGCCCACCGCCCCCGCCCGCGCTCTCGTCGTCGCTCTTCAGCTCCTCGCCGTCCGCGTCGACGTACCACCGGCTCCCGACGAGCACCGCGGGCATCAGCACGCACACGACCGGCAGGTACGACACCCACAGCGCGAGGTGCCAGTGCGCCCCCGCCCAGGCGAGGGAGGCCCCGAGAATCCCGCCGAGGCTGTAGGCGGCGTGGAAGCTGAGCATGATGCTGCGCCCGTACGCCCGTTGGAGGCTCACGCCGAGCATGTTCATGGAGGCGTCCAGCGCCCCGACAGAGAGCCCGAACACCCCGAGGGCGACGGCCAGGACGAGGACACGGTCGCCGCCGCCGACGGCGAGCAGCGCCAGCAGGACGACCGGCTGGGACCAGCGCAGCACGCGGCTGGGCGGTATCCGCCGCACCAGCCGCTCGGTGAGGAC
This sequence comes from Streptomyces sp. NPDC091281, assembly GCF_044757425.1. Lineage (NCBI taxonomy): Bacteria > Bacillati > Actinomycetota > Actinomycetes > Kitasatosporales > Streptomycetaceae > Streptomyces > Streptomyces sp. NPDC091281. The sequence goes on along the minus strand of NZ_JBIVUY010000016.1, from coordinate 1,082 downwards.
GCTTCCGGCACCGGCGAGGATCGGGACGGCGGCGAGGAAGACGGGCAGCAACGCGTCGGAGATCCCGTACCGGTCCTGGATGGCGGGGATGCGCGTCACGAGCAGGGCGAAGGCGACCCCCTGCACGAAGAAGCCGAACGCCAACGAGGCCCTACCGCGCCGCAGCACTTCTGTCATGGCGGCGAGCGTAGAGCCCTGGCGTACTCGTGGGTAGATCCGGCCAAAGATGAATTCGGTTCAGCTTCGCCGGGTGGTCCGCGCCGGCCGGCTCACTTGCAGGGGGCTCACTTCAGGAGGTCGGGCAGTTCCGTCATGGCGGTGAAGAGTCCGGTGGCTCCGGCGAGCTTGGCGGGGGGTGTCATGGCGGTGAACCCGTAGACGTCCATCCCGGCGGCGAGGGCGGCCTGGACGCCGAGCGGGCTGTCCTCGACGACGACGCACCGTTCGGGCGCGACGCCCATCCGCGCGGCGGCGTGGAGGAAGAGGTCGGGGGCGGGCTTGCCCTTGCCCACGTCCTGGGAGCTGAAGATCCGCCCGTCGTCGAACCATCGCGCCAGCCCGGTCGCCCGGTGTCCGACCCGTATCCGCTCATGGCTCCCGGAGGACGCCACGCAGTACGGCACGCCGTCAGCGGCAAGCCTTTCCAGAACGGCCTCGACGCCGGTCACGGGCCGCAACTCGCGCTGGAACGCGGCGAACACCCGCGCGTGGAAGACGTCGTCGAAGTCCTCCGGCAGCCGCTGCCCGGTCCGTTCCAGGACGAGATCGTGGACGCGGTGCATCGCGGACCCCATGTAGTCCCGGATGGAGTCCTCGTACGACGTGGGGTGCCCCAGCTCGCTGAGGTAGGCGGCCAGCAGCCGGTTGGAGATCGGCTCACTGTCGACGAGCACACCGTCGTTGTCGAAGAGGACGAGGTCATAGCGCATACGGCGATCCTAAAACGAAAAACCCCCGTGCCAATGACACGGGGGTTTCTCTCACAATTTGTTCGGCGGCGTCCTACTCTCCCACAGGGTCCCCCCTGCAGTACCATCGGCGCTGTAAGGCTTAGCTTCCGGGTTCGGAATGTAACCGGGCGT
>NZ_JBIVUY010000015.1:0-251343 GCF_044757425.1 Streptomyces sp. NPDC091281 | reverse complement strand
ACCCCGAAGGGCTTCATCGTTCGACTTGCATGTGTTAAGCACGCCGCCAGCGTTCGTCCTGAGCCAGGATCAAACTCTCCGTGAATGTGTACCGGATATCCGGTTCACACACACGAGAGCGGAACAGCCAGGCGGAATAAGCCCGGCCGTTCACAGCGTCCTCGCTGTGTGTTTTTTTCTTCAAAGGAACCACATCCCCGGCTATCACTGCCGGGAACGGGGTATCAACATATCTGGCGTTGATTTTTGGCACGCTGTTGAGTTCTCAAGGAACGGACGCTTCCTTTGTACTCACCTCAGCCGACCGGCTCAGGCTTTCCTCCGGGCATTTTCCCTTCGGTCTTGCGTTTCCGACTCTATCAGATCTTTTTCCGATCTGATTTCCTCGGTGCTTTCCAGGTTTTCCGCTTCGTTTTCGCGGTTTCCCTTTCCGGCGGTTCCGACTGTATCAGATCCTTTCGGCGCTGATTCCCTGTCAGAGGGGGTTGTCCTCGCGGCCCGTGGGCCGTTCCGACGAGTGAGACATTAGCGGATTCCTCCGGCCCGAAGCCAATCGGGGCGGCGTTCTTTCGAACGCGGATTCCTCATTTCGCGAATACGCGCGCACCTGTGCGGACAGCAGCCGGAACGACTGTTGTCGCGAAGTGGTGGGTACTTGCGGAATGGCTGTCCGGGGACCGACCGGAGTCGGCGCTCACGCTCGGACAACTCGGAGAACAGTACGGACGCGCGCGGATCGTGTCAACCTCCACCCGGAGGCCACCCCGGAGGCGTACGCTGGGCCCATGACTACGCGTACGACCAGCACCCAGCTGTGGTGGGCCGCCTGACGGCGGCCGGACTGACGTACGTGTCCAACGGCCGCCGCTTCGGCGGCCGTTTCTGTGTCTCCCTCCTGGGGGTCGGTCGGCCGGTGGCGGCGGGCTCGATCAGGAGGTGGAGAGATGAAGCGGGTCTTCAGCGGGGTCAAGCCGACCGGGCATCTGACGCTGGGGAACTATCTGGGCGCCATGCGGCAGTGGGCCGACGTCGACCAGCACCGGGCCGACGCCCTGTTCTGCGTCGTCGATCTGCACGCGCTCACCGTCGACCACGATCCCGGGCGGGTACGCCGGCTCAGTCGGCAGACGGCCTCGCTGCTGCTGGCGACCGGGCTCGATCCCGCGCTGTGCACCCTGTTCGTGCAGAGCCACGTCGACGAGCACGCGCGGCTGTCGTATCTGCTGGAGTGCGTGGCCACCGACGGGGAGATGCGGCGGATGGTCCAGTACAAGGAGAAGGCCGCGCGGGAGCGGGCCCGGGGCGGGAGCGTGCGGCTGTCGCTGCTGACGTATCCGGTGCTGATGGCGGCCGACATCCTGGCGTACGGGACGGACGAGGTGCCCGTCGGGGACGATCAGCGGCAGCACGTCGAGCTGACGCGGGACCTGGCGCTGCGGTTCAACCAGCGGTACGGGCAGGCCTTCGTGGTGCCGCGGGCCGTGCTCCCGGCGGTGGGCGCGCGGGTCATGAACCTCCAGGAGCCGACCTCGAAGATGGGGAAGACGGACGACTCCGGACCCGGGATCGTCTACCTGCTCGACGAGCCTGACGTGGTGCGCAGGAAGGTGGCGCGGGCGGTCACCGACAGCGGGCAGGACGTCGTCCACGACCGGCGGGCCCGGCCCGGGATCACCAACCTGCTGGAGATCCTCGCCGCGTGCACGGGTGGGAACCCGGAGGAACTGGCGGGCGTTTACCGGTCGTACGGCGCTTTGAAGGAGGACACCGCCGAGGCGGTGGTGGAGGTGCTGCGGCCGGTGCAGGCGCGGCACAAGGAGCTGTGTGCCGATCCCGCCTATGTGGAGGGGGTGTTGCGGGACGGCGCGGAGAAGGCCCGGGGCATGTCCCGGCCGGTGGTGGACGCGGCCTATCGGGCGATCGGGCTGCTGCCGCCGGTCACGGAGCCGGTGCTGAACGCCGTCCGGTAGGCGCGGGGGCTGGTGGCGAGGCGCGACGCGAAGTGCTGGCGCATCGTGACCTCGCTGCCGAACCCGGCGCGGCGGGCCACCTCGGGCATCGGGAGGTCAGTGCGTTCGAGGAGTTTCTGTGCGGCGGCGAGACGCTGGTCGAGGAGCCAGCGGAGGGGGGTGGTGCCGGTGGCGGCGGTGAAGTGGCGGGCGAAGGAACGCGGGGACATACCGGCGTAGGCGGCCAGGTCGTTCACGGTGAGCGGCTCGTGGAGGTGGCGCAGCGCGTGCTCGCGGACGGCGGCCAGGGCGTCGGCGTCGCGGTCGGTGCGCGGCGTGGGGTGCTCGATGAACTGGGCCTGTGTGCCGGTGCGGATGGGTGCGGTGACCATCGAGCGGGCGATGGTGGCGGCCGCCTCGGCGCCGTGGGTGCGGCGGACCAGGTGGAGGCAGAGGTCGATACCGGCTGCCGTGCCGGCGGCGGTCCAGATGTTGTCGTCCTCGATGAAGAGCGCGTCGGGGACGACGGTGACGCGGGGGTGGTGGGTGCGCAGCAGGTCAACAAGGTTCCAGTGGGTGATCGCGCGGCGGCCGTCGAGCAGGCCGCTCTGGGCGAGGGTGAAGGCGCCGCCGCAGAGGGCGGCCACGGTGGTGCCGCGCGCGTGGGCGCGGCGCAGAGCGTCCAGGACGGGCGGGGGTGCGGGAGTGAGGTGGTCGTCGAGGCCGGGGATCACGATGAGGTCGGCGGTGTCGAGCCAGGTGAGCGGGCGGTCCGGGAGCAGGGTCAGACCGCCGCGCATCGGGATGGGCGTATCCGTGTCGGCGGCGACGCGGCGCAGGTCGAAGGCGGGGGCTCCCCGGTCGGCGCGGTCGGTGCCCCAGACCTCGGTGATCACGGAGACGTCGAAGGCGCGGACACCGGGGAAGGCGACGAGCGCGACGCGGAACGGGCGCGCGGGCCGCGGGGCGGGCGTGGGCGCGGTGTCGTCGGGCGTGGGCGCGGGTGCGGGTGCCGGGGCGGTGGCCATGTGTGGCAGTAAAGCATCGATCGCTGGCTTTCCGCCCTCTGGGGCGGGTGCGGTTCCGGCGGCACGATCGTCGGCATGGACATCGCAGAGAACGCAGCGCTGGTGGTCGTCGACGTGCAGAAGGGCTTCGACTTCCCGGGCCTCGGCGCCCGCAACAACCCCGGTGCCGACGACAACATCGCCACCCTCGTCGACGTGTGGCAGGCCTCCGGTCGCCCGGTCGTGTTCGTGCGGCACGACTCGGTGTCGGCGGACTCGCCGCTGCGGCCGGGCCAGGAGGGCAACGACTTCAAGGACTACGTGGAGCAGCGGCGCGGAAAGGGCGCCGGGGACGAGCTGTTCCTCACCAAGACGGTGAACTCGGCGTTCTACGGGACGCCGGATCTCGACGGCTGGCTGAAGGCGCGGGAGATCACGCAGTTCGTGGTGGCGGGCATCCAGACCAACCTGTGCGTGGAGACGACCTCGCGGATGGGCGGGAACCTGGGGTACGACGTCGTGGTGGCGTACGACGCGACGTACACCTTCGACGTGGAGGGGCCGTTCGGCTGGCGGCGGACCGCGGACGAGATCGGGCAGGCCGCGGCGGTGTCGCTGCACGGCGGCGGGTTCGCTCGGGTCGTGAACACGGCGGACGTGGTGGCGGGCGCCTCGGCCGCGTGAGCGGTGGTGAGTGAGGGCCCCCGTCGGACCGGGGTGGGGGGACCGGGGCGCCGTGGGGCGTCCCGGCCGGGGGCGGGGTGCGGGTCAGTCCTTGGTGCCGGAGGCCAGCGCGCGGCTGCGGTCGCGGGCGGCTTCGAGGGCGGCGATGAGGGCGGCCCGTACGCCGTGGTTCTCCAGTTCGCGGATGGCGTTGATGGTGGTGCCGGCCGGGGAGGTGACGTTCTCGCGGAGCTTGACCGGGTGTTCGCCGCTGTCGCGGAGCATCGTGGCGGCGCCGATCGCGGACTGGACGATCAGCTCGTGGGCCTTGTCGCGGGGCAGGCCGAGCAGGATGCCCGCGTCCGTCATCGCCTCGACCAGGTAGAAGAAGTACGCCGGGCCGGAGCCGGAGAGGGCCGTGCAGGCGTCCTGCTGCGACTCGGGGACGCGGAGGGTCTTGCCGACCGAACCGAAGATCTCCTCGGCGTGGGCGAGGTGGTCGGCGCCGGCGTGGCTGCCCGGCGAGATGACGGACATCGCCTCGTCCACGAGGGCGGGGGTGTTCGTCATGACACGGACCACGGGGACGCCCGTGGTGAGGCGGTCCTCGACGAACGCCGTGGGGATACCCGCGGCGCCGCTGATGACCAGGCGGTCGGCCGGGACGTGGGGGGCGAGTTCGTCGAGGAGGGTGCCCATGTCCTGCGGCTTCACCGTGAGGATGAGGATGTCCGCGGTCTTGGCGGCCTCGGCATTGGTGACGGGGGTGACGCCGTAGCGGGTGCGGAGTTCCTCCGCGCGTTCCGGGCGGCGGGCGGTGACCAGGAGGTGGGCGGGGGGCCAGCCGCCGCGGAGCATGCCGCTGAGGAGGGCTTCGCCGATCTTGCCGGTGCCGAGGACTGCGACGGTGTGGGTCATGGCGGGGGCCTCCGGTGGGTGCGCGTCGTGCGGGGTCATCCTTTCACCGAGGGTGAGGGGTGGGGGTGCTTGTCCGGTGGGCGGGACGGGGCATGGGGAGCCGGAAGGGGGCTGAGCGCGGCGGTGTCAGTCGGTTCGGCGGCGCAGGGTTGCCGCGCCCAGGGCCAGGACCAGGAGGGCGCAGCCCGCCACGATCAGGACGTCGAGGACGAAGGCGGAGGTCAGGTCGGGGTGGCGGAGGACCTCGTTCATGCCGTCGACGGCGTACGACATGGGCAGGACGTCGGAGACGGCTTCGAGGGCCGGGTGCATGGTGTCGCGCGGGGCGAAGAGGCCGCACAGGAGCAGCTGGGGGAAGATCACCGCGGGCATGAACTGCACCGCCTGGAACTCGGAGGCCGCGAACGCCGAGACGAAGAGGCCGAGTGCCGTGCCGAGGAGGGCGTCGAGCAGGGCCACCAGGAGCAGGAGCCAGGGGCTGCCCATGACGTCCAGGTCGAGGAGCCACACCGCGAGGCCGGTGGCGAGGGCGGACTGCACGATCGCGAGCGCGCCGAAGGCCAGGGCGTAGCCCGCGATCAGGTCGCCCTTGCCCAGGGGCATCGACAGGAGGCGTTCGAGGGTGCCGGAGGTGCGTTCCCGCAGGGTGGCGATCGACGTGACCAGGAACATCGTGATCAGCGGGAAGATCCCGAGGAGGGACGCGCCGATGTTGTCGAACGTGCGGGGGTCGCCGTCGAAGACGTAGCGGAGCAGGAAGAGCATCACGCACGGGACGACGATCATCAGGCCGATCGTCCGCGGGTCGTGGCGGAGCTGGCGCAGTACGCGGGCGGCGGTGGCGGTGGTGCGGGCCGGGCTCAGGGGGGCGCGGGAGGCGGTGCGTGTCGTCGTCGTCATCGGGACTCCTCGGTCCTGGCCTCGGGGGTCTTCATGCCCTCGGTGCCTGCTGTGCCCTCCGTGCCTGCTGTGCCCTTCGTGCCTGCTGTCCTCTCCGTGCCTTCGAAGCCTTCGGGGCCTGGGCGGGGTCGCTTCGTGTCGGCCGCTTGGTCCACCAGGTGCAGGAAGGCGGCCTCGACCGTGTCGGCTCCGGTGCGGGCGCGCAGGGCCTCGGGGGTGTCCTCGGCGAGGATCTCGCCCTCGCGCAGGAGCAGCAGGCGGTGGCAGCGCTCGGCCTCGTCCATGACGTGCGAGGAGACGAGGATGCCCGCGGCGCGGGAGGCGGCGATGTGGTGGAAGAGCTGCCAGAGATCGCGCCGCAGCACCGGGTCCAGGCCGACGGTCGGTTCGTCGAGCACGAGGAGTTCCGGGGTGCCGAGCAGGGCGACGGCGAGCGAGACGCGGCTGCGCTGACCGCCGGAGAGGGTGCCCGCGAGGGCGTCCGCGTGGCTGGTCAGGTCGACGTCGGCGATCGCGCGCGTGACGTGCGCGTGGCGGCGGTCGGCGGCGGCGCGGCCCGGGTCGAGGACGGCGGCGAAGTAGGCCAGGTTCTGCCGTACGGTCAGGTCGTCGTAGACGGACGGGGCCTGGGTGACGTAGCCGATGCGGTGGCGCAGCGACGGGTGGCCCGCCGGGCGGCCGAGGACCTCCAGGGTGCCGGTGACCTTGGCCTGGGTGCCGACGACCGCCCGCATCAGCGTGGACTTTCCGCAGCCCGAGGGGCCGAGCAGGCCGGTGATCCGGCCGCGCGGCACGGTGAAGTCGAGGGCGCGCAGCACCGTGCGGGGGCCGCGGACGACGGTGAGGGCCGTCGCGCGTACGGCGGGTCCGTCATCGCCGACGGCGGGTGCGGGAGCCGGGGCCGGGGCGAGGGCCGCGGAAGGGGCAGGGGTGGCGGAAGGGTCAGAGGTGGCAGCGGTGGCCGGTCGCCTCCGGTTGTAATTCACCATGTGATGAATAATTGTCGGGGAGGGGGTGGCCGTCAAGGGTCGGCGGACGCCCCCGGAGGCTGGGTGCGGGCTGTGGTCCGGTCAGGGGCGGAGGGCGAGGAGGAGTTCGACGTCGTAGGTCTCCTCGACCGTGCCGTCGGGGAAGTCGGCCAGCAGGTGGGCGCGCTCCTCGGTGAGGAAGGCCGCCGTGTCCGCCTCCGCCTGGACCAGGAACAGCGAGTGGCTGCCGATGTTCGCCAGGTGCGTGTCCACGGGGACGCTGCGGCTCCACCGGACGCGGCGGTGCACGAGGTCGACCGGTCCGGAGAGGGCGGCACGGGCGGCGTGGCTGCCGTCGCCGGTGCGGTCGGTGGCCTGGTCGAGGCCGAAGTGGTCCTGCATGCGCAGCGCCTGGGCGCGCTGCCACGGCACGTCGAGCGCGCTCGTGTTCCACCACAGCGCGAGCGCCCCGCCCGGCCGCAGGACGCGCAGCGCCTCCGGCACCGCGAGCGCCGGGTCGGTCCAGTGCCAGGACTGGGCGTAGGTGAGGAAGTCCAGGGAGTCGGCGGCGAGCGGGAGGTGGTTGCCGTCGCCGCGGACGACCGGCACGTCGGGCAGGGTGCGGCGGAACTGCACCGCCATGCCCTCACCCGGCTCCACTGCGACGACCCGCGCGCCCCGCGCGTGCAGCAGGGCGGTCGCTATCCCCGTCCCGGCGCCGACGTCCGCGACCCGGGCACCGGTCAGGGAGCGGCCCGCCAGCTCCTCGATCGCGTCGAGCAGGGCCGCCGGGTAGGAGGGGCGGTTGGCGGCGTACTGGGCGGCGGCCGCGTTGAAGGAGCGGGCGCGGTCGGTGTGGGCGAAGAGCGGCGTCATGAGGACATCGTGGACGCGCGCGGGGTGGCGGGGAACACCGCAGGGGGTGACCTGGGGGAAGGGGGCGGAGGGAGAGAGGGGGAGAGGGGGCCGGGCGGCGCGGGTCAGCGGTGGCGGCGCGGGTCAGCGGTCGGTCGCGCGGCCGGTCAGGGGCCGGTCAGCGGGCGGCCGGTCAGCGGTCGCGGCGCTTCTTGGACGGGTTGCGCGTACGGCGCTTCGCGCGGCGCTCGTACTGGGTGCGCGCCTCCTCGTACTCGGTGCGGTGGAGTTTCTCGCCCGGCGCCTCGACGAGGGAGCGCAGGAAGTACGCGACCAGGGAGCCCACGAAGCCGATGGTCAGCAGGGAGCGCAGGGACGCCTGGCGGTCGGGGTCGGGGCGCTTGCCGAAGCTCTCCCAGGTGTGCCGGAAGGCCAGCGCGCTGCACACCGCGAACATGACCACGAGCAGCAGCGTGACGAAGCCGCCGATGTCGGCGAGGGCGAGCCCGTCGTAGGCGAAGCGCAGGACCAGGCAGGAGACGACCGCGGCGGCGAGCGACCCCGCGGCCACGCCGACGCGCCGGGCCGCGTAGCCGCCGTCGTGTTCCAGCCAGGAGGTCCCGAAGAAGCGGAGCGGCTCGGGGCGGGGCCCGCCGGGCGTGTCTCCGCCAGGGGCCCCCGCGTCCTGGGCGGCCGGTTTCCCGCGCTCCCCGGCCGGGGAGGCCGCCGCGCTGTCCGAAGTGCCGTTCTCGTCGCTCACGGGACGATTATGGCTCCGGTCCGCGCGGGGCACCCGAGGCGGGTGGGTCGGTGGGCCCGGCAGCCGGTGAGTCGATGGGGCCGACGGTTGATAGGGCTGACGGGCGATGGGGCCGACCTTCGATGAGCCGGTGGCCGGTCGGGGGGCCGGTGCGTGACCGGACCGGCCCCCGCCGGTGGCGTCCGGGGTCAGAAGCAGCGCGAGGCCACGTAGCCGTCGCTGCCCGTGCGCACGTACGCGTCCGAGACGTACTCGCCGTTGCTGATGTTGTCCCAGATGTTCGACGTGCCGTACGGACCGCTGACCGACGTGCCCGGGGCCTGGCAGTGGATCAGGACCTTGGAGCCCTCGGGCAGGACACGGACGATGTTGTAGCCCGTGCCGGGACCGCTGCGGACGTTGAGCCGGACGCCCGGCGCGATCGGATAGAACGTCACCCCCGCGGTCGCGGCGACCGCCTGCGCCTCCGTGCCGCCCCCGGCCTCTTCCACACGCTCGACAGACATGGAAAACCTCCCCCGTTGCACCCCCATGACAGCCATGGGGCCTCGTTGATTCCCTCGAATCCCGCCACGAAACATCCGTACAGAATTCGCACACGCATGCCAGCACGTCGTTCTCTGTCTCGTACGTGCCATCGACTAGGCTCCGTGATCGCGCGCGGCCGAACAGCACGGGGGTGGTCCATGGCGCCACAGCGGAACACCGGAGCGGGCGCGGAAGCGGAACATCCCGAGTACGCGGGCCACTACCACCTGGAGTCCTGCCTCGGTTCGGGCGGCATGGGCGTGGTCCATCTCGCCCACAGCACCTCGGGGATGAAGGTCGCGGTGAAGGTCGTGCACGGCCAGTTCGCGCGAGATCCCGAATTCAGAGGGCGGTTCCGGCAGGAGATCGCGGCCGCGCGGCAGGTGAGCGGAGCGTTCACCGCACCCGTCGTGGACGCCGACCCGGAGGCCGAACGGCCCTGGATGGCCACCCTGTTCATCCCCGGCCCGACGCTGTCCGAGCATGTGAAACGGAACGGGCCCATGGGCGCCGGTGAGTTGCGGCGGCTGATGGCCGGACTCGCGGAGGCGCTGCGGGACATCCACCGGGTCGGGGTCGTGCACCGCGACCTCAAGCCGAGCAACGTGCTGCTCGCCGAGGACGGTCCGAAGGTCATCGACTTCGGGATCTCCCGGCCGAAGGACAGCGAACTGCGCACCGAGACCGGCAAGTTGATCGGCACCCCGCCGTTCATGGCGCCGGAGCAGTTCCGGCGGCCCAGGGAGGTCGGGCCCGCCGCCGACATCTTCGCGCTCGGGTCCGTGCTGGTCCACGCGGCCACCGGGCGCGGGCCGTTCGACTCCGACAGTCCGTACGTCGTCGCCTACCAGGTCGTCCACGACGAGCCGGACCTCACCGGCGTACCGGAGACCCTCGCGCCGCTCGTGCTGCGCTGCCTCGCCAAGGAGCCCGACGAGCGGCCCACGCCCGACGAGTTGATGCGCGAACTGCGCTCGGTGGCGGCCCTGTACGACACGCAGGCGTTCATACCGGAACAGCGGGCCCAGGGGGCGTCGGGCGAGGCGGAGCGGGCGGAGCAGGCGGGCGCGGAGACGGCCGGCGCGGAGCGGGGTGGCGCCGAACGGGGTGGCGCGAGGGCCGAGCGGGGGGCTTGGGCGGAGCGGGGTGGCGCGGGGGGCGTCGGTGGCGCGGGCGACGCTGGGGCGCTGTCCAGAGCTGAAGCCTCGTCCGGGGGCGATTCCGGGGCCGGGGCCAAGTTCGGGTCCGGGTCCGGGTCCGAGGTTCCGGATCAGGGGGACGCCTCCGACGCGGCCGCCGACGTGGCTGCTGCGCGCCGTCCCCGGTCCCGGGTCCGTAGGCGGCTCGCGTTGGTCGGCGGTGCGTCGGCGCTGGCGCTCGCCGGGACCGTCGCGCTCGTCGTGTGGCCCGGGGACGCGCCCGCGGCGAAGGACCCGCGCCCCCGGTCCGGGACGGCCGCGGCGCCGTTCGCCGGGTGGGAGGCGAAGCCGGTGCGCGGGGCGGTCACGGCCGTACCGCAGTGTTCGTACGGCGCCGGGAAGCTGCTCTGCGCGCAGCCCGGGACCGGCCGGTCCGGCACGGTGTTCGCGCTCGACCCGGAGCGGGGCGCCCTGCTGTGGAAGCGCACCGCTCCCGGTACGTACCGGACGGGGGCGCCGCTGCTCGCCGGGGGGCTGGTGCAGCGGCTGACCGGGCAGGACCGGCGGCTGGACGCGCTCGACCCCGGTACCGGCCGGACCGCCTGGCGGCGGGACCTGCCCGGCCACGCCGGGATGCAGACCGCGGGCGGCACCCTGCTGCTCACCGCCGCCGACGGCAAGGTCACCGGCGTCGACGGCACCTCCGGGAAGACCCGGTGGAGCCGTACCGTGCCCGGCCAGCGGGCGCCGTACTTCTCGTCGTTCGCCCGCGACCCCCTCGCGTACGCGACCAGTGTGGACGGCGGGTCCACCCGCGTCACCGCCGTCGACCCGGCCACCGGCGACGTCCGCTGGGACGCCCGGCTGGACGGCGCGCTGAAGCTCGTCGGGAGCCAGGACGGGAGGGTGTACCTCCTGTCGGCCGACCCGGCGGGCGAGTTCACCGACGCCGTGGTGCGCTACGACCCCGGCACGCGGCGGACGCGCCGGGTGGACCTGCCGGTGCCGCGCCCCGACCCGGCGGCCGGGGTGCACGGGGACACCGTGTACCTCATGTCCACCGGCGGCGCGCTGGAGGCGGTCGACATGACCGCCGGGAAGCGGACGTGGCAGGTCGAGACCTCGGTGAGCCGCGGTTCGGCGCCCGCGGCCGACGCCCGGCACGTCTACGTGAGCGCGCCGGACGGGCGGCTCCTCGCCGTGGCGGCCCGCGACGGACGGCTGCTGGGGCAGACGCGGGCCCGGTTCGGCGCGGAGTCCGACCAGGTGGCCGGGTTCCTGCCCGCGCCGCTGGTGGTCGGCGGGCGGGTGTACGCGGGAGCGCCGGACGGCACGGTGTTCGCGGTGGACGGACGCGAACCGGCCGGCTGGTGAGCCCGCGACGACCGGCCCTGGCGGGGACGGTCGGCCTCGCACCGCTGTCCGGGGCGGACGGACGTCGGAGCGAGCGCGGAGACGGACGACGGGACGGGTGAGGGGCCGCATCCGAAGAACGGACACGGCCCCTCGACAGTTCCCGGCGGTCACCGGTTCCTGACGCTCGGTGAATTCCGGTTCGGCGCCGAGCCGTTCCGGGGCGCGGCCTGAGCCGCCTCCGACCGCCTCCGACCGCCGACCGGCCGTCAGCCCAGCTTCGACACGTCCCGCACGGCGCCCTTGTCGGCGCTGGTCGCCATCGCGGCGTACGCGCGCAGGGCGGCCGAGACCTTGCGGGTGCGGTCCTTCGGCGCGTAGGCACCGTTCAACGCCTGCTCCCGCCGGGCGAGTTCCGCGTCGTCGACGAGCAGCTCGATCGTGCGGCCCGGGATGTCGATGCGGATGCGGTCGCCGTCCTCAACGAGGGCGATCGTGCCGCCGGAGGCCGCCTCGGGCGAGGCGTGGCCGATGGACAGGCCCGACGTGCCGCCGGAGAAACGGCCGTCCGTGATGAGCGCGCACGTCTTGCCGAGACCGCGGCCCTTGAGGAAGGAGGTCGGGTAGAGCATCTCCTGCATGCCGGGGCCGCCCTTGGGGCCCTCGTAGCGGATGACCACGACGTCGCCGTGGGTGATCTGTTTGTTGAGGATCTTCTCGACGGCCTCCTCCTGCGACTCGCAGACGACCGCCGGGCCCTCGAAGGTCCAGATCGACTCGTCCACACCGGCCGTCTTCACGACGCAGCCGTCCACGGCGAGGTTGCCGCGCAGGACCGCCAGGCCGCCGTCCTTGGAGTACGCGTGCTCGGCGGAACGGATGCAGCCGCCCTCGGCGTCGTCGTCCAGGGCCTCCCAGCGCTCCGACTGGGAGAAGGCCTCGGCGGAGCGCACGCAGCCGGGCGCCGCGTGCCACAGTTCGACCGCCTCGGGGCTGGGCGAGCCGCCGCGGACGTCCCAGGTCTTCAGCCAGTCCGCCAGGGAGGGGCTGTGGACGGCGTGCACGTCCTCGCGCAGCAGGCCCGCGCGCTGGAGTTCGCCGAGCAGCGCGGGGATGCCGCCCGCGCGGTGCACGTCCTCCATGTAGTACGTGCGGTCCTTCGCGACGTTGGGCGCCACCTTGGCCAGGCAGGGCACCCGGCGCGACACCGCGTCGATCTCGTGCAGGCCGAACGGGACGCCCGCCTCCTGGGCCGCCGCCAGCAGGTGCAGGATCGTGTTGGTCGAGCCGCCCATCGCGATGTCCAGCGCCATGGCGTTCTCGAACGCGGCGAAAGTGGCGACGTTGCGCGGGAGGACCGTCTCGTCGTCCTGGTCGTAGTAGCGGCGGGTGATGTCCATGACCGTGCGCGCGGCGTCGACGTAGAGCCGGCGGCGCGCGGTGTGGGTGGCCAGGACCGAGCCGTTGCCGGGGAGGGAGAGGCCGATGGCCTCGGTGAGGCAGTTCATCGAGTTGGCCGTGAACATGCCGGAACAGCTGCCGCAGGTCGGGCAGGCGTTCTCCTCGATGCGGAGGATGTCCTCGTCGGAGATCTTGTCGTTGACGGCGTCGGAGATCGCGTCGACCAGGTCGAGCGTACGGACGGTGCCGTCCACGAGGGTCGCGCGCCCGGACTCCATCGGGCCGCCGGAGACGAACACCGTCGGGATGTTCAGCCGCAGGGCCGCCATGAGCATGCCCGGGGTGATCTTGTCGCAGTTGGAGATGCAGACCAGGGCGTCCGCGCAGTGCGCCTCGACCATGTACTCCACGCTGTCGGCGATCAGGTCGCGCGAGGGCAGGCTGTAGAGCATGCCGCCGTGGCCCATGGCGATGCCGTCGTCCACGGCGATGGTGTTGAACTCGCGCGGGATGCCCCCGGCCTCGGTGATCGCCTCGCTGACGATCCGGCCGACCGGCTGGAGGTGCGTGTGACCGGGGACGAACTCGGTGAAGCTGTTGGCGACCGCGATGATCGGCTTACGGCCGATGTCCGCACCGGGTACACCGGAGGCGCGCATCAGGGCGCGGGCGCCCGCCATGTTGCGGCCGTGGGTGACTGTGCGGGACCTCAGCTCGGGCATCGTCGCTCGCTCCTTCAGCCGGATGGGCTGTGAGACAGATGAAGACAGGAAGACATACAGGGCAGTAACGAGCGTACGCCCGTCATCCAGGGACCGGGACGGGGTGTCCGGAATGCGGGACGTGAGTCTCGCGCGCGGGGAGACTCACGCGCGCGGGGTGGCCGTACGGGGTGGGCGGCGCGCGCGGGGCGTGGGGTGAGTGTGTGACGCGCGTGATGGCCGTACGAGGCGTGCGGCGCGCGGGTCGTGCGTGCGGTGAGCGTGTGTGGCGCGCGCGGTGGCTGTCACGGCCCGGTGAGGTGTCCCTGGACCACGGGGGCCAGGCGCGCGACGATCTCGTCGACCTCCGCCGACGCCAGCGGCTCCACCTTGATCACGTAGCGCAGCATCGCCGTGCCGACCAGCTGGGCCGCCGCCAGCTCGGCGCGCAGCTCGGCCTGCGGGAGGTCGAGCCGGGAGGCCACGACGCGGGTCAGGCGCGCGACCACGAGGCCGCGGAAGACGGCCGCCGCGGTGTCGTTGGTGACCGCCGACCGGACGACGGCGAGGAGCGGCCTCCGGGTGGCCGGGTTCTCCCAGACGCCGAGGACGAAGCGGGTCAGGCGCTCGCCGACGCCGTCCAGGGGGCCGTCGGCGATCGCGTCCGGCGCGGCGAGCGCGGGCGCGAAAAGGACCTCCACGGCGGCCGCGAAGACCTTCTCCTTGGTGCCGAAGTAGTGGTGCACGAGGGCCGCGTCGACGCCGGCGGCCTTGGCGATGCCCCGCACCGACGTCTTCTCGTAGCCGCGCTCGGAGAACTCCTCGCGGGCCGCGGCCAGGATGCGGTCGCGGGTGTCGGCGGACGCCGCGCGCGGGGGCCGTCCCCGGCGGCGCGCTCCGGCGTCGGTCACGGGCGGGGCACCTTCACGGCGGACGCCAGGTGCAGCCGGGTGAAGGCCAGCGCCTCCGCGAGGTCGGCCTCACGTTCGGCGCCGGACATCGCGCGCCGGGTGTTGACCTCGATGACGACGTGCCCGTCGAAGCCGGTCGCGGCGAGCCGCTCCAGCAGTTCGGCACAGGGCTGCGCGCCCCGGCCGGGCACCAGGTGCTCGTCCTTGGCCGAGCCGTTGCCGTCGGCGAGGTGCACGTGCCCGAGCCGGTCGCCCATCCGCTCGAACATGTCCATGGCGTCCGTACGGGACGTGGCGGCGTGGCTGAGATCGATCGTGAAGTGCCGGTAGTCGTCCTGGGTGACGTCCCAGTCGGGGGCGTACGCGAGCATCTCGCGGTCCCGGTAGCGCCAGGGGTACATGTTCTCGACGGCGAACCGTACGTCCGTCTCGTCGGCCATCCGCCAGACGCCCTGGACGAAGTCGCGCGCGTACTGGCGCTGCCAGCGGAACGGGGGGTGGACGACGACGGTGCTCGCGCCGAGCTTCTCCGCCGCCGCGCGCGCCCGCTGGAGCTTGATCCACGGGTCGGTGGACCAGACCCGCTGGGTGATGAGGAGGCAGGGGGCGTGCACGGCCAGGATCGGCATGCGGTGGTAGTCGCTGAGGCGGCGCAGCGCCTCGACGTCCTGGCTGACGGGGTCGTTCCAGACCATGACCTCGACGCCGTCGTACCCGAGGCGCGCGGCGATCTCGAAGGCCGTCGCCGTCGACTCCGGATACACCGAGGCCGTCGACAGGGCGACCTTCGCATCCGGGATGCGCACCACTGGATCTGCCACGAGGGACAGGGTACGGGCCGACACGGGACGCCGGGGAGCGGGTGGCGGAGGTGCGCCGGGGGGGCGAGGCGCAACGGGGTACGGCCGAGTACGGAACCGGCCGACGCGCGCGAGGGCGACGCGGAACGGGGCACGCGCGCGAGGGGTGCGACGCGAACGGCTCGCGCGCGGGACGCACGTAGCGGCGCGTGGGACGGACGGGACGTAAGAGAACGGCGTACGCGCGCGGCGTGCGAGGCGCGTGGGGCCGCGGGATCGGTCCGCCCCGCCGGGCCGCGGGGTCAGTCTGCCCGCATGTGGTCCAGTCGGCGGAGGATCACGCCCTCGCGGAGCGCCCACGGGCAGACCTCCAGGGTCTCCACGCCGAAGAGGTCCATCGCGCCCTCGGCGACGATCGCCCCGGCCAGGAGCTGGGCCGCGCGGCCCTCGGAGACGCCGGGCAGCTCGGCGCGCTGGGCGGCCGTCATACCGGCCAGGCGGGGCACCCACGCCTCCAGGGACTCCCGCTTCAGCTCGCGCTGCACGTAGGGGCCGTCGGCGGACCGGGCGGCCCCGGCGAGCCGGGCGAGCTGCTTGAACGTCTTCGAGGTGGCGACCACGTGGTCGGGGGTGCCGAAGCGGGTGAACTCGCCGACGGTACGGGCGATCTGGGCGCGCGCGTGCCGCCGCAGCGCGCGTATGGCGTCGGGGCCGGGCGGGTCGCCGGGGAGCCAGCCCGCGGTGAGGCGGCCCGCGCCGAGCGGCAGGGAGACGGCCGCGTCGGGTTCCTCGTCGATGCCGTAGGCGATCTCCAGGGAGCCGCCGCCGATGTCCAGGACGAGCAGTTTCCCGGCCGACCAGCCGAACCAGCGGCGGGCCGCAAGGAAGGTCAGGCGGGCCTCCTCCTCCCCGGTGAGCACCTGCAGCTCGACACCGGTCTCGGCCCGCACGCGCGCGAGGACGGCGTCCGCGTTCCCGGCCTCGCGGACGGCGGAGGTGGCGAACGGGAGCACGTCCTCGACGCCCTTGTCCTCGGCGGCCTGGAGCGCCTCCTGGATGACGGCGATGAGGCGGTCGACGCCCTCCGGGCCGATCGCGCCGTCCGCGTCGAGCAGTTCGGCCAGCCGCAGTTCCACCTTGAAGGAGTGCGCGGGCACCGGGCACGCGCCGGGGTGCGCGTCCACCACCAGCAGGTGCACCGTGTTCGATCCCACGTCGAGGACACCGAGTCTCATGGGGGAAACGCTACTGCCACCGGTCCTGGCCCCGGCCCCCGGTACGCATGCCGAGACGGTCCCTTTGCCCGGCGCGGGCGACTTACCCTTGGGGGCGTGCCCAAGACGAAAAAGGCAAACAAGCCAGGCGACGCGAACACCCCGATTGCCGACAGGACCGACAAGTCCGGCAAAGCCGAGAAGAACGGCAGGTCGGACGCGGTCGCCGCGCGGGTGAAGGTCGGGAGGCCCGGGAAGAGCGGGAAGAACGACAAGAAGGGCCGCAAGGCGCTCGCCGCGGACGAGAAGGGCCTGGACTTCGCGCGCGCGTGGGTGGAGTTCCCCGACCCGGCGGACGACGAACAGGTCTTCCGGTGCGACCTGACCTGGCTGACCTCCCGCTGGACGTGCATCTTCGGCAGCGGCTGCCAGGGCATCCAGGCCGGCCGCGCGGACGACGGCTGCTGCACCCTGGGCGCGCACTTCTCCGACGAGGACGACGAGAAGCGGGTCGCCGGGCACGTCGCGCGGCTCACGCCGGACATCTGGCAGCACCACGCGGAGGGGCAGCGCGGCGGCTGGATCGCGGAGGACGAGGAAGGCTCGCGGCAGACGCGCCCGTTCAACGGCTCGTGCATCTTCCAGAACCGGCCGGGCTTCGCGGGCGGCGCGGGCTGCTCGCTGCACATCCTCGCCCTCAAGGAGGGACGCGAGCCGCTGGAGACCAAGCCGGACGTCTGCTGGCAGCTCCCGGTGCGGCGGACGTACGACTGGATCGACCGGCCGGACGACACGCGCGTGCTCCAGGTGTCGATCGGCGAGTACGACCGGCGCGGCTGGGGTCCGGGCGGTCACGACCTGCACTGGTGGTGCACGTCGGCGACGTCGGCGCACGGCGCGGGCGACCCGGTGTACGTGTCCTACCGGCCCGAACTGACCGAGCTGATGGGCAAGGCGGGCTACGACCGGCTGGTCGAGCTGTGCGAGGAGCGGCTGGCCTCGCAGTTGCCGCTGCTGGCACCGCACCCCGCCGATCCGGTCCCTGCGCCGTCACCGGCCCCGGCATCGGCGGCGGGGCTTTCGGCACCGGAGGGGCTTGCGGCGCCGGAGGGGCTTGCGGCGCCGGAGGGGCTTCGGGAGTCCCGCGGGTAGTTCCCCGGTCCTTCCCGGGGCCGTCTCCGGGCCGCTGTCACGACGTGGACGGGCTCGGGTCGCTGCTCTCGCCGTCGGGCGGCGTGGTGCTCTCCGAGGGCGCCGGGGACGACTCCACCGGGGTGGGCGTGGGCTCCGGGTCCGTCGAGGGCGGCGGGCTGCTGGGGCCGGGATCGGTGGAGGGCGGGGCCGTGGGCGTCGGCTCCGGGTCGGTCGAGGGCTGCGGGTCGCCGGGCCCGCCGTTGCCCGGGGCGGGCGTGGTCGGGGCGGGAGCGGCGCCGTGGCCGTCGATGGAGACGACGGCGCCCGCCGGGGCGACCGCCACGCGCGCGTGCCAGTACCCGGCGGGCTCGCGTCCGTGATCGACCAGGACGCGCACCGTGACCGACTCGCCGGGCCGCAGGGTGCCCGTGGAGCGGCTGAGGTGGAGCCAGGCGGCGCCGGTGGTGGCCGACCAGCGGACCGGACCGTCCTCGTCGGCGGGCACGCTCAGCGTGATCAGCGTGGTGTCGCCGCTGGTGGCCGCCTTCACCGTGAGATGGCCCTCGCCCCGGTCGCCGAGCCCAGGGACGCTGATGACCTCCACCGACACGTCGGACTTCCCCGCCCCGCGCCCCTTGCCCGGTCTGGAGCTGGCGTTCCCCGCGTTCTGGTAGCCGGTCGCGGCCGGGCCGTCGAGGCTGTCCGGGCCCTGCGCCTCGCTGGCGGTGGGCGCGCGGCCGTCGGTGCCGTCGGCGGTCGGGGTGCCCCGGTAGGCCGCCCAGAGCGCGAACACCGGGGCGGCCACGACGGTGGCGACGACCGTGGTGGTCACCGCACGCGCGCGCAGGCGGTCGCGCCGGGCGGCACGGTCCTTGGGGTCCATCGGGAAGCCGCGCCGGTCGAAGCGCGGGACGGCCGCCCCTCGCGCGCGGGGGCCGTGCGCCAGGGCACCGCGCAGGGCCGCGCGGGGCGCCTCCAGGACGGGCAGTTCGGCGGGCGTGACCCCGGCACCGGGCCAGCGGCCGGGCACCGCGCGCTCGGCGGCCCGGCGGCAGCGGGGGCAGTCGTCGACGTGCCGGACGAGTTCGCGGCGCAGCGCCGCGCTCAGCACGAGCTGGTGGTCGCCCGTGAGACGCGCCACACCGGGGCAGCCGCCCGTCTCGACGACGGCGAGCGCCGCGCGCGTGCGCTCCACCTCGCAGGCGGCCGAGGCGAGCAGTTCGCGGGCGGCGGCGAGGTCGAGCCCGAGGACGGCGCCCACCTCGTGGGCGGCGAGCTGGTGACGTACGGCGAGTTCGAGCGCCTCGCGCTGCTCGGGGGTGGTCCCGGCAGCCTCCGGCCAGGCCAGCAGGGCGAGTTCGCGACGGCGGCGCTGCTGGACGTCGTCAGGGACGGGCGGGGCGGGCCGTACGCCGCTCTCCCGGTGCGCGCCGTGGCGGCCCGCGGCGTGCGTGCCCTGGCGCTTCTGGCGGGCCTCGGTGAGCTTGCGCAGGCAGGACCAGCGGGCGAGCGCGTACAGCCAGGCCCGGCGGTCCCCGGCGGCGTCCGGGACGCGCTGGCCGCGCCGCTCGGCGAGCGCAAGGACGTCACCGAGGGCCGCGGTGGCCGTGTCGTGGTCGCACAGGACCGAGAGGCAGTAGGTGAACAACCCGTCCAGGTAGGGCTCGTAGCGCGCGGGCGGGTGCTGCGCCGGCGTGCGCGCCGGAGTACGGTCACGCGCCTCCCTGTGCGCCCGGTGTGCGCCGGTCGTGCGGGTCGGGGTCTCCGGACTGCTGCTCATCACCCGTGCGACCGTAGGCGCCGCCGAACCGCCTCTTCTGCCCCCTTGAGTCCTTTTAATCCGTACGGGTGAAACGATCCCTCATAAGGGGACAGGAACCCCGGTTCCCATGGCCCGTTCGTGACGGGGCGTGGCTGATTCACCGGGGGTGGGGTGCGCGCGACGGGGGTCACACCCGGAACGCCGCGCCCTCCGTGCGCCGGTTCGGGGCGGGCGGAGGCGCGTCGGGGGTGGGGCCGGGGTGCCGCGGGTGTAGGTCCGGGGTGGCGAGGGTGTGGGTCCGGAGCCCGTCAGCCGCGGGTCCCGGCAGGGGCGCCCGGCCCGTCCCCGGTCGGCTCTGTCCACAGGCCCGGCCGGTTGTCGGTGGCGGCGGCTACGGTTTCCCCATGGCTGCCCGTACGAAGACCACCAAGGACCGTCCGTCCTACCGCTGCACCGAGTGCGGCTGGCAGACGGCCAAGTGGCTCGGCCGCTGCCCCGAGTGCCAGGCCTGGGGGACGGTCGAGGAGTACGGCGCGCCCGCCGTGCGGACGACCGCGCCGGGCCGGGTCACCACCTCCGCGCTGCCCATCGGCCAGGTCGACGGCCGCCAGGCCACCGCCCGCCCCACCGGCGTCCCCGAGCTGGACCGCGTCCTGGGCGGCGGGCTGGTCCCCGGCGCGGTCGTCCTGCTCGCCGGGGAACCGGGCGTGGGGAAGTCGACCCTCCTGCTCGACGTGGCCGCCAAGTCGGCGAGCGACGAGCACCGCACGCTCTACGTCACCGGCGAGGAGTCCGCGAGCCAGGTCCGGCTGCGGGCCGACCGCATCGGCGCCCTCGACGACCACCTGTATCTCGCGGCGGAGACCGATCTCGCCGCCGTCCTCGGCCACTTGGACGCGGTGAAGCCGTCCCTGCTGATCGTGGACTCGGTGCAGACGGTCGCCTCCCCCGAGATCGACGGGGCGCCGGGCGGCATGGCCCAGGTCCGCGAGGTGGCGGGCGCCCTCATCCGCGCCTCCAAGGAGCGCGGCATGTCCACCCTCCTCGTGGGCCATGTCACCAAGGACGGCGCGATCGCCGGACCGCGCCTCCTGGAACACCTCGTGGACGTCGTCCTGAGCTTCGAAGGTGACCGGCACGCGCGCCTGCGCCTCGTCCGCGGCGTCAAGAACCGCTACGGCGCCACCGACGAGGTCGGCTGCTTCGAACTGCACGACGAGGGCATCACGGGCCTCGCCGACCCGAGCGGACTTTTCCTGACACGACGTGACGAACCGGTCCCCGGGACCTGCCTGACCGTCACCCTGGAGGGCCGCCGCCCGCTGGTCGCCGAGGTCCAGGCGCTCACCGTCGACTCGCAGATCCCCTCCCCGCGCCGCACGACGTCCGGCCTGGAGACCTCCCGCGTCTCGATGATGCTCGCCGTGCTGGAGCAGCGCGGCCGGATCAGCGCGCTCGGCAAGCGGGACATCTACTCCGCGACGGTCGGCGGCGTGAAGCTCTCCGAGCCCGCCGCCGACCTAGCGATCGCCCTCGCCCTGGCCTCCGCGGCGAGCGACACCCCGCTGCCCAAGAACCTGGTCGCGATCGGCGAAGTGGGCCTCGCGGGCGAGGTCAGACGGGTCACGGGCGTGCAGCGCAGACTCAGCGAGGCCCACCGCCTGGGCTTCACCCACGCGCTCGTACCGGGCGATCCGGGCAAGGTCCCGCCGGGGATGAAGGTCCTCGAAGTGGCCGACATGGGGGACGCCCTGCGGGTCCTGCCGCGCTCACCTCGCCGAGACGCCCCACGGGACCAGGAGCAGCGCCGGTAGACTTTGCCCTGGTCTCACCCGTCCGTACGAACCGAGTACGCGAAACGGGAGCGCCCCAGAACCTGTGACCGGAGGAGTGCAGTGGCAGCCAACGACCGGGCGGCGACTCCCGGAAAGTCCGGCGGGAGTGCCGGTGCCGAGGCCCTGATGCGGGCCGCGCTCAGCGCGGTGGCCCCCGGCACGGCCCTGCGGGACGGCCTGGAGCGCATCCTGCGCGGCAACACCGGCGGCCTCATCGTGCTGGGCTCCGACAAGACCGTCGAGGCGATGTGCACGGGCGGCTTCGTCCTGGACGTCGAGTTCGCGGCGACCCGGCTGCGCGAGCTGTGCAAGCTCGACGGCGGCATCGTGGTCTCCTCCGACCTGTCGAAGATCCTGCGGGCCGGCGTCCAGCTGGTGCCCGACCCGACGATCCCCACCGAGGAGACCGGCACCCGGCACCGCACCGCGGACCGGGTCAGCAAGCAGGTCGGCTTCCCGGTCGTCTCGGTCTCCCAGTCCATGCGCCTGATCGCCCTCTACGTCGACGGTCAGCGCCGGGTCCTGGAGGACTCCGCGGCGATCCTCTCCCGCGCCAACCAGGCCCTCGCCACCCTGGAGCGCTACAAGCTCCGCCTCGACGAGGTCGCGGGCACGCTGTCGGCGCTGGAGATCGAGGACCTCGTGACGGTCCGGGACGTCTCCGCCGTCGCCCAGCGCCTGGAGATGGTCCGCCGGATCGCCACCGAGATCGCCGAGTACGTGGTCGAACTCGGCACCGACGGCCGCCTGCTGGCCCTCCAGCTCGACGAGCTGATCGCGGGCGTGGAACCCGAACGCGAGCTGGTCGTCCGGGACTATGTGCCGGAGCCGACGGCCAAGCGTTCCCGCACCGTCGACGAGGCGCTGTACGAGCTCGACGCGCTCAGCCACGCCGAGCTGCTCGAACTCTCCACGGTGGCACGCGCGTTGGGCTACACGGGCTCCCCCGAAGCACTGGACTCTGCGGTGTCGCCGCGCGGGTTCCGGCTGCTGGCCAAGGTGCCCCGGCTGCCCGGCGCGATCATCGACCGCCTGGTGGAGCACTTCGGCGGCCTCCAGAAGCTCCTCGCGGCGAGCGTCGACGACCTCCAGACGGTCGACGGCGTCGGCGAGGCCCGCGCGCGCAGCGTCCGCGAAGGCCTGTCACGCCTGGCCGAGTCGTCGATCCTGGAGCGGTACGTCTGACCGGAGGCGTCGGGCTGCACGGAGCGAACCGCCTATACGGAACGCTCCGTCCAGGTAGTGCGGCTCGCCCGGCATGCGGTGAAACGGCCGGTCGTGGGGTGGACCGGGCGGTGGAGCGGGCCCACGCGACGGTGAGGCGCGAGCCCCACGACCGCGACCGCGCTCAGTCCTCTTCCAGCACGAACGACGTCTGCGCCGTCGAGAACCCCGGCGCCTTCGCCTCGACCAGGTAGGTCCCCGGCTTCGCCGTCCCCGCCGGAGGCGTGGCGCACTCCGGCGCGCTCGGCTTGCGGTCCCACTTCACGGTGTACGTGAAGGTCTCCCCGGCCGGGACGCGGTACAGCAGGCTCGCGGCGCCCTTGGGGCAGTCCGCAGAGGCCCAGTAGTCGTCGTCCCCGCCCGCCTGAGTGATCGTCAACAGCGTCTTCTTCGGGCCGAGATCGACCTTGCAGTCGCTGCCGGAGGTGTTCTTCGCGGTCAGCCGGAAGGTGGGCGCCTCGCCGGGCGCGTAGGTGTTGCGGACGCTGCGCAGGCTCAACGACACCACACCGGGCGTGCAGTTGGGGAGCGTCGTACCGGCGGGCAGCGTCGTGCTCGACCCGCTGCCGTTGGCGCCGTCGTCCGTGCCGCCCGAACCGGCCGCGCCGCCACCGGAGTCCGCGCCGCCGGAGCCCGCACCTGCACCGGCCGCCGTGCCCTCACCGGAACCCGAGCCGCCACCCGAACCCGACCCCGATCCGGAACCCGAGCCGGACCCGCCGGAACCCTCGTCGTCCGACTCGTCGCGTCCGCCGGGGTTCTGACTGATCGCGGGCCCCGACCCGGACGGTCCCGGCGTGATGGACGACGCGGGATTCTTGCCGTCGGAGCCGTCCGCGCCGTTTCTGCCGCCACCACCGCCCGAGGTCACGATCCAGGTGACCAGCAGCGCCAACAGGGCGAGCACGGACACGATGACGACCCTCCGACGCCAGTAGATGGAGGAGGGAAGCGGCCCGACCGGATTGCGCAGAGATCCCACGGCGCAAACTGTACGAGAGATCGTCGCCCCACCCGGCCCCACCCGCCGCCTGGAGCACAACTTTTCCGGATCATCATCCCGGACAGCGGCGCCCCACAGCCCACTTGAGCCTCCGACCCACCTCGCCGGTCGCAGGACGTGACGACGAACCGTCAGATGCGCACGGAGGGTGAGAAGTCACTCCTTCGCATTCGCGGCCCTTGCACCTCTGGCCACGCCTCGGCCTCGTCCCGCCCGCGCCTCAGTCCGCGCCCGCGCCTCAGTCCGCCTCGGACGCGGCCGGGCGCCACCCCTCCCCCTTCGGCCACCCGCGGACGCCACACGCGGGCGCGACCCGTACCGATGTCACCGGCCACGCGCGCGCTGCACAGACCTTGCGCGCCGCCCACGCCACGCGCGTCGTACGGCGCACGACACCGGCCGCGCTCCCGCCGCTCGGCCGCTCCGAGTGGCGGTATGCGCGCGTGCCCGCCCGCGCATGGCAGGATCGGGAGGCCATGACTGCCCCCACGAAGCCCCCGCACAGCAGCCCCGCCGACGCCGCCTCCGGCCCGTCCCTCGGAGAGCAGTCGTCCCCCGGCGCGACCACCGACCCCACGCACGACGCCTCCGCCGATGCCACGCCCGGCCCCGGGACCGGCACCACGGTCGGTCCCGCGCCCGGCGGGCCGGTCGATCCCACGGCCGGACCGGCCTCCGGCGCGCACCTGCACACCCCGGTCATCGACTGGTTCGAGGACCACGCGCGCGACCTGCCCTGGCGGCGCCCCGAGGCCGGTGCCTGGGGCGTGATGGTCAGCGAGTTCATGCTCCAGCAGACGCCCGTCAGCCGCGTCCTGCCGGTCTACGAGCAGTGGCTCGCCCGCTGGCCGCGCCCCGCCGACCTCGCCGCGGACGCCCCCGGCGAGGCCGTGCGCGCGTGGGGCCGGCTCGGCTACCCGCGGCGCGCGCTGCGGCTGCACGGCGCCGCGGTCGCCATAACGGAACGGCACGGCGGCGACGTACCGTCCGACCACGCCCAGCTGCTGGCGCTGCCCGGCATCGGCGAGTACACCGCCGCGGCCGTCGCCTCGTTCGCGTACGGGCAGCGGCACGCCGTCCTGGACACCAACGTCCGCCGTGTGTTCGCGCGGGCCGTCACCGGCGTGCAGTACCCGCCGAACGCGACCACCGCCGCCGAGCGGAAGCTGGCCCGCGCGCTGCTCCCCGAGGACGAGGCGACCGCCGCGCGGTGGGCCGCCGCGTCGATGGAGCTGGGTGCCCTGGTCTGCACCGCGAAGAACGAGACGTGCCACCGGTGCCCGATCACCGCGCAGTGCGCCTGGCGGCTCGCGGGCAAGCCGGACCACGAGGGACCGCCGCGCCGGGGACAGACGTACGCCGGGACGGACCGGCAGGTCCGCGGCAAGCTGCTCGCCGTCCTGCGCGACGCGCACACGCCCGTGCCGCAGGCCGTCCTGGACCGGGTGTGGCACGAGCCCGTACAGCGCGCGCGGGCCCTGGACGGCCTCGTCGCGGACGGCCTGGTGGAACCCCTGCCCGGCGGCCTCTACCGGCTGCCCCTCACCTGACACGACGCGAGGCCACCCACCACCCGACGTCCCGACGTCCCGACGTCCCGACGTCCCGACGTGCCTCGCGCGCGATGCGCGTTCCACGCGCGTACGGCCGCAGCCGGACACCTCGTCCACGGCTGCGGCCGCACTTCTTCACAGCCGTGAACGGCCCTCTGTCACATGTCCCGTGGGCATAAAAACCACCAAACCCTGCCCAGAGGGTGCCGCTCTTTACCCCGGACCTACTTCCGTTACACAACCGACGGACAGCCGAGTGCTAGCCGCAGGCTGCCTCGGACAGTGCCGTGACAACCGCTCCGTAGCTTCTCTTCCGTGCCCGGGACGGCACGAGCGAGAGACCCAGGCAGGACACACCGACAGGGACCAGCCCGTCGGTACGGGGACACGGAGGCGGTTGATATGGCGCAGGGCGAGGTGCTCGACTTCGAGGAGTACGTCCGCACCCGGCAGGACGCGCTGCTGCGCAGCGCCCGCCGGCTGGTCCCGGACCCGGTCGACGCCCAGGACCTGCTCCAGACGGCCCTGGCCCGGACGTACGGCCGCTGGGACGGCATCGCGGACAAGCGCCTGGCCGACGCGTACCTGCGCCGGGTCATGATCAACACCCGGACCGAGTGGTGGCGGGCCCGCAAGCTGGAGGAAGTGCCCACCGAGCAGCTCCCGGACGCCTGCGTGGACGACGCCACCGAGCAGCACGCGGACCGCGCCCTCCTGATGGACGCCATGAAAGTTCTCGCTCCGAAGCAGCGCAGCGTCGTGGTGCTGCGACACTGGGAGCAGATGTCCACCGAGGAGACCGCCGCCGCCCTGGGCATGTCGGCGGGAACGGTCAAGAGCACGCTGCACCGGGCGCTCGCCCGCCTCCGCGAGGAGCTGGAGGCCCGCGACCTGGACGCACGCGCGCTGGAGCGTGAGGAGCGGGAGCGTTGCGCGGCGGCCTGACAGAGGCCGGGCCCCCGGCGGCCCGAGGCGCTTATCCGGCGGCGATCACGGCAGTGGCCGGGCTCGCCGCCCTCGGCCTTTTCGTGTCCTCCTGCGGAACCGGCGGCACGGGCGCGCGCGACGAGGGCCCGGCGCACGCGGACGTCGTGAGCGGCGCGACCAACGCGCCGACGGCCGCCGCCACCCCGGGGCCCGACCGTGAGGGGGCCGTCCGCATCGTGAAGGACGACCCGGCGGTCTCGGCGGAGGTCCGACGCGACCTCCAGCCCTGCGTGGGCGACGAGTACCCGGTGGACGTGTCCTACGGCCAACTGACCGGCGGCCCCGGCAGCGACGTGGTGATCAACGTGCTGACCTGCGGCGACGCGGTCGGCGTCGGCTCGTACGTGTACCGGGAGACCGACGGCCGCTACGAGAACGTGTTCAAGGACGAGGACCCCCCGGTCTACGCCGAGATAGACCGGGGCGACCTGGTCGTGACCAAGCAGGTGTACGAGAAGGGCGATCCGGTCTCCAGCCCGTCCGGCGAGAACGTGATCACGTACCGGTGGTCGTCCGCGGGCCGCTTCGTCAAGGAGTACAGCTGGCACAACGACTACAGCAGCGTGGTCGGGTCGGAGCCCACGGCACCGGTCGACGACGGCGGCTGAACGCGGCGGGAGCGGCCGACCGGGAGCGGGGGGCGGCGGGGACCGGGGCTGACGGGGCCGCGTTCGGTGGGGCCGAGTTCGCTGAGGCCGGGTTCGGTGGGGCCGTGGCCGCGAGGCGGGCAGCAGTGGCAGCCGGTCGGTGGGGCGGGAAAAATCTCCGGCAGAAAGTTCGTCGTGGCGTGAACCGATCGGGCCGGTCGGACCGATGAACGGGTGGAGACCACGGACAGCGGGAAAGCGGCGGACCGCCGGATGAACGCTCCGGGCGCTCCCGGCGTCCCCCCAAGGGAACACCGACAGCGGATCGACAGCCGCGCCCTGGATACCCATGACCTTCACGTACGACCTTCACGAGGACTGAGAGCACCGGGATGGCAGACCAGACACACGTCCTGTTCGTCGAGGACGACGACGTCATCCGCGAGGCCACCCAGCTCGCCCTGGAGCGGGACGGCTTCGTGGTCACGGCCATGCCCGACGGCCTGTCCGGCCTGGAGGCGTTCCGCGCCGACCGGCCCGACATCGCCCTGCTCGACGTGATGGTGCCGGGACTGGACGGGGTGAGCCTGTGCCGACGCATCCGCGACGAGTCGACAGTGCCAGTGATCATGCTCTCCGCGCGCGCCGACTCCATCGACGTCGTCCTCGGCCTGGAGGCGGGCGCCGACGACTATGTGACCAAGCCGTTCGACGGCGCCGTCCTGGTCGCGCGCATCCGCGCGGTGCTGCGCCGCTTCGGCCACGCGGGCGGCAACGACCGGGGCGAGCCCGACACCTCCCCCGTCGGCGGTGTGCTGACCTTCGGAGACCTGGAGGTCGACACCGAAGGCATGGAGGTACGCCGATCGGGGCGCCCGGTCGCCCTCACCCCGACCGAGATGCGGCTGCTGCTGGAGTTCTCCTCCGCGCCGGGCACGGTGCTCTCCCGCGACAAACTGCTCGAACGGGTGTGGGACTACGGCTGGGGTGGTGACACCCGCGTCGTCGACGTCCACGTCCAGCGGCTGCGGACGAAGATCGGCCAGGACCGGATCGAGACGGTCCGCGGCTTCGGCTACAAGCTGAAGGCCTGAGCGGACGGGGATGCGGGGGATGTTGCGGCACCTGGTTCCGGTCCGCGTGGAGCGCGCGGGCATCCGTTCCGGACTGCGGTGGAAGCTCAGCGCGGCCATCGCGTTCGTCGGCGCCCTGGTGGCGATCGTGCTCAGCCTGGTCGTGCACAACGCGGCCCGGGTCTCCATGCTGGACAACGCGCGCGACCTGGCCGACGAGCGCGTCCAGATCGCCCAGCGCAGCTACGAGCTGTCCGGCCGCCCCAACTTCCCGAACATCAAGATCGACGACCCGGCTCTCCCGGCCGAGCTGCGGAAGAAGGTCCGCGAAGGACGCCGGGCGACGTTCGTCTCCGACCACGGGGGCGAGGCACCCGACATCTGGGCGGCGGTGCCCGTGAAGGGCGGCCACGTCCTGTCGCTGCACACCGGCTTCACCGACCGCAGCACCGACATCCTCAACGACCTCGACCAGGCCCTGGTGATCGGCTCGATCGCTGTCGTCCTCGGAGGCAGCGCGCTCGGCGTGCTCATCGGCGGTCAGCTCTCCCGTCGGCTGCGCAAGGCGGCGGCCGCCGCCAACCAGGTCGCCAAGGGCGACACGGACGTGCGGGTGAGGGACGCCATCGGCGGGGTGGTCAGCGACGAGACCGACGACCTGGCCAGCGCCGTGGACGCGCTGACGGACGCGTTGCAGCAGCGCCTGGAGGCCGAGCGCCGCGTCACCGCGGACATCGCGCACGAGCTGCGTACGCCCGTGACGGGACTGCTCACCGCCGCCGAACTGCTGCCCCCGGGACGGCCCACCGAGCTGGTCCTGGACCGGGCCAAGGCGATGCGCACCCTCGTCGAGGACGTCCTGGAGGTGGCCCGCCTCGACGGTGCCTCCGAGCGGGCGGAACTCCAGGACATCCTGCTGGGCGAGTTCGTCACCCGGCGGGTCGCGGCCAAGGACCCGGAGATCGAGGTGCGCGTGGTGCACGAGTCGATGGTCACCACCGACCCACGGCGCCTGGAGCGCGTGCTGTTCAACCTGCTCGCCAACGCCGCCCGGCACGGCAAGCCGCCGATCCAGGTCACCGTGGAGGGCCGGGTCATCCGGGTCCGCGACCACGGCCCCGGTTTCCCCGAGAACCTCCTGGAAGAAGGCCCGAGCCGGTTCCGCACCGGCAGCAGCGACCGGGCGGGCCACGGCCACGGCCTCGGCCTGACCATCGCCGCCGGACAGGCCCGCGTCCTGGGCGCCCGCCTGACCTTCCGCAACGTCAGACCCACCGGCACCCCGGAACACGTCCCGTCCGAGGGCGCCGTAGCCGTCCTCTGGCTCCCCGAACACGCCCCCACCAACACAGGCAGCTACCCGACCCTGCCGTAACAACGGGCCCCCGCCCCCGTCAGGGGCGCGGGGAACCGCGCACCCAGCCCCGACCTCCCCGCACACACCCACGGACGCCCACCCCCACCCACCTCAGGGGCGCGGGGAACTGCGCGACCAGCCCCCACCCACCCGCACCCGCAAACTCCACCTGCTTCCCTCCCCCCGCCTCCCCTCCTCCCCCACACACGGGGAAAGGCCCCCGGAGGCGGACACCACCCGAGGGCCTTCCTGACAGAACCCCGCCCACGCAAGGCGGATCTCCGCGCGAGGCGGATCAGACCGGCTCGACGACCGGAGGCCGCACGGCCTCCCCTTCCGCGTCCTTCGCCCCGGGCGCAGCCCCCCGCAGGGGCACCTCCTTGACGAAGAACGCGGCCACCAGCCCGATCACCGTCACCGCCGCCCCCAGCACGAACGCCGCGTGCGTACCGTCCGACACCGCGAACTGGTAGGCCTCCCGCGCCGCCGCCGGCAGCTTCGCGAGGCTCGCCGCGTCCAGCTGCGCGGACTGCTCGGTCACCTTGGACCCCAGCGCACCGGCCCGCTCGGACATGACGTCCTGGACCCGGCTGTTGAACAGCGCGCCCATGATCGCGACACCGAAGGAGGACCCGAGCGTACGGAACAGCGTGGCCGAGGAGGACGCGACGCCCATGTCCTTCATCTCGACGCTGTTCTGCGCGACCAGCATGGTGATCTGCATCAGGCAGCCCATACCCAGACCGACCACGGCCATGAAGACACCCGAGGTGAAGCGGGAGGTGTCGGTGTCCATGGTCGACAGCAGGTAGAGCCCGATGGTCATCAGCACGCCGCCGAGGATCGGGAAGATCTTGTAGCGGCCGCTGTTGGTGGTGATCCGGCCCACGACCAACGAGGTCAGCAGCATCGCGCCCAGCATCGGCAGGAGCAGCAGCCCCGAGTTGGTGGCCGACGCGCCCTGCACGGACTGCTGGTACAGCGGCAGGAAGAGCGTCGCACCGAACATCACGAAGCCGGTGATGAAGCCGATGATCGACATCAGGGTGAAGTTGCGGCTGCGGAAGATGTGCAGCGGCAGGATCGGCTCGGAGGCCCTGGTCTGCCAGAACACGAAGCCGACGAGGGCGGCGACACCGATGCCGATCAGTTCCATGATCCGCGCGGAGGACCAGGCGTACTCCGTGCCGCCCCAGGTGGTGACGAGGACGATGGAGGTGATGCCGACGGTCAGCAGGATCGCGCCGAGGTAGTCGATCCGGGCCTGCGAGCGCTTCTTCGGCAGGTGCAGGACCGCGGTGATCAGGCCGAGGGCGACGATGCCGAGCGGCAGGTTGATGTAGAAGGCCCAGCGCCAGCCGAGGTGGTCGGTGATGGTGCCGCCGACGAGAGGTCCGCCGATCATCGCGATCGCCATGACGCCGGCCATCATGCCCTGGTACTTGCCGCGCTCCCGCGGCGGGACCAGGTCACCGATGATCGCCATGACGCCGACCATCAGACCGCCCGCGCCGAGACCCTGCACAGCGCGGAAGGCGATGAGCTGGCTCATGTCCTGCGCCATGCCGCTCAGCGCCGAACCGATCAGGAAGATCACGATCGAGGCGAGGAAGGCGCCCTTGCGCCCGTACATGTCGCCGATCTTGCCCCAGAGCGGGGTGGAGGCGGCCGTCGCGAGGGTGTAGGCCGTGACCACCCACGACAGGTGTTCGAGGCCGCCCAGTTCGCCGACGATCGTGGGCATCGCGGTGCCGACGATCATGTTGTCGAGCATCGCGAGCATCATGGTGATCATGAGCGCGAGGATCACGACCCGCACGCTCTGGGGCTGCTTCTCCTGCGCTTCCGTGCCGTCGCCGCCCCCGGAACGGCCGGTGCCGCCGGTGCCCGGCGCTTTGGTCTGTGTGTCCGCCATCGTTTCTCACTCCCCCAGAGCAGCCACTTACTTGCCGCCCGGCTAGTTCACTACACTGGAGGAAGTTAGACCCCGAACTAGCCGGGCGTCAAGTAAGTTCGATGCGGGTGGCGGGTAAGTTTTTCTTACCGGGAGCGGCCCCGGTTTCGGCGGCGGCACGAGGAGTACGAGGATGGACGTCACCATGGACGGCACGAAGCAGCAGCGCCGGGGCAACACCCGTCAGCGCATCCAGGACGTGGCCCTCGAACTCTTCGCCGAGCAGGGCTACGAGAAGACGTCGCTCCGCGAGATCGCCGAACGTCTGGAGGTCACGAAGGCGGCGCTGTACTACCACTTCAAGACCAAGGAAGAGATCATCGTCAGCATCTTCGCGGACCTGACGAGGCCGATCGGTGATCTGATCGAGTGGGGGCGGCAGCAGCCCAGCACCCTGGAGACCAAGCACGAGATCGTGCGCCGCTACAGCCAGGCACTGAGCGAGGCCATGCCGCTCTTCCGTTTCATGCAGGAGAACCAGGCGACCGTGCGCGAGCTGGAGATCGGCGACACCTTCAAGAACCGCATGCGCGACCTGCGGGACATCATCATCGACCAGGACGCCCCCCTCACCGAGCAGGTGCGCGGCGTGAGCGCCCTGGTGACGCTCCACGCGGGCGTGCACTTCCTCCAGGACGTCGAAGGCGACCCCGAGGACAAGCGCAAGGCCGTCCTGGAGGTCGCCACCGATCTGATCACCCGGGCCCATCAGGGCTCGCGGTCGTCCTGACCGCCGGGGGTCGTCACCGTCCTCAGACGGTCACGCCCTTGCCTCGGAGGAACTTGACCGGGTCGATCGCCGAACCGTAGTTGGCGGTCGTACGGATCTCGAAGTGCAGGTGCGGGCCGCTGGAGTTGCCCGTGTTGCCGGACAGGGCGATGCGCTGACCGGTCTTGACGATCTGGCCGACCTTCACCTTCACCTTGGACAGGTGGGCGTACTGCGAGTAGACGCCGTTCGCGTGCTTGATCACGACGGCGTTGCCGTAGGCCGGACCGTCACCGGCGCCGTTGCCGCCGGCCTTGACGACCTTGCCGCCGTGGGCGGCAAAGACCTTGGTGCCGCTCGGGACGGCGAAGTCCTGGCCGCTGTGGGTGGAGTTCCACATGTTGCCGGCCTGGGCGAAGCTGGCGGACAGCTTGTACTTCTTGACCGGGTCGACCCAGCTCGGGGCCTTCTTGGCCGGAGCCTTCTTGGCCACCGGGGCGGCCTTCACGACGGAGGCGGTCTGCGCCGCGGGGGCCGCGGTCTTGGCCTGGGGGGCGACGGCGGACGCCACTCCGGTCCCCAGCACGACCGAGGCGCCGACTGCGACGGCGCCGACGGCCACGCGGGAGCGGAGCTTGGGCGTACGGGAAGAACGGAACGTGACGTGCTGGAACATCGAAACCTCATGAGGCCGGGGACGGGGTCTGCCGCCCGGAGCGAGGACGCTCGCCGGACGGCCATCCCTTGGTAACCCGCACTCCGCCAATGCCCCAAACGTGTGATCTACGACGGAAGCTAGTACTCCGCCTCAAATCAGACACTTGAGGGCACAAGGCCCCCTGAACCCCCCATGCGGCACCCGTCTACGCACGTAGCCTCCGCACCCCGAGGGGACCCAGAACCTTACGCGCGGTATGTCCGAATTGCCCTTACGACTATTCCGCGTAGTACGTGACGTAGCTCCTGTGCCCCAAGTCACCGGCCGCGCCCCGTAGGGCACTTGGGAATGTGACCGCGGCTACTCCCTTGCCCCGCATGGCACTTGTGACCCACGTCACGATGCATGCACGGGGGTGTGACGGGGGTCTCGCCGACCACTACCGTCCAGTAACCCGCTGGTTGCCCTCAAGCCATCACCACCGATGAGCATGCCCACGACACCCGCAGCGCTTGGACGTGAGAGGACCCCCACCCATGACCAGAGGCACCTGGAAGCGCCGTATCGGCATGACCGCCGTGGCCACGGCCGCCGTCACCGCGATGGCCGTCCCGGTCGGCGCCCAGGCCGCACCGGCCAGCGGCACCTCCACCGTCGCCACGGCCAGCGTCGGTGCCGCGGCGGCGGACGTCGACTACGCCACCTGGCAGGCCGACTGCCGGGCCGTGATGAACGAGGCCCTGCCGTATCTGAAGCAGCGCATCGCCGCCACCGAGCCGGGTGAGAAGCAGGCGATCGTCCTCGACATCGACAACACCAGCCTGGAGACCGACTACGGCTTCAGCTACCCGCAGCCGGCCAACAAGCCGGTCCTCGACGTCGCCCGGTACGCCCAGGACCACGGCGTCGCGCTGTTCTTCGTCACCGCCCGGCCGGGCATCATCTCCGGCGTGACCGACTTCAACCTGAAGTACGCGGGCTACAAGGTCGCCGGTCTCCACGTGCGCGGGCTGTTCGACTTCTTCAAGACCGTCGACGCCTACAAGACGGCGCAGCGCGTCAAGATCGAGTCCAAGGGCTACACGATCATCGCGAACATCGGGAACAGCACCACCGACCTCTCCGGCGGCCACGCCGAGAAGACGTACAAGCTGCCGGACTACGACGGCCAGCTCTCGTAGGTCGCGACCCCGCGTCCGCGCGGTGACGTCGCGCAGACACGCGTAGGGGGCCGGTGCCTGTGGCACCGGCCCCCTACGGGCGTTCGGACCGCTTACGCGTCCTTGCTCAGGTTCGGTCCGGCACCGCCGGCCGCCTGCTCGATCGGCGGGACGTCGGGCAGCGCCGACTTCTCCTCACCGCGGAAGGTGAAGGTCTGGGTCTCGCCCTCGCCCTCGGTGTCCACGACCACGATGTGACCGGGACGCAGCTCGCCGAAGAGGATCTTCTCCGAGAGGGTGTCCTCGACCTCGCGCTGGATCGTGCGACGCAGCGGACGCGCGCCCAGCACCGGGTCGTAGCCCTTCTTGGAGAGCAGCTCCTTGGCGGACTGGGACAGCTCGATGCCCATGTCCCGGTCCTTGAGGCGCTCGTCCACCTTGCTGATCATCAGGTCGACAATCCGCAGGATGTCGGCCTGGGTCAGCTGCGGGAAGACCACCACGTCGTCGACGCGGTTGAGGAACTCGGGCCGGAAGTGCTGCTTCAGCTCGTCCGAGACCTTGTTCTTCATGCGCTCGTAGTTGGTCTTCGTGTCGCCCGCGGCGGCGAAGCCCAGGTTGAAGCCCTTGGAGATGTCCCGGGTGCCGAGGTTGGTCGTCATGATGATGACCGTGTTCTTGAAGTCCACGACCCGGCCCTGGGAGTCGGTCAGGCGACCGTCCTCCAGGATCTGCAGCAGCGAGTTGAAGATGTCCGGGTGGGCCTTCTCGACCTCGTCGAAGAGCACGACGGAGAACGGCTTGCGGCGGACCTTCTCGGTGAGCTGGCCGCCCTCTTCGTAGCCCACGTAGCCGGGGGGCGAACCGAAGAGCCGGGAGACCGTGTGCTTCTCGCTGAACTCCGACATGTCGAGGGAGATCAGCGCGTCCTCGTCGCCGAAGAGGAACTCGGCGAGCGCCTTGGACAGCTCGGTCTTACCGACACCGGACGGACCGGCGAAGATGAACGAGCCACCCGGACGCTTCGGGTCCTTCAGACCGGCGCGGGTACGGCGGATCGCCTTGGAGAGCGCCTTGACGGCGTCGACCTGGCCGATGACCCGCTTGTGCAGCTCGTCCTCCATGCGCAGCAGACGAGAGGACTCCTCCTCGGTCAGCTTGAAGACCGGGATGCCGGTGGCCGTGGCGAGGACCTCGGCGATCAGCTCGCCGTCGACCTCGGCGACGACGTCCATGTCGCCGGCCTTCCACTCCTTCTCCCGCTTGGCCTTGGCGGCCAGGAGCTGCTTCTCCTTGTCGCGGAGGGAGGCGGCCTTCTCGAAGTCCTGCGAGTCGATCGCGGACTCCTTGTCGCGGCGCACGCCCGCGATCTTCTCGTCGAACTCGCGGAGGTCCGGCGGCGCGGTCATCCGGCGGATGCGCATCCGGGAACCGGCCTCGTCGATCAGGTCGATCGCCTTGTCCGGCAGGAAGCGGTCCGAGATGTACCGGTCGGCCAGGGTCGCGGCCTGGACGAGGGCCTCGTCGGTGATGGAGACCCGGTGGTGGGCCTCGTACCGGTCGCGCAGGCCCTTGAGGATCTCGATGGTGTGCGGCAGCGACGGCTCGGCAACCTGGATGGGCTGGAAGCGGCGCTCGAGGGCCGCGTCCTTCTCCAGGTGCTTGCGGTACTCGTCGAGCGTGGTGGCGCCGATGGTCTGCAGCTCACCGCGGGCCAGCATCGGCTTCAGGATCGAGGCCGCGTCGATGGCGCCCTCGGCGGCACCCGCACCGACCAGCGTGTGCAGCTCGTCGATGAACAGGATGATGTCGCCGCGGGTGCGGATCTCCTTGAGGACCTTCTTCAGGCGCTCCTCGAAGTCACCGCGGTAGCGGGAGCCGGCGACCAGGGCACCGAGGTCGAGGGTGTAGAGGTGCTTGTCCTTGAGGGTCTCGGGCACCTCGCCCTTGACGATGGCCTGAGCGAGGCCCTCGACGACGGCGGTCTTGCCGACGCCGGGCTCACCGATCAGCACCGGGTTGTTCTTGGTACGGCGGGACAGCACCTGCATGACCCGCTCGATCTCCTTCTCGCGCCCGATGACCGGGTCGAGCTTGGACTCACGAGCGGCCTGGGTGAGGTTCCGGCCGAACTGGTCGAGCACCAGGGACGTCGAGGGGGTGCCCTCGGCAGGCCCGCCGGCGGTGGCGGTCTCCTTGCCCTGCTGGTAACCGGAGAGCAGCTGGATGACCTGCTGCCGCACCCGGTTGAGGTCTGCGCCCAGCTTGACGAGGACCTGGGCGGCGACGCCCTCACCCTCGCGGATCAGGCCGAGCAGGATGTGCTCCGTGCCGATGTAGTTGTGACCCAGCTGAAGGGCCTCGCGGAGCGACAGCTCCAGGACCTTCTTGGCACGGGGGGTGAAGGGGATGTGTCCGGACGGGGCCTGCTGGCCCTGGCCGATGATCTCCTCCACCTGCTGGCGGACCGCCTCGAGCGAAATCCCGAGGCTCTCAAGGGCCTTGGCGGCGACACCCTCACCCTCGTGGATCAGGCCCAGGAGGATGTGCTCGGTGCCGATGTAGTTGTGGTTGAGCATCCGGGCTTCTTCCTGAGCCAGGACGACAACCCGCCGCGCGCGGTCGGTGAACCTCTCGAACATCGTTAATCGCTCCTCAGAGCGGTCAGGCAGTGGGGGGAACTTCCCCTCCCTGTCCTTCCGCAGCTTAGTCCCGCAAGCGGGGACCGCTCATTCCAACTGCCGACACCGTCGATGGCCTCCTGACCCCGAACGCCGACATCTGCTCCAACCCGATGGTGCGAGACGATGTTCCCGCAGGCCAGGCAGTTACCCCAGTCGCCAGTACGCCGATGGCGAACGTGAGACGGCCTGTACCTGCGTGTCGCCCCCTCCCACTAGGGATGTCTTACCCGCCGGGACGGACACTCCATGCCCGGGGCCCCGGTTCCCTCCGCTACGGGCGAACAACCTTGCGCCCCGTGAGACCGCCGGACGCCCCCACTTCGCACACGGTGGGCGATCACGGCGACACCCAGCGTAACTCGGGGGCCCGCGGGACGGTTGCGCTTGGCATGGTTGGCCCCGCCCGCTCCGCCACCCCCGCACCGACGGCGCCCGTGCCCGTCGCGGGCGCCTCCGCCCCTGCCTCGGCCGCCGTCGCAACGCCGGTCGCGATCTCCCCCACGGTGCCCCTCCCTCGTCGTCCACTGGCCTCGCCCCCGTCCCCGGTCCCGGCCCGCGAGGGGGCCGACGGTCTCCGCGGCTGGTACGAGAACGAACTGGGGTGGCCCACGGTGCCCGGCGACCCGGTACTACTTTCGGTGGGCGAGCGCTTCGACGTCCTGGACGTGCCGGCCGAGGCGGGACACGCGGCGCTGCGGCACCTGGCGCCGGACTCTCCGGTGGCCCTGCGGGGCGACCGGATGCGGCTGCTGGTGGCGGCGGGCAGCGCGGATGAGCTGCCGGGGCTGCTCCGGTGGCTTGAGTGGGACGCGGTGGCGCCGGATCTCACGGCGATCGGCGCGGGCGGCGTCATCGAGGCGCCGCTGCCCGCTCCGGCGCGCGGGCCGGGGGCGGATGCGGCAGTGGGGGCCGCCGTATGGATGCGGCCCCCCGTCGGGAGACAAGCGTGCGGGGTCTCGCTGCCGACGATGTCGGCCTTGGGGGGCGTTGGGGGCGCCCCCGACCTGGTACGGCTGGTGGACTCGCTGGCGACCCACTGTCACCGCGTCCGGCTGCGGCGCGCGTGCGCTCAGCCGTTGGCCTTCTCGTACTCCTCGCGAATGGTCGCGGGAACACGGCCGCGGTCGTTGACCTCGTAACCGTTTTCCTTCGCCCACGCGCGGATCTGCGCGGTGTCCTGGCTGCCGCCGCCGGAAGCGGCGCGCGTCTTTCCACGTCCGCCCGAGGCGCGACCGCCGGTACGCCGACCGCCCTTGACATAGGGGTCGAGAAGGCCGCGCAGCTTGTCCGCATTCGCAGTCGTGAGATCGATCTCGTAGGTCTTGCCGTCCAACGCGAACGTCACGGTCTCGTCCGCCTCGCCGCCGTCGAGGTCGTCGACAAGAAGGACCTGAACCTTCTGTGCCACCGGATTTCCTTTCATCGAAAACGTGAGGACCGGGGGTCTGCGGCGTCCGCCGTTTCGCCACCCTTGTTATATGCAGTACTGCAGTACATCGGAAAGCAAACCGCTTTTGCTGGAAAAACACAAACCCCGGGGAGAGACATGGAGCCCGCTCCCCGTCTTGAAACGTGCGCGTTTCGGACATAGGGGCACCGGGCAAGGCGGCCCGCTCGGAACCCGTACGGAAAGGGACCGGGCGATCACAGATGCAGAAGCATCCGGCTGTTGCCCAAGGTGTTCGGTTTCACCCGTTCGAGACCGAGGAACTCCGCGACGCCCTCGTCATAGGAACGCAGCAGCTCCGCGTAGACATCCGTGTCGACGGGCGTCTCGCCGATCTCGACGAAGCCGTGCTTCGCGAAGAAGTCCACTTCGAAGGTCAGACAGAATACGCGGCGAACCCCCAGCCAGCGGGCGGTGTGCAGCAACTTCTCCAGCACGCGGTGCCCGACCCCGGCGCCCTTGAGGCCGGGCTTCACCGCGAGAGTGCGCACTTCCGCGAGGTCCTCCCACATCACGTGGAGGGCGCCGCAGCCGACGACCTCGGCGTTGTCGTCGCGTTCGGCGACCCAGAACTCCTGGATGTCCTCGTAAAGCGTGACCGTCGCTTTGTCCAGCAGGATGCCGCCGCGGACGTACGCGTCAAGGAGTCCGCGTACGGCGGGGACATCGCTGGTCCGGGCCCGGCGGACGGTGATGGCTTTAGCGCTGACTTCGGGGCTCTGTGCGGACATGAGCGGACGCTATCGCCCGGGAGAACCCGTCGCGGAGCCGGGGTTCTCCTCGACGCTCCCGGCTTCCGCGGGACTCGCGGGTTCGACCGCTTCCGCGGGTTCCGCGGGTTCTGGGCGTTCCCCGGCTTCTCCGGGTTCAACTGCGGTTTCTCGGGGTTCCGCGGGTTCCGGAGTTTCCGGTCCCTGGACGATCCGTACCGCATCGCGCAGAGACCGTCGCTGTTCGTCACTCATCATCCCGAAGAAGGCGACGAGTGCGGCGGCGGGGTTGTCGCTCTGCGCCCACGCGTCGTTCATGAGGGCGGCGGCGTAGGCGGGCCGGGTGGAGACGGCCTCATATCGATAGGCCCGGCCTTCCGCCTCACGGCGCACCCAGCCCTTCTGATGGAGATTGTCCAGAACGGTCATCACCGTGGTGTACGCGATGGACCGTTCCCGCTGAAGGTCTTCCAGGACTTCCCGAACGGTGACCGGGCGGTTCCACTTCCACACCCGCGTCATGACCGCGTCTTCGAGTTCTCCCAATGGGCGAGGCACAGCTCAGAACAATAGTGGGAGATGCGGTCGATGACGTGCCGGACGTGCGCTTTCATCAGCAAAAATGAACAAAAAGGGCGTACGGCGCCCGGTGTCGGTCGGGGCCGTACGCCCTTCAGGCGTGCGGGGTGGTGCGGGCCTGCGGGGCTCTGCCGTCAGGCGTCCGGGCCCGCCGCGGTCTGGCGGGCGCCCTCGGCGCGCGCGAGGGCCGCGTCGACGACCGCGTCCTCCTTGGCCTTGTTGGCGCCGCCCTGGGTCTTCACGATGACCCGGATCAGACCGATGAAGAAGACGGCCATGACGACGGGCGGCAGGAGCGCGGAGACGTAGTCCATGGCTCCAGGGTAGCCAGCGGGGAACGGGCCACCGGGGCGGGGTCCGGCGTACCGCCCGCGGGCCCCGCCCGTGCGCGTTCAGCCCGCCGCGAGGCGTTCCTGCGGGTCCGCGGGCGGCGGGGTGGGCTTGCGGCGCGGGAAGACCTCGCCGGGCGTGGGAACGGGCCGACGGGCGGGCGCGGGGTCCTGGGGCCTGACGGGCACCGGGCCGGGGGCGGCCGGTTTCCCGGCGGGCTTCTCGCGGGGCCGCTCGGCCGGTTCGTCGGCCGCGCGCGCGAGGCGGTCGGCGTCGGCGGCCCGGTCCGACCGGCCCGCCTGATCCCTCTGATCGGTCCGGTCTTCGGTCAGGACTCCGGAGCGACCGCCGGGGAGGGCCAGGAGGCGCGTACGGGACGCGGGCACGAGCGGGGCGGCCGGGACGCTGCGTCGGACCGTACGGCGGGCGAGGCGGGCGCGTACGTCCTGTTCCGCGAGGATCTGACAGCGCTCCAGGAGGACGGCCGCCGTCGGGTTGCCGCGCAGCGCGCGCAGGGCGGCGAGGTCGTCGGCCTCGGGGCGGTGACCGGCGGCCAGGACCTCCTCCAGGAG
Source organism: Streptomyces sp. NPDC091281 (assembly GCF_044757425.1). Lineage (NCBI taxonomy): Bacteria > Bacillati > Actinomycetota > Actinomycetes > Kitasatosporales > Streptomycetaceae > Streptomyces > Streptomyces sp. NPDC091281. Next base: position 211,958 of record NZ_JBIVUY010000015.1, on the reverse strand, counting down.
GGCCAGGTAACCGGCCGCGGTGCCGGGGAGGGCGGCGCGGTAGCGGGCGAGGTCGGCCACCAGGAAGGCCCGCAGCCGGGCGGCCTCACGCATCGCCTCGTCGAGGGACTCGGCAAGGCGATGGCAGTCCTGGACGTCCTCGGCCGAGGAGGTGCCGGGGTGGAGGGCGAGGGCGAGGGCGCGACGGAGCACACGCAGCTCCTCCGCACCGAACGCCATGCCGCCGCGAGATCCGTAGGGCGTGGGCATGCCGCGACGATACGCGCTAATCAGACAAATTCGACATACGTGACGGGTGCGGCGCGCCCGACTCCGGCCGCGATTACACCCATCGGCCCTGGTCCGGCCGGTACACCCGGTCCCGTCAGGTGGCCGCGGTCGGCCAGGGAGGGCGCAGGTCCGCCCCCGGCCGACGGGGCTCACATGCGGGACACGTTCCGTTCGTAGACGAGGCGCAGGCCGATCAGGGTGAGCCAGGGCTCGTGCTCGTCGATCACCGAGGACTCGCCCAGGACCATCGGCGCTAGGCCGCCCGTGGCGATCACGGTCACGTCGTCGGGGTCGTCGGCCAGCTCGCGTGCCATGCGCGTGACGACGCCGTCGACCTGGCCGGCGAAGCCGTAGACGACGCCGGACTGCATGGCCTCCACGGTGTTCTTCCCGATGACGCTGCGCGGGCGGGCCACCTCGATGCGGCGGAGCTGCGCGGCGCGGATGCCGAGCGCCTCGACCGAGATCTCGATCCCGGGCGCGATGACCCCGCCGACGTACTCGCCGCGCGCGCTGACCGCGTCGAAGGTGGTCGCCGTGCCGAAGTCGACGACGATCGCCGGGCCGCCGTACAGCTCGTTCGCGGCGACCGCGTTGATGATGCGGTCGGCGCCGACCTCCTTGGGGTTGTCGAAGAGGATCGGTACGCCCGTCTTGACGCCGGGCTCGACAAGTACGGCGGGGACGTCGCCGTAGTAGCGGCGGGTCACCTCGCGCAGCTCGTGCAGGACCGAGGGGACGGTCGCGCAGATGGCGATGCCGTCGATGCCGTCGCCCAGCTCCACGCCGAGCAGCGGGTGCATGCCCATCAGGCCCTGGAGGAGGACGGCCAGCTCGTCGGCGGTGCGACGGGAGTCGGTGGAGATCCGCCAGTGCTCGACGATCTCCTCACCGTCGAACAGGCCGAGCACGGTGTGCGTGTTCCCTACGTCGATCGTCAGCAGCATGGCCGGATACCGCTCCCTACTCCGCAGCTCGCAGATCCAGGCCGATGTCCAGGATCGGCGAGGAGTGGGTCAGGGCGCCGACGGCCAGGAAGTCGACGCCGGTGTCGGCGTAGGCCTTGGCGTTGTCGAGGGTGAGGCGGCCGGACGCCTCCAGGAGGGCCCGTCCGGCGACGATCGCGACGGCCTCGGCGCACTCCCCCGGCGTGAAGTTGTCCAGCAGGATCAGGTCGGCTCCGGCGTCGACCACCTCACGCAGCTGGTGCAGGGTGTCGACCTCGACCTCGATCGGGACGTCCGGGAAGGTCTCCCGCACGGCGCGGAAGGCCTGGGCGACGCCGCCCGCGGCGACCACGTGGTTGTCCTTGACGAGCGCCGCGTCGGAGAGCGACATGCGGTGGTTGACGCCGCCGCCGCAGCGGACGGCGAACTTCTCCAGCGACCGCAGTCCGGGGGTGGTCTTGCGGGTGTCGCGCACGCGCGCGCCCGTGCCGTCCAGGGCGTCCGCCCACGCGCGCGTGGCGGTCGCGATGCCCGACAGGCGGCACACCAGGTTGAGCGCGCTGCGCTCGGCGGTGAGGAGGTCGCGGGTGCGGGTGGTGACCGACAGCAGCGTCTGTCCGGCCTCGACGCGGTCGCCGTCCTCGACGTGCCGCTCGACCTCGAACTCGTCGGTGCAGACGACGGAGAGCACGGCCTCGGCGACCCGCAGGCCCGCGACGACGCCCGCCTCGCGCGCGGTGAAGTCGGCGGTGGCCACGGCCTCCTCGGAGATGGTCGCGACGGTCGTCACGTCCACACCGTGGTCCAGGTCCTCCTGGATGGCGACGTTGGCGATGTCCTCGACCTCGACGGGGTCGAGCCCGGCCTCCGTGAGGAGCGCGGCGAGCGCGGGGTCGAGCCCGCACTCCAGGTACTCCTCGTCGCCGTGCCCGGCGTCGGCACCGCACGCGCAGCCGTCACCGCAGCCGCCGCTGGGGACGAGGGGAAGGTCCTCGGAAGTGCTCACTTCTGTCACTGCTCCTGCTGGTGCGGCCGGGTCGGGGGGAAGTCTGCGGTATCGGTGGTACGCACGGCGAGCGTCCGGTCCGGATTCAGCCGTACGACGATGTGGCGGCGCCAGTCGGTGTCGTCGCGGTCGGCGCGGTCCTCGCGCCAGTGGCAGCCGCGGGTCTCCTCGCGCAGGCGGGCGGCGGCGACCAGCACGCGCGCGACGCACAGGAGGTTGGTGGCCTCCCAGGTGTCGACGCCGGGCTCGGCCGTCTTGCCGTTCTCGTCGAGGGCCTCGCGCGCGTCGCTGTGCAGCCGCTGGAGCTGGTCGGCGGCCCGGTCGAGGGAGGCGGCGGAGCGCAGCACGCCCGCGCCTGCGGTCATGATCCGCTGGATCGCGAAGCGGGCCTCGGACGCGAGCAGCGGGTGCGCGGGCCGCTCGGGGTGCGCGACCGGCGCGGGCACGCGCGCGGGCAGGGCGCCCGCCGTGTGGGCCGCGGCGATGTCGGCGGCGATGCGCTCGGCGTAGACCAGGCCCTCCAGGAGGGAGTTCGAGGCGAGGCGGTTCGCGCCGTGGACGCCGGTGCAGGCGACCTCGCCGCACGCGTAGAGGCCTGGCACGGTGGTGCGGCCGTGCGCGTCGGTGCGTACGCCGCCGGAGGCGTAGTGCGCGGCGGGGGCGACCGGGACGGGCTCGGTGACCGGGTCGATGCCGTGCGCGCGGCAGGCGGCGAGGATGGTGGGGAAGCGCTGCTCCCACATGGTGGCGCCGAAGTGGCGCGCGTCGAGGAACATGTGCTCGGCGTCGCGTTCCTGCATGCGGCGCGTGATGCCCTTGGCGACGATGTCGCGGGGCGCCAGTTCGGCCAGCTCGTGCTGTCCGACCATGAAGCGCACGCCGTCGGCGTCGACGAGGTGGGCGCCCTCGCCGCGGACCGCCTCGGAGACCAGCGGCTGCTGTCCCTCGGCGTCGGGGCCGAGGAAGAGGACCGTGGGGTGGAACTGGACGAACTCCAGGTCGGAGACCTCCGCGCCCGCGCGCAGGGCGAGCGCGACGCCGTCCCCGGTGGACACGGACGGGTTGGTGGTCGCGGAGTAGACCTGGCCCATGCCGCCGGTGGCGAGGACGACCGCGGGCGCGTGGACGGCGCCGACGCCGTCGTGCTGGCCCTCGCCCATGACGTGCAGGGAGACACCGGCCGTGCGGCCCTCGGCGTCGGTGAGGAGGTCCAGGACGAGCGCGTTCTCGACGGTGCGCAGCCCGCGGGCGCGGACCGCCTCGACCAGGGCGCGGGAGATCTCGGCGCCGGTGGCGTCGCCGCCCGCGTGCGCGATGCGGCGCCGGTGGTGACCACCCTCGCGGGTCAGTTCCAGGCGGCCCTCGGCGGACTCGTCGAAGTGGGCGCCGGTGTCGATCAGGCGGCGTACGGCGTCGGGGCCCTCGGTGACCAGGAGGCGTACGGCGTCCTCGTCGCACAGGCCGGCGCCCGCGACCAGGGTGTCGCCGAGGTGCTGCTCGGGGGTGTCGCCCTCGCCGAGGGCGGCGGCTATGCCGCCCTGCGCCCAGCGGGTGGAGCCGTCGTCCAGGCGGGCCTTGGTGACGACGACGGTGCTGAGACCGGCGGCCTCGCAGCGCAGCGCGGCGGTGAGACCGGCGACCCCGGAGCCGACGACCACGACGTCCGCGGCGACGGACCAGCCGGGGGCGGGCGCGTGCAGGCGGATGCCGGTGACGGGTGCCGCGTCGGAGCCCGCGTGCGTGCCCGTGGCCGCGTCGGCGCCCGTGGCCGCGTCGGTTGCGGTGGCCGCGTCGGTTCCCGTGGTTGTGGCCGTGCGGGGGTCTGTGCTGGTGCCTGTGCTGGTCACGAGGCGGCTCCGAAGGTCAGGGGGAGGTTGTCGATCAGCCGGGTCGTCCCGACCCGGGCGGCGACGGCGAGCACGGCCTCGCCGGTGTAGTCATCCCGGATGTCGCCGAAGTCGGACGGGTCGACCAGGGCGAGGTAGTCCAGCCTGAGCGGCGGGTCGAGGCGGGCGGCCTCGTCGAGGACCACGCGCGCGGCGGCGCGGACGGCGGCGGCCGAGCCGGGGACCGGCGCGGCGGGGCCCGCTTTGGCGACGGCGTGCGCGTCGGCCGCGGCGCGGGACTCGCCGATCGCGCTGAGCGCCTCGGCGCGCGCGTGCGAGGCGGGCACCTCGCGCGCGCGGGCGCGCAGCGCCTCCTGGGCGGCGAGCCGGTCGCGGCCCGCGAACAGGGACCGGGAGAGCGCGAGCGCGGTGCGTCGCTCGGCCGGGGAGAGGTAGCGGTTGCGGCTGGACAGGGCGAGGCCGTCGTCCTCGCGCACGGTGGGGACACCGACGATGTCCACACCGAAGTTCAGGTCGCGCGCCATGCGGCGGATCAGGGCGAGCTGCTGGGCGTCCTTCTGCCCGAACAGCGCCACGTCCGGCCGGGTGAGGTGGAGCAGTTTGGCGACGACCGTGAGCATGCCGTCGAAGTGGCCGGGGCGCGAGGCGCCCTCCAGGCGCTCCCCCATGGGGCCGGCGCTGATCCGGACCTGAGGCTCGCCGCCCGGGTAGACCTCGTCGGCGGACGGGGCGAACACGGCGTCGGCGCCCGCCTCCTCGGCGATCTTGAGGTCGGCGTCCAGGGTGCGCGGGTAGCGGTCGAGGTCCTCGCCCGCGCCGAACTGGAGCGGGTTGACGAAGACCGTGACGACGACCTCGCCGCCGGGTCCGGCGTACTCGCGCGCGGTGCGCACGAGCGTGGCGTGGCCCTCGTGCAGGGCCCCCATCGTCATCACGACGGCCCGGCGGCCCGTACGCGCGCGTGCGTGCAGCTCGGCCGCGGTACGCAGGGGGGTGAGCGTCATCGGGGGCCTCCCTCAGGGCCGTCGCTCCCGCGCGGGCCGTCGGTCCCCGCGGGGCCGGTGGCGGTGCCGTGGGCGAGCACGCCGAGGAGGTCCTCGGCGAGTTCCGGCTTGAGCAGTCCGTGGGCGAGCGCGCGGTCGGCCGTCGCGCGCGCCATCGCCAGATAGCCGTCGACGGCCAGCGGGGCGTGCCGGCGCAGCTCGGCGACGTGCGCGGCGACGGTTCCGGCGTCCCCGCGCGCGACGGGGCCGGTGAGCGCCGCGTCGCCGGAGCGCAGGGCGTTGTCGAGGGCGGCGCCGAGCAGCGGGCCGAGCATCCGGTCGGGGGCGTCGACCCCGGCCGTGCGCAGCAGTTCCATGGACTGGGCGACCAGGGTGACGAGGTGGTTGGCGCCCAGGGCGAGCGCCGCGTGGTAGAGCGGGCGGTTCTCCTCGGCGATCCACTCCGGTTCGCCGCCCATCTCGATCACCAGGGCCTCCGCGGCGAGCCGCAGCTCGTCGGGGGCGGTGACGCCGAAGGAGCAGCCCGCCAGGCGCTGGACGTCGACCGGGGTGCCGGTGAAGGTCATCGCCGGGTGCAGGGCCAGCGGCAGGGCGCCCGCGCGCAGGGCGGGGGCGAGGACCTTCGCGCCGTACCGTCCGGAGGTGTGCACCAGGAGCTGGCCGGGGCGGACGGCGCCGGTGTCGGCGAGGCCCTCCACGAGGCCGGGCAGGGCGTCGTCGGGGACCGTGAGGAGGACCAGGTCGGCGCGGCGCAGCACCTCGGCGGGGGTGACGAGCGGGACGTCCGGCAGCAGGTGCGCGGCCCGCCTCCGGGAGGCGTCGGAGACGCCGGAGACGGCGACCGGGCGGTGCCCGGCGAGCTGGAGGGACGCGGCGAGCGCCGGACCGACCCGGCCCGCGCCGACCACGCCGACGGTGAGCCGCGCGGGGCGGTCCCTGGGGTCTGGCGGTTGGACTGTACTCACGCGACGGTGGCCTTCCCGTTCCAGTCCGCTCTGGGTACCGGACGATTTCTCGTCATGTTAACGCGATCGGTTCGCGAGGGGTCCGGTCGTCCACAGCCTGTGGGCGACCCCGGCGGCGCCGGAAGGGGGCACGGGGGCGCCCGGAGCGGGCGGAGGGCGTGGCGGACGCGGGAACGGGAGCGGCACGGCGGTGCGCCGGGGCGTCCGGCGGGAGGGCGGTGCGCCGGAGCGGGGCGGGGGCCGACGTGCGCACCACGCTCGCCGGGGGCCGCGCGGGGCGCGGCATATCCGGGTGCCCGCGCGGACGGGCGCACGGCATGATCCGAGCATGACGGACACGGCGGAAGAGACCCCGGTGGACCCCGGGCGGACGGCGGAACGGACGGCGGAACGGATCTCCGAACGGCGGGCGCGGGCCCACCGGGAGGCCACGCGCGCGTTGTCGCGTTCAGGCTTCCGCAGGACGCTGCGCGAGCGGCTCTCGCTGCTCCAGGAGGCCGCCCCGGAGGCGTACGACCTGGACGAACGCGGCGACCTGTACGGCGACGGGATCGTGGAGGTCCTGGAGGAGCGCGTCGCCGCCCTGCTGGGCATGGAGGCTGCCGCCTTCTTCCCGACCGGCACGATGACCCAGCAGATCGCGCTGCGCTGCTGGGCGGGCCGTACCGGCAACCCCGCGGTGGCCCTGCACGCGATGGCCCACCCCGAGGTCCACGAACGGAGCGCGTTCAGCACGGTCGCGGGCCTGCGCCCGCTCCGGGTGACGACCGCGCCCCGGCCGACGTCCGCCGAGGACGTGCGTGCCTTCGAGGAGCCGTTCGGGGCGCTGATGCTGGAGCTGCCCCTGCGGGACGCCGGTTTCCTGCTGCCCACCTGGGACGAGCTGACGGAGGTCGTGGAGGCCGCGCGCGAGCGGGACGCGGTGGTCCATTTCGACGGCGCGCGCCTGTGGGAGTCCACGGTCCGCCTGGGCCGTCCCCTGACGGAGATCGCGGGCCTCGCGGACAGCGTCTACGTGTCGTTCTACAAGTCCCTCGACGGCTTCGGGGGCGCCGCGCTCGCCGGTCCGAGGACGCTGGTCGAGGAGGCGAAGGCCTGGCGCCACCGCTACGGGGGGACGGTGTTCCAGCAGTTCCCCACGGTCCTGTCGGCCCTCGTCGGCCTGGACCGGGAGCTGCCCCGGCTCCCGGAGTACGTCGCCCACGCGCGCGTGGTGGCCCGCGCCCTGCGCGAGGCGTTCGCCGCGGCCGACGACGTGCCGTGGGCGCGCGTGCACCCCGAGGAGCCGCACACCCACGAGTTCCAGGTCTGGCTGCCGTACGAGGCGGATGCGCTCGCCGAGGCGTCGGTGGGGCAGGCCGAGGAGACCGGGACGCTGCTCTTCGGCGGCGCCTGGCAGCAGGCCGGGCCCGGACTGAGCCGCACCGAGGTCACCGTCCGCGCCGACGGGCTGACCTGGACGGCGGACGACGTACGGACCGCCGTCGCCGACTTCGTCGCGCGCGTGGACCGTCCGACCACGTGACCGGCCCCCTTCCCGGCGGGGGGAGGCGTCGTCCGTCGCGTCGATTGACGGCCGTCGTCAATCGACGGCGGCGTTGTCGGTGGCCGGGTGCACCATGAGGTCATGAGCGTGAGCATCGACATCGCGGGGTTGCGGCCGGAGAGGGTCGCCATCACGCCGTCCCCCCTGGCCGAGCTCGGCATGGCGCTGCACGCGCTGTCCGAGCCGGGCCACCACCCGGGGCTGCGCGGCTGGGCGGCGGGCGTCACCGCGGGCCTCGACCCGCACCTCGCGGACCGGATGTGCGACGCGGACTTCCTGTGGCGGACGACGTTCTCCGACCTGTTCATGCCGTACGCGGGCATCCCCGGCCGGAGCACGCTCCCGCGCGCGACGCTCGCCGAGGAACTGGACCTCCTGGACAAGCTGACGGACGAGCAGTTCGTCGACGCGGCGACGGAGTTCGTGTGCGTGCTCAGCCGCGGCCCCCACGAACCGCTGGTGCTCAGCGACGCGCGCGTGCGGCGCCGGGTGCTGGACGTGGCCGCCTCGCGCGGGCCCCGGCAGGCGCGGTTCACCCGGCGGCTGCTCGACGACACTCCGGCCGTACGGGCGTGGCTGCGGCGCTTCCTGGAGGACTGCGAGGAGGCGTTCTTCGCGGAGACCTGGTCCCGGCTGAGCCAGCAGCTCACGGCGGACACCCGCCACAAGACGGAACTGCTGCGGCACCGGGGCCTGGCGGAGGCCCTGGGCGCGGTCTCGCCCGCCCTGTCGGTGGACGAGGCGGCGGGCCGCATCGAGGTCGACAAGCTCATCGAGGGCCGGACCGTCACGGCGGGCGGCGGCCTCCTGCTCGTCCCGACCAGCCTCGGCTGGCCGCACTTCAGCGTGCTGCACCGCAGCGGCTGGCAGCCCGTGCTGCACTACCCCGTCGGCTCCCCCGACCTGGCCTCACCGCCGTCCGTCGAGCAGCTCACGCTGCGGATGACAGCCCTGTCCCACCCGCTGCGGATGCGGCTGTGCCGGCACCTTGCGCGCAGCGCGTACACCACGACCGAACTCGCGCGCATCCATGACGTGACGGCGCCCGAGATATCCCGTCACCTGGCCGTCCTGAAGAAGGCGGGCCTGATCTTGACCCGCCGCCGGGGCCGGTACGTGCTGCATCAGCTGGACGTCGCGCGCGTGGCCCGCCTGGGCGGCGACTTCCTGGAGGGGCTGCTCCGCTAGGGCAGCCGACAACCATGCGCGTGGCCGCGAGCCCCGCCCCCAGGACGTACACGGCCCTCCGGCGCACCAGGCCGCCCCGCGTCTCAGTCGAACCGGACGTGCCGCAGGCCCACCCGCGCCTGGCGCAGCCGGGTGCGCAGCGCGCCCTCGGTGTTCGGCCGCAGCGTCAGGCCCGCGAGGACCGCGATCCGGTCGGCCGTCTTCGGCACGCTGGTGCGGTCCGTCCACAGGTGCTCGGCGAACTCCGGCTCCCGCAGCCGCTCCAGGCAGTGGTCGAGCCGCCGGACCGCCCAGCTCTCCCCCGCCGGGCGCGCGCGGCGCGTGACGCGCCGGAGGAGGCGTCCCACCCGCCGCTCGCGCAGCCGCCGCAGCACGGTCTCGCGCTCGGCGAGCAGGGTGAAGTGGTGGACGTCGTGGCCGCGCTCGCGCAGCGCGCCGACCGTCTCGGCGAAGCAGCGGGGATCGGTGACCGTCATGGGCGCGATCACCACCCCGTCGTGCCGGGTCAGCGCCAGGTCGAGGGTCTCGACGACGCCCTGCCGCCAGGCGGCCAGGTCCTGGAAGTCGGCGCGCAGGGCGGGTGGCAGCGTGCGGAGCAGCCCGAAGCCGATGTGCTCGGGGTCGCAGACGACGCTGCCGGGCAGCCGGCGCCGTATCTCGTGTGCGGTCTGTGTCTTGCCGCCCCCGTGGGGGCCGTTGATCCACAGGAGCATGCGCCGACCCTAGTGGCCGCACGAGGACGGCGGAGCCACTTCGCGGGCGGTCGGAGGCCGCGCGCGGCCCCCTCGGCGCGACGGCTCAGCCGTGCCCGCCCGCGCGCACCAGCCCGGTCTCGTACGCCAGGACCACCACCTGGACCCGGTCGCGCAGTCCCAGCTTGGTGAGGATGCGGCCGACGTGCGTCTTGACGGTCGCCTCGGAGAGGACCAGGCGGGCGGCGATCTCCCCGTTGGACAGCCCCTGGGCGACCAGGATCATGACCTCGCGTTCCCGCTCGGTGAGCCGCTCCAGCTCCTTGTGCCGGGGCTCCTGGCCCGCGCTGGGCAGCATCGGCGCGAACCGGTCGAGGAGGCGGCGGGTGGTCGAGGGCGCCACGACGGCGTCGCCGCTGTGCACGGACCGGATGGCCGCCAGCAGCTCACCGGGCGGCACGTCCTTGAGCATGAAGCCGGAGGCGCCCGCCTTGAGCCCGGAGAAGGCGTACTCGTCGAGGTCGAAGGTGGTCAGGATCAGGACCTTCGGCGGCTCGGGCTCCGCGCAGATGCGCCGGGTCGCCTCGACCCCGTCCAGTTTCGGCATGCGGACGTCCATCAGGACCACGTCGACCGCCGTGGACCGTACGACCTGAAGGGCCTCGACGCCGTCCCCCGCCTCGGCGACGACCTCCATGTCCGGCTGGGCGGCCAGCACCATCCGGAACCCGGTGCGCAGCAGCACCTGGTCGTCGACGAGCATCACGCGGATCGCCATCGGGGTCCTCTTCCGTCCTCTTCGTGTCTCTGTGCGTGCCGTCACGCGCGGCGGCCGCCGGAATCCTGACAGGTGTCACCGGGGGGCGTACGGCGGCGTCAGTGCGCCGCCTTGAGCGGGAGCAGCGCGCTGATGCGGAATCCTCCGCCCGGACGCGGTCCGGCGTCCAGGGTGCCGCCGACCATGCCGACCCGCTCGCGCATGCCGATCAGGCCGTGTCCCGCGCCGTCGGCGCCGCCCTCCTCGTACAGCTCGTGCGGGGCGCCCTTGCCGTCGTCCTCGACGAGCAGACCGAGTCCGTCGTCGAAGTAGACCAGCCGCACGCTGGCGCCCGCGTTCGGGCCGCCGTGCTTGCGCGTGTTGGTCAGCGCCTCCTGCACGATCCGGTACGCGGTCAGCTCGACGCCGCTCGGGAGGGGGCGCGGGGTGCCCTCTATCTTGAAGTCGACCGGCAGTCCGGAACCGCGGCACTGCTGCACCAGGTCCTCGATCTGCTCGACGTCGGGCTGCGGGACGTACTCCCCGCCCTCCTGGTGCTCCCCGGTGCGCAGGACGCCCAGCAGGCGGCGCATCTCGGCGAGGGCCTGACGGCCGGTGGAGGAGATCGTCTCCAGCGCCTTCTTCGCCTGGTCGGGCGCGGCGTCGAGGACGTAGGCGGCGCCGTCGGCCTGGACGACCATCACCGACACGTTGTGCGCGACCACGTCGTGCAGCTCGCGCGCGATGCGCGCGCGCTCGGCGGCGACCGCCACCTTGGCCTGCGCCTCCCGCTCCTTCTCCAGACGGGCCGCCCGTTCCTCCAGCTGCGCGAAGTACGCGCGGCGCGTGCGCATGGAGTCGCCGAGCACCCAGGCGAGCGCGAACGGCACGGTCTGGAAGACGGTGACCGCGATGTTGCCCGCCACACCCGCCTCCTCGCTGGGCCAGCGCAGCTGCGCCAGGGTCGCGGCGCACAGGCTCATGCCGAGCGCCAGCCGGGACGCCCAGCGGGCGCCCGTCGCGGCGACCGTGTAGACGATCACGAGGAACGCGAAGTCGGCGACCGTCGTGGGCACGTCCAGCGCCAGCTGGGCGACGCCCAGGCCGCCCGCCAGCAGCAGCATCCGCTCGGGCATCCGCCGTCGCAGCGCCACCACGAGCGACAGCAGGAGCGCGATGGGCACCAGCAGCGCCAGGGAGTCGGTGCCCCGGTGGTCGGGGCCGGAGGCGGAACCGGCCGCCACAGCGATCCCGAACAGGACGACGGCCCAGAAGCCGTCGACCCAGGTCGGGTGTCTGCGGAGGAAGTCATAGAGGCGCTGCACGTAACCCAGCGTAGGGAAGCGTGATGCGTGCAGGGGTCAACCGGAGGGCCGATCCGGGCCGCGCGCGCGTACTCCCCAAGGTGGAGACTGTGATCACCAGTACGCCTACTCTGATGCGGTGGCGGAAGCGGAACACGACGGCGCGGGCGACCCGGACGGCACCCCGGAGGCGCGGCGCGACCCGCACGCCCCGCAGGGCTCGGGCCGGCGGACCTGGCGCGGCTGGAGTACGGCGGCGCAGGAGGCCCTGTACGGCCCTGGGGGCTTCTATCTGCGCCCCGAGGGGCCGGCGGCCCACTTCCGTACGTCCGTGCACGCCTCCCCGCTCTACGCGGAGGCCGTGGCGCGGCTCCTGTGCCGGGTCGACGAAGCCCTCGGCCGCCCGGCCACGCTCGACTTCGTGGACCTGGCCGCCGGGCGCGGCGAACTGGTCACCAGGGTGCTCACCGCGCTGCCCGCCGAGGTCGCGGCCCGCACGCGCGCGTACGCCGTCGAGATCGCCCCCCGCCCCGAGGGTCTCGCAGGACGTGTCGCCTGGCTGCACGAAGCGCCGCCCGCGATCACCGGGCTGCTGTTCGCCAACGAATGGCTCGACAACGTCCCCGTCGACGTCGCCGAGGTCGACGCCGAAGGCGTGCCCCGCCTGGTGGAGGTCCGCGCGGACGGCACGGAGCGGCTGGGCGGGCCGGTGACAGGGGCGGCGGCGGAGTGGCTCGGGCGCTGGTGGCCGACACCGGCGGAGGAGGGGCTGCGCGCGGAGGTCGGTCTGCCGCGCGACGAGGCGTGGGCCGCCGCGGTCTCCCGGATGGCCGGGGGCCTCGCCGTGGCCGTCGACTACGCGCACACGGCGGGCGCGCGTCCCCCGTTCGGGACCCTCACCGGCTTCCGGGACGGCCGGGAGACGGCGCCCGTCCCGGACGGGTCGTGCGACATCACCGCGCACGTGGCCCTGGACGCGTGCGCCGGGGCGGGAGCGGCGGCGGCCCGGGGGGCGGGACCGTCGGCGGGGGCGCGCAGGAGTCCCCGCCCGCGCCTCCTGCGCCAGCGGACCGCCCTGCGCGCCCTGGGCGTGACGGCCGGACGCCCGCCGCTCTCCCTGGCGTCCACCGACCCGGCGGGCTACGTACGGGCCCTCACGCGCGCGGGCGAGGCGGCGGAACTCACCGCCCCCGGCGGGCTCGGCGACTTCGGCTGGCTGCTCCAGCCGGTGGGCGTCCCGGACCCGCTGGACGGGGACGCCGGCTGACCGCACGCCGCCACCGGCCGATGTCTGCGTGTCGCCTGCTCGGCGCCTGCCTGTCGCCTGCTTGACGCCTACTTGTCGATGTCTCCGACCACGAAGAACATCGACCCCAGGATGGCCACCATGTCCGCGACCAGCGTGCCCGGCAGCAGCTCGGTGAGGGCCTGGATGTTGTTGAACGAGGCCGACCGCAGCTTCAGCCGGTACGGGGTCTTCTCGCCCTTGCTGACGAGGTAGTAGCCGTTGATGCCGAGCGGGTTCTCGGTCCAGGCGTACGTGTGCCCCTCGGGCGCCTTGAGGACCTTCGGGAGCCGCTGGTTGACCGGGCCGGGCGGCAGGTCGGCCAGCCGGTCGAGGCAGGCCACCGCGAGGTCGAGGGCGTTGTGGGTCTGCTCCAGGAGGCATTCGAAGCGCGCGAGGCAGTCGCCCTCCGTGCGGCCCACCACCCGCAGCGTGTCCCGCAGTTCGCCGTACGCGAGGTAGGGCTCGTCGCGGCGGAGGTCGAAGTCGACGCCGGACGCGCGGGCGATCGGCCCGCTCACGCCGTACGCGTGCACGGCGCGCGCGCTCAGGGTGCCCACGCCGCGCGTGCGGCCGCGGAAGATCTCGTTGCCGAGGACGAGGTCGTCGTAGACGTCCATGCGCGAGCGCACCGCGGCGACGGCAGCCCGCGCGCGCGTCGTCCATCCGGCCGGGAGGTCCTCCTTGAGGCCGCCCACCCGGTTGAACATGTAGTGCATGCGCCCGCCGGAGACCTCCTCCATGACGTTCTGGAGCACCTCCCGCTCGCGGAAGGCGTGGAACACGGGCGTGATCCCGCCCAGCTCCAAGGGGTAAGAGCCGAGGAACATCAGGTGGTTCAGCACCCGGTTCAGCTCGGCCAGGAGAGTGCGCAGCCACACCGCGCGCGGGGGGACCTCCATGCCGAGCATCCGCTCGACGGCGAGGACCACGCCCAGTTCGTTGGAGAAGGCGGACAGCCAGTCGTGCCGGTTGGCCAGCATGATGATCTGCCGGTAGTCACGGGCCTCGAACAGCTTCTCCGCGCCCCGGTGCATGTAGCCGATCACCGGCTCGGCGTGCCGGATGCGCTCGCCGTCCAGCACCAGCCGCAGCCGCAGCACGCCGTGCGTCGAGGGGTGCTGCGGGCCGATGTTGAGCACCATGTCGGTGCTCTCCGCGGCACCGCCGATCCCGACCGTGGTCTCCGTGGGCCGCGCGCTCTCCGTCGTGGGAGTCATGGGCCCCAGTCTCCCCCACGCGCCCGCCCGTCCACGCCTCCGCCTCCGTACGCTGGCCCCATGGAGACGGGGAGCCCCGCGGACACGGGAACGACGCAGGCCGGAGCGGACGGCCCGACCGGGCCGGAGGGGCAGGCGCCCCCGGAGAGCCGGGGGCCGCAGGAGGGCCAGGTGCCGCGGGAGGGGCTGCCCTCGCCGGAGTGGACGGGGCTGCCGCCGGGGCTGCTGAGGATGCGGCGGCTGCTGCTCGTGGTGTGGCTGGGGCTCGCGGCGGTCGCGGCGGGCGTGCTGCCCGGGGTGTTCGCCGGTCCGGCGTGGGCCGCGTTCGCCCTGCTGCCGCTGGCGCTCATGGGCTGGGGGTGGGTCCTGCTCGGCCGTAACTGGCGCTCCTGGCGGTACGCCGAGCGCGCCGACGACCTGCTGATCAGCCGGGGGGTGCTGTGGCACGAGGAGACGGTCGTGCCGTACGGCCGCATGCAGCTCGTGGAGGTGACCTCCGGGCCCGTCGAGCGGCGCTTCGGACTGGCCGCCGTGCAACTGCACACCGCCGCCGCGGCGAGCGACGCGCGCATCCCCGGTCTGGACCCGGCGGAGGCGGAGCGGCTGCGCGACCGGCTCACCGCGCTCGGCGAGGCCCGATCGGCGGGGCTGTGACGACGCCGGACATCGAGGGCATCGGGGGCATCGAGGGGGCCGAAGGCGCGAAGGGTGTGCTCGGCGTCGGGGGTGCGGGTGGGGTGGACGGCGAGGGCGCGCGTGACGCCGCTGTCGCCAAGCGGTCGGGGACGACGGCCGCGGGCGGGCCGCCCGCGCGTGACGGCGGGGCGGAGCGGCGGCTGCACCCGGTGACGCCGTTCCGGCGGGCCTGGGCGCCGCTCGCGGTGGTCGTGGGCTGGGCGGCGCACGACCCGGGGCAGGCGCAGGAGCAGCTGACCCGGCTGACGACGACCGGCCTGCTGATCGCCGCCGCCGTGGTCGTCCCGGCCGCCTCCCTCTACGGCTTCCTGTCCTGGTGGTTCACCCACTTCGCGGTGACCGACAGCGAACTGCGCATCCGGACCGGCCTGTTCTTCCGGCGCACCGCGCACATCCGCCTCGAACGCATCCAGGCGATCGACGTCACCCAGCCGCTGCTGGGCCGGATAGCGGGCGTCACGAAGCTCCGCCTGGACGTCGTCGGCGCCGACGACAAGGACGAACTGGCCTACCTGGGGGAGGCGGAGGCGCGCGCGTTGCGTGCGGAGCTGCTCGCGCGCGCGGCGGGTTTCGCCCCCGAGACGGCGCACGAGGTCGGCGAGGCTCCCGCGCGCGAGCTGCTGCGCGTGCCCGCGCGCGAGCTGGCGATCGCGCTGGTGCTGACCGGCGCGACCTGGGGCGCGCTCCTGGCCGCGCTCGTGATGCCGACGGTGCTGTGGCTGGCCACCGAGAGCGTGTGGACGGTCCTCGTCACCGGGCTGCCGCTGCTCGGCGCGGCGGGCGCGAGCAGCGTGGGGCGGTTCGTCGCGGAGTACGACTGGTCGGTCGGCGCCTCGCAGGACGGGCTGCGCATCGACCACGGCCTGCTGGACCGCTCCCACGAGACCGTGCCGCCGGGGCGCGTGCAGACCGTACGGATCGTCGAACCGTTGCTGTGGCGGCGGCGCGACTGGGTGCGCGTCGAACTGGACGTGGCCGGGTCGGAGAACTCGGTGCTGGTCCCGGTCGCCCCGCGCGCGGTGGCCGAGGCGGTCGTCGCGCGCGTGCTGCCCGGCGTCGCCGTACCCGGTACGGCGTCGCTGTCCCGCCCGCCGCGCCGGGCCGCCCGGTGCCTGCCGCTGTGGTGGCGCGGCTACGGCATCGCCGTCACGGACGAGGTGTTCGTGGCCCGGCACGGCCTGCTCCGGCGCCGCCTCGACCTCGTCCCCCACGCGAAGGTGCAGAGCGTGCGGCTCTCCCAGGAGCCCTGGAAGCGGCTCTGGGGGCTCGCGGACGTCCACGTGGACACGGGGGCCGGTGAGACCGTGACGGCCCGTCTGCGGGACGCCCACGAGGCGGCGGACCTGCTGCTGGCGCAGGCGGAGCGGTCGCGCACCGGGCGCCGGAAAGCGGTGCCGGACCGGTGGATGGCGTAGTCCCCTGCTCCTGGGACGGCGGCTGGGGCGCCTCGCGGCGGGAACACCGCGGCCCGCCACGCTCCGGGAGGCCGGGCGGGGCGGGCCGTGAGCGTCATGCGACGGGACGCGCGCGCGGGCTGTCAGGAGGCGGCGCTGCGCAGGCCCTCGACGTCGATCTGCTGGGTCTCGTCGTGCGCGGTCAGGTCGATCACCTGGCCCACGGCGCGTGCGCGCGCGTCGGCGGGCTTGAACTCCGCGTCGGACTCGGCCTTGTGCAGCGCCAGCGCCTCCTGCCCGACCACGTCGGCGAGGTCCTCGTTCTGCACGGCGTCCAGCGGGTCGGCCGACGACGGCTGCTGCGTACCGAAGAAGTCGAACCCGCCCTCGGCGGCGGGCCGGCGTACGGGCTGCGCGGCCGGTACGACGGCGACGGCGGTAGGGACGGTGAAGTGGCCCGCGGGACGGCCCGCCGGACCGGTCGGGCGGGGCTCCGGCGTGTCGGCGGCCTGCCCGGGTTCCGGGGCGGCCTGCTCGGCGGGGGTGTGGTGCTGGTCTGTGTCCGGGTGAACGGCGGTCGCGCGCGCGTGCTCGTCGACCGCCTCGGGCTTCCCCTTGGCCTCGTCCTCCCGTGCGGCCTCCGCGTCCTTGCCCGTGGCCGCGCTCCCGGCACCGCCCGGTCGCGGGGGCCCCGCCGTGCCGCTCTCGGCGGCGCCCGCGGACGGGCCCCGCTTCGCTCCCGGACCGTCGAAGCGGTCCAGGGCGGCCCCGGCGCGCAGGAACGACGGGGAGACGGTCGGGGTGGACGGGACGGAGGGGGCGGGTGGAGCGGGCGGGGCGGATGCCATGGGGGCGGGCGTCACCGTCGTGGCGTCGCCGCTCGCGCCGTCGGTCTCCGCGCCCGTGCCACCGTCCTTCGCGCCGGTCTCCGTCGCGTCCTCCGCGTCGGCGGCCGGGGCCTCTTCGGCCTCCGCATCCGTATCCGCCTCCGAGGCTGCGGCCTCGATGTGCTCGTCCTCCGCGGAGTCGTCCTCGGTGCCCTTGGCGCCCTCCGTGTCCTCGGCGACGACCTCGTCGGCTTCGTGAGCCTCGTCGGTGCCGTCCGCGGCTTCGGCCTCGTCGACGGCGGCCACCTCGCCGTCCGCTGCGTTCTCGACGGGCTCAACGGCCTCCGTAGAGCCGCGGTCCTCCGCCGTCGCGGCCTCGTCCACCTCAGCCGCCTTCACCGCCGCCGAAGCCGACTCGGCCGACGGGAACGTCTCCGCCGACTCGTCGCCGACCGGCTTCCCGGTCTCCGCGTCGTCCTGCGCCGCGCGCGCGGGCGGCAGGGCACGGGCCGGGACCGTGGTCTCTATCTCCAGCAGGCGGCGGCCCTCCAGGGCGGTCGCCCGTTCCGTCTCCGCGGTGGCGTACCGGCGCAGCAGGGACGCGTGCTCGTTGCGCAGCCCCGCCAGTTCCGACCGCTTCGCGCGCAGCCGCTGTTCCAGCTTGGCGCGCAGCTCGCGGGACTCCTCCAGGTCGCTCTCCAACTCCGCGACCCGCTCCTCGAAGCGCCACTCGTCGCTCGCCCGCGCGCGCACGAGGTCAGCGACCTGTTTCCCGGCCTGGATGTCCCAGTGCCGCATGACGACCGCGCCCACGACCGCGGTCACCGCCGCGGCGGCGGCCAGCACCCGGAGCAAGAGTTGCTCCGTGAACAGCCAGGGGCCCAGGGCGCAGACTACGGAGACGCCTGCGATCGCCGACGGGGGAAGCAGCCTGTGCAGAGGCGGGGAATGACGGTGACGTCCACGTGGCATGGCCAGAAACTTACCGCGCGTAGGCGAATGTTGGCGCCCCACCCCGGAAAAACACAGCCATAACGAAACCCTCACACCCCGTCAGGAATCGGGCCGCCCAGTCGGCCGCTGATCCACTCCAGTGTCGGCGGGATCTCCCGGCGCCAGGTGTTGAAGTTGTGGCCTCCGCTTTCGAGGATGATCGAGGAGATGCGTGTCCGGTTCGTCGCCTTCACCTTGTCGATGAATTTCAGGGTGGCCTTGTAGTTGGATTCTCCGACTTTGCTGCTCGTGACGAGCAGGGAGGTGTCCGGCGCGGGCCGGTGCTTGATGAACCAGCGCAGGTCCGCCTCGTTGCGCCGGGTGCGGTCGCCCTGGAAGAGGTCACCGGTCGTGGCGTCGGTCGGCGCCTTGTAGTACGCCGAGAGGCCCGCGCCCGCCGCGTAGACCCGCGGATGGTGCAGGGCCAGCTTGAGCGCGCAGTAGCCGCCCGTGGAGTCGCCGATGACACCCCAGCTGCCGGGGCCGCGGGCCACCCGGTAGTGCGCCGTGACGGCCTCCGGGAGGTCTTTGGCGAAGAACGACTCCGTCTGCGGGCCGCCCGGCACGTCCACGCACTCGGTGTCGCGCGGCGGCGCCACCGTGGGCCGCATCATCACGAGGATCATCGGCCGCATGCGGCCGTCCGCGGCCAGCTCGCGCGCGACGCGCGGGTAGTCCAGCTTGTCCACCAGTGACCGCGCCGTCCCCGGATAACCCGTCAGGACCACGGCCGCCGGGAACGTACGCATCTTCTGCGCCGGGTCGAAGTACTCCGGCGGCAGGTACACGTACGCGGGCGACGCGATGCGTGTCGTACGGCCGTTGACGTCTATCTCCTGGATCTGCCCGGCCGCCCGCGGGTCCCGGCCGCCGCCCTCCACGCGCTGCGTGTCCACCACCTTCAACTGCCCCGCCGTACGGCCCGCGTGGTCGACGACGACGCCCTGCCCGGTCTCCTTCCCGAACAGGTCGGCCCAGCTGGCGTAGAAGCCGAAGGCCTGGTTGGCGGCGAGGCCGATCGCGGCGAACAGGGTCACCTGGGTGGCCAGGAGGAGGCCCACGCGCGCGATGACGGTCCACCAGGTGAGGCGCGCCAGCCGCGGCCACTGCCAGACGGTGCCGACGAACAGCAGGACGGCGGTGAGTACTGCCAGCAGCAGCACTTTGTTGCTCATGAGACCCATGGAGTGTTCCTGCCTGCGCTCTCCGTCCGGGCCCCGCGGGCCCCGGCATGCGCGCCGAGGGGCGTGTTCCGGACGTTCCTTGGCCTTGACGGCGGCTTTGACGGGGTGAGTGAACCTCGCTCCCCGAGACGACGTCCTAGAGGGCGCAATGTCGCCGGATGCCCGATCGGCACCGGATTCACGGTCTCTCGCGGAACTACGGGATGCGATGTCTGTCAGGGAAGATGGCGAAATGTCGGGTGGGGTTCCGGGGCGCCCGGTGAGCGGGCTCCGGCGGGTGCTGAGGGGCCCGCGTCCCGAGTCGGTACCGCTCCTGGTCGGCCGCGCCTGCGCGCTCGTAGGGCTGCTGGACGTCGCCGCCGGCGTCTTCCCCCGGTTCCGCAACAGCCGGATGCACACCCTCGCCGAAGTGCTCCCCGGCGCGCTCGGCCCGTTCGCGGCGGCGCTCTCGCTCAGCGCGGGCGTCCTGCTGCTCCTCCTCGCGCACGGCCTCAAGCGCGGCAAGCGGCGCGCGTGGCGCGCGGCGGTCGCCCTGCTCCCGGCGGGCGCCGTCGCCCAGTTCGCCTACCGGCACTCGCTCCTGGGCGCGCTGCTCTCGCTGGCGCTCCTGGTGCCCCTGCTGCGCCACCGCGACCAGTTCGCGGCCCTGCCCGACCCGCGCAGCCGCTGGCGCGCGCTCGCCAACTTCGTCCTCATGGGCGCCGGTTCGCTCGGACTCGGCCTGGTCATCGTCAGCGCGCACCCGGGCCGCCTGGTGGGCGACCCGAGCCTGGCCGACCGCATCGCGCACGTGCTGTACGGCCTGTTCGGCTTCGAGGGCCCGGTCGCGTACCGGGACAACACCTCCTGGACGGTGGCCTTCTCGCTCGGCGCGCTCGGCCTGCTGACCGCCGTCACCACCATCTACCTCGCCTTCCGGCCCGAACACCCCGCCGCGCGCCTCACCGAGGACGACGAGCACCGCCTGCGCGCGCTGCTCGCCAAGCACGGCGGCCGGGACTCGCTCGGCCACTTCGCGCTCCGCCGCGACAAGGCCGTGGTCTTCTCCCCGAGCGGCAAGGCGGCCGTCACCTACCGCGTCGTCTCCGGCGTGATGCTCGCCAGCGGCGACCCCATCGGGGACGTGGAGGCCTGGCCCGGCGCCATCGAACGCTTCATGGACGAGGCCAAGGCGCACTCCTGGACGCCCGCCGTCATGGGCTGCTCGGAGACGGGCGGCGAGGTCTGGACCCGCGAGACCGGGCTGGACGCGCTCGAACTCGGTGACGAGGCGGTGGTGGACGTGGCGGATTTCTCCCTGGCCGGCCGCGCGATGCGCAACGTGCGCCAGATGGTCAAGCGCATCGAGCGCGCCGGTTACGAGACGCGGGTCCGACGTGTACGTGACCTCGGCGAGGCCGAGCTGGAGCGCGTCCGGCGGGCCGCCGAGGACTGGCGCGGCACCGACACCGAACGCGGCTTCTCCATGGCGCTGGGCCGCATCGGCGACCCCGCCGACGGCGACTGCCTGATCGCCACCGCCCACAAGGCCGACCCCGAACCCGGCCCCTACGGCGACCTGAAGGCGATCCTCCACTTCGTGCCGTGGGGCACGGACGGCGTCTCCCTCGACCTGATGCGCCGGGACCGCTCGGCCGACCCGGGGATGAACGAACTCCTCATCGTGGCCGCCCTCCAGGCCGCACCGAGCCTCTCCGTCGCGCGCGTGTCGCTGAACTTCGCCATGTTCCGGGCGGCCCTCGCGCGCGGCGAGAAGATCGGCGCGGGCCCGGTGCTGCGCGTCTGGCGCGGCCTGCTGGTCTTCCTGTCGCGCTGGTTCCAGATCGAGTCGCTCTACAAGTTCAACGCCAAGTTCCAGCCCCGCTGGGAACCCCGCTTCGTCATCTACCGGGCCTCCGGCGACCTGCCCCGCATCGGCTTCGCCGCCATGCAGGCCGAGGGCTTCGTCGACCTCGCCCTCCCGCTCCCCCGCTTCCTGCGCCGCCGTACGTCCGCGGCCCGCGCGTGCGCGCACGCGGTGGCGGAACGCACGGTCGCCGAACGGGACGTACGGGCCGCCTAGACGCTCCCCCGGCCGTCCCGCGCGCGCGGGACGCGCAGGGCCCCCCGCGCGCGGGGCGCTCGTCCCGTGAATCCGGGCAGGCCGCCCCGCGTGGCGGCCCGGTACGGGGCCTACGCTGAACGTATGAGCAAGCAGAGCGGACGAGGGCGCGTGGCCGGCCTTCCGGACTGGGACCGCTGCGGGGTCATGGGGGTCGTGAACGTGACCCCCGACTCGTTCTCCGACGGCGGCCGCTGGTTCGACACGACGGCCGCCGTCAAGCACGGCCTCGCCCTGGTCGCGGAAGGCGCCGACCTGGTCGACGTGGGAGGCGAGTCCACCCGGCCCGGAGCGAGCCGGGTCGACGAGGACGAGGAGCTGCGCCGGGTCATCCCCGTCGTGCGCGGCCTGGCCTCCGAGGGAGTCGCCGTCTCCGTGGACACCATGCGCGCGTCCGTCGCCGCGCAGTCCCTCGCGGCGGGCGCCCTCCTCGTCAACGACGTCAGCGGCGGCCTCGCCGACCCCGAGATGATCCCGGTCGTCGCCGACGCGGGCGCCCCCTTCGTCGTCATGCACTGGCGCGGCTTCCTGGAGGGCGGCACCATCCAGGGCGTCTACGACGACGTGGTGCGCGAGGTCCTCGACGAGCTGCGCGCGCGGGTGGACGCCGTCCTCGCGGGCGGCGTCACCCCCGACCGCGTGGTCGTCGACCCCGGGCTCGGCTTCTCCAAGGGCGCCGACCACGACCTCGCCCTGCTCGCCCACCTCGACCGTCTGCACGACCTGGGCCACCCCCTGCTGGTCGCCGCCTCCCGCAAGCGGTTCCTCGGCCGGGTGCTGGCCGGCCCCGAGGGCGCGCCACCGCCCGCGCGCGAGCGCGACGCGGCGACGGCCGCCGTCTCCGCGCTGGCCGCGCAGGCGGGCGCCTGGGCGGTCCGCGTCCACGAGGTCCGCGCGACGGCCGACGCGGTACGGGTCGCGCGCGCCGTGGAAGGAGCCCGGTGAGCGCCCCCCACACCGACGTCGAAGAGGTCGAGGCGGCCAACACCGCCTTCTACGAGGCGCTCGAACAGGGCGACTTCGACGGCGTGTCGGCGCTCTGGCTGACCCCGTCCGACCTCGGCGTCGACGAGGAGTACCACGACCCGGCGGACACCGGCGTGATCTCCTGCGTCCACCCCGGCTGGCCGGTGCTCACCGGGCGCGGGGAGGTGCTGCGGTCGTACGCGCTGATCATGGCGAACACCGACTACATCCAGTTCTTCCTCACCGACGTCCACGTGTCCGTCACGGGCGACACCGCCGTCGTGACCTGCACCGAGAACATCCTCAGCGGCGGGCCCGCGCCCGAGGACGGCGAGGAGCTGGGCCCGCTCGTCGGCCAGCTCGTCGTCGCCACCAACGTGTTCCGCCGCACCCCCGAGGGCTGGAAGCTGTGGTCGCACCACGCCTCCCCGGTCCTGGCCGAGAACGACGAGGACGGCGACACCCCGCGCGAGGGCGACGACGGTGACGGCGACGGCGAGACCGACGCGGGCCCGGACGGCCCGCTGTCCTGACCGGCACCCCAGCGGGGCCGCCCCCACCCCTGCCCCCCACGGGCGCCGCGCGGCGGAGGCGGGCGGCGAGTGGCGGGAATCACGCGCGCGGGAGCAACAGCGGCCACCGGCCGGTGAACCGCCGGTTCCGCGTCGGCGCACGCGGGGTGAAACGTCCTGGTTTCCGGCCGGGCCGACACCCCGGTGGCCCGGCTCTGTCGGTGCCCGCGGGTAGATTCGTCCGAGGCCGGTGCGCCGCCCGCGCAGGGCGCCCGCCGGGCCGCATCCGACGATGGCAGGGAGTGATTCGCGTGGACCGTGTCGCGCTGCGGGGCCTCAAGGCCCGCGGGTACCACGGAGTGTTCCCCCGGGAACGCGAGGAGGGCCAGACCTTCGTCGTGGACGTCGTGCTCGGCCTGGACACCCGCCCGGCCGCGGCCGACGACGACCTGGCGAAGACCGTGCACTACGGCATCGTGGCGGAGGAGGTCGTCGCCGTCGTCGAGGGCGAGCCCGTCGACCTGGTCGAGACCCTCGCCGAACGCATCGCCACGACCTGTCTCCAGCACGAAGGGGTCGAGGAGGTCGAGGTCTGCGTCCACAAGCCGGACGCGCCGATCACCGTCCCCTTCGACGACGTGACCGTCACGATCACCCGGAGCCGAGCATGACCGCGTCCTTCACCCGGGGCCCGAGCGACCCGACCGTCCAGCCGGTGCCCGCCTCCGTCACGGAGCAGGTCGACGCCGCCGACAGCACCCTGCACAACCCGCGGCGCGCGGTGCTCTCCCTCGGCTCCAACCTGGGCAACCGCCTGGAGACCCTCCAGGGCGCCGTCGACGCCCTGGAGGACACCCCCGGCGTCCGCGTCAAGGCCGTCTCGCCGGTGTACGAGACGGAGCCGTGGGGCGTCGAGCCGGGCAGCCAGCCCTCGTACTTCAACGCGGTCGTGGTCCTGAAGACGACGCTGCCCCCGTCGTCCCTGCTGGAGCGGGCGCACGCGGTGGAGGAGGCCTTCCACCGCACACGGGACGAACGCTGGGGCGCGCGGACCCTGGACGTCGACATCGTTGCCTACGCCGACGTCGTCTCCGACGACCCGCACCTCACACTCCCTCACCCCCGCGCCCACGAACGCGCGTTCGTGCTCGCGCCCTGGCACGACGTGGAGCCCGGCGCGCAGGTCCCTGGGCGGGGCGCGGTCGCCGATCTCCTCGACGACATCACCCGTACGGGTGTGACGGGTCGCGCCGACCTGGAACTCCGGCTGCCCGAGTAGTCGTTGTAGCCGTTGGGACCGACCGGGACCGCTCCGGGCCGGTTCACCGACGATGAGGTCGTCGCGGCCGTCGGGGCCGACGACGTCAGTCCCGCACAGCGGCCGCCGCGGGACACGGGGGACGACCGGGGAAGCCCACCGGGGGAACGAAGGGACAGCGTGAACGAGCTGCGTATCAGGACGCTGGCGGGGGTCTTCGTGATCGCCGCCGCCCTGTCCTGGGCGGGCGCCCGCCTGTGGAACTCGGTCGGAACCCTGCCCAGCGTGCCGCTGGCGGCGCCCATCGTCCTCGCGGTGATCGCCGTGATCCTGCTGGCCACCGCGCTGTCGATCCGCGCGCGCCTCAGGGCCCAGCGCGAGCGCCGCCCCGAGGCCAAGGGCGTCGACCCGCTGATGGCGGCCCGCGCGGTCGTCTTCGGCCAGGCCAGCGCCCTGGTCGCCGCCCTCGTCGCCGGGATGTACGGCGGCACGGGCGTCTTCCTGCTGGAGTCGCTGGACATCCCGGCCCGCCGCGACCAGGCGATCTACGCCGGGTTCTCGGTCCTGGCCGGTCTCGGCGTGATAGCGGCCGCGCTCTTCCTGGAGCGGGTCTGCAAGCTCCCCGAGGACGACGACAACAACACGGGCGCCGCCAGCACCGCCTGACGGAAGGCACGGAAGGCCCCTCCCCCGCGGGGAGAGGCCTCCGGCCGACGCCCGACCCGCGCCCGCGGGACGGTCCGTATCAGCGGGCCATGATCAGGCTCATCGCCTCGTTGCGCGTCGCCGCGTCCCGCAGCTGACCGCGCACCGCCGAGGTCAGCGTCTTGGCGCCCGGCTTGCGGATACCGCGCATCGACATGCACATGTGCTCGCACTCCACGACCACGATCACCCCGCGCGGCTCCAGGATGTCCATCAGGGAGTCCGCGATCTGCGTGGTGAGACGTTCCTGCACCTGGGGGCGGCGGGCGTACACGTCGACGAGCCGGGCCAGCTTGGACAGCCCGGTGATCTTGCCGGTGGCGGACGGGATGTACCCGACGTGCGCGACGCCCCGGAACGGCACGAGGTGGTGCTCGCAGGTGCTGTAGACCTCGATGTCCTTCACCAGGACCATCTCGTCGTGCCCGAGGTCGAACGTCGTCGTCAGCACGTCCTCGGGCCGCTGCCACAGCCCGGCGAATATCTCCCGGTACGCACGTGCCACGCGCGCCGGTGTCTCCCGCAGGCCCTCCCGGTCGGGGTCCTCGCCCAGCGCGAGCAGCAGCTCGCGTACGGCGTTCTCGGCCCGCTTCTCGTCGAACTCACCGGCGGGCTCGACGCCGTCCAGCGTCACGGGGTCGGTCATCCTGTTGCCTCGTTCCTGTGCGGGTCGCGTGTACGGCACGCGCGGGGTGCGGGCACAACGGAGAAATGCCGCGCCCCCCAGGCTAGAACCTGGGGGGCGCGGCATCCATTCCGGGCCTGGTGGGGAGCCCACCGGGCGGCCGGGAAGCGTCAGTGGTCGGGACGCTCCTCGGGGGCCGGTTCCGCCACCGGGGTGGGGTCCACCGCGGCCTTGGCGGTGGAGATCGCGGGCGTCGAGCCGTTGGCCCCGTTGGTCAGTGCCAGCTCCTTGGGGGAGAGCACCGGCGGACGGGTGGACGGCGTACGCCGCGAGGAACCGGTCCATGCGGGCCGGGGCGGGCGCTTGACGATGGGGGCGAAGATCTCGGCGATCTCCTCCTTGCCCAGCGTCTCCCGCTCCAGCAGCTGAAGCACCAGGTTGTCGAGGACGTCGCGGTTCTCGACCAGGATCTCCCAGGCCTCGTTGTGCGCGTTCTCGATGAGCTTCTTGACCTCTTCGTCGACCAGCGCGGCGACCTCTTCCGAGTAATCGCGCTGGTGGGCCATCTCACGGCCGAGGAAGGGCTCGGTGTTGTCGCCGCCGAACTTGATGGCGCCGAGCCGCTCGGTCATGCCGTACTGGGTGACCATCGCGCGGGCCGTGGTGGTGGCCTTCTCGATGTCGTTCGCGGCGCCCGTGGTCGGGTCGTGGAAGACCAGTTCCTCGGCCGCGCGACCGCCCAGCATGTACGCGAGCTGGTCGAGCATCTCGTTGCGGGTCGTGGAGTACTTGTCCTCGTCCGGGAGCACCATCGTGTACCCGAGCGCGCGGCCGCGGGACAGGATCGTGATCTTGTGGACGGGGTCGGAGTTCGGCGAAGCCGCCGCGACCAGGGCGTGTCCGCCCTCGTGGTACGCGGTGATCTTCTTCTCCTTGTCCGACATGATCCGGGTCCGCTTCTGCGGGCCCGCGACCACCCGGTCGATCGCCTCGTCCAGCATGTGGTTGTCGATCAGCTTCTTGTCGCTGCGCGCCGTGAGGAGCGCCGCTTCGTTCAGCACGTTCGACAGGTCGGCGCCGGTGAAGCCGGGGGTGCGGCGGGCGACGGCCGAGAGGTCGACGTCCGGCGCGACCGGCTTGCCCTTCTGGTGGACCTTGAGGATCTCCAGACGGCCCTGCATGTCCGGGCGGTCGACCGCGATCTGGCGGTCGAAGCGGCCGGGCCGCAGGAGGGCCGGGTCGAGGATGTCGGGGCGGTTGGTGGCGGCGATGAGGATCACACCGCCCTTGACGTCGAAGCCGTCCATCTCGACGAGCAGCTGGTTCAGCGTCTGCTCGCGCTCGTCGTGACCGCCGCCGAGGCCGGCGCCGCGGTGGCGGCCGACCGCGTCGATCTCGTCGACGAAGACGATCGCCGGGGCGTTCGCCTTGGCCTGCTCGAAGAGGTCGCGCACCCGGGAGGCACCGACACCGACGAACATCTCGACGAAGTCGGAACCCGAGATGGAGTAGAAGGGGACGCCCGCCTCGCCGGCCACGGCGCGCGCGAGGAGCGTCTTGCCGGTGCCGGGCGGGCCGTACAGCAGCACGCCCTTGGGGATCTTGGCGCCGACGGCCTGGAACTTGGCCGGTTCCTGGAGGAACTCCTTGATCTCGTGGAGCTCCTCGACGGCCTCGTCCGATCCCGCGACGTCGGCGAACGTCGTCTTCGGGGTGTCCTTGGTGATGAGCTTCGCCTTGGACTTGCCGAAGTTCATGACGCGGGAGCCGCCGCCCTGCATCTGATTCATCAGGAACAGGAAGACGACGACGATGAGGACGAAGGGGAGCAGGGAGAGCAGGATCCCGACGAAGGCGTTCTGCTTCGTCGGCGAGACGGTGTACCCGTCCGGGATCTGCTTGTCCTGGAACTTGGTCTGCAGGGTGTTGGCGATCGTCACACCCTGATCGCCGATGTAGCTCGCCTGGACCTTGGAGCCGCCCTTGACCTTCTCGCCGTCCTTGAGCGTGATCTTGATGATCTGCTCGTCACCGGTGGTGAGTTTGGCCGACTCGACCTTGTTGTCGTTGATCGCTGCAATGACCTGGCCGGTGTCCACCGTCTTGTAGCCGCCGGACGAGCCGACGACCTGCATCAACACGACCACGGCAAGGACGGCCAGCACGATCCACATGACCGGCCCACGGAAGTATCGCTTCACGTCCATCCATACGGAGCGGTGTCGCCCCGTCCCTCCTGCCATAGTGAGTTTGATAAGACAGTTCTTGTGACGGTACCCCAGCATCGCCGCGCGAGGCCGCACGGACGGCTGGCAAGCCCGTCTGCATGCTCCAACGGCGCGGGACCCGCTGGGGTTCCCGGTAGCCCCGTGAGGGACGCTCTAGTGGCTCAGCCGCCGTACACGTGGGGCGCGAGCGTCCCCACGAACGGCAGGTTGCGGTACTTCTCGGCGTAGTCGAGGCCGTAGCCCACGACGAACTCGTTGGGGATGTCGAAGCCCACCCACTCGACGTCGATCGCGACCTTGGCCGCCTCGGGCTTGCGCAGCAGGGTGCACACCTTGAGCGAGGCCGGCTCGCGCGAGCCCAGGTTGGACAGCAGCCAGGACAGCGTCAGCCCGGAGTCGATGATGTCCTCGACGATCAGGACGTGCCGTCCCTTGATGTCGGTGTCGAGGTCCTTGAGGATGCGCACCACACCGGAGGACTGGGTGCCCGCGCCGTACGACGACACGGCCATCCAGTCCATGGTGACGGGGGTGGACAGCGCCCGCGCGAGGTCGGCCATGACCATCACCGCGCCCTTGAGGACACCGACGATCAGGAGGTCCTTGCCCGCGTACTCCGCGTCGATCTTCGCGGCCAGCTCGGTCAGCTTGGCGTCGATCTCTTCTTTGGTGATGAGCACCGACTTGAGGTCGGCACCCATGTCTTTCGCGTCCACCGCATCACTTTCGGTCGTCCCACCGGCCGGCCGGTCCCCCCGTGGGGTGCAGCTCCGTGGAGTGCGGGGAGGACCGGGACTCAGCCTTGCCGAATCACCAGTCTGCCACCCTGGCGCTGGGCGACGACCCGGCCGGGGAGATTGATGGCCCCCTGACCTCGCCAGCCGGTGATCAGCCGGTCGACCTCCTCGATGTGCCGGGCGAAGAGCGAACCGGCGGGGGCGCCCGCGTCGATGGCGGCGCGGCGCAGGACGCGGCGGCGGACGGCGGGCGGCAGCGCGTAGAGCTTGGCGCACTCCAGGAGGCCGGTGGCGTCACGGACGGTGGACGCGGCCTGACCGGCCCAGGCGTCGAGCGCGTCGGCGTCGTCGCGGGAGAGCTGGGCCGTCCGGGCAAGCGCCTCGACGACGCCCTTGCCGAGGGCCTTCTCCAGCGCGGGCAGGCCTTCGTGGCGCAGCCGGGAGCGGGTGTAGGCCGGGTCGGTGTTGTGCGGGTCGTCCCAGACCGGGAGGGACTGCGCCATGCAGGCCTTGCGGGCGGTCTGCCGGTCGAGGGCGAGGAAGGGCCGCCGGTAGCGGCCGTCGGCCCCCGAGACCGCGGCCATCCCGGACAGGGAGCGGATGCCGGAGCCGCGGGCGAGGCCGAGGAGGACCGTCTCGGCCTGGTCGTCGCGGGTGTGGCCGAGGAGGACGGCGGTGGCGCCGTGGCGGTCGGCCGCGGCGTCGAGGGCGGCGTAGCGCGCGTCGCGGGCGGCGGCTTCGGGGCCGCCTTCCCGGCCGACGGTGACGGCGGTGGACTCGACGGGGTCGAGGCCGAGTTCGCGCAGGCGCAGGACGACTTCGTCGGCGCGGATGTCCGAGCCGGGCTGGAGGCCGTGGTCGACGGTGACGCCGCCGGCTCGGATGCCGAGTTTGGGTGCTTCGAAGGCGAGGGCGGAGGCGAGCGCCATGGAGTCGGCGCCGCCGGAGCACGCCACGAGCACGAGCGGCGACGGGGGGCGCTCGTGCGGGGGGACGCCGGTGAGGGCGGCGTGGTGGGTCAGGATGTCGTGGAGGACGCGGCGGACCGCCAGGCGTATCGCCGCGACCGCAGGATGGGGACCCATGTCCGGTTCCCTTCATGAAGTTTTCGGGAGGTGAGCCCGAGATCGGTCACGCAGAGTGTGTAGATGGTGACAGAACCGGGCCGTTCCCCGAGCATTGCACGCCTGCGGGTGCCCCACGGTCCCTCGGACGGGTGATTGAAGAGGCGTTCCCCTGCCGTCGGCCGGTTTCGGCGCACCGTGTGCACGCGGCTCACCCGCCGCTTCGGGTCCGGCGCGCGGGGCTCACGAGTCGGCCTTGCGGTGCACGCGCGCGACCCAGTCCGCCGGTTTGGCGATCTCGGCCTTGGTGGGGAGGGTGTTGGGCGAGGTCCACACCCGGTTGAAGCCGTCCATGCCGACCTCGTCGACGACGGACCGCACGAAGCGCTCGCCGTCCTTGTACTGCCGGAGCTTGGCGTCGAGGCCGAGGAGCTTGCGCAGCGCGCCGTCGAGGCGCGAGGCGCCCTTGGCGCGCCGCTGCTGGAACTTCTCACGGATCTCTCCGACGGAGGGCACGACCTCGGGACCGACGCCGTCCATCACGAAGTCGGCGTGTCCCTCCAGGAGGGACATCACGGCGGTGAGGCGGGCGAGGATCTCGCGCTGGCCGGGGCTCTGCACGAGTTCGACCAGGGAGCGTCCGCCGTCGTCCTCCTCGCCCTCGGGGCGTCCGCCCGCGAGGGACTGGGCGGCCTCGCGGACGCGCTCCAGGAAGGTCATGGGGTCGACGTCGGTCTCCGCGAGGAACGACTGGATCTCGCCCTCCAGGTGGTCGCGGAGCCAGGGGACGGCGGAGAACTGGGTGCGGTGCGTCTCCTCGTGGAGGCAGACCCAGAGGCGGAAGTCGTGCGGGTCGACGTCGAGTTCACGCTCGACGTGCACGATGTTGGGGGCGACGAGCAGGAGGCGGCCGCCGCCCTGGGAGCCGGCCGGGAGGTCGCGGGCGGCGGGGGCGAAGGTCTCGTACTGGCCGAGGACGCGGGAGGACAGGAACGACAGCAGCATGCCGAGTTCCACCCCGGTGACCTTGCCGCCGACGGCGCCGAGGACGGCGCTGCCCGCGGCTCCGCCGCCGTTGCCGCGGCGTTCCTGCATCTTGTCGAGGAGGGGCTTGAGGAGTTCGCGGAAGCCCGCGACGTTCGCCCGGACCCAGCCGGGGCGGTCGACCACGAGGACCGGGGTGTCGTGGGTCTCCTCGGTGCCCAGCAGGGTGAACCCCCGGACGTGTGCCTCCGAGGCCTTGGCGTGCCGGCGCAGTTCGGCGACGACGGCACGGGCCTCGTCGCGGCTCACCTCCGGCCCCGGCCGTACGAGCCGGGTCGCCGTCGCGACCGCGAGATTCCAGTCGACCATCCCGGAAGAGGCACCACCGATGCTCGTCATGCGTCAACGGTACGTGAGCCCCGGCGTCGCGGGCAGGGCGCGAGCGACGAGTGGGGGATGCGTCAGGGTCGGCCCCCGAGAACGGCGGTCAGGCCTCGGGGTCCTGTTCGAGCGGTACGGCCGCCCGGAGCCGCTGTTCAGGGTGAGGGGGCAGGGGGCAGGGGTCAGCGGCAGCCGCAGGCGGCCAGGGCTCCGGCCGCGCGGTCCAGGGCGCTCTGGGCGGCGGTGCGGTCGGTCGTGCCGGACGCCAGGAGGGCGAAGGCCAGGAGGTGGCCGTCGCGGTCGACGACCGTGCCCGCGAGGGAGTTGACCCCGGTCAGGGTGCCGGTCTTGGCGCGGACGACACCGGCCGCCCCGGTCACCGTGTCGGCGCCGGGGGCGGTCGCCGCGTACCGCTCGCTCAGCGTGCCGGTGAATCCGGCGACGGGGAGTCCGGTGAGGGCCGCGCGCAGGTCGGGGCGGTCGGGGTCGGCGGCCTTGGCGAGCAGGGCGGTCAGCAGGTCGGCCGTGAGGCGGCCCTCCCGGTCGAGGCCGCTGCCGTCCCTGAAGTCGGCCCCGGAGAGCGGCAGTCCGAGTCGGCCGAGCTGGGTGCGGACCGCCTTGGCGCCGCCCGCGAAGTCGGGGCGGACGCCGGTCGCGAGGGCGGTCTGGCGGGCGAGCGCCTCGGCGATGTCGTTGTCGCTGTTGGTCAGCATCCGCTCGACGAGGGCGGCCAGCGGCGGGGAGGAGACCATGGCGAGGGTCTTCGCGCGCGAGGTGGCCTTCGACGGGCCGGGGGCGGAGGCGGTCACGCCGCGCGCGCGCAGGAACCCGGCGAACTTCTTCGCCGCGTCGGCGGCCGGGTCCGGGACGCGGGTCACCGCGCCGCTGGTGGAGTCGTCGGAGCGCCCCTCGTCGGCGGTGAGGGGGGTAACGCGCGCGAGGTTCCCGTCGACCCCGATCGGGTGAACCTCGGTCCCCGCGTAGAGCGTGGTGTCGTACGACAGCGTCGCCTGGGTGACGCCGCGCTTCTTCAGGGCGGCGGCCGTGGTGGCGGCGAGGGTGCGCAGGCTGGCCCAGCCGTCGGCCTCGGCGCGCGCGGTGAGCGTGGGGTCGCCGCCGCCGACGAGGACGACCTCGTCCGTGCCGGGTTCGAGGGCCGTACGGGTGGCGATGCGGTGGTCGGGGCCGAGGGCGGCGAGCACGGCGACGGCGGTGGCGATCTTGGTGGTGGAGGCCGGGGTGAGGGCCTGGTCGGCGCCGGAGCCGAAGAGGCGCTTGCCGGTGGTGACGTCGAGGACGGCGGCGGACCGGCGGGTGCCGAGGGCCGGGTCGGCGAGGAGCGGACCGAGCACGCGCGCGAGGGCGGCCGCCTCCGGCCCGGACCTGATCTTCGTCGTCGGGCCGCCGAGTCCGGCGAGCACGGCGGCGGCGCTCGGCGCGGGCTTCGGCGCGCCGCCCGCGGCACCGGACGAACCGGACCCTCCGGCCGTGACGGACGTATCGTCACCGCGGCCGTGATCTGCGCCACCCGTCCGTTCGAGGGCGACCGCCCGGTCCCGCTCGGCCGTACGCTGACCCGTGGAGTCCCAGGGGCCGGCGGCGGTCGCCACGCCGACGGCCAGCGCCAGCCCGGCGGTTGCCGCACCCGCGGTGTACTGCCAGGACCGGCCGGCCTTCGGCCCCGTGACGCGCGCGAGCTGTGGTTTCGCCGCCTGCGCCAGCCGCGCGACCCGCGGCTGCGTGGCGGCCGCCACGCGCGCGAGACGCGGCCGTACGGCCTCTGCGGCCCGTGCCAGACGCGGTCGTACGGCGTCCGCGGCCCGCACCACGTGCGGGCGCGCGGCGCGCCAAGGCCTCAGCTCGGGCACGATCACCAGCCCCTTTCGCGATCACCCACCTGCGTGAGGGACACTTAACCACCAGAACTATGTGCTGATCATGGAGGAGCGTCCGGTGGAGTTCGACGTCACGATCGAGATCCCGAAGGGTTCGCGGAACAAGTACGAGGTGGACCACGAGACCGGTCGGATCCGCCTGGACCGTCGGCTCTTCACCTCGACCGCCTACCCGACCGACTACGGCTTCGTCGAGAACACCCTCGGCGAGGACGGCGACCCGCTGGACGCGCTGGTCATCCTGGACGAGCCGACCTTCCCGGGCTGCCTGATCCGCTGCCGCGCGATCGGCATGTTCCGCATGACCGACGAGGCGGGCGGCGACGACAAGCTGCTCTGCGTCCCGTCGACCGACCCGAGGGTGGAGCACCTGCGCGACATCCACCACGTGTCGGAGTTCGACCGCCTGGAGATCCAGCACTTCTTCGAGGTCTACAAGGACCTGGAGCCCGGCAAGTCCGTCGAGGGCGCCGACTGGGTCGGCCGGACCGACGCCGAGGCCGAGATCGAGCGGTCCTACAAGCGCTTCAAGGACCAGGGCGGTCACTGACACCGCCGCGAGAGGGGCCGTACACGCGCGTGTACGGCCCCTCTCGCATGCGCGCGTGCGTTCCGCCGCCCGCGCGGGGGCCGTACGGGTCATACGCGCGTGCACCGGACCGTACGTGTCGCACGCGCCTGGACCGTACGTGTCGCACGCGCGCGGGCCGTTCGCGGTGGGGGCCCAGGGTGTACGAACGGCACGGCTGCGCATACTGAGGCGGACGGAATGTGTCGTTCCAGGGAGCGTTGCTCAGTGATGGAGGCGGAGGACCGCAAGCCAGGGTCGGACGAGGCGAGGGGGGCGTTCGACCCGGAGATCACCTCCGAGTTCGCGATCCCGCGGGGGCTGGCCGTCCCCCGGGGCGGGGGCGAGCCGGAGACCACCTCGGAGTTCGCCGTCCCGGACGGGCTGGACACCCCTCAGCAGTCGGGCGAGCCGGGCGGGTCGGCGTTCAGCCCGCCGCGCACGTACAGCGCGCGCGACGCGCCCAGCGCGTTCACGCCCGCCGAGGGCTTCCCCGTAGTGAGCCTGACCAAGGACGTGCCCTGGCAGGACCGGATGCGCACGATGCTGCGGATGCCGGTGGCCGAACGGCCCGCGCCGGAACCGCCGCCCCGCGCCGAGGAGGGCGGTCCGGCCGTCCCGCGCGTGCTCGACCTGACCCTGCGCATCGGTGAACTGCTGCTGGCGGGCGGCGAGGGCGCCGAGGACGTGGAGGCCGCCATGTTCGCGGTCTGCCGCTCCTACGGCCTCGACCGCTGCGAACCGACCGTCACCTTCACGCTGCTGTCCATCTCGTACCAGCCGTCCCTGGTGGAGGACCCGGTGACGGCGTCGCGGACCGTCCGCCGCCGGGGCACCGACTACACGCGGCTCGCGGCCGTCTTCCAGCTCGTCGACGACCTGAGCGACCCGGAGACCCACATCTCCCTGGAGGACGCCTACCGGCGGCTCGCGGACATGCGCCGCAACCGGCACCCCTACCCGACCTGGGTGCTGACCTCGGCGAGCGGGCTGCTCGCGGGCGCGGCCTCGGTGCTGGTCGGCGGTGACGTGGTCGTGTTCGTCGCGGCGGCGATCGGCGCGATGCTCGGTGACCGGCTGGCCTGGCTGTGCGCGGGGCGCGGGCTGCCGGAGTTCTACCAGTTCCTGGCCGCCGCGATGCCCCCGGCCGCCATCGGCGTCGCCCTGACGCTCGGCCATGTCGACGTGAAGGCCTCGGCGGTGATCACCGGTGGGCTGTTCGCGCTGCTGCCCGGACGGGCCCTCGTGGCGGGCGTGCAGGACGGCCTGACGGGGTTCTACATCACCGCCGCCGCCCGGCTGCTGGAGGTCATGTACCTCTTCGTCGGCATCGTGGTGGGCGTCCTGGTGATGCTCTACGTCGGTGTGCAGCTCGGCGCGCACCTCAACCCGGACGCCGCCCTGGGCATCAGCAAGCGGCCGCTGTGGCAGATCGGCGCGTCCATGCTGCTGTCGCTGACCTTCGCCGTACTGCTCCAGCAGGAGCGGTCGACGGTGCTGGCGGTGACGCTCAACGGCGGCGTCGCCTGGTCCGTGTACGGCGCGATGCACTACACGGGCGAGATCTCACCGGTGGCCTCCACGGCCGTCGCGGCGGGCGTGGTGGGCCTCTTCGGGCAGTTGCTGTCGCGCTACCGGTTCGTGTCGGCGCTGCCTTACACGACGGCCGCGATCGGGCCGCTGCTCCCGGGTTCCGCGACCTACTTCGGGCTGCTGGCGATCGCCCAGAACGAGGTGGACGCGGGGCTCGTCTCGCTGACCAAGGCGGCGGCCCTCGCGATGGCGATCGCCATCGGGGTCAACCTCGGGTCCGAGATCTCGCGGCTGTTCCTGCGGATCGGCTCGGTGGAGAAGCGGCGCGCGGCGAAGCGGACCCGGGGGTTCTGAGGGGACGGAGGACCCGCCTCCGCCCCGTCGTGCCACGGGATGCTCAGTAGCCCTGGCGGTAGGGGTGCTGGCCGTTGTGCTGCTGCGCGTCCGGGTACGGCTGCTGGGGCTGCCGGCCGTCCGGGTACGAGCCGTCGGAGTAGGGGCCGTCGGGGTACTGGCCTTCGCCGTACTGCCCTTCGGCGTACTGGCCGTCGTTGCGGCCGTTCTGCTGCGGGGTGCCGTAGGGCTGCTGCTGGGGCGGCCACTCCTGCTGCTGGGGGTACGGCTGCTGCGGCGGGTACGGCTGCTGCCGGGGGTCCCGGGGCTGCTGCTGGGGGTAGGCCTGCTGCTGCGGGTAGGGCTGCGCGCCGTAGGGGTCGTTCCCGTACTCGCCGCGGTGGCCGTTGCGGTCCTGGCCGTGGTCGCCGTACGGGGCCTGGCCGTGCTCGTCGATGCGGCGCAGGCGGGTGGTGGCGTCGTCCATCGGCTGGTGGGGCTGGTGCGGGGCCGGGGTCGCTTCGTCGGCCTCCTGGGGGGCCTTCTTCGCCTTCGAGCGCGCGCGCAGGAACTCGATGATGATCGGGACCACCGAGATCAGGACGATCAGCAGCAGGATGGGCTCGATGTTCTGCTTGACGAAGTCGATCCTGCCCAGCCAGGAGCCGAGCAGGGTCACGCCCGCGCCCCACAGGACGCCGCCGATGACGTTGAAGATCAGGAACGAGCGGTACCGCATGCCGCTGACGCCCGCGATGATCGGCGTGAAGGTGCGCACGATGGGCACGAAGCGGGCCAGGACCAGCGACTTGGGACCGTACTTCTCGAAGAACTCGTGCGCCTTGGTGACGTTCTCCTGCTTGAAGAGGCGGGAGTCGGGGCGCTTGAAGAGCGACGGGCCGACCTTCTTGCCGAACATGTAGCCCGCCTGGTCGCCCAGGACGGCCGCGACGCAGATCAGGGCGATCGCCGCCCACAGCGGGAAGTCCAGCTGGTTCGAGGTGATCAGCAGACCCGCCGTGAACAGCAGCGAGTCACCCGGCAGGAAGAAGCCGATGAGCAGGCCCGACTCCGCGAAGACGATGAGCAGCAGACCCCAGATGCCGAAGCTGTCCAGCAGATAGTCGGGGTCCAGCCAGCTCGGTCCTAGGGCAAGGGTCGTCACGGTTCCGGGCTCCTGACGGGGGTGGGGAGTGCGCGTCCTTCTACGGCCGCACAACGCTACCAACGCATTGTCTACGCCCCGGGTTCCATGCGGTTCCCCAGGATGCACGGAGCCCCCGATGGGGCAAACCTGTGACCATGGGTATCGAAGAATACGGCGGCGGCCAGGGGCCCCAGCCGGACGTGCTGGTCGTGACCACCAACGACGTACCGGGTCACCGGGTCCAGGAGGTCATCGGTGAGGTCTTCGGCCTCACGGTGCGCTCCCGGCACCTCGGGAGCCAGATCGGCGCCGGTCTGAAGTCGATGATCGGCGGCGAGCTCAAGGGGCTCACCAAGACCCTCGTGGAGACCCGCAACCAGGCCATGGAACGGCTCGTCGAGCAGGCACGCGCGCGCGGGGCGAACGCCGTGCTGGCGTTCCGCTTCGACGTGACGGAGGCCGCGGACGTGGGTACCGAGGTGTGCGCGTACGGCACGGCGGTGATCCTGGCCCGGGAGTGACCCCGGGCCGGGACCGGTGACAGCGGACCCCGGGGAGCCGACGCGGACCGGCGCGCTACGCGCGCGTGCGCCGGTCCGCGTTGGCGTCGATCGCCGCGCGCAGGTGCGCGGCGAACCCCGGGTGCTGTGCGTCGTAGTACGCCGTGAAGCGCGCGTCGGCGACGTACATCTCGCCCAGGCAGCGGTGGAGTTCGTAGGGGCACTCGTAGAACCAGCCGCAGATGTGCAGCCGGTGTTCCTCGGCCAGGTCCATGGCCGTGTCCCCGGTGGGCGGTTCACCGGCGGTCAGGGCGGCGACGTAGCGTTCGCTCCAGGCCGCCGACTCGTCGCGCATGCGCTGCCAGTCCCGCTTGGTGTAGCGGGCGGTGCGACGGCGGGACTCGGCGTACGCGGGGGTGTCGCCCCAGCGCTGACGGGTCTCCTCGGCGTACTGCTCCGGGTCCTGGTCGCCGAAGACCTCGAAGCGTTCCTCGGGGGTCAGGTAGATGCCCATCTCACGTGCCTCCATGGCGTGTTCCACGGCCGCGGCCATCTTCTGGAGCGTCTCGATCCGGGCGGTCAGCAGGTCGTGCTGCCGGCGCAACTGCGCGCGCGGGTCCACGTCCGGGTCGTCGAGCAGGGCCGCGACCTCGTCGAGGGGGAAGCCGAGCGCGCGGTGGAACAGGATGCGCTGGAGCCGGTCCAGGTCGCCGTCGCCGTAGCGGCGGTGGCCCGCGTGGCTGCGTTCGCTCGGGACGAGCAGACCGATGGCGTCGTAGTGGTGCAGGGTGCGCACGGTCACCCCGGCGAAGCCCGCCACCTGTCCCACGGAGTAGCTCACGGTGCCGCTCCTCCCTTCCGTTCCGCACCTGGCCCGCGCGGGCGGTCGTCGTCGATCGCGCGCGTTCTCGGCCGTACTGGTCGCGTCCTCCACGATGGGCCCTCACGTGACGTGAGGGGCAAGCCCGGTTCCCGGGCCCCCGTCCCCGCGCGGACCACTCCTCCGCCCGCCCCAGGGTGTTACGTCCCTTTGATCCGCTTATGGTGAGCGCGTGGCCCAGGACACCGCCCGGCAGAAGCCCTCCGCTCCGGCGACTCCCGCGCGCGCGTTGCTGCCCTCCATCCTGCCCGCGCTCGTCGTGGGCGTGCTGGTGAGCCTGCTGTTCGTGCTGGTCAGCGGGGTCGCCGAGCAGCTGGAGCACGTGCTGTGGAAGAACCTGCCCGACGCCCTCGGCATCGGCCGCTACTCGGTGCTCTGGATGATGGTCATGCTCGTCGCGACCGGGATCGCGGTGGGCCTGGTGGTGTGGAAGGTGCCCGGTCACGCGGGCCCCGATCCGGCGACGACCGGCCTGGACGCGCCCGTGCCGCCGCCCGTGGTCCTGCCCGGCCTGGTGCTGGCGACGATGCTGATGCTGGCGGGCGGACCGAGTCTGGGCCCGGAGAACCCGCTCATCGCGGTGAACGTCGGCGTCGCCTACTGGCTGGGCAGCAAACTGCTGCCGCGGGCGCCGGGACAGGTCTGGCCGGTGCTGGCGGAGGCGGGAACGATCGGGGCGCTGTTCGGCACGCCGGTGGCGGCCGCCCTGCTGCTCTCCGAGGCGATGGCGGGCCGCAAGACCGACCGGCCCCTGTGGGACAGCGTCTTCGCGCCGCTGGTCGCGGCGGCGGCCGGTTCGATGACGGTGACGCTGCTGGACCATCCGTCGTTCGACCTCGACCTGCCCGCGTTCGGCACGCCGGGCTGGGACGACCTGCTGGCCTCGCTCGTGATCGCGTCGGCCGGCGCGCTGCTCGCGATGTGCGCCGTTCGGGCCTTCCCGTACGTGCACGCCGCCTTCGCCCGGCTCCGGCACCCGATGCTGATGCTGCCCGCGGGCGGGGTCGTGCTGGGCCTGCTGGCGGCCGTGGGCGGCCATCTGACGCTCTTCAAGGGCCTGGACGAGGTCGGCGAGCTGGCCCGCGATCCCGACGGCTGGACGGCGGGCGAGTTCGCCACGATGACGGTGGTGAAGCTGGCGGCGCTGCTGGTGGCCGCGTCCTGCGGATTCCGCGGCGGCCGGATCTTCCCGGCGGTGTTCGTGGGGGTGGCGCTGGGGCTCACCGCCCACGCCCTGGTGCCCGCGGTCCATCCGGCGGTGGGGGTGGCGACCGGCGTGCTGGGTGTGCTCCTCGCCATCACCCGGCAGGGCTGGGTGAGCCTGTTCGTCGCGGCGGTCCTCGTCGCCTCGCCCTCAATCATCGCGCTGCTCTGCATCGCCTCCCTCCCGGCCTGGCTGCTGGTGACGGGACGGCCGCAGATGCAGCTGCGGGAAAACGGGTCGGCGGTTCGGTGAACCGATCGGGCCCCCTCATCCGATGAAGCGGCAGGAGGCCGCTGACGAACGACGGGAGAACCCCATGGCACTGCACGAAGGTCCGAAGAAGCGCGACGAGCGCCCGCTGGCCGTCAACCCGTTCTTCGGGGAGGCGAATCCGGTGTCCGGCATGGCCGAGGCGCCGCCCAAACACCGGTTGCCGGACGGCCCGACACCTCCGTCCACGGCGTATCAGCTGGTGCACGACGAGTTGATGCTGGACGGCAATTCGCGGCTGAACCTGGCCACCTTCGTCACCACCTGGATGGAGCCGCAGGCGGGGGTGCTGATGGCGGAGTGCCGCGACAAGAACATGATCGACAAGGACGAGTACCCGCGCACCGCCGAGCTGGAGCGCCGCTGCGTGGCGATGCTCGCCGACCTGTGGAACGCGCCGGACCCGTCGGCCGCCGTGGGCTGTTCCACCACCGGCTCCAGCGAGGCGTGCATGCTCGCCGGGATGGCGCTGAAGCGGCGGTGGAAGAAGCGCGCCGCCGACCCGACCGCCCGCCCGAACCTGGTCATGGGGGTCAACGTCCAGGTGTGCTGGGACAAGTTCTGCAACTTCTGGGAGGTCGAGCCGCGGCTGGTCCCCATGGAGGGCGACCGGTTCCACCTCGATCCGCAGGCCGCGGCCGAGCTGTGCGACGAGAACACCATCGGGGTCGTCGGCATCCTCGGCTCCACCTTCGACGGGTCCTACGAGCCGATCGCGGACCTGTGCGGTGCGCTGGACGCCCTCCAGGAGCGCACCGGCCTCGACATCCCGGTGCATG
Organism: Streptomyces sp. NPDC091281; assembly: GCF_044757425.1. Lineage (NCBI taxonomy): Bacteria > Bacillati > Actinomycetota > Actinomycetes > Kitasatosporales > Streptomycetaceae > Streptomyces > Streptomyces sp. NPDC091281. The sequence goes on along the minus strand of NZ_JBIVUY010000015.1, from coordinate 172,163 downwards.
TGGACGGGGCCTCGGGCGGGATGATCGCGCCCTTCCTGGACGAGGACCTGGTGTGGGACTTCCGGCTGCCGCGCGTGGCGTCGATCAACACCTCGGGGCACAAGTACGGGCTGGTGTACCCGGGCGTCGGCTGGGCGCTGTGGCGGGACAAGGAGGCCCTGCCGGAGGAGCTGGTCTTCCGGGTCAACTACCTGGGCGGTGACATGCCGACCTTCGCCCTGAACTTCTCCCGGCCGGGGGCGCAGGTCGTCGCGCAGTACTACACCTTCCTGCGGCTCGGCCGGGAGGGCTTCCGGGCGGTGCAGCAGTCGACCCGTGACGTCGCCCGGTCGCTGGCCGACTCGGTGGAGGCGCTCGGTGACTTCCGGCTGCTCACCCGTGGCGACCAGCTGCCCGTCTTCGCCTTCACCACCGGCCCGGACGTCACCTCCTACGACGTGTTCGACGTCTCCCGGCGACTGCGGGAACGCGGCTGGCTGGTCCCCGCGTACACGTTCCCGCCGAACCGGGAGGACCTGTCGGTCGTGCGCTTGGTCTGCCGCAACGGGTTCTCCTCGGACCTGGCCGAACTGTTCATCGACGACTTGAGTCAGCTCCTGCCCGAACTGCGCAGACAGCAGGGTCCGCTCACCCGGGACAAGACCGCGGCGACCGGGTTCCACCACTGAGGGAGGGGTGCCCGGGCGAGGGGGGGCGGTGCGAGGCAGGCGTTGGTCGGGGCGGGGGTTGACCGGAGCAGGGGTTGGCCGGAGCGGGGGGTGGTCGGAGCCGGGGGGCTGGTCGGAGCGGGGCGCCGTCCGAGGCACCCCACCCCGCCCCGCAGCTACCGGCTCATCCGCGCGAACCTCCGTACCGCCAGCGGCAAGAAGACCGCGAGCAGTGCCAGGGGCCAGACGACGGCGGCCAGGACGTGGTCCGAGGAGCCTGCCGGGCCGAACAGGTCGCGGACCGCCGAAGCGGTCTGGGACATCGGGTTCCATTCGACGGCCGTGCCGAGCCAGTCCGGCATGGAGGAAGGAGTGGCGAGGGCGTTGGAGAGGAAACCGACGGGCCAGACCAGGATCTGCACGGCCTGCACCATCTCGGGGCGGCCCGCCACCAGGGCCAGGTGGATGCCGATCCAGAGCATGGCGAACCGGAACAGCAGCAGCAGACCGACCGCCGCCAGGAAGGCACCGGTCCCGCCGTGCACGCGCCAGCCGAGCGCCGCGCTCACCCCGAGCAGCACGACGAGACCCACCGCCGACTGGAGCATGTCGGCCGCAGACCGGCCCACCAGGACCGCGCCATCGGCCATCGGCATCGCCCGGAAACGGTCGATGACGCCCTTGTCGAGGTCCTGGGTGACGGCGAGCATCGTGCCCTCCAGACCGAAGGCCATGGTGAGCGCGAGCATCCCCGGCACGAGGTAGTCCAGGTAGTCGCCGCTGACGCCGCGGCCGCCGCCGATCAGGTAGCCGAACATCAGCAGCAGCATCACCGGGAAGACCAGCCCCACGGCCACGCGGCCCGGCTGCCGCGCCCAGTGGGCGAGTTCACGCCGGGTCATGGTCCAGGAGTCGGTCAGGGCATGGACGGTCACGCGGTCTCCTTCAGGGTGGTGGGCCGGTCCGCGCGGCGGTCCTCGCCACCGCGACCTCGCCGCCGGCCGTCCTCGCCGCCACGGCCGTCGGCGTCGCGGTCGGCCGACTCGTCGCCAGCGCGACCGTCGCGGTCACGGTCATCGCGGGCGTGACCGTCACGGTCGCGGTCATCGTGGTCGGTGAGGTGGAGGAAAACCTCGTCGAGGGTGGGGCGGCGCAGGGCCACGTCCTCCGCCTCGACACCGGCCTCCTCCAGCGCGCGGAGGACGGCGGACAGCGCGGCCACGCGGTCGGTGACAGGGGCGCTGAGCAGCCGCCGGTCGGGGTCCACGGTGACGGTGTCCGGGGGTACGGGCAGCAGGGCGCGGGCGGCGTCCAGGAGAGCGGCGTCGCGCAGGACGACGTCGACGCGGTCGCCGCCGATGAGCGCCTTCAGCTCGTCGGGGGTGCCGTCGGCGGCGACCCTCCCCCGGTCGATGAGGCAGACCCGGTCGGCGAGCTGGTCGGCCTCCTCCAGGTACTGGGTGGTGAGGACCACCGTGGTGCCGCCGCCGACCAGGGAACGGACCGCCGCCCAGACCTCGGACCGGCCGCGCGGGTCGAGTCCGGTGGTCGGCTCGTCCAGGAACAGCACCTCGGGATCGGTGATCAGGGACGCCGCCAGATCCAGGCGACGGCGCATGCCGCCGCTGTAGGCGCGGACCGGCTTGCGGCCGGTGTCGGCCAGGTCGAAGCGCTCCAGCAGCTCGGTGGCCCGGACGCGGGAGCGGCGGGCGCCCAGGTGGTGGAGGCGGCCGAACAGGTCCAGGTTCTGCCGCCCGTCCAACTCCTCGTCCAGCGCGGCGTGCTGGCCCAGCAGGCCGATGCGGAACCGCACCTCGCGCGCCTGCCGGACCACGTCGTACCCGGCCACCACGGCCCGCCCGGAGTCGGGCCGCAGCAGCGTGGACAGGATTCTGACGAGGGTGGTCTTGCCCGCCCCGTTCGGGCCGAGCACGCCCTGCACCGTGCCGCGCCCGACCGTGAGGTCGAGTCCGGCCAGGGCCTCGGTACCGCCGTACCGCTTGCGGACGTCCTCGACGGTGATCGCCGCGTCGGTCATGTCCGATCCCCCCGCTTCCCGGCCGCCGGACTGCCCCGGCAAGCCAACTAATCAAACTTGACTACCGGGCCAAGGTAAGACACCGGACCTCACTCGTCAAACTTGATTAGTGACCGTCTCCCGGATGGCGCTCCCCGGTGGCGTACGGGTTCTCCTGGTCGGCGGCGAGGATGCCGACGAACGGGTCGCCCTCGCCGTGGAAGGTGTAGGCGCCGCCCTCGATGCGGGCGATGAGGCCCTGCGCCCAGGCGGCCTCGGCGTCGGCCGTGTGCAGCCAGAGGTTCATGATCTCGCCGATGTGCCCGAGCTGCTCCGGGCCCTCCTCGGGCACGTAGTGCTCGGTGACGGCCGCCCGCCACTCGTCGATCCGCCGGGTCCGTTCCCGCAGCAGGGACACCGCCTCGGCGCGCGGCAGGTCAACGACGAAGCCGATGGCCGCCGACTTCACGTCGACCTTCTGGTCGTAGGAGGTGAGCGCCTCGCGCAGCAGGCGGAAGTACTCCTCGGCGCCCTGCTCGGTGAGCTCGTACTCGGTGCGGGGCGGGCCGCCCGCGGTGGACGGGGCGATCTCGTGCGCGCGCAGCAGGCCCTGCTTCGCCATCTGCTTCAGGGCGTGGTAGATCGAGCCCGGCTTGGCGTTGGACCACTCGTGGGCGCCCCAGTACTCCAGGTCGTTGCGCACCTGGTAGCCGTGGGCCCGCCCGTGCTGGCGCACCGAGCCCAGCACGAGAAGACGGATCGCTGACATGACGTCCAGGTTAGAGCGCGGGTCCCGGCGGAACCCCGCCGCTCCCCGCGCTCCGGCCCGGCGGGCTCAGCCCCAGGACGAGCCCTGCTCCTTCGCGACCAGGTCCCAGGCGGAGGCGCCGTCCAGGGACTCGCGGATGATGTCGGCGTGACCCGCGTGCCGGGCGGTCTCGCGGATCAGGTGCAGGACCATCCAGCGGATCGACACCCGCGCGTCCGGCGGGAACCAGGGCTCGTTCGGCAGCGGGAAGGTGTCGTCGAGGCTCGGCACGGCGCGGACGTAGGCCTCGGTGGCGGCCGCGACCTCCCCCCAGTGGGCGAGCTGGGAGGCGACGGTCTCGCCGTCGACCAGGACGAAGCACTCGTGCCAGTTGGACTCGTCGCGCCGGACGGCCGGCGGCACGCCCTGGGCGCGCGCCAGCCAGCCCTGCTCGACCTCGGCGACATGCTTGAGCAGCCCGCCTAGGGACAGCTCGCTCGCGGTCGGCCGCTCGGCGGCCTGCTCCTCGGTGAGCCCGAGCACCGAGCGCCGGATGCCGCCGCGCTGCTCCGCCAGGAACGCGAGCAGCGCGCCCCGCTCGTCGCCCTTCGCCTCGGCCGGTACGTGCGTGACCATGGTGGCCGCCTCTCGTCGTCGCTGGCCCGGCTCCCCCGGGGACTACGACGACACTACGGACCCTTGCGGTCAGGAACGGTCCTCAAGGGTCCGCCGCGTGTTGCGGACAGCGCGAGCGGGGAGGCCCTGGGCTCGGCTCTAGAAGGGCCAGCCGCTGCGGCCGTGCTGCACGGAGATCCACTTGGTGGTGGTGAAGGCCTCCAGGGTGGTCTCGCCGTTGAGGCGGCCGAGGCCGGAGTTCTTCTCGCCGCCGAAGGGGACGATCGGCTCGTCGTGGACGGTCGCGTCGTTCACGTGGAACATGCCGGTGACGATCTGCCGGGCGAAGGCGACGCCCCGCTCGACGTTCCCGGTGTGGACGGCGCCGCTCAGGCCGTACGGGCTGTCGTTGACCAGGCGTACGGCCTCCTCCTCCCCGTCGAAGGTGGTGAGGAAGACGATCGGGCCGAAGACCTCCTGCTGGAGGAGGGCCGAGTCGGCGGGGAGGTCCGCGAAGACGGACGGCTCGACCAGGTTGCCCTCGGTCGCGCCGCGCAGCAGGACGGTGGCGCCCTCCGCGACGGCCTGCTCGGCGACGCCGGTCAGCGACTCGGCCTGCGAGGAGTTGATCACCGGGCCGATGACGGTCTGCGGGTCGCGCGGGTCGCCCGCCTTGAGGGTGCGGACCTTGGCGACGAACTTCTCGGTGAACGCGTCGGCGACCGAGCGGTCGACCAGGACGCGGTTGGCGGCCATGCAGACCTGGCCCTGGTGGATGAAGCGGCTGAACACGGCCGCGTCGACGGCGTAGTCGATGTCGGCGTCGTCGAGGACGACGAAGGCGCTGTTGCCGCCGAGTTCGATGACGGACCGCTTGAAGTGCGAGGCGGCGACGGTGGCGACGTGGCGGCCGACCTTGTCGGAGCCGGTGAAGGAGATGACGCGCGGGACGGGGTGCTCCAGGAAGGCGTCGCCGATCTCGGCGATGTCGGTGACGACGACGTTCAGCAGGCCCGGGGGGAGTCCGGCGTCCTCGAAGAGGCGGGCGATGACGGTGCCGCCGGAGATCGGGGTGTTCTGGTGGGGCTTGAGGACGACGCCGTTGCCGAGGGCCAGGGCGGGGGCGACCGACTTGAGCGACAGCAGGAACGGCACGTTGAAGGGGCTGACCACGCCGACGACGCCGACCGGCTCGCGGTAGACGCGGTTCTCCTTGCCGTCGATCGGGGAGGGGAGGATGCGGCCCTCGGGGGTCAGCGCGAGGTGGACGGCCTCGCGCAGGAACTCCTTGGCGAGGTGGATCTCGAAGGCGGCCTTGCCGAAGGTGCCGCCCGCCTCGGCGACGAGGACCTCGCTGATCTCCGCCTCGCGCTCCTCGACCAGCCGCAGTGCCTTCTCGAAGACCGCGCGGCGGACGTACGGGCTCGTGGCGGCCCAGTCGCGCTGGGCGCGGGCGGCGGCGCGGTAGGCCTCGTCGATCTCGTCGACGGTGGCTATCGTGATCGAGGCGAGTTTCTCGCCGTCGTAGGGATTGAAGTCGATGATGTCCCAGGACCCGGTCCCCGGACGCCACTTGCCGTCGATGTACTGCTGTGCCAGGTCGGTGAAGTAGCTCGACATGTGATCCCTCAATCCCCTGCTGCGATCGGCTGCGATCGGCATCACGATCTGATCACACGTCATCGTACGTGTGTTTCAGGTGAGTTGGGGGGTAGCTGAGGTATCCGCGACAGCCCTGGGGCGGGGCGGGCGGCGTCAGGAGAGCTGGAGCAGTCCGCGCAGCAGGTCACGGCTCTCGTCGGGGCCGGGGCTGTCCTGCTGGAGCTCCTTGAGGGCGTGCTCGTACTGGGCGACGTCCTCGCGCTTGTCGAGGTAGAGGGCGCTGGTGAGCTGCTCCAGGTAGACCACGTCCGAGAGGTCGGACTCGGGGAAGCTCAGGACGGTGAAGGCGCCGGACTCGCCCGCGTGCCCGCCGAAGCCGAACGGCATCACCTGGAGCCGTACGTTGGGGCGTTCGGAGATGTCGATGAGGTGCTGGAGCTGTCCGCGCATGACGTCGCGGTCGCCGTAGGGGCGGCGCAGGGCGGCCTCGTCGAGGACGATGTGGACGTCCGGGGCGTTCTCCGCGACGAGGTACTTCTGCCGTTCGAGGCGCAGGGCGACGCGGCGGTCCACGTCGGCCCTGCTGGCGCCCTGCATGCCGCGCAGGACGACGGCGTGCGCGTAAGCCTCGGTCTGGAGCAGACCGTGCACGAACTGGACCTCGTAGGCGCGGATCAGCGAGGCGGCGCCCTCCAGACCGACGTACGTCGGGAACCAGTTGGGCAGCACGTCGGAGTAACTGTGCCACCAGCCCGCCACGTTGGCCTCGCGGGCGAGTCCGACCAGCGCCTTGCGCTCGGTCTCGTCCGTGATGCCGTACAGCGTCAACAGGTCTTCCACGTCCCGCGTCTTGAAGCTCACCCGGCCCAGTTCCATCCGGCTGATCTTCGACTCCGACGCCCGGATCGAGTACCCCGCCGCCTCGCGCGTGATGCCACGGGCCTCACGCAGCCGCCTGAGTTGCGAGCCGAGCAGCATGCGTCGCACCACCGATCCGGGCTCTCCCGCGCTCACGTTCGCCAGCCTCCCCAACCGTCCTACAGGGCCCGCAGTCTGCCACTAAAACACTTCGAGCAGTACTCGGCTGATTACAGAGATGGAAAGAAGCCAAAGGATACGCACACGGCGCCGTGAGGGAACAGTGAGGAAGGAGCAAGAGAAGTGCTCGTTCCGGGAAGGAAGATGGCGGAAAAAATGGCCAAGAAGCGGTACGGGCGGGTCCAATTCGGTCACGTGCACGTGCATCTGCCCTTGCATCTGTTGTGCGCATCCGAAACCATGGTCCCGCGCCACCGCTGCATCGCAACGACCGCGAATCCCGGGAGTGCCTCGCATGGGGACGAATGGATCGACCATGCTCGAGCCGTTACGGCAGGGCCTTCCGCCGCTTGATCCCGCGGCTGTGTCCGACGCGGCCTCCTGCGCCCTTCCCGCCCGACTGGAAGCCGTGCGCGAGGCACGGCGGTTCACCCGGGGCACGCTCGGTCAGTGGGAGGTGGAGGAGCGCTTCGACGACATATGTCTGGTCGTCTCGGAGCTGGTCACCAACGCCCTGCGTCACGGTCTCTCCCCGGAGTGCGCCCGGCAGGCGCCCGACCGTCAGCCGCAGGTGCGGCTGCACCTGATGCGCTGGACCGAGCGGCTCGTCTGCGCGGTGCGCGACCACAGCCGCGACACCCCGCTGCCCCGCGAGGCGGAGGACTTCGCGGCGGAGTCCGGCCGCGGGCTGTTCCTCGTCGACTCCTTCGCCGACGGCTGGGGCTGGCAACCGCTGTCGAGCGGCCTCGGCGGCAAGGTCGTGTGGGCGCTGTTCCGGCTGCGCACCGACGCCGAATGACGGTGAACCGCGGCACCTCCGGGTGCCGCGGTTCTCCGCGCGTGGTGATTCCGGCCCTGATCCCGGCTGTCATCCGCGCGACGACTCCGGCCCGTCCCCGTGCGGCGGGCGCGGCGGGAGGTCAGCTCGCGATCAGGTGGTCGAACTCGCCGTCCTTGATGCCCAGGAGCATCGCCTCGATCTCGGCGCGTGTGTAGACGAGCGCGGGACCGTCCGGGAAGCGGGAGTTGCGCACCGCGACGTCACCGCCGGGCAGCCGCGCGAACTCCACGCAGGAACCCTGCGAGTTGCTGTGCCGGCTCTTCTGCCAGGCGACGTTGTCCAGCTGTGTGGCGGCCATGCCGTTGTACACGTCGTGCCCCCCGTCAACGTCGTGGTCCACAGGTCGCTCCCTGGTGGTGCACTGGCTGGTGTGGCCATCGGTGCCATGGTCAACTGTCCCGGATCATAACCCCGTTCACGTGCAGTTGCATGAGCAGATGCACGTGCACGCCGGGTGCCCGCACGGTTACAGCTCTTGACGCCCGCTTTACCGGCCACGCGTGCGCCCCTGAGCCTCCCCCGCGCCTGCCCCCGGCGGTCCCGACGCATGCGACCTCGGGTTTTCCCGGGAGCGCGGTCGCCCCCCTTGGTCGAGGACACGGGCGGGGATGCGTACGGGGGTCGCGAGGTGGGGCGAGCCGGTCGCGAGGGGATCGCGAGGTAGTACGGATCGAACCACTTGTGCAGAGGGTGAGACGCACCGGGGGTCGCGGATGTTCCGCGCCCGGGGACACGGTTCGGCCACCGCCCGCCGGGACGGTGTTGCGGGGGCGGCCGGAACAGGTCTGCGCGGGCGGATGAGTGTCGTCCGTTCTGTCCGGTCGTGCGACGGCGGCCGACCGCCGCCGCACCGGAATGCCTCCGTCTGTTTCCGGCCGCGCGGACCGACGCCCCGACCCGAACTGCCCGGGGCGGAGGCCTCCGGTTCGGGCTCGTGGAAAGCGCTCACCCCCGTGCGCGACGGGGAGGTCGTCCACGGGGGTGAGGGTCGCTCGGGCCAAGGGCGGCAGCGCACGGACGTCCACCCGTCGGGCTCCGCCCTCCGTGGCCCGACTGCGGCGGGTGGACACGGGGCCGCCCTCCCCTCGTACGGCCGGGGGAGGGAGCCGTACGGAGACGGTGCGAGCCGGAGCGGAACGGGTGGAGCGCGGCGGAACGGGGCGGGGCGGAACGGGGTGGAGCGGGCCGGGGCCGGGTGGCGAGCCGCCGGGCGGTCCCCGGGCTCAGCGGCCGGTGTACGGGAGCAGTGCCATCTCGCGCGCGTTCTTCACCGCGCGGGAGAGCTGCCGCTGCTGCTGGGCGGAGATACGGGTGACCCGGCGGCTGCGGATCTTGCCCCGGTCGGAGATGAACTTCCGGAGCAGGTCGGTGTCCTTGTAGTCGATGTAGGTGATCCCGGCCTCGTCCAGCGGGTTGGGCCGGTTGCGGACGGGCTTGCGTTCGGTCTTGCGGGGCACGGGGGTCAGACCTCCAGGAGGGTGTCGAAGGCGGGCGGGAGCCGCTTCCAGGCGGCGCGCCCGGCGGCGTACTCGACGTCGGTGAGCAGGCAGGACTCCAGCAGGCTCTCCAGTCCGTCACGGTCGAGGCCGGGCGAGGTGAAGACGAGGTGCTGGCAGCAGTCGCCGTGCTCGGGGTGCCAGTCGAGGGCGGCGGCGGCCCGGCGTACCGGCGGCAGCAGCTCCCAGGCGGCGTCGGGCAGCGAGGCGAGCCAGGGCCCCGCGGACTCCACGCAGAGGGCGCCCCCGGCCGCGTCCCAGTGCAGCAGCGTGTCCGGCTTGTCGGCGAGCCAGAACCGTCCCCGGCTGCGGGCGGCGGCGCAGGTCAGGTCCTCCAGGGCCGCGTAGAGCCGCTCGGGGTGGAAGGGGCGGCGGCGGTGCCAGACCAGGGTGGTCACGCCGTGCGCGTCGGCCTCGGCGGGCAGCAGCGCGCAGGCCGGGTGCTGGGCCGCCGCGGCGGCCTCGACGTCGAACCCGGCGAGCGCGGCGTCCGCGAGGGCGGAGCGTCGGCGCGGGGCGGCGCCCCGACCGGTGGGCCCGGGGTCCGCGGCGGCCGGGGGCAGGGGTACGGCGACCTGACGGGCCGTGGGGTGCAGCTGGGCGAGGAGTTCGCGGTCCTCGTCGTCGGCCTCCGGGGAGTCCAGGACGGCGAGGACGGGGGCGTACTCCAGCTGGCGGGCGAAGGTGTCCGCCACGGTCCGCTGGTCGGTGGCCGCCGCCGCGAGGCCGCGTTCGGCGAGGTCGTCGCCGTTGCCGAGGTACGGCAGGAGCAGCGCCGGGTCGAGGGCGGTGATCACGCCGGTCACGGTCAGGGGGCCGCGGGTGGAGCCCCGGGCGCCGGAGCCGACGGCGCCCGCGGCCTCGGCCACCACCTCCGCCATCGCCTTGGGCTCGACCGAGTCCCACAGCTCGACCACGGCGAGGCGGGTGGTGCCGTCGTCCGCTAGGCGCAGCAGTTCGGGCACCAGGTCCTCGCGCAAGGCGCAGCACGCGCAGTCGTTGACCAGGGGCGCCTCCCCTGCGGAGAGGATGCCGCTGGCGTCCCGGATCGTGCGGACGACCGTGCCGGCGGCGGCGGTCGCCAGGTCGTGGTGGAGGACGACGCTGCCGGGCACCTCGGCGAGCAGCCGGTCCACGGTCGCGCGGCGGGCCTCGGCATGCAGCCCGCCGACGATCGCCACCGCCAGGCTCACGCCCCGCCCCGCATCCCGTAGCGGCGCTCGAAGCGCTCGACGCGGCCGGCGGTGTCCAGGACGCGGGCGGTGCCCGTGTAGAAGGGGTGGCTGACGTCGGAGATCTCGACGTCGACGACCGGGTAGGTCCGGCCGTCCTCCCACTCGATCGTCTTCTCGCTCGTCATGGTCGAGCGGGTCAGGAAGGCGTAGTCGGCGGCCCGGTCACGGAAGACGACGGGACCGTACGGCGGGTGGATTCCCTCACGCATCGCGGATCAGCGCTCCTCTCGGAAGTCGACGTGGCGGCCGACGACGGGGTCGTACTTGCGCAGGGTCATACGGTCCGGGTCGTTGCGCCGGTTCTTGCGGGTGACGTAGGTGTAGCCGGTCCCCGCGGTGGAGCGGAGCTTGATGACCGGGCGCAGTTCGTTGCGTGCCATGCTGCTATCTTACTGAAAATGAATTCCATTAACAGCACGCTTCGACGAGAGGTACGTCACCTGTGTCCGCGCACTGCATGCTGACCGGCGCCCAGCCCGGCTTCGGCAACTCCATCTCCCACTCCCACCGGCGCACCTCGCGCCGCTTCGACCCCAACATCCAGTCCAAGCGGTACTGGCTGCCCAGCGAGCGGCGGCACGTCCGGCTGCGGCTCAGCACCAAGGGCATCCGCACGGTCGACGCGATCGGCGTCGAGGCGGCCGTGGCCCGGATCAGGGCGCGGGGGGTGCGGGTGTGAGGGGTGCGGATGTGAGCGGTGCCGGGACCACAGCAACCACCAGGACCACCGGGACAAGCGGGATCACCGGGACCACCGGGACCACCGGCAACGAGGAGTAGGCGTGGCGAAGAAGAGCAAGATCGCGAAGAACGAGCGGCGGCGGGAGGTCGTCGCGCGGTACGCCGAGCGGCGGGCCGAGCTGAAGGAGATCATCCGGCGGCCGTCCTCCACGGAGGCGGAACGGCTGGCCGCGCGCCGGGAGTTGGACCGCCAGCCGCGCGACGCGAGCGCGACGCGCGTACGCAACCGGGACCAGATCGACGGACGGCCGCGCGGCTACTTCCGTACGTTCGGCCTGTCCCGGGTGAGCCTGCGCGGGCAGGCGCACGCGGGCCATCTGCCGGGGGTGCGGAAGGCGTCCTGGTAGCCCACGGGAAACGGCGGCCTCGGCAGGCGGCGGGAGGCCCGAAAAGGAGGCGAACGGGCGGCGAAGGAGCGGCCAAGGGGCACGGGACGGGGAGCCGGTGGGCGCCGGGCAGGGCGTACGGCGGGTCTGGGCGCCGGGGTTTCCGGCTGGTAGCTTGCTGCGGTCCTGGCCGGTCCGCCGGTCCGCCGACGTGTTCCGGGGCCGGCCGTCGCCGGTCGGTCCAGACGCGTCGCCGGGTCCGCCGGTCCGCCCGCCCGCCGGTTCGTCCGGCCACAGCTCGGGAGCCCGCCGTGACCCTGGTGACCTGCTCACGTCCGTACCGGCGGGCGGTGCGCGCCGCCACCACCGCCGTCCTGGCGGGATCGCTCCTGCTCACCGCGTGCAGCGGGGGCGGCGGTGACGACGACGGGGGCAGCGGGTCCGACTCCGCGCCCCCGGCCTCGGGCGGCGGGACCTCCAGCGCGGAGACCGGGGGCGGTACGGGCGGGGGTACGGGGGGTTCGGGGTCGGCGCCCGCCTCCGGCGATCTGGAGGGCAGTTGGCTCGCCACCGCGGACGGCAAGGCCGTCGCCCTGGTCGTCACCGGCAAGCAGGCGGCCCTGTTCGTGACCGGCGGGACCGTGTGCAGCGGCAGCGCGGGCGACGAGGCGGACATGACGATGATCCGCCTGAAGTGCGCGGGCGCGAACAACGACAAGGCCCCGCGCACCGTCGGCATGGTGGACTCCGTGGACGGCAAGACGCTCCAGGTCACCTGGGAGGGCGGCGCGGGCAAGGAGACGTACACCAAGGCCGAGGGCGGCCAGTGGCCGTCGGACCTGCCGACGGTGGGGCTGGGGTCGTAGCGCCGTAGCAGCGCAGCGGTAACGCCGTAGCAGCGCCGTGGCACCTTGGCGTGGCGGGGTTCCGGTCGGTTCGAAAGGCCGCGCGTGTGAGGGGTGTTGTGTGCTCCGGGCGGGCGGGGCGCGTGGCGGACGGGTGGGGCGCGCGGTGGACGTGCGCGCGCGTACGTGATGATCCTTCGAGCACCGTCACGTCGTCACCCGGGGATTCACATGCGCGCCGTTCCGATCACCGTCACCGCTCTCGCCGCGGCCCTTCTGCTCACCGCCTGCGGCGGCGGGGGCGACGACACCGCCGGGGACGGGGAGAGCAAGGCCTCGGGGTCGTCCGCCGCCCCCGCCGACTGCGCGGGCGGGGACCTGGGGCTCGCCGTCGGCGCGGTCAACGCGGCGCCCGCGGCCGGGGACACCGGCAACGTCACCGTCACGGTCACCAACAACGGCGGCACCTGCACCCTGAAGGGCTTCCCGAAGGTCGCGCTGGCGGCGGAGGACGGGACCGAGGTCACGGTGCCCCGCGACCCGGCCGCCCAGGCCCAGCCGCTGCCCCTCGCCGAGCAGGGCACAGCCGCCTTCACCGTCACGTACGTGCGCGCCGCGGACGGCGCCGACGGCGGCCTGGCCGCGACGACGCTGACGTACGGCCTGCCGGACGCCGCCGAGACGGAGAGCGCCACGTGGTCGTACGGCGCCGTGGCGCTCAAGGACGCGAAGACGCCGGACGCGACGGTGAGCGGGTTCCAGGCGACGGGCGACTGACCGGCGGGGACGGACGACCGACCGGCGGGACGGGCTGTCGACCGGCGGGACGGGCTGTCGACCGGCTGGTCGGGCGACCGGCTCGGGGGCCGGGAGCCGCGTGCGACGCGCGCGGTGAACGTTCCGCGCGCGTGTCGTACGGGTCGCACGCGCGGCCGGGGTCCGCGGGAGTGTCAGGGCAGGCTGGGGCGGTCGTGGACGCGGGCGCGGTCGGCGGCCTCGGCGCCCTCGGTCCAGCCCGCCTCGTCGGTGACGCCGCGCAGCCGGGTGGTGGTCGTGGCGGGGAACATGCGGTCCGTGGCCGCCGTGACGGCGACCTCGCGCGAGGCGAGGACCGGCAGCAGGTCGGCGGTGACCGGGGTCTCGGCGGCGGTGACCAGGCGGTCGCCCATGCGGTGCGCGTAGGCGGCCAGGAAGGACTGGCGGAAGGTCTTGGTGCGGCGGCGCCCGCCCGCGCGCTGGGCCGCCTCCGCCTTCGCCATCGCGGACTGGGCCTGCACCAGGAGCGAGGTGTGCAGCAGTTCCACCACCTCCAGGTCGGCCTCGAAGCCGACGACCGTGGAGAAGCAGTACGCCTCGTTCCACACGGCGCGGCAGTGGTTCGCGCGCGCCACCGCGTCCAGCAGCACTGCCTTGGCCTGCTCGTACGGCGGCTCGACGCCGATCCGGCAGGCGCCGGGCGCGTCCGGTGCCGGGGCCTGCGCGTCGAGCAGCGCCTCGTCGACGCTGTGCCGGGCCATCAGCTCCTGCGCCTTGGCGGTGAGCGCCTCCGCCTCCTCCGGGAACCCGGTCGCCTCCGCCTTGGCGAGCAGCGCGCGGATACGGCCCAGCATCGGCGAGGCCGAACGCGGCTGTCCGCTCGCGGTGACCTCCTGGAGCGGTTCGAGGGTGGGCAGCCGCAGCAGCAGCCGGTACAGCTCCAGGACCGTCGTCGCGTGCGAGAAGCGGTCGGCGCGCGGCGGGGCGTCGGCGTCCCCCGCGGCGCCGGGCAGCTCGGCGAGCTGCGCCGCCCAGCGCGGGCCGCGCGCACGGTCCTGCGGGGCCTGCGCGCGCACGAGGTCGGCGAGCAGGCGTACGTGGACGTCGTCCAGGTCGCGCGCCGCGATCCGTACAAGGTCGGCGGGCTGCCAGCCGCGCCGCCAGGCCGTGGCCACGAACTCCCGGCCCTCGCGCGCGAGGTCGGCGTCGGCGGCCGGGTCGGAGGCCAGGAGGGAGGCGCCCGTGTCGAGGGCGGTGTCGGTGGCGTCGTAGAGGGCCGCGCGGAAGGCGCGTGCGACGGTCGTGGTGGAGCTGCTCACCCCTGGATCGTGCCACGCGCGCGTAGCGGCCCGTCCATGTCAACCCAGGGTTGACACTCACGGGTGTCAACCCTACGTTGACAGTATGACCTCGCGACCGGAACCCACGGCAGCCGTCCGTCTGGACGACCTCATCGACGCCATCAAGAAGGTGCACCCGGAACCGCTCGACCAGCTCCAGGACGCCGTCATCGCCGCCGAGCACCTCGGGGACGTGGCCGACCACCTGATCGGCCACTTCGTCGACCAGGCGCGGCGGTCGGGCGCCTCCTGGACCGACATCGGCCGCAGCATGGGCGTGACCCGCCAGGCGGCGCAGAAGCGGTTCGTGCCGAAGGAGTCCGCCGACCTCGACCCGAGCCAGGGCTTCAGCCGGTACACGCCGCGCGCGCGCAACGTCGTCATGGCCGCGCACAACGCGTCGAAGACGGCCCGCAACGCCGAGGGCGCACCCGTCCACCTGGTCCTCGGCCTGCTGGCCGAGCCGGACGGCCTGGCGGTGCACGCGCTCGCCGAGCAGGGCGTCTCGACCCAGGCGGTGCTGGAGGCCGCGGGCGCCGCGCTGCCGCCGCCCGTCGCCGAGGTGCCCGAACTGGTCCCCTACGGCTCGGACGCCAAGAAGGTCCTCGAGCTCACCTTCCGCGAGGCCCTGCGCCTCGGCCACAACTACATCGGCACCGAGCACCTTCTGCTGGCCCTGCTGGAGTTCGAGAACGGCACCGGCGTCCTCAGCGGGCTCGGGGTGCGGAAGGCGGGCGTGGAGGAGTACGTGGCGCGGGCCCTGGCGCAGTTCGTGGCGGCGCGGGGCCAGGACACGGACGGCCAGGAGACCAAGAGCCCGGAGGCCGGGGGCCAGGCGGGGGTCTGACGCGCCGGGGGACCTCTGCGGGCGGGCCGTTGTCAGACCCCCCTGCGAGACTCGCGGCATGGCCTTCGAACGCTGGGCGCTCGTCCCGGCCGAGGGGGGCGGCGCATGGGTCGCCCCCCTCGGCCGGGACGGGCTGCCCGCGGGGCCGGTGGTCCAGGAGGCGGACCTGGCGGAGGCGGTCCGCTCCCGCCCCGGCGTGAGCCGGTGGGTCTGGCGTTCCACGGCGGAGGTGTATCCGCGCCTGCTCGCCACGGGGGTGCGAGTCGAGCGGTGCTACGACGTCGAGGACGCCGAGACCCTCCTCCTGGGCCACGAGGGACGGCACGGCGAGCCCCGCTCGGCCGCCGCCGCCCTCGCCCGCCTGCGCGGCGGTCCCGTACCGCCGGACCCGCCACCGCGGGCCGCCGCGCCGGGGGCGCAGTCCCCGCTGTTCGAACCGCAGGACACCGGCCTGCCGCTCACCGACCTCCTGGAGGTCTACGCGGAACAGCAGCGGCGGCACGACCGGGCGGAGCACCCCGACCGGATGCGGCTGCTGACGGCGGCCGAGTCGGCGGGGATGCTGGTGGCCGCCGAGATGAACCAGGCGGGGCTGCCGTGGAGCGCCGACGTCCACCGCGAGGTGCTGCACGACCTGCTCGGCGAGCGGTACACGGGCGGCGGCGAGCCCCGCAGACTGGCCGAGCTGGCGGAGGAGGTGTCGGCGGCCTTCGGCCGCCGGGTCCGCCCGGATCTCCCCGCCGACGTGGTGAAGGCGTTCGCACAGGCCGGTATCCGTGTCCGGTCCACGCGCCGCTGGGAGATCGAGTCCCTGGACCACCCCGCCGTGAAACCGCTCGTCGAGTACAAGAGGCTGTACCGCATCTGGGTCGCGCACGGCTGGTCCTGGCTGCACGACTGGGTCCGCGACGGCCGCTTCCGCCCCGAGTTCCTGGCGGGCGGCACCGTCACCGGCCGCTGGGTGACCAACGGCGGGGGCGCCCTCCAGATCCCCAAGGTGATCCGGCGGGCCGTGGTCGCCGACCCCGGCTGGCGGCTCGTCGTCGCCGACGCCGACCAGATGGAGCCCCGCGTCCTCGCCGCGATCTCCCGCGACCCCGGACTCATGGAGGTCGCGGGCCGCGGCACCGACCTCTACCAGTCCGTCTCCGAGCGCGCCTTCTCCGGCGACCGCGAGCAGGCCAAGCTCGCCGTGCTCGGCGCGGTGTACGGCCAGACCTCCGGCGACGGCCTCAAGAACCTCGCCGCGCTGCGCCGCCGCTTCCCGCGCGCGGTGGCCTACGTCGACGACGCGGCGCGCGCGGGCGAGGAGGGCCGCCTCGTACGGACCTGGCTGGGCCGCACCTGCCCGCCCGCCGCCGGTGCCGGAGCCGGTGAGGAGGGCGGCGCCGAGGACACGGGGAACGACGAGGCGGGCATCCCCACCGGCGACGACGACACCGGCCCCGCCCGCCCGTGGGTGCCGGGATACGCCTCCTCCGACGCCCGCGCGCGCGGCCGGTTCACCCGCAACTTCGTCGTCCAGGGCAGCGCCGCCGACTGGGCCCTGCTGATGCTGGCCGCGCTGCGCCGGTCCTGCACGGGCCTCGCCGCGCGCCTGGTCTTCTTCCAGCACGACGAGGTGATCGTGCACTGCCCGGCAGAGGAGGCCGAGACGGTGGTCGCCGCCATACGGGAGGCGGCGGAACTGGCGGGACGGCTGACCTTCGGGGAGACGCCGGTGCGGTTCCCGTTCACCACGGCGGTCGTGCGGTGCTACGCGGACGCCAAGTGAGGAGACGTAGGGAGGGGGAAGCCCGTTGAGGAGGAGGGAAGGCCGGGTGGGGAGGGGTGAGGCCAGGTCGAAGCCCGGCGGGGAGGGGTCAGGGACCGGGGGGCGTGTCCAGCAGGGCGCGGAGTTCGGTCAGGACCGCCTGCTCGTCGGTGCCCTCCAGCGCGGCGAGCGCGCGCCGCCACTCCTCACGCGCCGCCTCCCCCGCACCGCGCCCGCTCAGCAGCAGCCCGCGCTGGTGCCGGGCCAGGCCCCCGGTGTAGCGGTCGCCCCGGGCGTCGGCGCGCGCGAGGAGTTCTTCGCACTCGGCGTCGGCCCGCTCCGTCCGGCCGAGCAGCCGGAGAGCGCGGACCAGGCCGAGGCGCGTCTGGGACTCGCCGTGCCAGTCGCCGTGACCGCCGAGGAGACGAAGGCTCTCCTCGAAGTGCGGGCGCGCGGCGGCCGGTTCGCCCAGGGTGAGATGCGCGTAGCCGATGTTGCAGTGCGCCGAGAGCCGGACGAGCACGGCACCGGTCTCCTCGGCGAGGGCGAGCGACAGCCGGTGCTGCTCGATCGCGGCGCGCGGGTCGGTGTGCTCGTACAGGTTGCCCAGGTGGCTGCGGGTGACGGCCTCGCCGTGCCGGTCCCCGAGCTGACGGGAGTACCCGAGACTCCGGCTCAGCGCCTCCTCCGACTCGGCGTACCGGCCGAGGCCTTCCAGCAGCAGGCCCCGATTGTTGAGGCAGCGCCGAATCCAGGGGAGCCCGTCGAGACGCCGCCAGATCTCCAGGGCGCGGTCGTTGAGGGCGAGGGCGTCCTTCTGGCGGCCGGTGAGGAAGTGCAGGGCGGCGAGGTCGCCGAGGGCGTAGGCCTCGGCCGCCGCGTCCCCGAGCCGACGCGCCACCCGCAGGGCCGCCCGCCCCAGCACGTCCATCTCGGCCAGCCGGCCACCGTGCCGGAGACAGGGGAAGAGGAGGCGGAGAAGGGTGGAGACGAGGGCGTCCTCGGCGGACGGCGGGGTGTCCGGGGGCCGCCGGTCGTCGGGGGACGGCGGCCTGTCCGGGGTCCGGTCGTCGGCAGGCCGCAGCTCGTCCCGGGGCGAGGCGTCGGCAGACGACTGCGTGTCCCCCGTTTCCCCCGTACGGCCCGCCGCCGTACGGCCCGCCGCGTCCGCGGCTGCCTCACCCGGCGCCTCGCCCCCGCTCTCCCCCACCACATAGCTCACCACACCGCTCACCACATCGCTGACCAGGGCGACGATGTTCTCCAGCTCTCCGTCGGCCCAGGCGAAGGCGGCCTCGGGGCCGTCGAAGGGCGGGACGTCGTGGACGTGGGCCGCGTGGGCGGGCGGCTGGGCCGAGGTGGGGACGCGGCGGTCGTCCCGGTCGGGCCCCGGTGCCACGACGGCCGTGAGGACCCGCTCGGCGACGGCCGCGTACCAGTGCAGGGCGCTCAGGCGGGAAGCGGCGGGAGAGGGAGCGGGGGTGCCGTGCTCCGCCCGCGCCCCGGTCTCCGCTTCGGCCAGCTCGCGGGCGTAGTCGCGGACCAGGTCGTGGGGCGCGTACCGGCCGTACGAGACCTCCTCCAGGAGGGCCACCTCGACGAGGCGGTCGAGGGCGGCCTCGGTGCGGCGGAGGTCGGTGCCGGTCAGCCGGACGAGCAGGGGGACTCCGTAGGAGGGCAGGTCGAGCGCGCCGATCCGGCGCAGGGTGAGGGCGGCGTCGCGGTCGGCCGCTCGGTCGGACGCGGCGAGGGCGTCGTGGGCGACGGCCAGGGAGCGGCGCACGCTGAGGTCGTCGTACTCCAGGTGGGACAACCGGCTCCCCGTGTCGGTGAGTTGACTGGCGAGGGCGTCCGGGGTGAGGGCGCGGCGGGCGGCGAGCCGGGCGGCGACCACACGCAGGGCGAGCGGCAGCCGTCCGGTGAGGCCGACGAGCGGATGCCCGGCCCGCAGGCCCGCCCGGCCCGAGACGGCTCGCAGCAGGGCGGCGCTGTCCTCGTCGGGGAGCGGCCCGAGGGGGAAGCGGTGGGCGCCGTCGAGCGCGGTGAGCGGTGAGCGGCTGGTGACGATCACCGCGCAGCCCGGCCCCGCCGGGAGCAGCGGGCGTACCTGCGCGGCGTGCGCGGCGTCGTCCAGCACGAGCAACGTGCGGGTGGGGGCGAGCAGGGTACGCAGCAACGCGGCGGCGGTGTCCGGGTGTTCGGGGATGCTCCGGGGGTCGGTGCCCAGGTCGCGCAGGAGGGCGGCGAGTGCCTGCCCGACCGGGAGGGGGGTCATGCCCGGGGTGGCGCCGTGCAGGTTGAGGTAGAGCTGACCATCGGAGAAACGTTCCTTCAACGCGTGGGCGACGTGCAGGGCGAGCGCGCTCTTGCCCACGCCGGCCATCCCGCTGACGACGAGCGGACCGGCGCCCTGGTGCTCGCCGGGACGGGCGGCGAGGGCCCGGTGGAGACGGCGGACGGTGTCCGCGCGGCCGGTGAAGTGGGCCGGGGGCGGCGGGAGCTGGGCGGGGCGGGGGGTGACGGGTGGGGTGTACGGGGCGGTGGGCGCCGGGGACGGGGACGGGGGCGTTGCCGGGGTCGGCGCCTCGGTGGCAGGCACCGCGGACGCGGATGGCGGCACCGTGGACACGGCCGACGGCACTGCGGACGTGGATGGCGACTTTACGGACGCAGATGGCGGCTCCGCGGCAGGCACCCCAGGCCGCGCCGCTGACTCCGCGGGCGTCTCCGGCTCGCCGCGCAGCACCTCCATGTGGACCTCGCGCACGGCCGGGCCCGGCTCGATGCCGAGTTCCTCGACGAGCCGGGTGCGCAGGTCCCGGTGGACGGCGAGCGCCTCGG
The DNA here is from genome assembly GCF_044757425.1 of Streptomyces sp. NPDC091281. Taxonomy (NCBI): domain Bacteria; kingdom Bacillati; phylum Actinomycetota; class Actinomycetes; order Kitasatosporales; family Streptomycetaceae; genus Streptomyces; species Streptomyces sp. NPDC091281. The sequence continues at coordinate 152,475 of NZ_JBIVUY010000015.1, read as the reverse complement.
CCCGGCGGCCACCCCGGTGCAGGACGGCCATCAGCTGCCGGTGGAACGCCTCGCGCAGCGGATGCTCGGCGGTGAGCGCGGCCAGCTCCGGCACCAGCCGGTCGGGGCGGGCGCAGCCGACGGCCAGTTCGGCGTCGTAGCGCCATTCCAGGAGGAGCAGGCGGGCCTCGTCGAGGCGCTGGACGAAGGCGTAGCCGCCCAGGTCGGCGGGGAGACCGCTGAGCGGGGTGCCCCGCCACAGGGCGAGCGCCGCCGCGCACGCGTCGAGGACGCGCCGCCATTCGCGCGCGGCGTGCGCCCGGCGCGCGACGGCGAGGTGTGCCTCGAAGAGGTGGACGTCCAGTTCGCCGTGCTCGACCCGCAGCCGGTAGCCGGGCGGTACGGCGCGCAGCCGCCCGGGATCGTCGATGAGCCGCCGCAGCCGGGTCACGTGGTTGTGCAGCGAGGCCTGCGCGGACGCGGGCGGGGCGCCGCGCCACAGCGCCTCCTTGAGGGCGTCGACGGGGACGATCCGCCCGGCGTCCAGCAGCAGGGCGGCGAGCAGGACACGGGCCTTGGGGCTGCGGATGCCGCGGACGCCCTGGGGGTGGGGGTACGGGTCGAGGGCGAGCGCCTGCCCAGGACCGGAACCAGCACCGGCACCGGCACCGGCACCGGCACCGGCACCGGCACCGGGCGGGAGGTCAGGACCATGACCATGACCAGGACTGGGACTGGGACTGGGACCAGTACCGGAAACGGGTCCGGGGTCGTAAAGGACGGGCGGCCCCAGCAGTCCGAACCGCAGCCCGTACCGCCGCATCGCCGACCATCGCCTTTCCGCACGCCCGCCGCCGGGAGCGCTCCGTGCGCGCAGCGTGTGCGCGCGTTGCGCCGCCCCGGTAGCGGGTTCCCGCCCGGACACGGCAGTATTCCGCCATCCTGTCTGTACCGGTTCCCGGGTGATCGGCCGAAGTCACGGCGCTCCCCGGTGGCCGCCCGGCGACTTCAGGCCAGGCGACCAGCGACGATGCGGCGAACCGTTGACCTTATGTTAGCGATCTGTTGGTGCGACCTGATGTGATCACAACATCGGAGCCGGCCCGACGGTACGCGCGTACACGCGTCGCTCGGGGGAGTGTCGCCGCCGCGGCCGGGTCCGTAGGCACGTGTGGCCTCGGTCGGTGGAGGTGAACGACCGGGGCCCGCGCTGTCCCCCCTCCCCCCAGCCCCTCCCCCGCTTCCCGGCGGTCCCGACACGGGTTTCTAGATGACCGGGGGGCGGCCCAGCCGGGTGAGCGCCCAGACCGTCCGCCAGCGCATGGGGCGCCGGGGTCCGGCCGGTTCCCGCAGGCCCTCCGCGAATCCGCCGAACCAGGCGCGCAGCGCGGCGGCCGAACGGGTCCGCAGCAGCGTGACGCCGATCCACACGGCGAGGTGCACGGGCACGAGCGGCCACGGAAGGTTGCGCCGGACCAGCCAGACCCGGTTGCGGGCGGTGACGCGGTGGTAGATGGCGTGCCGGGCGGGCGAGGTGCGCGGGTGCTGGAGGAGGATCTCGGGGGCGTAGAGGATGCGCCAGCCCGCGTCCGCGGCGCGCCAGGCCAGGTCGGTCTCCTCGTGCGCGAAGAAGAAGGCGGCGGGCCAGTCGCCGGTCTCGTCGAGGGTGGCGAGGCGCAGGGCGTGGCCGCCGCCGAGGAAGCTGGTGACGTATCCGCCGCGCATCGGGTCGGCGTCCCCGGCGCGCGGGACGTGGCGGCGCTGGGTGACGCCCTGCTCGTCGGCGATCCGGAACCCGACGATCCCGAGGCGGGGGTCGGCGGCGTAGAGGTCGCGGACGCGGCGCAGGACGTCCGCGTCGACGAGGAGGCCGTCGTCGTCCAGTTCGACGACGACGTCGATGTCGCCGTGGGCCCGCAGCCGGGCGAGGGCGACGTTGCGGCCACCGGGGCAGCCGAGGTTCTCCGGGAGTTCCACCGCGGTGACCTCGCCGGGGAGGGAGAGCCGCCGGGCGAACTCGGGCAGCGGGCAGCCGTTGCCGACGATCACGATCCGGGCGGGCGCGAGGTCCTGTTTGGCCACGGACTCCAGCAGGGCGTCGACCTCGGCGGGCCGGTTCCCCATGGTCACCACGGCGACGGCGATCCTCGGCTCCATCACGTCGTCCCTCATCCCGTCCCGTCCTGCCCCCGCGGCGGCCGCCCCGCCCTGACCACGCGGCGCCCGCCGTTCACCTAGATGGTGCCCCAGGGTGGGACGTCGTCCGGGGAGGGCGTCGAAGTGCCTCGATTCTGCGGGGCGCGGGGCGGGTCGGCGAGGCGGGTGGGCCGAGGGAGGGACGCGACGCGTGCCCGCGGCGCCCAGGGTGCCGGGCTCACGCCCCCGCGGCGTCCTCCCGAGACTCCTCCAGATGGGTGTCCACCGCCGGTACCCCCCACCCGTAGGCCAGCTTGTGGACCTCCAGGACGAAGAAAGACTCGGTGGCGAGGACGCCGTCGATCTGGTGGAGGCGCCGGTTGACGAGGTCGGTGAAGTGGTCGGTGTCCTTGCAGATGACCTCGGCCATCACGTCGAACCGGCCCGCCGTCATGATCACGTAGGAGGTCTCGGGCAGGTCGCGCAGCTCGCGGCAGACGTCCTGGGCGGCGCCCGCGCGCACCCGGATGCCGATCATCGCGAAGCGGTCGAAGCCGATGGTGAGGGGGTTGGCGATGCCGACGACCTGGAGGGTGCCGCTCTCCTCCAGGCGCTGCACGCGGTACCGGACCGACGAGGCGGGGATGCCCAGTTCCTCGGCGATCTGGCTGTAGGGGCGACGGCCGTCCGCCTGGAGGATCGCGATGATTCTGCGGTCGATGTTGTCCAGGGTGTCGGCTCCCGTGATGCCCATGCCGTCGGCTCCCGTGGGGTTCGTTGAACGTGTCGAGGCGTCCATCATGCCGGGTCAGGAATCGAACCCGAGACCGAGCCGGTCGAGCGTCCGCAGCCATGGATTGCGCCTGCCGTGCAGGTCCTCGCGGGCCAGGGACCAGCGGGTGGCCTGCACCCCCAGGTAGCGGAACGGTTCGGGCGGGAACGGTACGGGCGGCCGCCGGATCATGGCCGGGCGGGTGCGTTCCGTCGTCCGTCCGGCCAGCAGGTCGAGCATGACCTCCGCGCCGTAGCGGGTGGCGCCCACGCCGAGGCCGGTGAACCCGAGGGCGTAGCCGATCCGGCCGTCCGCGGCGCCCGCGAACATGCAGAACCGGGTGGTGGAGTCGATGATGCCGCCCCAGGCGTGCGAGAAGGGCACGTCGGCGAGGGCGGGGAAGGTCTCGGCGAACTGCGCGGCGAGGACGTCGAAGGTGGCGGGCCGCTGGGTGAGGCGTTCGTCGACGCGGTTGCCGTAGTGGTAGACGGCGTCGTAGCCGCCCCACAGGACGCGGTTGTCGTCGGTCTTGCGCAGGTAGTGGAACTGGTTCCCGGCGTCGGTGATGCCGTGGTCGCCGTGCCAGCCGACGGCGGCGAGCAGGTCGTCGTCGAGCGGCTCCGTGACGAGGGCGTAGTCGTAGACCGGCACCATGGTGAGGGAGAGACGGCGCAGGAGCGGCCGGTAGATGTTGGTGGCGAGCGCGACACGGCGGGCGTTGACGGTGGCGTACGGGGTGTGCAGGACGACGTGGCTGCGGTGCCGGTCGTCGAGCGAGGTCACCTCGGTCCGCTCGGCGATACGGACGCCGAGCGCGAGGCAGGCGTCGCGCAGGCCCCAGACCAGGCGGGCCGGGTCGAGCAGCGCGTAGTCGGGCTGCCACAGCCCAGCGTGCCAGAGCGGGGAGTCGACGTAGTCGCGCAGCTCGTCGCGGTCGAGGTAGACCGCCTTCTCGCCGTGGCGTTCGTGCAGTACGGCGGCGGAACGCAGCGCCTGCGCCTGCCAGGGGGTGGCGGCCACCGCGACCTTCCCGGAGCGGGTGAAGCCGCAGTCGATGCCGTGGGTGTCGAGGTCGCGTTCGAAGGCGTCCAGGTTGGCGGCGCCGAGACGTTGCAGGAGCGCGGTCTCCCCCGGCCAGCGCTGGGCGGCGTTGGCCAGCCCGTGGGTGAGGCTGGGTGAGCAGAAGCCGCCGTTGCGCCCGCTGGCGGCGTGCCCGCAGGTGGACTGCTCGATGACGAGGACGTCCCGGTCGGGGGCCTCCCGCTTGGCGAGGAGCGCCGTCCACAGCCCGGTGTAGCCGCCGCCCACGACCGCGAGGTCACAGGTGACGTCCTCGGTCAGCCGGGGCAGCGGGGCGGGACGGATCTCGGGACGGTCCAGCCAGTACGGCGTCGCCGCGGTGTCCCGGAGCTGGGCACGGTGTGGGGCAGTCATGACGTCCTCGGGAGGGGGCGGACGGAGGTGGGGCGGGGGCGGGGGGCCGGGGGGCCGTATCGACGACGGTCCGGGCCCGCGCACCGCGCCCGGCAGGCGGCGGGCGAGGGGCGACGGGTGACCGGCGAGGGGCGGCGGGCGACGGGGGTGGCAGCCGGTCGAGGAGGCCCTCGGCGGCCGCGGGAGCCCCAGAAGCTCGCAGAGGCCTCAGAGGCTTCCTAACCTTCGTAGGCTTCCTAACCTTCGTAGGCTTCGTACGCCTCAGATGCTGATCACACCGGTACGTACGTCCGTCATGTCGAGCAGCGTCCACTTGCCGCCGATGCGGCCCCAGCCGGTGCCCCGGGCGCCGGCGCCGCCGAAGGGCATGTTGATGTCCCAGTAGCAGGTGGAGTCGTTGACGACGACCTGGCCGACCTCCATCTCGTCGATGAAGCGGTACGCGGCCGTCATATTCTGCGTGAACACGGCGCCCTGGAGGCCGAGCCGGTCGTCGTTGGCGATGCGCAGCAGTTCGTCGTCGTCCGCGCCGGTGATGATCGGGACCACCGGCCCGAAGGACTCCTCGCGGGACAGCAGGCTGTCGAGGGGCACCTCGTCGACCACGGTGAACTCGTAGTAGAGGTCGGTCGGCATGCCGTCGCGGCGCTTGCCGCCGAGCAGGATCTTGGCGCCGCGCTCGCGGGCGTCGGCCATGTGACGGTCCATCTTGGCGGCCACGCCCTCGTTGTTGAGGGGGCCGAGGTTGGTCGCGGGGTCGAGCGGGTCCCCGAGGACGACGTCCTCGGCGGCACGGAGTACGGCCTGGACGAACGCGTCGTGCACGTCGGCGTGCACGACGACCCGCTCGGTGGCGCAGCAGACCTGTCCGGCGTTGAGGTACGCGCCGTAGACCGCGGCCCGCGCCGCCGCTTCGAGGTCGGCGTCGGCGAGGACGACCAGGGGGCCGTTGCCGGAGCACTCCATGATCGAGCGCTTGAGCCCCGCGGCGGCCTGGATCTTGGCGCCGGTGGCGGAGGACCCGATGAAGCCGATCGCGTGGATGCCGGGATGCCGGACCAGCGCGTCCCCCGTGGCACCCTCGCCGGGCACGATGTTGACGAGCCCGGCGGGCAGGCCGGCCGCGACGAAGGCCTCCATGGCCTTGAGCACGGTCAGCGGCGTGTTGGCGGGCGGCTTGATGACGTGGGCGTTGCCGGTGGCGAGGCCGGGCGCGACGAACTCGGCGAGCATGAGCAGCGGGAAGTTCCAGGGGGTGATGATGCCCCAGGTGCCGACCGCGCGGTGGTACGTGAACGTGCGCTTGCTGTTGCTGGTGGGCAGCAGGGTCTCGCCGTTGAGGCGGACGGCGTCCTCGGCGTGCAGGTGGAACAGCTGGGCGGCTTCCTTGATGTCGTCGACGGCCTCGGCGAGCGGCTTGCCCTGCTCCAGGGTGAGCAGGCGGGCCAACTCGTCGGTCCTCTTGGCCAGTTCGTCTCCGATGCGGTGACAGACCTCGGCCCGTTCCCAGACGTTGAGCCGCGCCCAGGGGCGCTGCGCTTCGTTGGCGCTCCGGACGGCGGCGTCCAGGTCGGCCTGCGTGGGGACGGGGACGGTGCCCAGCAGTTCGGCGGTGGCCGGGCTGATCACGTCGTACGTCTCGGTGCCGGTGCTGTCGGTGAAGGCGCCGTCGATGAACAGCTGGTGCGGGGCGGGGGCGGGGGTGCTCATGGTTGGTGCCTCTCTGTGCATACGGATGCAGGCCGTGGCCTGAACCTGGACGGCGCTCCGGTACAGGGCGTTGCCCGACGTGGACGCGAGCTCCCTTGCAGAGTGCATCGAGCAGATCTCGACTGTCAACGCTCACGACTCAGCAAATTCAGGCACCAAAATCTGCGGCATTCACAAGGCGAGGCACCGGGCGGTACGCGGTGACGGCGCATGACAGCCGCAGACCGGGCGCGCGACGCGGACGGAACCGGACTGACGGCGAACCCGCGACGGGAACTCACAGCGAGCACCCGCCCCGGCGATAGCGAGCCCCTGCACCGGCGACGGCGGACACCGCCCCGGCGATGACGAGCACCCGCCCCGGCGACGGCGGACACCGCCCCAGCAGTGGCGGGACACCCGCCCCACCGATGGCGAGCACCCAGCGAACCGCGCCCCACAGATTTGCTGATTCCTCAGCATTGACAGCCAGTTTTTGTTGCATCTATAACGAGAGAAGGCTCCCGTTGCGATCCACGCCACATCCCGCCGAGGTTTCCAGCCACCCCAGCCAGGGCGCCTCCGCAGCCACGGCCTCCGCCACAGCGGCTACCACCCCAGCCCCGGCCTCCGCGATCTCCCGCCCCCGCGTTCCCCGTGCGCCCTATGGAGGGGACTCCCATGTCAACTCAGTCGCCGCTCCCGAGCGAGCCGACAGCTCAGCCCGACGGACAGGCCGCCCTGCCCAAGAAGATGCGCTGGTACGACGGCTTCGCCATGTCGCTCACCATGCCGGCCGCCCTCATCGCGAGCCTGGGCGCGTCCATCGGCGGCCTCGGCGCGTGGGGCGCGATCGCCCTGTGGGCCGCGTCCATGGTGCTCGCCACCGCCACCAACTGGATCTACACCGAACTGGCCGCGATGTTCCCCGAGTCCTCCGGAGGCATCGCCCACTACGCCGCGGAGGGCTGGAAGAAGCGCGCGCCCGCCGTCGGGCCGATCGCCGCCATCGGCTACTGGTTCCCCTGGACCACGGCCCTCGCCGTGTACGCGGGCATCATCGGTTCGCTCGTGCAGGCCCAGTGGTTCCCCGACCAGGACTGGACTGTGTCACTCGGCGTGACGGAACTGTCGTTCCCGATCGTGGTCGGGCTGGTGGTGATCGTGCTGCTCTTCGGCGCCGCGATGATCGGGCTGCACGCCGCGATGTGGGTCGTGTACGTGACCGGCGGACTGCTGCTCATCCCCCTGGCCGTCTTCATGGTGGTGCCGTTCCTGAAGGGCGACTGGAGCGCGAGCGGCCTGCACTGGAACCTGCACGGCATGCAGGGCCTGCGCGAGGCGCTGGTGTGGATGTACATCATGGCGTGGACGTCGTTCGGCGTGGAGGTCTGCGCGACGTTCGCACCCGAGTACAAGGACACGGTCCGCGACACCTCACGCGCGCTGCGCGCCGGGGTCCTGTTCTGCCTGGGCGTCTTCATCGTGCTGCCGCTGTCGCTGTCCGGCTACCTCGGCGAGAAGACCATCGCGGCGGAGCCCACGACCTTCTACGTCAAGGCGTTCCAGGACCTGGTCGGCGGGGCCTCGGACCTGATGGTGCTGTTCATCATCGCGTCCCTGCTCCTCATCATGATCACCGGCCTCGCCGACGGCTCCCGCGTCCTGTACGCCATGGGCCGCGAGGGACTCACCGTCCGCCAGGTCGGCGTCCTCAACCGCCGTGGAGTGCCGGCGCGCGCCCTGACCGTCGCCCTGGTGATCAACGTCCTCGTCCTGGTCTTCCTCAAGTCCCCGCTGGCCATCATCGTCACCGGCAACCTCGGCTACATCCTCACCCACCTGCTGGCCGTCACCGCCTTCGCCCTCCTCCGCAAGGACCGCCCCGACGCCGTCCGCCCCATCCGCCTCCCCGACTTCTTCGTCCCCCTCTCCTACGTCCTCGCCCTCGTCATAGCCGCCGTCCTCGTCGTCGGCGCCACCGGCTTCTCCATCACCGGCTACGGCGGCTACAAGGAACTCTCCATCGCCGGAGCGGTCCTGCTCTCCTCGATAGCCCTCTGGCTCTACCGAACAAGAATCCAGGACAAAAACCCCACCCCCGAGGCCACGCCCACAGCTCCAGCCCCAGCCCCCGTCCCCAGCAAGACGGACTGACCCCCCGTCACCCATCCACCGACCACAACACAAAAAAGCCCAGGTCAGACAAATCCTGACCTGGGCTTTCCACTGAGCCGCCTTCGGGATTCGAACCCGAGACCTACGCATTACGAGTTGTCCGATCTTGGTCCGGGGGCGTCCATGGGCGTCCACCGGACACCTTCCACGCCTGCTCAGAGAGGTTGCCGGACTCAGGCGGACGGCAGGGGACCACCTCGGAACGTCCCTCAATCGAGACCACAAATGAGACCCGGCACGCGACTGTGCGGCTCTCCGGCAGCGGCGGTTCCGCTGCTGCGCAGCCGTCGGGGACGAGCACAACACCCCTCAGCGACCGTACGTGCTGAAAACGGGGCACCGACGGGCACCCGCGTGTCCTACTCTGAACTTCTCCGACTTCAGGGGCCCGCCGATGCACATTCTCAGGAAACGAAGAAATTCCAGCATAGACGATAAATTCCACGAGTATGTCATGAAAATAATCGAGGAATCCGGGATCGAAGTAACCGAAGAGCAAGCCCTGACCGACATAGCCGCAGGGTCGGTCGAGAAATTCGCCGACCGAATGGGGACACGCGTAGCCGATCACGCACTGAAGAACAGGAAGTCATTCCGAGCAAATCGCAAAATGGACCAGGGCTTCAATAGGCGCCTCTACCGTCGCTACAAATCCGCCTTCGAGGCATACGCTATCGCTTCCGCCTGCGCACGCGAGGCAGGGGAGGAGGTGGCCACGAAACCACGGGAATCTCTCACTGACTCGCAGGCTGCGACACTGCATGCCCTGATCAGTATTCACGCCAAGGCTTGCCGGATCTCGGGCGAAGTGTATGCACTTCTGGGTAATGGATATCCCGAGGGCGCCCTAGCGCGATGCAGAACCATGCACGAAATGGCGGTGATCGCCGGATCTCTAGCTGACTGCGTAGACGATCCCGATAATAACGACTTGGCAATAAGGTATCTCGACCACGAAGTGGTCGACCTATTGAGTAGCGCCAAACAGTACCAGGCAGACCACATTACTTTGGGTATGGAACCACTCGAAGCGGGCTACCTTGACCAGCTCCAAGACCGCTACGATGCCGCGATCGCAAAGTATGGCCCGGACTTCAAGGGACAGTATGGATGGGCTAAGAAATACTGCCCAAACGCGAATTTCGCTGGTCTTGAGAATAGAGTTCGCATGAGCCACATGCGAGGCTACTACAAGTGGGCCAACAATGAAGTGCATGCCGGTTCACGCAGTCTAAGTCTAAATGTCTCTACATTTCGAGGGCAACGCGCCCTACGGGCAGGTAAAATTAATGTTGGCCTAACGGAGCCTGCGTCGATGGCCCTTAACTCCCTCTATCAGATCACTGTGGCGCTTCTGGTTAAAGGTCTCCCTAGCGACATAAATCTCACCGGACTCGTAACAATGAAAGCGTTGGACGAGCTACGGATACGGGCGCCAGAGCTATTTCAAGAAGCCGCCGACGAAATCAGAAAAGACGAAGCGAAGTACGCTAGTCGCTGAGATTGAGAGTTCCAATCCGCTAGCTACCATGTGCAGCGCTAGAGACGGCCGGGCGCAACAACTTTCCCCAGGGAAGCCGCTCGCACCGTGGCATGCGACGCTGGAGACGTCGAACGTGGAGTGCAGGGAGGAAGAGTGCATGTCGCAGCAGGCCAACCCTCGGGGAACCTTCCTGAAGATTGCCGACGCGGTGAAAAGGCAGATCGAGGATGACCCGAGCATGACGGAGCTGCCGTCTCTGGCAGAGATCATGCGCGATCACAAGGTCTCGCGGGGGGTCGCAGTCCGCGCGTTCAGTGTGCTGCGGCAGGAAGGCGTAGCCGAACCCGCGAAGGGTGGGCGGTGGCGAGTCGTACGAACCGGCGCCCCTGTGGACCGGCGCCCGCTGGAACAGCGGATCACAGACATCATCACGGCTGAGAAGCTGGAAGTAGGGGAAGCGTTCCCCAGTGCCTCCGTGCTGGCTATGCGGTTCGGGGTCTCACGCCCCACGGTGACCAAGGCTCTGGACAAGATGGAGTCTGCCGGCGTGCTGGCGAGCGGGGGGCAGGGCAAGGTGCGGACAGTCCGCGCCGTGCCGATTCGAGAGGAGCGTTCCTAGCTTGTCGGAGTTGACGGAGTGGGCCTATCCCCTGGCTGAGTCGCTGTTGGCTGAGCCGCTGCCGCGCCGATGGCGGCACTCGCAGGGCGTCGCCGAACGGGCACGCACCATCGCGCCCATCCTCGGGGAAGACGCCGCGTTGCTCGAAGCCGCGGCCGTCCTGCATGACATCGGGTACTCCCCCGACCTTGCCAAGACTGGCTTTCACCCCCTTGACGGCGCCCGCTACCTCCGGGACGTCGCCAAAGCTGACGAGCGAGTCATCAACCTCGTTGCGCACCACTCGTGTTCGTGGATGGAGGCGGACGCGCGAGGCTTGCGTGAGGAGCTGGAGGGCGAGTTTCCCCGCGAGCACGCGCACCTCAATGACGCGCTGTGCTTCTGCGACATGAACACCACACCGGACGGCACGCCCACGAACCCGATCGACCGGGTGAACGAGATCACCGGACGGTACGGGCCGGACAGCCTGATCGGGACGTTCATCCGGCGAGCCGAACCGGAGATCCTCGCCAGCACTTCGCGAGTGCTCGAACGGGTGGCCGCCGCCAAGCGTCAGCCGATGTAGGGAGCGCCGTGCGGCCGGTCCATGGCGTGCTGGATGCGGAGCCACATCGTGGGGTGGATGTCGAGTTGAGACAGGTCCGCCGGGGTGACCCAGCGGACCTCTGTCGTCTCGTTGCTCGTACGCACCTCACCGCCGACCGGCCGGGCCCGGAAACAGATGCTGAACTGCTGCCGGACCTCCCCGTCGTCGTACTTCATCACGTGCCCCGGGTCGGTGTAGATCCCGGACATGTCGAGGACTTCCGCCTTGATCCCGGTCTCTTCCCAGACCTCCCGGACGACGGTGTCACTGATCGACTCCCCCACGTCGTGGCCACCGCCAGGCAGTGCCCAACGGCCATTGTCGGACCGCCGGATCATCAGCACCTCACCGTCGTCTTTCTGTACGAACGCGACGACCGACGGCACAACCGAGTTGGCCGGCGGCGCGTCGGGGTCGTGAAGGTAGTCGATCCGTCCCATGGTCAGGCTCCCGTGTTGCTCGCAAAGTCCGCGTCGGTGATCTGACGCGCGTTCTCCCAGGTGTGTTCGATGCTATTCGCGTACGTGTCGAACAACCCGCCATCGGCCAAGCGTCGCAGGTGCAGCACGGGGGCTAGGTAAGCACCGATGCCGTAGACGTGCGGGTTGACGAGCATCTCGTCATCGGCCCGGTAGATCGAGTTGTAGAGAGTCGAGTCATGCAGCCGGAACCCGATGTCCGGGTGACTCCGCATGAGCGGACGGTAGAGCACCATGGCGTTGCGAATCTTGCCGTCCATGATCCGGTGACCTTCGTCTACGCCGCGCTGTTGGACAGCCGCGCTGCCAGGGTCCCCAAGCAGGATGCGCACCCGCACGCCCGCCGCCACCTTCGCCCTTAGAAGGTCGTGGAAGAGCGGATCTTCCGACAGGAACAGACCGGAGTAGACGAGCACGTCAAGGCTGCTCTGTGCCCGACCGTAGATCTCACGCCACAGCCCCGGCGGCACCGTGTGCCGGTGGGGGTAGACAGTGCCAATCTCTGCCTTGGCCAGGTCCGTTGCGCTGTCAACGGTGCGGGCGTCATCCCACAGCGTCGTGACGTCGACCTTCAGCACTGCGGCCGTCGCGTACTGATGACGCCGGTAAGGCACCTTGCCCTGCGTGATCCAGCGTTCAACGGTCTTCGGGTTGACCTCAAGCTCTTCAGCGAGCCCCTGAATGGTCATGCCCCGAGCTAAGAGGGCCGAGCGCAAGCGTTCGTTGGACATCCGTACCCCCGTTGGGACTTCTAGGGAGTTCTTGACGGTAGCCAGAACTCCCGTAGCTGTCTACGTATGGGGTGAACAACTCCCCTGACCTGCGGTGATTCTGAGTGTGCGCCAAGAAGTCCCGGCGCAAGGCCAAGAGGTTTCGTCGGCAGGCTTGACGGACCACCATGCAGTACCTGTAAAACAGGTACTGCAACGGCCGAGCGCAACACATCGGCTGGTAAGCGGCTTCGTGCCGCGTGTAACAACTCCACAGCGTGATCCGCCACAGCTACGACGGCCGTGACAACGCCAGCCGAGGTGAGCGGAGACCAGTCGGTCATCTCCCGTCAGGGACACGTGCCGACTCAAAAGAACGGATCTGCCCAAGGGCACGGACGCCGCGCGAAGAGACCGAGATGCGATTCCTCGGAAGAGCGGGACTGAGGCACAGATCCATATCGCGCAGTACGGGCCGTCACCTCCCGCAAAAGGTCTCCGGCGCGGCTCAGGCCCGCGCATCTCTGACCTCCGCCGCATCCGTGCGGCAGCCGGTTGCCTCCGCTGCTCGTCTCGTACGAGCGGCGCTGAGGGGAGCCGGACATTCCGACTTCAACGGCGCGCGGCCCCGGGTGGCTAGACCCGGGACCGCTGTAGGGCCGTTCCTGTGTGAGAGGAACCATGACCCATGGAGCACATCGGTGCTGATCAGGCGGGTGTTACCGCCGACAGCGACAACCGCGAGCCGACGGCCGCGGAACTGCACGCGATCGAGAACGAGTGGCCCGCCATCGAGGCGGACGTCAAGCGGCTCGACGCGCTGATCAAGACCCTGAACCACCACCCCGACGAACTGAGCGTGCGGCGGGTGCGCCGTGCGCAGCGCAGGGTGCTGGCCGCGCGGCGTGCGCTGGTCAACGGCGAGTTGAGCGGGGGTGCCGCATGAGCGAGTCCCTGACGCTGAACGGTCTGTCGGCGCCGCTGGCCGCGTTGCGGCTGCTGGCGGTCGACTTCCCGGAGCTGCCGGCCCCGAACGTCGACGTGAACCCGATCTACCCGGACCGGCTGGCCCTGGCGTGGCACGAGTTCAACGGCGGGTTCGCCGCGTTCGAGACGTGGCGGGCCGCGCTCGGCATCAACGCCGACGCGGTCACCTTCCACGTGCAGTGCGACGGCCGGACCGGCGTGATGGGAGCGCAGACCGTCTACGGCGGTGCCGACATCGAGCTGACCGGCTACACGCAGGTTCCCGCCGACATGCGGTTGTCCGAGGCGGTGAGCGCGGCGTGAGCGGTATCGAGACGGCACGGTCGGTGCCGCCCCTGTCAAAGCCGGAAACGGGCCTCGCCGTGACCGGCGCGCTCGCCGCGGCCGGCGTAGGGGCGCTCGGTCTGATCTCCTCTTTCGACGCCGTGTCCGCCGCCGCCGCGCGCTGGGGGTTCAGCTCCCCGTGGATGCTGCCCGTCGGAATCGACACGGCCATTCCTGTGTTCACCGTGGCCAATCTGCTGTTGATCCGGATGGACATGGCGTTGGCGTGGGTGCGGTTCGTGCCTTGGGTGCTCACCCTGGTCACCTGCGGGTTGAACGTGGCTGCGGGTGACGGGCTGTGGGCGAAGGTGGCGCACGGCACGATGCCGCTGCTGTGGGTGGTGTTTTCCGAGATCGGCGCGCACGTCTACGCCGTGCGGATCGGCGCTGCCACCGGTCGGAGGTTGGAAAAGATCCGGTTCTCCCGCTGGCTGCTGGCCCCGCTGTCGACGTTCGCGCTGTGGCGCCGGATGACGCTGTGGGAGGTCACTTCCTACAGTCTGGCGCTCGGCTGCGAGCGGGAACGCCTGTTGGCCCGCGCAGACCTGCGGGAGAGCTACGGGCCGCTGTGGCGTTGGAAGACACCACGGCGTGCGCGGGTGATGCTGCGGATGGGCGAACTCGCCCCCGCCGCGGACACCGTGCCGGTCATCCCCGAACCGGAGCCGGAGCCGGAGGCCACGGAGCCGAAGGGCGAGGCGCCCAAGCCACCACGACCGCGGACAACCAAACCCCGGCCGAAGAAGGCTGCTGTCTCGCCGCAGCGCACGGCGGCCGAACTGCTCGCCGAAGCGCGTACGGTCACGGCCGACTGGTCTGACGGGCAGATCAACGGCGAGGCGCTGCGCAAGGTGCTGCACTGCGGTTCCGGTCCGGCCCGGCAGGTGCGTGACGCCCTGCTCGCCGAACGCGCGCAGACCCTCACCGCGCACATCGTCGGCACCGACGCACCCCCGTCCGGCGCTGAGGCTGAGGGGGTGGCCGCGTGAACACCCTGGCCACGATTCTGTTGTCCGCTCTGCCGCTCGCCGCCGGGTGGGTGGTGCACGTGTGGTGGCTGCGCAGCTGCCTGAGCACCGCCCGGCGTGACCCGCTCACCGGGCTGCGCACCCGCGATGGCTTCACCCGCCGCGCCACCACCCTGCTGAAGGACCCGCGCGCGGTGGTCGTCCTCGCCGACGTCGACCGCTTCAAGCACATCAACGACACCTACGGGCACGCGGCCGGGGACACGCTGTTGAAGGCGACCGCCGACCGGCTCGCCCACCACGTTGGAATGCGCGGGGTGGCCGGTCGTCTCGGGGGTGACGAGTTCGCCGCCGTCGTGATCGATGACCACGGCATGGCCGGCGACATGCTCGCCGTGCTGCACGGTGTGCTCGCCCGCCCGGTCGACGGCCAGGACCCGGCCGTACGCACCACGGTCTCTCTCGGGTGGGCGCGCGCCGCGGACTTCCCCGCAGACGATCTGTCCGCTCTGCTGCGGCGCGCGGATGAGGCCATGTACGCGGCCAAGCAAGCCCGCTCCGGGACCCGCCGGGCGGGACTGGGCAGGCTGTTCGCCACCCTCGCCGGACGGCGCGCCGGACGTTCCGGTGCGAGCCCGGACCCGGCCGCGCCGGTCGTGGGGGTGGCGGCGTGAAGTCACAGCCCATCGTCGGCGCCGCCGTCTTCAACACGGTGATGGAGGCGGCCGGCCACCGCTGCCAGTGCGGCGGCGAGTGCGGCAACCCCCACAACCGGGACGGCGGACGCTGCCCGCGCGAGCACGACCACTACACCAGCAAGCACGGCCGACGGGTCCGGCTCATGGCCGCGCCGACCGACCCGCTGGCCACCGACCTCACCGCCGCCCGCCTGCCCGCGAGCGAACTGCGCGCGTGGTGCCCCGGCTGCCACACCGCCGCCGCCCGACTCGCCCGCAAGCGGCTGCCCGCGGCCTCTACGGATCAGTGCGGCCTCTTTTAGACACATGTCGTTCGGGGCCCGGTCACGACCGACCAAGACAGCGGCCGGGCCCCATCCCCTCCCTTGCGAGAGAAGGACTCTCAGTGAAGCACCCCGACGACGACCACGAACTCTTCAACCGTCTCGAAGCCGAGATGTCCGCCGCCTTCGGCGGCGAGGTGGTCGACTTGGACAAGGCCCGATCCGCCCGCACCGAGTCGACCGACCCGGCCCCCCGACCGACCACCGACCGGTCGCCCGACTCGATGCCCGGTGAGTCGGGGGCGGAGTCGGCCGACCCGACCACGGCCGTGTTGGTCGACTCGCCGACGCTGAAGGCGGCCGGTCCCGGCTACCTCGGTCGGCTCGCCGCCGCCCGCCGTCGCCCGGTCGTCCCGGCGTGGCTGCGCTCCGTGGCGGAGCTCAAGACGGCGTCGGCATGGGTCGCGCGCCACTACGCTCACGCCGCCGGCTACCACGCCCTTCGCACCCCGGTCTACGCCGCTCGGCTCGCCCTTCAGGTCCCGACCGGTGCCGCCCGGTTCGTCGGGGGCACGATGCGGTGGGTGGCTGACCGGGAGGGCGACCCCGTCCGCCTGGCCGCCGTTCGCCGGGAGGACGCGGCCGAGTACCTGAAGCTGTCGCGGCAGCGTGACGGCCGGGTGCGGCTGCGGACCCTGGTCACCGTGCTGGGGATGTTCATCGGACTCGGTACGGCGCTGGCCATGTACGTGCTCGCCCCCGGCTGGCTTCAGGCCGTCTCGGTCACCGCGCTGGTGATGGCGCTGGGAGCCGTCGGCCGCAAGGCGGACGCCCCGGTTGTCCACCGAGCGGTGGAGCTGCCCAAGGCCACCAAGCTCACGTCCGACATCGTGCTGCGCGCCCTCGGTGCGCTGGGCATTCCGGCGATCAACCAGGCGCAGGCCAAGGGGCGGGACGGGTTCGAGTTCTCCGCCCCGATCACACGCGACGGCCCCGGCTGGCGTGCTCAGGGCAACCTCCCCTACGGCGTGACCGTGACCGACGTGATCGAGCGTCGCGACCGGCTCGCCTCCGGTCTGCGTCGCCCGCTCGGCTGTGTGTGGCCGGAGGCGGTGGCGCAGGAGCACACCGGGCACCTGGTGCTGTGGGTGGGTGACCAGGACCTGACCACGGCGAAGAAGCCGCAGTGGCCGCTGGCCAAGGCTGGCGCGGTCGACCTGTTCAAGCCCGTCGCGTACGGAACCGATCAGCGCGGACGGTGGATCGACGTCACCCTGATGTACATCGCCGGGGTGATCGGTGCCATCCCCCGCATGGGCAAGACGTTCCTGCTGCGTCTGCTGCTGCTCATTGCCGCGTTGGACCCGCGGGCGGAGCTGCACACGTACGACATGAAGGGCACGGGCGACCTGGACCCGGTCGGCAACGCCGTCTCCCACCGGCACGCCGCCGGCGACGACGACGAAGCCATCGGCTACGCGCTCGCCGACTGGCGGGCGCTGCGCGAGGAACTGCGCCGCCGCACCAAGGTGATCCGCTCCCTCCCGCGGGACATCTGCCCCGAGTCGAAGGTGACCAGCGCGCTCGCCGACAAGCGGTCGCTGGGGCTGCACCCGATCGTGGTGGGGGTGGATGAGTGCCAGGTGCTGTTCGAGCACCCAGAGCACGGCAAGGAGTTCGAGGAGATCGCCACCGACCTGGTCAAGCGCGGCCCCGCCACCGGCATCGTGATGCTGCTGGCCACGCAGCGCCCCGACGCCAAGTCGCTGCCCACCGGCATCAGCGCGAACGCGTCCGCCCGGTGGTGCCTGAAGGTCATGGGCCAGACCGAGAACGACATGGTGCTGGGCACGTCCGCCTACAAGCGCGGCGTGAGAGCGACCATGTTCGCGTGGGGCGACAAGGGCATCCACTACTTCGTGGGTGAGGGGGCGGACGCCCGGATCGTCTCGGGTGTCTACGTCGACGCCCCCGGCGCCGAGACCATCGCGGCCCGTGCCCGCAAGGCCCGCGAGACGGCCGGACTCCTCTCCGGTCACGCGCTCGGGGAGGCGCTGGAGGCGGTGACCGGTCCGTCCTACGACCTGCTCGCCGACATCCTCGCCGTCGTCCCCGCCGCTCAGGCCAAGGAGTGGTCCGAAACGGTCGTGGCCCGGCTCGCCGAACTGCGCCCCGACGTCTACGGCGGATGGGAGCCCGACGCGCTCGCCGCCGCGCTCAAGCCGCACGGCATCGCCACCATCCAGGTGGGCCGCCGGGTGGACGGCAAGGTGGTCAACCGGCGCGGCGTCGACCGCTCCCACATCACGGCCGCGATTGCGGAGCGTGACGGAAAGCGGGACGCGGGCTGAGGCTCCGGGGCCGCTAACGATAGCGGCACGCCCCGCTAACGTTAGCGGCCTCGCTAGCGCCCCAAAACTGCGTTGATCAGGCCGCTAGCGGATAGCGGCCCACCTGCGGAAACCCCCGAAACTCCGCCCGGAGGGCATCTCATGACCCCCATCCTCCTTGCTATCGCCTGCCTGTTCGCCGTCACGTTCGGTTACGGCGGGCTGTGTGTGGCCTCGCCGTTCGGCGACTGCCGCAAGTGCCGCGGCATGGGCCACGCGCTGAAGACGGACCGCAAGGGCCGGCTGAAGCGCGGCAAGGACTGCCGCCGCTGCAAGGCCACCGGCAAGCGCATACGCGTCGGCCGCTGGCTCTACAACCGCTGGGCCCGCGTCTACCGCGCCGGCACCGACACCCCCCGCCCGGAAGGCTTCCGATGATCCTCAACATCTCCGCCGTCCTGCTGTTCGGCGCCGCGTCCGCGTTCGCCGTCAAGACCAAGTCCGCCGGCAGCGGCGCCGCCCTCGTGCTGTTCCTGTTCGGGTTCTTCACCGCCGGGACCGGCGCCTACGAGCCCATCCACAACCTCGTCGAGGCGTTCGCCGCCGCCCTCAACGACATCGGCTGAGAAGGGAAACCCGACCGTGAACGAGCCCACCCGCTACGGGACTTCGGCCGAACTGACGGCCCTGGAAATCCACCACCCCACCCCGATCACGCCCACGCACCCGGCGCCGATCCTGCCCCTACAGCCCGGCACGATCCCGGCCGTGGCGAGCATCGTCCTCCCGGACGGCCGTGTCGTCACCGGCTACGCCGTCCACCCCGCGCAGCCCGAACCGCTCGCCCACAAGCCTGCCGTCTCCCGCGCGGCGGTGAACGTCGCCCTCGGAGGCGTCGGGTTCCTCGCCGTGTGCGGCGGGCTGCTGCTGCTCACCACATTCATCACCGCCCTCACCGCCCTGGTCACCCAGCTGGTCATCCTCGCCGCCGTCGTCTTCGGCGGATGGATCGCCATACAGGTGTTCAGCGCGAGCGGCCACAAGGGCGCCACCACCGTGAACATCCGCAAGACCGTCATCAAGCGCAGCCACTTCCACGGCTGAGGGAGGTTCGTTGAGGTTCTTCCTCGGCACGCATCAGCCCGGATGGCTCGCCACGGCGAACGTTCCCCTGTTCGTCTCCTACCGCCGCCTCGCCCACCGCCGAATCCTGCCCCGTGCCGCAGCACCGTGGGCGCTGGACTCCGGCGGGTTCACCGAACTGTCCATGCACGGCACCTGGCACACCCCCGCCCCCGTCTACCTCGCGGCCGTGCGCCGCTTCCGCGACGAGATCGGCCGCATGGAATGGGCCGCGCCCATGGACTGGATGTGTGAGCCCTGGATCACCGGACTCACCGGCCTGAGCGTGGCAGAGCACCAACGGCGCACGATCGACAACTTCCTGTCCCTGCGCCACGCGGCGCCCGACCTCCCCATCGTCCCCGTCCTTCAGGGCTGGGAACTCAGCGACTACCACCGCTGCGCCGACGACTACGAGAAAGCGGGCGTCGACCTTGCAGGCGAACCCGTCGTCGGACTCGGCTCCGTCTGTCGCCGCCAGGCCACCGGCCAGGCCGCAACGATCGTCACCACGCTCGCCGAACGGGGCCTGAACCTGCACGGCTTCGGCTTCAAGACCCTGGGCCTGCGCAGCTGCGGACATGCCCTCACGTCGGCCGACTCCCTCGCATGGTCCTACGACGCCCGTCGCAAACCCCCTATGCCAGGCCACACCCACAAGAACTGTGCCAACTGCCTCGACTACGCCCTGAACTGGCGCCGCCGCGCGCTCAGCTCCCTGCCGTCCTGGCACCAACCGCCTCTTGGGGACACCACCCCCGACCACGCCGCCTAGGTACGCCAAGGGCGGCCCCCGTCTCGCCAAAGTCCGGGGCCGCCCTTGTCCCCCAGCACCCTGCAACAGGACTGGAGACACCCAGCATGACCCAACCCACCCCCCTTCGGCGAGCCCGAACCGCCCCGCCTGAAGCCCTGCGCATCGCGCTGGAACTCGCCGCGCACGGTGTGCCGGCGTTCCCCCTGCGCGCGGGAAAGCGGCCGTTCGGCAACTGCCCCGACTGCAAGAACAGTGCATGCGGCGACCGGCCCCACATGAAGCACACGGGCCCCTGCCAGTGCCCCGCACCGTGCCACGGATGGGCCGCCGCCACCACCGCCCCCCACGTCCTCACCTCCCCCGCGTGGGCCGCCGCCTGGCACCGGGCGCACGGCGTCGGCTACCACCCCGGAGGCGCCGGCGTCACCGTGGTCGACCTGGACAACCCCGCCGCCATCGCATGGGCCC
Source organism: Streptomyces sp. NPDC091281 (assembly GCF_044757425.1). Lineage (NCBI taxonomy): Bacteria > Bacillati > Actinomycetota > Actinomycetes > Kitasatosporales > Streptomycetaceae > Streptomyces > Streptomyces sp. NPDC091281. The sequence continues at coordinate 132,490 of NZ_JBIVUY010000015.1, read as the reverse complement.
GCGCGCAGCTGCCCGCCACCCGCATCGTGCCGACCACCCGCGGCGAACACTGGATCTACCGCGGCGTGATGCGCTCCGCCAACGGCGTCCGGCCCGGCGTCGACATCAAGTCGCACATGCAGTACGCCCGTTGGCTCGGCACCGGCACCGGCCGCATGCTCGAACTCCCGCCGCCCGTGCGCGCCCTGACCGTGAAGGAAGACACCACTCCCGCCACCGGAGGAGTGGTGTCTTCCCTCCCCCGCGCCGTCTGGGACCGCCACGCGGCCACCGGGTGCCGCCACAACGAACGCTTCGTCCGTACCGGTCTGGAACGCGGCCTGACCCTCGTACGCGCCCGCGCCGAATCCGGCGCCGGATCACAGGCGTTCGGCGCCGCGCGGTTCCTCGCCGTACAGCACACCGCATGCCCCGGCCCCTGCGGACTGGCCGCGCTCGGGGAAGAGATCGTGGCCGCCGCCGTCGCCGTGGGCGTCCCGGAGGCGTACGCCCGCCGCGCGGTCGCCAACGGCCTCAACACCGGCCAGGGAGCCACCGCATGATGCAAAGGCCCCACACCCCCGACAACGGCCCGCAGGACGCCGTACAGCCCGCACCGAGCACGGCCGCAGGCGAGCCGACAGGCGCCGCCCGCAAGGGCGTCCCTTCTGCGCTTCGCCCTGAGCCGCAGACGGAAGAGCTGCCCGCACCGTCCAACCCGCTCGCCGTCGCCCGCCGGCTGCTGCCGGACTGGCAGACCGAGGACGGACAGCTTATCTGCCGACGCTGGCGCGCATCGTGGATGCGATGGACCGGCACATCGTGGCGCGAGATGGACGAAGCCCAGATGCGCGCCCACATGTACACCCGCCTCGAACACGCCACCTACCAGGCACCGGGCAAGGACGGTCAGTCCGAGGAACGCGACTGGGCACCGACGAAACAGAAGATCAGCAACCTTCTTGACGCCCTCGGAGCCATCACCCTGCTGCCCACCGACACCGACGCCCCCGCATGGATCGACCGCGACGGCGAGCCGGACGGCGGCCCGATCGTGGCGTGTGAGAACGGTCTGCTGCGCATCCGTGACCGCGCGCTGTTGCCGCACAGCCCCGGATTCTTCAACCTCGTATCCGTCCCCTTCACCTACGACCCCACCGCCACCGCACCGACGTGGGAACGCTTCCTGGCCCAGCTCTGGCCCGACGACCCCGACGCCATCCACGCCGTACAGGAGTGGTTCGGCTACATCCTGTCCGGCCGCACCGACCAACAGAAGATCCTGCTCATGGTCGGCCCGACGCGTTCCGGCAAAGGCACCATCGCCCGCGTCCTCAAAGAGCTGGTCGGCAAGGAGAACCTTGCGGGCCCCACGCTCGCCGGACTCGGCACGAACTTCGGACTGTCCACCCTGCTGGGCAAGCCGCTCGCGGTGATCTCCGACGCGCGTCTGTCCGGGAACGACAACAGCCAGGTGGTTGAGCGGCTGTTGACGATCTCCGGTGAGGACACGATCGACATTGACCGCAAGTACCGCGAGCCGTGGACGGGAAAGCTCCCCACCCGGCTGATGATCCTGTCCAACGAGCTGCCGCACTTCGGCGACTCTTCCGGGGTCATTGCCCGCCGGTTCGTCCTGCTCAACATGACCGTGTCGTGGCTGGGCAAGGAAGACACCACCCTTACCAACAAGCTCGCCGCAGAGATGCCCGGCATCCTCAACTGGGCCCTTGACGGACTGGCCCGGCTGGAGCGCACCGGACGGATCACCGAGCCGCAATCCAGCCGCGAAGCGGTCACCACGATGCGCGACACCGCATCCCCCACCAGCGCGTTCATCCGTGAACGCTGCACGACCGGCCCGACGTGCACCATCCCCGTAGACACGCTGTGGAGCGTCTGGCGGGACTGGGCAGAGGACAACGGCGTCAAGCCCGGCACGAAGCAGGTGTTCGGCCGCAACCTCCTCTCCGTCGTCCCCCAGCTCAACCGCACCCGCCCCCGGGACGCATACGGCCGCCAGGTGGCCATCTACGCCGGCATCACCCTCAGGCCCTCCGAACCACATCAGCCAGAGTCGTGACTCACCGCGACTCAGACCGCCCCCGGCACCACGCTCTGAGTCGCGGTGAGTCACGGCTCAGAGCAATGTCACCCCAACCCTGTTCCGGCCCGGAGTCGTCCCGCCACGGAGGTACGTCCCAATGAGTGCCGCCATCGCACCGCCCACAGATCAGTTGCTCTACACCCCGGAGGAAGCTGCCAGGGTTCTCCGCTACGGCCGTTCAACCGTCTACGAACTCATGGCCGAAGGGACCTTGATCTACGTCAAGCGCGGTCGCTCGCGCCGCATCCGCCGCAGCGACTTGGAGGCGTACGTCAACGCTCTCGAACCGGTCGCAGCCTGATCACACACCCCACTCGGCTCCGGGCACTGTGCCCGGAGCCGTTCTGTTGCACAGAGGAGCACATGAGCCCCCGCCCCAAGAAGCCGAACATGGAGTCGTCCGTCTACGAGGGCAACGATGGTTGGTGGCACGGACGCGTCACCATGGGCGTGAAGGACGACGGTAGCCCCGACCGGCGCCACCGCCGGGCCCGGACGGAAACCGAAGTGAAGCGCAAGGTCCGAGAGTTGGAGGACCTGCGGGACAAGGCGCGGGCCCCCAAGGCGGGCCGGAAGCCGACCGTAGAGCAGTGGATGACCACCTACCTGACCGATATCGCATCCCTGAAGCTCAAGCCGCGCTCACTGGATGACTACTGGTCCAAGACCAGGAACGACATCGTGCCGGGCATTGGCAAACACCGTCTCGACAAGCTTCAGCCGGAGCACCTGGAACGGATGTACCGCGTCATGCTCGACGAGGGCCACGCGCCCTCACACGTGCTGAAGGTGCACCGCATCCTTTCCCGCGCCCTGAAAATCGCTCACCGCCGGCGCCTCGTTGTCGAGAACGTGGCCACCCTCGTTGACCCGCCCACGGTCGACGAGACGGAGGCGAACCCGTTCACGACGGAAGAGGCAAAGGCGTTCTTGAAGGCCGCCGCGAAGCGCCCCACGTTCATGCGGTGGTGCGTCGGTGTCGGCATGGGGTTCCGGCAGGGCGAGACCCTCGGTCTCAGGTGGCCATACGTCGACTTCAACAACGAACTGTTCCGCCCGGAGTGGCAGCTTCAGCGGCTGACGTGGCGGCACGGCTGCGAGGACCCGCGCGGGTGCGGCGCCAAGTTCCACCGGTTCGAGCCGTGCCCGCCGGACTGCCGGGCCCACAAGGGCTACAAGCGCGGTTGCCCGAAGCCGTGCACGGAGGGCTGCACACGCCATGCCCGCGCCTGCCCAGACCGCAAGGGCGGGGGCCTGGTCTTCACTCGCCCCAAGACCAAGAAAAGCCGGAACGCCGTCCCCATCCCGCCCCCGTTCATCCCCTACCTGCACGAGCACAAGGCACAGCAGCAGGAAGCGCGCGCCGCAGCTCCCGACGCGTGGGAGGAAACCAAGCTGGTCTTTACCCGCCCGGACGGCCGTCCCCTCGACCCGCGGCAGGACTGGGAAGAGTTCAAGGAGCTGTTGGCGGAAGCTGGGATCGACGACCGCCGCCTGTATGACGGGAGCCGCCACACGGCCGGCACGATCCTCAACGAACTCGGGGTGGACATGCCCACGATCATGGAGATCCTGCGGCACACCCAGATCAGCCAGACCCGGCGGTACGTGAAGGGGCGCTCACACCTCTCGAAAGACGCCATGCGACGTATGGGCGACACCTTCATGCCCCGCCCGGAACCCGCCGCAGAGGCTCAGCCGGAACCCCGCCCCGAACCGTTCATTGAGACCAGAATTGAGACCAGGGACAGCCGCACGGCCCGCGCGCAACGCCGTCGCCGTATCCGCTGAACGAGAAAGCCCAGCTCAGACAGTGTCTGGGCTGGACTTAGAAAGAGCCGCCTTCGGGATTCGAACCCGAGACCTACGCATTACGAGTGCGTTGCTCTGGCCATCTGAGCTAAGGCGGCGTGCCGTCTGGACCATGGTGGGGTCAGCGACGTCGGTAAGTCTACACAGTTTCCGGGGGTGCTCCGTACCGCCCCCGGAGGGTGGGATTCCGGGGGCGGAGAGGCGCTGTGAGCTGCGGGGGAACGCGCTGGGACGGGACCACCGGAGATGATCACCGGACGGGCTGAGCGGGACCGCGGGGCCTGGCCGGACCGGAACGCAGGGCCGGGTCGGGCGGGATCGCAGGGCCGGGCCTGACTGGCCAGACGGGACCGCAGGGCCCGGCCGCCGCATGGTCCAACAGACCTCCTCCAAGCCACCCCGGCCGAACGCCGCCCCCTCCCCCGCTAAGAGCAGCGCTTCCCCTCCGCCGGAGCCGTCCCCTTGAGGAGGTAGGTGTTGATCGTGGAGTCGATGCAGGTGCTGCCGCGGCCGTACGCGGTGTGGCCGTCGCCCTCGTAGGTGAGGAGGCGGGCCGAGGCGAGTTGGCGGGACAGGGACTGGGCCCAGCGGTACGGGGTCGCCGGGTCGCGTGTCGTGCCGACGACGACGATCGGGGCGGCGCCCTTCGCCTCGATGCGGTGCGGTTCGCCGCTGGGTGCGACGGGCCAGTAGGCGCAGTTCAGGGAGGACCAGGCGAGGCCCTCACCGAAGACGGGGGACGCCTTCTCAAATTCGGGCAGGGCACGCCGTACCTCGTCGGGGCCGTTGAAGGCGGGCGGCAGATCCAGGCAGTTGACGGCGGCGTTGGCGGGCATCAGGTTGGAGTAGCCGCCGTCGGCGTCCCGCTCGTAGTAGCTGTCGGACAGGACCAGGAGTCCGGCGCCGTCGTTCTGGCGCATCGCCGTGGTCAGCGCCTCGCGCAGTTGCTCCCACGCGCTCTCGTCGTACATGGCGGCGATGACGCCGGTGGTGGCGAGGGATTCGGTGAGGCGGCGGCCGTCGGCGTCGCCCGTGGGGAGCGGGCGGGTGTCGAGCCGGTCGAAGAAGGCCTTCAGGTTCGGGCCGATCTTCGCCGGGTCCGTGCCCAGGGGGCAGTCCTTCTGGCGCGCGCAGTCCTCGGAGAAGGACCGGAACGCCGTCTCGAAGCCCGCCGTCTGGTCCAGGTTCAGGCGGCGCGCGGGCAGCGACGGGTCCAACGCCCCGTCCAGCACCAGCCGTCCGACGCGCGTGGGGAACAGCCCGGCGTACGTCGCGCCGAGGAACGTCCCGTACGACGCTCCGACGTATGTCAGCTTCCGGTCCCCCAGCGCCGCGCGCAGGACGTCCATGTCGCGGGCGGCCTCCACGGTCGAGACGTGCCGGAGCACCTTCGTCGAGCGAGCGCCGCAGGATTCCGCGAACTCCTGGTAGGCGTCGACCAGTCCGTCGGTCTCGCGCTGGTCGTCGGGGGTCACGTCGGTCTGTGTGTACGCGTCCATGTCCCGCCCGTCGAGGCACTTCACGGGCTCGCTGCGGGCCACGCCCCGCGGGTCGACGGCGACCATGTCGTACCGGGCGCGCACCTCGGCCGGGTATCCGATGCCCGCGTACTGCTGGAGGTAGCCCACCGCCGAGCCGCCCGGACCGCCCGGGTTCACCAGCAGGGAGCCGATGCGCTTCCCCGGGCCGGTGGCCTTCTTGCGGGCGACGGCCAGCTTGATGTCGCCGTCGCCGGGCTTGGCGTAGTCCAGCGGCGCCTTCATCGTGGCGCACTGGAATCCGGGGACTCCGCAGTCGCGCCAGGACAGCTTCTGCCCGTAGTACGGCGTCAGCGCGGCCGGGGTGGTGCTGGGCAGCGGGGTCAGCGCCGCCTCGGCCGCGGCGGGGCTGGCGGAGCCCGCCGAACTCCCGGTCGAGCAGCCGGACATCAGAAGGGCGGCGAGGGAGACGGCGGCCGCGCCGACGGTACGGGCCTTGCGGGAGCGGTGTGGGGAGCGCCTGGTGTGCATTCACCGAGCGTAACTCTGGGCACTGACATGCATGCTCTGCGTGCATGTCAGTGCCACGGATGAGTGACGTCGGCGGCCGGTCGGGCTGCCCGCAACCCCTTCCGGCCGGGCTGCACGTAGTCCCTTCGGTCGGGCCGCACGCAGCCCCTTCTCCGTGCCGCCGTCAGCCCGTTCTCAACGCCATAGTCATCGCCTCCACCGCCAGCAGCGGCGCCACGTTGCGGTCGAGTGCCTCTCTGCACGCGCCGATGGCCTCGATGCGGCGGAGGGTCGCCTCGGGGGTGCTGCCGCGGGCGAGGCGGTCGAGGGCGTCCTCGGCGTCGATGTTGGCGAGGGCGATGCGGGAGCCGAGTTGGAGGGCGAGGACGTCGCGGTAGAAGGCGGTGAGGTCGGTGAGGGCGAGGTCGAGACTGTCGCGCTGCGTGCGGGTTCTGCGGCGCTTCTGCATGTCCTCCAGGTCCTTCATGACGCCCGCCGTGCCGCGCGGCATGCGGCTGCCCTGGCCGCCGCCCAGCGCCGCCTTCAGCTCCTCGGTCTCCTTGCCGTCCCGCTCCTCGGCCAGTTGCTTGGCGTCCTCCGTCGCGGCGTCGACCAGTTCCTGCGCGGCCTTGAGGCAGCCGCCGACGTCGCCCACGCGCAGCGGCAGCTTGAGCACGGCGGCCCGGCGTTCGCGGGCGGCGGGGTCGGTGGCCAGGCGCCGCGCGCGGTCCACGTGTCCCTGCGTCGCGCGCGCGGCGGCCGCGGCGACGGCCGGCTCGATGCCCTCGCGCCGTACGAGCATGTCGGCGACGGCGTCCACGGACGGGGTGCGCAGGTTCAGATGGCGGCAGCGGGAGCGGATGGTCGGCAGGACGTCCTCCAGGGAGGGCGCGCACAGCAGCCAGACCGTGCGGGGCGCCGGTTCCTCGACCGCTTTGAGGACGGCGTTGGCCGACTTCTCGTTCAGCCGCTCGGCGTCCTCGACGAGGATGACCTGCCAGCGGCCGGTCGCCGGTGAGGTGTACGACTTGCGGACCGTGTCCCGCATGTCGTCGGCGAGGATCTGGGTGCCCACCGCGGCGACCGTCGAGACGTCGGCGTGCGTGCCGACGAGCGCGGTGTGGCAGCCGTCGCAGAAGCCGCAGCCCGGCACGCCGCCGAGCGCGCGGTCCGGGCTGACGCACTGGAGGGCGGCGGCGAAGGCCTGCGCGGTCTGAGTGCGGCCCGCGCCGGGCGGGCCCGTGAACAGCCAGGCGTGCGTCATCTTCGACGCCTCGGGCGGCGGGGCGCCGGTGGTGGCCGCGGTGACGAGCGCGTCGGCGTCCCGGGCGGCCGCGGTGAGCTGCTCGCTCACCTTCTCCTGCCCGACGAGGTCGTCCCACACGGTCATGGGTCACGCCGCCCTTCCGTCACGCCCCGCACCACAGGTCACCGGCACGCGGCGGAGCACAGGTCGCGTTGCCGGTTCCATTGTGCGGGCCGCCACTGACAACGAACGCCGCCCGCCCCGGGAGCCGCCCCGCCCGGAGCCGACGACGCGCGCAGTCCGGCCAGGTCAAAGGGGCGGGGCGGGCTCCGCAGAGCCCGCCCCGCCCCTTTCTCCGTTCAGCGCCGACGCTCCCGCTCAGCCCCTTCGGCCCCGGCCACGTCCACGTCCGCCGCCGCCCTGCTCGCCACTGCCGCCCCCGCGCCCGTCGTGGGGATCGTCGTCGTCCCGGTGCGGTCCCAGCAGTTCGTCGGCCAGCGTCGGGAGGTCGTCCAGCGGGGTCTCCTCCGCCCAGTCCGGCCTCGGCCGCCGCCGCGGTACGCCCTCCTCGTCGACCTGCGGCAGCTCGCGCGTCCGGTCCTCGGCCGGTTCGTCCCGCTCCGCCGTACGTTCCGCCGGGCGCTCGTCCCGGAAGAATCCCCGCGGCACGCGGTCGTCGGGCCGGTCCGCCCGCACGGGCGGCAGCACGGCCGTCTCCTCCACCGCCGACTCGGGCCGTACGGGCGGCAGTACGGCGGTGTCGTCGGCCGCGCGCGCGTCACGCACCGGCGGCAGCACGGCCGTCTCGGCGCCGGCGCCGGGGGTCCGGGCAGGGTCGGCGGGCGTGGGCAGCTCCGCCGTCACCTCGGCGTCGGAACCCCGCGCACCGGAACCCGGCCCGTCGGAACCCGGCCTGTCGGAGCCGCGCGCACCGGACGCGCCCTCCCTGTCACCGGGCTTCACCACGGGCGTGGGCACCGTCAGCGCCTCGGCAGCCGACGGCGCGGACGGCTTGGCGGGCCTGGACGGCGCGGCCGACTCAGGCGGCGTCCCGGAAGGCGACGCGGACGGCGTCGACTTGACAGATGAAGCACCCGGCGCGGGCGGCGGCGTCCGCGGTCCCGCCTGGGCCGCAGCGGACGCCTCCTCGGCCGCGCGTCGCGCGCGCTCGGCCCGCAGCAGGGCCTCCTCCGCCTTGCGCTGCTTCTCCAGTCGCCGTTCCTCGGCCTCAGCGCGCAGCCGGGCCTCCTCCTCGGCCTGCTGGCGGCGCCGTTCCTCGTCGGCGCGGCGACGGGCCTCCTCCTCGGCGCGCGCCTTCTCCTCGGCGAGCAGCCGGACCCGCTCCTCCTCAGCGCGCCGGCGGGCTTCCTCGGCGCGCTGCCGCGCCTCCTCTGCCTGCCGTTCGGCCTCGCGCTGCTGCGCCTCCTCCAGCTCGCGGCGCTTGCGCTCCTCCTCCTCGGCGCGGAGCTTGGCGAGCTGGGCCTGGCGCTCACGCTCCAGGCGCTCCTCCTCGGCCTTGCGCGCGGCCTCCTCCTCGGCCTTGCGGCGGGCCTCCTCCTCGGCCTTCTTCCGCGCCTCCTCCTGGGCCTTGATCTCGGCCTCGGACAGCGGCAGCATCCGGTCGAGCCGGTGGCGTACGGCGGTGGTGACGGCCTCGGGCTCCTGGCCGGCGTCTACGACGAGGTAGCGGCCGGGGTCGGCGGCGGCCAGGGTGAGGAAGCCGGAGCGCACGCGCGCGTGGAACTCGGCGGGCTCCGACTCCAGACGGTCCGGCGCCTCGGTGAACCGTTCGCGCGCGGTCTGCGGGTCGACGTCGAGCAGCACGGTGAGGTGCGGTACGAGGCCGTCGGTCGCCCAGCGGGAGATGCGCGCGATCTCGGTCGGCGAGAGGTCGCGGCCCGCGCCCTGGTAGGCGACGGACGAGTCGATGTACCGGTCGGTGATGACGACGGCGCCGCGCTCCAGCGCGGGCCGGACGACGGTGTCGACGTGCTCCGCGCGGTCCGCCGCGTACAGCAGGGCCTCCGCGCGGTGGGACAGGCCGGCGCTGGAGACGTCCAGCAGGATGGACCGCAGCCGCTTGCCGACGGGGGTGGCGCCGGGCTCGCGGGTGAGGACGACCTCGTGGCCCTTGGCGCGGATCCAGTCGGCGAGGGCCTCGGCCTGGGTGGACTTCCCGGCGCCGTCGCCGCCCTCCAGGGCGATGAAGAAACCGTTCGTCGCGGGGAGCTGGGCCGGGTCGTCGCCGCCGAGGAGCGCGTCGCGCAGGTCGTGCCGCAGGGGGACGCCGGAGCGGTCGTCGACCTTGGCGAGCACGAGGGCGGCCACCGGCAGCAGCAGCGCGCCGACCAGCATCAGGGTGAACGCGGCGCCGCCGTGCGCGAAGACGAACTTGCCGTTCTCCAGGCGGTGCGGCCCGATCAGCGCGGCCACCACGGGGGCGATTAGCGCGCCCAGGGCGACGAGGACCCGGACGACCGCGTGCAGGTGTTCCGTCACGCGCGCGCGTCGGTGTTCCTCGGTCTCCTGGTCGAGCAGCGCGTGCCCGGTGTGGGCGGCGACGCCCGCGCCGACCCCGGCGAGGGCGGTGATCAGCAGCACGGTGGCGACGTCCGGGACGAGGCCGGCGGCGAGCAGGGCGAGGCCGGTGAAGGCGACGGCGAGCGCGAGCAGGCGCCGCCGCGACAGCGTGACGAGCACCTTCGGCGACACCCGGACGCCGACGACGACCCCGCCGGTCAGCGCGAGGACGAGCAGGCCGTACGTCACCGGGCCGCCGCCCAGGTCCTTGGCGTGCAGGACGGCGACGGCCACGGCGGCGGCGATCGCGCCCGCGACGGCGGCGCAGGCCAGGACGAGCACCGGGATCGCGCCCGTACGGCCCTTGTCGGAGCCGGGGCCCGCCTTGGGGCGGCGCAGGCCTTCGAGCGGGGACCGCGCGCGCGGGGTGCGCGTGCCGGGCAGCTCCAGGAAGACGACGACGGAGAGCGATCCGGCGAACAGGCCGCCCGCGACGTACGACGCGAGGGCCGCCTGGTGCTGCGCGAACCAGTCGATGCCGGTGCCCAGCAGGTTGTTCAGGAGGGCGGCGGCGACGAGCGTGGCGGCGGCCAGCGGGACGGAGAGGAAGGCCGTGCGCAGGGACAGGCGACGCAGGGCGTCCAGGTGGTCCGGCAGCGGGCGGACCGTCGCGCCCTCCAGGGGCGGGGCGGGCAGCAGCGCGGGGGCGGCGCCCTCGCGCGCGATCGTCCAGAACCGTTCCGCGACTCCGGAGACGAAGACGGTGACGAGGAGCAGGGCGAGCGCGTCGTCCGGCGTCCAGTCGATCCACAGGGGCGCGACGATCAGCAGGGCCACGCGGACGCCGTCGGCGCCGACCATGGTCCAGCGCCGGTCGAGGGGCCCGTCGGGCGAGGTGAGCGAGGTGAGCGGTCCGAGGAGGACCGCGCCGAAGAGCACGGTGGCGAGGGCGCGTACGCCGAAGACGGTCGCCACGGCGAACGCGACGCCCCGGTAGCCGCCGCCGAACGCGCCCTCGGCGATGGCCGCCTGAAGGGCGAGCAGGACGAGCACCAGCAGCGCGAGGGCGTCCGCGACACCGCTCACCAACTGCGCGCTCCACAACCGCTTGAGCTGCGGATGGCGCAGGAGGGAGCGCACGGCGCGCTCGCGGGAGTCCGCCACCAGGGCGTCGTCCGGGGCCGGGTGGTGGGCCGTTGGCTGCTCGGCTCGCGTCATGCGTTCAGCCTATCGGCAGCGACTGACAGCTCATGGTGCCCGTCCGCGCACGGCGGCGCCCCGACACCAAAGTGATGCCGGGGCGCGCGTTTCACGTGTCCGTCGCGGGGCACCGCGCCTCACGCGCGCGTGGTGCCCCGCGGTGCGGGTCTTACTGGTCGTACAGGTCGCCGGGTCGCGCGGTTCAGTCGTCCGACGGCGTCTTCGCGGCCGTCGCCTTCTTGGCCGCGCTCGTGGTCGTCTTCTTGGCGGTCGTGGTGGTCTTCTTCGCCGTGGTCTTCTTGGCGGCCGTCTTCTTGGCCGGGGCGGCCTTCTTGGCGGTCGCCTTCTTCGCGGGTGCCTTCTTCGCCGTCTTCTTGGCGGGGGCCTTGGCGCGCTTCTCGGCGAGCAGTTCGAAGCCGCGCTCGGGGGTGATCTCCTCGACGCTGTCGCCGGAGCGCAGGGTCGCGTTGGTCTCCCCGTCGGTGACGTACGGCCCGAAGCGGCCGTCCTTGACGACGACCGGCTTGCCGCTGACCGGGTCCTCGCCCAGCTCCTTCAGCGGCGGCTTGGCCGCGGCCCGGCCGCGCTGCTTGGGCTGGGAGTAGATCTCCAGCGCCTCTTCGAGGGTGATCGTGAAGAGCTGGTCCTCGGTCTGGAGGGACCGCGAGTCCGTGCCCTTCTTCAGATACGGGCCGTAGCGGCCGTTCTGCGCGGTGATCTCCACGCCCTCGGCGTCCGCGCCGACGACGCGCGGCAGCGACATCAGCTTGAGCGCGTCCTCCAGCGTGACCGTGTCCAGGGTCATCGACTTGAACAGGGAGGCCGTGCGCGGCTTGACGGCGTTCTTGCCGGTCTTCGGGGTGCCCTCGGGCAGCACCTCGGTGACGTACGGGCCGTAGCGGCCGTCCTTGGCGATGATCTGGTGCCCGGAGACCGGGTCGGTGCCCAGCTCGAAGTCGCCGCTCGGCTTGGCGAGCAGCTCCTCCGCCATCTCCACGGACAGCTCGTCGGGGGCGAGGTCCTCCGGGATGTCCGCGCGCTGGTGGTTCTCGGAGTCCTTCTCGCCGCGCTCGATGTAGGGGCCGTAGCGGCCGACGCGCAGCACGATGTCGTTGCCCACCGGGAACGAGGACACCTCGCGCGCGTCGATCGCGCCCAGGTCGGTGACGAGTTCCTTGAGGCCGCCGAGGTGGTCCCCGTCGCCGTTGCCCGCCTCGGCGGCGCCGCCGACGCCGTTGCCCTCGCCGAAGTAGAACCGCTTCAGCCACGGCACGGCCTGTGCCTCACCGCGCGCGATGCGGTCGAGGTCGTCCTCCATGCGCGCCGTGAAGTCGTAGTCGACGAGGCGGCCGAAGTGCTTCTCCAGCAGGTTGACCACGGCGAAGGAGAGGAACGACGGGACGAGCGCCGTGCCCTTCTTGAAGACGTAGCCGCGGTCGAGGATGGTGCCGATGATCGAGGCGTACGTCGACGGGCGGCCGATCTCGCGCTCTTCGAGCTCCTTGACGAGGCTGGCCTCGGTGTAGCGGGCCGGGGGCTTGGTGGCGTGCCCGTCGACCGTGATCTCCTCGGCGGAGAGGGCGTCGCCCTCGGCGACCTGCGGCAGGCGGCGCTCGCGGTCGTCCAGTTCGGCGTTCGGGTCGTCGGCGCCTTCGACGTACGCCTTGAGGAAGCCGTGGAAGGTGATCGTCTTGCCGGAGGCGCTGAACTCGACGTCCCGGCCGTCGGCCGCGGTGCCGCCGATCTTGACGGTGACGCTGTTGCCGGTCGCGTCCTTCATCTGGGAGGCGACGGTCCGCTTCCAGATCAGCTCGTAGAGCCGGAACTGGTCGCCGGTGAGGCCGGTCTCGGCGGGGGTGCGGAAACGATCACCCGAGGGACGGATCGCCTCGTGCGCCTCCTGCGCGTTCTTGACCTTCCCGGCGTACGTGCGGGGCTGCGGCGGGAGGTAGTCGGCGCCGTACAGCTGCGTGACCTGGGTGCGGGCGGCCGTGACGGCGGTCTCGCTCAGCGTCGTGGAGTCCGTACGCATGTACGTGATGTAGCCGTTCTCGTACAGCTTCTGGGCGACCTGCATGGTCGCCTTGGCGCCGAAGCCGAGCTTGCGGCTGGCCTCCTGCTGCAGCGTCGTCGTACGGAACGGGGCGTACGGCGAGCGGCGGTACGGCTTGGACTCGACCGAGCGGACGGCGAACCGCGTCTGCTCCAGGGCGGCGGCGAGGGCGCGGGCGTTCGCCTCGTCGAGGTGGAGGATGTTCGCGCTCTTGAGTTGTCCCAGGGAGTCGAAGTCGCGGCCCTGCGCGACCCGCCTGCCGTCGACGGTCTGGAGGCGGGCGACCAGCGACGACGGGTCCGACGGGTCTCCGGCGCGGCCGGTCGCGAAGGTGCCCGTCAGGTCCCAGTACTCGGCAGAACGAAAAGCGATGCGCTCGCGTTCCCGCTCGACGACGAGCCGGGTGGCGACGGACTGGACGCGGCCGGCCGACAGGCGCGGCATGACCTTCTTCCACAGGACCGGCGAGACCTCGTAGCCGTAGAGGCGGTCGAGGATGCGGCGGGTCTCCTGGGCGTCGACGAGCTTCTGGTTGAGCTGGCGCGGGTTGGCGACGGCGGCCTGGATCGCGGACTTGGTGATCTCGTGGAAGACCATCCGCTTGACCGGGACCTTGGGCTTGAGGACCTCCTGGAGGTGCCAGGCGATGGCCTCGCCCTCCCGGTCCTCATCGGTGGCGAGGTAGAGCTCGTCGGAGTCCTTGAGGAGGTCCTTCAGCTTCTTGACCTGCGCGCGCTTGTCGGCGTTGACCACATAGATCGGCTCGAAGTCGTGGTCGACGTCCACACCGAGGCGGCGGACCTCGCCGGTGTACTTCTCCGGCACCTCCGCGGCGCCGTTGGGGAGGTCGCGGATGTGCCCGACGCTCGCCTCGACAACGTATCCGGGGCCGAGATAGCCCTTGATCGTCTTCGCCTTGGCAGGCGACTCGACGATGACGAGTCGGCGGCCGCCCTTCGCGGTCTCGCTGGTCGGGGACAACTTCGCTCTTCTCTCCGGTCGACGCTGGGGCCTCCCCAGGCCTTGCTCCCGGGGTCGGGTCATGGTGACGCTGCGGAGTGTGACGGTACATCCCGCCCCCGTGTCAAACGGGAAAAGCCCGCAACGGCCACTCGAACGGTAACCCGACTACCGCCATTCCTGCCGCCCGGAGTGGCCGGTCGTTCCACCGCGCCCCACCGGAGCGGCTTCTCCCACATTCCGGCCCGACCTGCGGTCCGTCGTCTGCGGAGATCACGGGGAAGGCGTCCCGAAGATCTTGTGGGTACGTTGCCGAAGACGCCTGAAGATCTTCGGGAACCCGCCGGGACGGGGCCGTTCCTCGCGTCGTGACGATGTCGGCGCGACGTCTGAGCGAGGCCGGGGTGGGGTCAGAGGCGGGTCAGGCACCATGCCGCGGCGAGCAGCGCGACGACGGCCACGCACACCGCGACGGCGGCCGAGGCGACCGGGCTCACGCCCAGCGCGACGGGCTGACCCTGCCGTACGCGCACGGCGGTCCACGTCAGGAGACCGCCTCCGAACAGCGCGAACACCAATCCGGCGAAGATCGCCGGGCCGCTCTCCATGATCGTCCGCGCTCCTTCTGTGCCGCACGCGCCTGCCCCGTTCCGGGCACAGTGGCACGCGCGGGCGGCGTCCGGACGAACCCGGGGTGAACGCCCGGTCCACGGACGACGACGGCGGGGTCCCGGGGCACGGAGGGGGGTGATCCCTGTGGGCGCCGTGATGATCGTCCGGTGGTCCGGGCCGGGCGGAGGGGTAGGCGGGGAGGGCGAGCAGGCCGGGTGCCCGTGACGCGCGGGGACGCTCCAGGGGCGCGATCGGCGGGCGGCTGCGGGCCGCCGATCGCCGTTCGCGGGTGACGCAACCCACGTCGGCGATCCCCGGAGCTACGCCCGGGAAGTGTCCGGAACGGCTGGGACCGGAACGGCTGGGACTCGACGGCCGGGAGACGCGGCTCCGGCGCACGCCCAGGCAGAGGCGCCGTCCCGGGCGGGACACCCCGCCAGCCCTCCCCGGTCGCCCCGCGCCCGGCAAGGCCGACCCGGCCACGCAGAACGCGCGCTCCCGGCCGGACCGATCCCGCCACGCAGAACGCGCCCTTACGGCCGGGTCACCCTTCCACGCCGGAACTACGACCTGGCCAGCCCGCCCCCGCCCTCCGCTCAGACCGGCTCCAGGAACCCCTGTTCCACCAGCAGCCGGATCTGGGCCGGGGTGCGGTCGCGCAGGAGGACCGGGTCCTCGCCGACGAGCTGGGCGATGGCGTCGAGGATGCGGCCCGCGCTGAGCGAGCCGTCGCACACGCCCGCGAAGCCCGCGCCGACGGTGTCGACCTTGGTGGCGCGGCGCATGCCACGGTGCTGCCGCAGGACCACGTGCTCGGGGTCCTCGGCGCCCGGCAGGCCGACCTGCTCCTGCACGACCTCGGCGACGAGCCGGAAGTGCCCCGCGAGCAGGGCGGCGTCGTCGTGGGCGCGCAGGTGGTCGAGGCGGTCGAAGTGGGCCCGGATGGTCTCGCCGAGCGGCTGCTCGACCGGGTGCGGCCACTCCTCCACGGTGATCACGGGCTCGGCGGACCCGGTCCGGCGCAGGGTGATCCAGCCGAAGCCGACGGCGCGGACCTTGCGCGCCTCGAACTCGTCGAGCCACGCGTCGTACCGCGCGCGGTACTCGGCGGGGTCGTCCCGGTGGTCACCGGCGTCCCGCAGCCACAGTTCGGCGTACTGCGTGACGTCCTGGACCTCGCGCTGCACGATCCACGCGTCGCAGCCGCGCGGCACCCACGACCTGAGTCTGTCCTGCCACTCCTCCCCCTCGACGTGCTGCCAGTTGGCGAGGAACTGCGCGAACCCGCCCTCGCGCAGCCGCTCCCCCGCTCCCTGAACGAGCGAGCGGCACAGATCGTCCCCGCCCATCCCGCCGTCGCGGTATGTCAGGCGCGCGCCCGGCGAGATGACGAACGGCGGGTTGGACACGATCAGGTCGAACGTCTCGTCGTCGCGGACGGGCCCGTACAGGGAGCCCTCGCGCAGGTCGGCCGCGGGCGCTCCGGACAGGGCGAGGGTGAGCGCGGTGATGTGCAGCGCGCGCGGGTTGAGGTCGGTGGCCGTCACGCGTGTGGCGTGCCGGGCGGCGTGCAGGGCCTGGATGCCGGAGCCGGTGCCGAGGTCGAGGGCGGCTTCGACGGGTGTGCGGACGGTGATCCCGGCGAGGGTGGTGGAGGCGCCGCCGACGCCCAGGACGACGCCTTCGTCCCGGCTGCCGATGCCTCCGGCGCCGCCGACCGCGCAGCCCAGGTCGGACACGATGAACCAGTCCTCGCCGTCCGGGCCGCCGTAGGGGCGTACGTCCACGGTCGCGGCGACGTCGGCGGTGCCCACGCGCGCGAGCCAGCCGCCGTCCACGCACGCGTCGACCGGCAGGACCTCCGTCACGCGCGCGTGCGGCACGGGCTGCTGGAGCAGGAACAGCCGGACGAGGAGCTCCAGCGGGGAGTCCCCGCGCGTGGCGCGCAGCGCGGGCACGGTCTCGCTGCGCGCGAGAGCCGCGTACGCGGGGGCGCCGAGCAGGTCGAGGAGGCCGTCGGCGGTGAAGGAGGCCGCGAGGAGGGCCTCGCGCAGCCGGGCGGCGGCCTCGGGGCGGTCGGCGGCGGGCAGGGGGGACGGGGTGGCGTTACTCACGCCCCCCATTGTGTCGCGCGCGCGTGCCGCTCGTCTGCGGCGCGTGACGCGGCCCCCAGGTCGGTCACCCGCCGCCCGTGGCTTCCCGGCGGTCAGCTGGTGGTGGCGCGGGAGGAGGCCGAGGCGGCGACCTTCTTGCAGCTTTCCTGCTTGGCCATGGCGGCCTTCACGTCGCCCTGTTCGAGGTTCTGGAGGGCGGTGTTGCTGCTCTGGCTGAGCTTGCCGAGTTCGGTGGCGATGTCCGCCAGGCCTTCGGCGAACTTGGCCTGATCCTTGACGTCGAGCGCGTCGACCTTCGTCTTGAGGTCGGCGTAGGAGGCGGAGAGACCGTTGAGGGCGGTCACCGCGTCCTTCTGCTTCTTCTCGCCGCCCTCGACACCGGGCGGCGTCCCGGCCTTCTGGACGGCCGTGCCGAGCGCCTTGTAGGCGTCGGACATGTCCTGGAAGGCCTGGGAGTCGGTCTTCTGGACGTCGGCGGGAGCGTTGTTGTCCGACGCGGCCTTCTTGATCGCCGCGTTGGCGGCGTCGACCTTGGAGTCCTGAGCGGGCAGCGCGTCGCAGACCTGCTTCGCCCAGGCGTCCAGCTCCTTGTTGCCGTCGTCGCCCCCGCCGCATCCCGTCAGCGCCAGTACCAGTACCGCACCGCCGGACAGTGCGGCCGCGAGCTTCTTGTTCACCGGGTTGGTCCCTTCCATGGCCTTCGGCCCGGAACATACACGCCGACCCGGCGACAACCCCAGAACGAATGCCCGCTATATAACGAAGAGAGGCATTTAAACCAGGAGAGAGAAGGCTCACGGCAGCATCACGGACACCGCGGGGCGGGCGTACGGCGCGCCAACACACGCCGTACGCCCGCCCCTTGCTCCGTACGAGGGCCGCCGACGCACCGACCGGTCGCCGCGGACCGCCCCGCGGCCCTCTGCCCTCTGCCCTACGGGACCACCGCCGGGTCCGCCGACGTGGGGGTGCCGCCGGGACCGCGCCCGGCATCGCCGTCGCCGTCGTCGCCCATGGTGATGCCGCGCCGCTTGGAGACGTAGACCGAACCGACGATCACCAGTACCGCGAGGACGGCGATGGCGATCCGCGCGCCGGGGTTGGCGTCGTCGCCGTAGCTGAACTGGATCACCGCGGGCGCGATGAGGAGCGCGACCAGGTTCATGACCTTGAGGAGCGGGTTGATCGCGGGTCCGGCGGTGTCCTTGAAGGGGTCGCCGACGGTGTCGCCGATGACGGTGGCCGCGTGCGCCTCGCTGCCCTTGCCGCCGTGGTGGCCGTCCTCGACGAGTTTCTTCGCGTTGTCCCAGGCGCCGCCGGAGTTGGCGAGGAAGACCGCCATGAGCGTGCCCGTGCCGATCGCGCCCGCGAGGAACGCGCCGAGCGCGCCGACGCCGAGCGTGAACCCGACGAAGACGGGCGCCAGTACGGCGAGCAGGCCGGGTGTGGCGAGTTCGCGCAGGGCGTCGCGGGTGCAGATGTCGACGACCTTGCCGTACTCGGGCGTCTCGCTGTAGTCCATGATCCCGGGCTTCTCGCGGAACTGCCGCCGCACCTCGTGGACCACGGATCCCGCCGACCGGGCCACGGCGTTGATCGCGAGGCCCGAGAAGAGGAAGACGACCGCCGCGCCCGCGATCAGCCCGACGAGGTTGTTGGGCTGCGAGATGTCCATCATGAGCGTCATCGGCGCTCCGTCGCCGGAGAGTTTCTCCCCGACGTCGCGCGCGCCGGTCGTGATCGCGTCCCGGTACGACCCGAAGAGCGCCGACGCCGCCAGCACGGCCGTGGCGATCGCGATGCCCTTGGTGATGGCCTTGGTGGTGTTGCCGACGGCGTCGAGGTCGGTCAGCACCTGCGCGCCCGCGCCCTCGACGTCGCCGGACATCTCCGCGATGCCCTGCGCGTTGTCGGAGACCGGCCCGAAGGTGTCCATGGCGACGATCACACCGACGGTGGTGAGCAGGCCGGTGCCGGCCAGGGCGACCGCGAAGAGCGCGAGCATGATCGACGTACCGCCGAGCAGGAACGCGCCGTAGACGCCGAGGCCGATCAGCAGAGCCGTGTAGACGGCCGACTCCAGGCCCACGGAGACGCCGGCGAGGACGACGGTGGCGGGGCCGGTCAGCGAGGACTTGCCGATGTCGCGGACCGGGCGGCGGGTCGTCTCGGTGAAGTATCCGGTCAGTTGCTGGATGACGGCGGCCAGGAGGATGCCGATGGCGACGGCGACGAGGGCCAGAACGCGCGGGTCTCCGTTCTTGCCCTGGATCGCGGCGTCGGTCACGCCGTCGAGGTCGGCGTACTTCCCGGGGAGGTAGACGAACACGGCGACGGCGACCAGGGCGAGCGAGATGACCGCGGAGATGAAGAAGCCCCGGTTGATCGCGGACATGCCGCTGCGGTCGGTGCGGCGCGGGGCGACCGCGAAGATGCCGATCATGGCCGTGAGGACGCCGATGGCGGGCACGAGCAGCGGGAACGCGAGTCCGGCGTCGCCGAAGGCCACTTTGCCGAGGATCAGTGCGGCCACCAGGGTGACGGCGTACGACTCGAAGAGGTCGGCGGCCATGCCCGCGCAGTCGCCGACGTTATCTCCCACGTTGTCCGCGATGGTCGCGGCGTTGCGCGGGTCGTCCTCCGGGATGCCCTGCTCGACCTTGCCGACGAGGTCGGCGCCGACGTCGGCGGCCTTGGTGAAGATGCCGCCGCCGACCCTCATGAACATGGCGATGAGCGCTGCGCCCAGGCCGAAGCCCTCCAGGACCTTCGGCGCGTCGGCCGCGTACACGAGGACCACGCAGGAGGCGCCGAGCAGCCCGAGCCCGACGGTGAACATCCCGACGACGCCCCCGGTGCGGAAAGCGATCTTCATGGC
The DNA here is from genome assembly GCF_044757425.1 of Streptomyces sp. NPDC091281. NCBI lineage: Bacteria > Bacillati > Actinomycetota > Actinomycetes > Kitasatosporales > Streptomycetaceae > Streptomyces > Streptomyces sp. NPDC091281. The sequence goes on along the minus strand of NZ_JBIVUY010000015.1, from coordinate 113,021 downwards.
TTTGTGCGAGACCTCGGTGAGATCCTTTTCCGGTTCTCCTTCGGCCGGAGTCGCTTCCCGGGCGGCCGCGGCGACGCGTACGTTGCTGCGCACGGCGAGCCACATGCCGATATAGCCGGTGGCCGCCGAGAATCCCGCTCCGATCAGGAAGAAGATGGACCGTCCGGCCCGCTGATTCCAGTCGTCCGCAGGAAGCAGCATGAGCAGGAAGAACACGACGACGGCGAATACGCCGAGGGTGCGCAACTGCCGGGCCAGATAGGCGTTGGCGCCTTCCTGGACCGCCGCCGCGATCTTCTTCATGCTGTCGGTGCCGTCGCCCGCGGCGAGCACCTGCCGCAGCAGTACGCCCGCGACCACGAGCGCGGCCAGCGCGACCACCCCGATGACCACCACGAGCACCCGGTTGCCGTCGGTCAGCACCGCGGCCGCGAAGGTCGTGGAGTGGTCCAACCGGTGAGGGGAAGAAAGCCCCGCCATTCGTCCTCCTTGACGCTTGGACTGAGCTCAAGATGTGGACGGATTGTAGGTACCGGAACCTGATCAAAACAGGGCGCGGCAATCGCAATTCACTTTCACCCGCGAGATCGCGACGGTCTCGCGAAGTAATGCCTTCGAGGCATTGTCGTTAGTGAATTGTTTCACTAAATTCCCGGCAAGATTCATTCGCCGCTCGCCGTCGGATTCACTCGCCGTTCGCGGCAAGATTCACTTCTCCGCGGCGGCGGGACTCACTTCTCCAAGATTCACTTCCTGGCACCACTGTAAGCGCGGGTCGGGACCCCCGCACACGCCGAAGGGCCCCGCCGGAGCGGGGCCCTTCGATCACGTGTCTACGACGGTGCGCGGCGGCACCGGGCGGGACGGGGGGCGTCAGACGAGCGCGGTGGCCGGCGGCGCGGTCGGCCAGGTCATACGGATCAGGCCGCCGTTCTCGCCCGCGGTGACCTCGACGTCGTCGACCAAGCCGCTGATGACCGCGAGGCCCATCTCGTCCTCCTCGGCCTCCACGTCGATGTCCCCGGTGCCGGGAGCCCGGTCGCCGGGAGCCACGCGCGGTGCCTCGTCGCCGACCTCGATGGAGAACTGCTTCTCGTCCTCGATGAGCGACACCTTCACCGGCGAGCTGATGCCGCCGCTCTGGTGGAGCCCCACGGCACGGGTACAGGCCTCACCGACGGCGAGCCGGACCTCGTCGAGGACGGCCTCGTCCACCCCGGCCCTGCGCGCCACCGCCGCCGCCACCAACCGGGCGGTCCTGACATGCTCGGGCAGCGCGCTGAAGCGGAGTTCAACGGTGGCCATGCGTCCCCCTCGGAACTACGGGCGTGCGGTCGGGGGGCCGGGCCACCGAAGCCCGATCCCCCCTGGTGTACTCGGCTGGACCGGCCGAGCGCGCCACAGGGCGCGGGCCCGGGACCGGTGGTTCAGTCGCGAGGTCAGTCGGTCGCCGCCACCGCTTCGTCCACCGAACCGTGGATCGGGAACACCTTGGTGAGACCGGTGATGCGGAAGATCTTCAGAATGCGCTCCTGGTTGCACACCAGGCGCAGCGAGCCCTCGTGGGCACGCACACGCTTCAGACCGCCGACCAGGACGCCGAGACCGGTGGAGTCGAGGAAGTCCACGCCCTCCATGTCCACGACGAGGTCGTAATTCCCGTCGTTCACCAGCTCGACCAACTGCTCGCGCAGCTTGGGCGCGGTATAGACGTCGATTTCTCCACCGACCTCGACGACCGTGCGATCGCCGACGGTACGGGTCGACAGGGACAGGTCCACGGATCCTCCAGCACCTTGCTATCGAGCGGTCGTCCCATGGGACACCTCGGCAGGAGCCCCCGGGACGGTTCGCCAGCCGCGATGGCATTCAATCACTTACCGGCAGGCGTGCACGACGCCTTGGCTCCATTGTCCGTCACGCCAGTGACACACTCGGTGCCGATGGCCAAGAATCACCGATCCGATCGACCCCCGGCACAGCCCGTGTCGCGCCTGTCACCGGGCGCGGTCCTGGACCGGCTCGCCCCGGGCCCGAGCCGGGCGTCGCGCATCACTCATACGGAGCACTTGCCCCCGCGGGCGGGGCGGCATGCCGTCTGGCCCGACCGTATTCGCGCCGAGGTCCTCGCGGCCGTGGCGGCCTGCGGCATCGAGCATCCCTGGGCCCACCAGGCGGCCGCCGCGGAGCACGCCCTGGACGGCGAGTCGGTGGTGGTCGCCACCGGCACCGCCTCCGGGAAGTCCCTGGCCTATCTGGTGCCGGTGCTCTCCCGCCTCCTGGACGGCTCCGAGGCCCCGAACGGCCGCGGCGCCACCGCGCTCTACCTCGCCCCGACCAAGGCCCTGGCGGCCGACCAGTGCCGCTCGGTGAAGGACCTCGCGCGCCCGCTGGGCAGCGCGGTCCGCCCTGCCGTGTACGACGGCGACACCCCGGTCGAGGAACGCGAGTGGATCCGCCAGTACGGCAACTACGTGCTGACCAATCCGGACATGCTGCACCGCGGCATCCTGCCCTCCCACCCCCGCTGGTCCTCCTTCCTGAAATCGCTGAAATTCGTCGTCATCGACGAGTGCCACACCTACCGCGGCGTCTTCGGCTCCCACGTCGCGCAGGTGCTGCGCCGTCTGCGCCGCCTGTGCGCCCGCTACGGCGCCGACCCGGTCTTCCTGCTCGCCTCGGCCACCGCGGCCGACCCGGCCGTCACAGCGGGCCGCCTGACCGGCCTCCCGGTCGTCGAGGTGGCCGACGACGCGTCGCCCCGCGGTGAACTGGTGTTCGCCCTGTGGGAGCCGCCGCTGACCGAGCTGCACGGCGAGAAGGGCGCCCCGGTCCGGCGGACCGCCACCGCCGAGACCGCCGACCTGCTCACCGACCTCGCCGTCGAGGGGGTCCGCACGGTCGCCTTCGTCCGCTCCCGGCGCGGCGCCGAGCTGATCTCCCTCATCGCCCAGGAACGGCTGGGCGAAATCGACCGTTCCCTGGCCCGGCGTGTCGCGGCCTATCGCGGCGGCTACCTCCCCGAGGAGCGCCGTGCCCTGGAACAGGCCCTGCACTCCGGGGAACTCCTCGGCCTGGCCGCCACGACCGCCCTGGAACTCGGCATCGACGTCTCCGGCCTCGACGCCGTCCTCATCGCCGGCTACCCGGGCACCCGCGCCTCGCTCTGGCAGCAGGCCGGGCGGGCAGGCAGGGCGGGGCAGGGCGCGCTGGCGGTCCTGGTCGCCCGCGACGACCCGCTGGACACCTTCCTGGTCCACCACCCCGAGGCGCTCTTCGACCGTCCCGTGGAGTCGACCGTCCTCGACCCCGACAATCCGTACGTCCTCGCCCCGCACCTCTGCGCCGCCGCCGCGGAACTGCCGCTGACCGAGGAGGACCTGGCCCTCTTCGGCCCCGAGACGGCCGGTCTCCTGCCGCAGTTGGAGGCCGCGCGGCTGCTGCGCCGCCGGACGAAGGCCTGGCACTGGACCCGCCGGGAGCGGGCCGCCGACCTCACCGACATCCGCGGCGAGGGCGGACGACCGGTCCAGGTCGTCGAGTCGGGCACCGGCCGCCTGCTCGGCACGGTCGACGAGGGCGCCGCCCACTCGACCGTCCACGAGGGCGCCGTCCACCTCCACCAGGGCCGCACCTACCTGGTCCGCTCCCTGGACCTGGACGACTCCGTCGCCCTGGTCGAGGAGGCCGCCCCGCCCTACACGACGGTGGCCCGCGACACCACAGCCATCTCCGTCCTGGACACCGACATCGAACTCCCCTGGGGCGAGGGCCGCTTGTGCTACGGCTCGGTCGAAGTCACCAACCAGGTCGTCTCCTTCCTGCGTCGACGCGTCATCACCGGTGAAGTCCTGGGCGAGTCGAAGCTCGACCTCCCTCCTCGTACGCTGCGCACCCGCGCCGTGTGGTGGACGGTCACCGAGGACCAGCTGGACCGCGCCCGCGTCGATCCCGAGATACTCGGCGGCGCCCTGCACGCCGCCGAGCACGCGTCCATCGGCATGCTCCCGCTGTTCGCCACCTGCGACCGCTGGGACATCGGCGGGGTCTCGGTCCCGCTGCACCCCGACACCCTCCTGCCGACCGTCTTCGTCTACGACGGCCATCCCGGCGGCGCGGGCTTCGCGGAGCGCGCCTTCCACACGGCCCGCGCCTGGCTGACCGCGACCCGCCAGGCCATCGCCTCCTGCGAGTGCGACGCCGGCTGCCCCTCCTGCATCCAGTCCCCCAAGTGCGGCAACGGCAACGAGCCCCTGCACAAACGCGGCGCCATCCGACTCCTCACGGAACTCCTCCGGGAGGCGCCCTCGGAGGGGGAAGGTGGGCGGGGGGAGGCGGGCGAGAGGGCTGTGGAGAAGGCCTCGCGGCAGGCAGCCCCTCGGGAGGGGGGCGGCTCGGCGCGGGAGGTCTCGGAGGCGGGGGTCTCGGAGACCGGGTGATGCGCCCGGTACGAGGAGGCAGGGGGTCCGAGGAGGCAGGCGCGGCGGGTGCCGACCCTCCCTTCCCTTCGGCGTGCGACACGGGCGATCTGCACGCCGACTTGCGGTTCGTGCTTCCCCAGGCTGCGGAAGCCCTTGCCTCCCAGCCAAGGTTGGCCGAAAACAACGCCTGCTCGGATCGGCAGGATGCTCCGAGCCAGGGACACGGGGTGGCGCCTGTGCGGGAGGTTGAGCCGACGCCACCCCAGACACGAGGGCCAACGCCACGGCAGACGCGTGGGGCGCCGCGACTGCGCGGGCGTAGGCGTACGCGCCTGTCGCCAGATCGGCCGACGAAACGGCTGGCACTTCCGTCGACAACTGTGCCGCCTCTGCCGACCGCCCCGTCCCCGCAGGCCCCGTCCCGGCAGGACCAGCCCGCGCCCTGGCCTCCGCCGTGAACAGCCCCCGCCCCGACACGGCCGTCAGGTCAGCGACCTCGCCGACGACCATGCAGCGGGCCACCCGCGCCCGCTGCGCCCGAGCCACCCGGTCCGCCCGAGCACAGGCCGCAGCAGGACCCTCCATCCAGTGGTCCGCGGCAGCGAGCGCCGCGAGGTCGGCGGCCCCGGCCGCGCGATGCCGGGCCAGGACGGCCTGCCCGAGGGCGAGCACCACGCCGAACACCACGCACAGCACGGCGATCCCGCCCAGGCTCCAGACGGTGGCGGACCCGCGATCGTCGCGAATCCCCCTGACTGCGGGGAAGCGCCTCACACCCCCTCCCCCGGGTCGTCGGCCTGCGGAGCGGTCACCGTGTCCTCGGCGAGGGCCACGGCCTCCTCCCGCACTTCGAAGGGCAGTCCCCGCAGTACGGGCGGCCGGGCCACGACGACGACACGGACTTGGTCGCCCTCTCTGGTCACGGTGACCCGTGCGCCCCGGGGCGCGGTCGCCCGCGTCACCTCGGCGACCGCGTCGGGCGGGTCCTGGCGGGCGGCGGCGCGAGCGCCGGACCGGGCCGCGTCCACGCACTGGATCTGGGCGGCCATCACCATCAAGCCCCACACCAGCGCCATCGTGAACGCCACGAGGGTCGGAAGCATGACGGCCGACTCCGCCGTCACGAACCCCCGGTCCGCACGCCCCGCCCGACGGCCCGGCTCATGCCCCCGCACTGAGCGCCCGCTTGATGATGCCCTGCAACTCCTCGGAGACCATCCCGCTCGTCACCACCTTGTAGAGGATCACGGCGAACCCGACCGCCGCGACGATCCCCATCGCGTACTCGGACGTCACCATCCCCGCGTCCCGCCGCGCCGCGCAGGCGCGCCACGCCCTCCGCACCAGGGCGCGCACCCGCGCACGCGCTCGTACCGTCTTCTTCATCTCAACCCCCGTGAGGTTCGTGTCTGTTTGTTCCGTCGGCTCCGGTGAGCCGCCGGGTCCGTCGGGTCCACTGCTGTGGCTCCCGTTTCGTCGCAGGACCGGCTCACCGGCCCGCCTGTCCGCCTGTCCGCCTGTCCGCCGTGCCGGTGTCACCGACCGGGCTGTGCCCCTCGGTTCCTTCAGGCGTCCGTCGACACCCATCCGTCGTCGCGCGTCCGTGTCACTCCTCATGTCGTCACGGCGCGCCTCCTCCCAGTGCTCCGCCCGCCAGGCCGACCACGACGGGCACGATGCCGACCGTGATGAAGGCGGGCAGGAAGCACAGCCCCACCGGCGCCGCGACCATGACGGCCGCCCGGCGTGCCCCGGCCGTCCCGGCCCGTGCCCACGCGGCGCGGGCATCGGCCGCGAGCCGGGCCACCGGCCCCGCCGCCGGGAGACCCGACACCGTGGCCCGCTCCAGCAGCCGGGCCAATGGTTCCGCCCCCGGAGTCGCTGCCAACCCCCGCCAGGCCGTGGCGGGTTCACCGCCGAGCCGTATCTCGGCGGCGCCCCGCGCCAGCCCGTCCCCGACCGGCCCACCGAGGGCGTCGCCCACAGCCTGGGCCGCCGTCACCGGCGCCGCTCCCGCCGCGATGCACGCCGCCAGCAGGTCGGCGGCCAGCGGGAGTTGGCGTGCCGCCGCCCGCATCTCCGCCTTGCTCGGCGCATCCGGCGTCCGCAGCCGACGACGCCACCACCACACGGCCGCCGCCCCCGACAGCCCCAACAGGAGCCCGGGAAGGCCACCTACGACCAGCCATCCGGCGCCTGCCACCGCGATCTCGGGAATCCGCCGCCGCATGGCATCAGCCGTATGCCGCTCCGAGCCCTCCGGCTGGACCGGCAGGGTCGCGAGCAGTTCGACGAGCCGTCGCTTCGCGCGCCGCCTCCGCCGGGCCGCGTCCAGCCACCGCACCGCCCACCCCAGGGCCAGCAGTGTCCCCACGGCCACCCCCAGCCTGTGGACAACTTCCTCGCTCACCCAGACCTCCTCCTTGATCGACCTGCGTCATTCCTCGTCGCGCCCGTGTCCGCTGCCGCCCAGACCGTCCAGACCTCCACTCGTTCCTCCCGCTCCTCCCCACCCGCCCTGGCCTCCGCCCGAGCCGCCAAGCCCCGCGCGGGACCAGCCCGCCCCCTCACTCCCCCTCCGCCCCCCGCACGATCCGCGCCGCCCACCACATCCCCAGCCCTTCCAGGACTCCGCCGACGACCAGGCAGCCCAGCCCGACCCCGCTGTGCAGCAGCACGTGGAGCGGGTCGGCGCCGAGAGCGGTGCCGAGCAGCAGGCCGAGGACCGGCAGACCTGCGAGCATCACCGCTGTCGAACGCGCGCCGGCCAGCTGAGCCCGAAGGTCGGCTCGTTGGTCCCGCTCCGCCCGTAGCGCGGCTTCCAGGCGGTCGAGGCCGGCCGCGAGGCCCGCTCCCTGGTCCACGGCCACCCGCCAGCAGGCGGCCAGTCCCAGCAGGCCGTCCGCCCCGGGCCGCCGAGCCGCGGCGGCGAGCGCGCCGGGGACGTCCCCGCCGAAACGAGCCGCCGCCAGCACGGAGGCCTGCGCCGCACCGAGCCCCGCCGCGCCGAGCCCTCCGGACTGCCGCGCCGCGAGCCGCAGAGCCTCGCCGGGCTGCCGTCCCGCCCGCACCTCCCCCGCGAGCGCCGCGCACAGGGCGATCACCTCGTCCGCCCGCCGCTCCGCCGCCCGCCGCTGCGACCGGGCGCGGCGCATGCGGCTCAAGAGGGGCACCCCGGCCACCCCCGCGACCACGGGCAGCGCCGAACCTCCCAGCAGTCCGAGGGCCAGTCCCAGGACCGGCGACCACCATTCGGGCCGCCACCGGCCGCGTAACCGACGCGACACGTCGTCAAGGCCCCACCAGGGAGGCGGCCTCTCAACGACCACCCCACCTCCGGCCAGGAGCAGTTGCGCGCGCCTCGGCGCCGCATGCGGACCGCCCCACAACCAGATGGCTGCGCCCGCGCAGGCGGCGGCCGCTCCCAGCGGCATCTGGCCCACCACACCAGTCATTTCAGACACTCCTCTCACTCCCTGCCTGCTTCCGCCCACACCCGCCGTTCCCCTTCGCCCCGATCACGCGTCAGCCGCCTCCCACCCGCTCCCGAGCAGCCCTCGCAGCCGTTCCCAGCCCCTCTCCCGCACGAAGGCCTCCGTCTGCCACCGCAGCGCCGGGACCGTGCGCACCAGCCCGGAGGCGTCGCGTTCCAGGACGTGCACCTCGGCGATCCGGCGCCGCCCGGCCCGGTCGCGCACGAGGTGGAGCACCACCGACAGCGCGGCGGCCATCTGGCTGTGGAGGGCCGCCCGGTCGAGCCCGGCCGCCGTGCCGAGCGCTTCCAGCCGGGCGGGGACATCGGCGGCCGTGTTGGCGTGGACGGTCCCGCAGCCGCCCTCGTGACCCGTGTTCAGGGCCGCCAGGAGATCCACGACCTCGGGGCCCCGCACCTCGCCCACCACCAGACGGTCCGGGCGCATCCGCAGGGCCTGCCGCACCAGGTCCTCCAGGGTGACGAGCCCGGCTCCCTCCTGGTTGGCGGGTCTGGTCTCCAGCCGGACCACGTGGGGATGGTCCGGCCGCAGTTCCGCCGAGTCCTCCGCGAGCACGATCCGCTCGCCCGGTCCGACCAGGCCGAGCAGCGCGCTGAGCAGAGTGGTCTTCCCCGTACCGGTGCCGCCGCTGACCAGGAAGGAGAGCCGGGCCGCGAGCAGGGCCCGCAGCACCCGGTCCCCGCCGGGCGGGACGGTACCCGCGGTGACGAGTTCGTCGAGGGTGAAGGCCCTCGGCCTAACCACCCTCAGCGACAGGCAGGTGCTGCCGACGGCGACCGGGGGCAGTACCGCGTGCAGCCTGGTCCCGTCGGGCAGCCGCGCGTCGGCCCACGGCCGTGCGTCGTCCAGTCGCCGTCCGGCGACCGCGGCCAGGCGCTGTGCGAGGCGTCGCACGGCCGCCGCGTCCGGGAAGGCGACGGCGGTCAGCTCCAGACCGCCGCCGCGGTCGACCCAGACCCGGTCCGGCGCCGACACGAGCACGTCGGTCACCGACGGGTCGGCGAGGAGCGGCTCCAGCGGGCCGCTGCCGACGAGTTCGGAGCGGAGCTGCTCGGCCGTGCCGAGGACTTCCGCGTCGCCGAGGACCCGGCCCTGTTCGCGCAGTGCCTGGGCCACCCGGGCGGGTGTGGGTTCCGCGCCGCTCTCGGCGAGCCACTGCCGGACGCCGTCGAGCAGCGTGCCGGTGGCGACGGCCGGGCCACGGCCGGGGGCGGCGTTCACGCGGTGCCCGCCTCGGTCAGGGCACGCTCCCAGAACTCCCTGCAGAACCTGGCCAGCGGGCCGCGCGGCAGCCCCCCGGGCGGGGCCTTGCCTCCGTCGGGGCGCAGCAGTCCGGACTCGACCGGCACCTCACCGGCCAGGGGCAGGCCGAGCAGCCGGGCCACCTCCCGGTCGTCGAGGCCGGGAGCGTACGGCCCGCGGACGGCCACCCGGAGGTCGCGCAGGACCATGCCGACGGCGGAGGCGACCCGCCCGGCGGCGGCGACGGCGCGCAGTTCGGCGGGGACCACGAGGAGTCCGACGTCGACCTGGGCAAGGATCTCCGCGACTCCGTCGTCGACGCGGCGGGGCAGGTCGACGACGACCGTGCCGCCCCGGCGGCGGGCCGCGGCGAGGACCGCGCGCACGGCCTGGGGCGGGACGGCGACGCAGTCGCCGCGGTCCCAGCTGAGCACGCGCAGCCGGTGGAGTTCGGGCAGGGATTCCTCCAGAGCGCCGCCGCCGACCCTCCCGCGGGAGGCGGCGAACGCGGGCCAGCGCAGGCCGTCGACGCTCTCGCCGCCGAGAAGGACGTCGAGTCCGCCGCCCAGTGGATCGGCGTCCACCAGGAGGGTGCGCAGGCCTTCGCGCGCCGAGGTGACGGCGAGGGCGCAGGCGAGCGTGGACGCTCCGGCCCCGCCGCGTCCGCCGAGGACGCCGACGGTGAGCGCGGGCCGCCCGACGCCCTCCGCGACGTCGGCGATCCGGTCGACGAGCCACTGCTCGCCGTCCGGGAGCACGAGGACGTGGTCGGCGCCGATCTCGACGGCCCTGCGCCACACTCCGGGGTCGTCCTGGTCCCGTCCGACGAGCACCACGCCGCGTCGGCGGGCGGCGCCTCGCACCCGGCGCGCGGCGTCGTCGCCGACCAGGACGAGCGGCGCCGACTCCCAGCCGCCGCCGCGCTGTCCGGGTACCGCGGGGTGCACCTCGGGTGTGGCACCGGCGGCGGCGCACAGCCGCAGCAGGTCGTCGAGGAGCTGCGCGTCCTCGGTGACGATCAATGGCCTGCCCTGCCGCCCTGAGGCGGCGGGCGGCGGGTCGTGCGTGACGGCTCCGGTCACGGTGTCCATCCCCCTTCGCCGCGCGGCGCGCAGTCCCCCGCGGCCCCGCGAATCCCGTACGAGTGGAGAACCGGTTGCCGGATCTCCCTTGGAACGTCCGACGGAAACCGGCCCGGAAGACCGGCAAAACGGAACCGGCCCTGAACTCGGTGCGAGCGAACGTGTGGGAATCACGGTGCGACGAACCAGGAAATCGTGTGGATCTTGGTGGATAACTGTGGACGAGTGGGGAGTTGTGAATATCTCCGCCACTCATACCGGTGAGCGCGGTCCGCCCTGTGGACGATTCCCGCAAAGCAGCCCGACCACTACGCACCGTGACGGCGAGCGGGCAGCGCGAAGAGGCGGCCGAAGCCGCCTCGGGACGGTGCCACCACCGTGAAGGGGAGGGGAAAATGCGTCCGGACATGCGACGACCCCCGCCGGGGGGGGGAGAGCGGGGGTCGTCTCCACGGCCGACTCGGGGGGGGAGGAGCCGGACCGGGTTAGCACGGTCGCGAACGATCCGTGACTTCCATGGTGTACCCGAGAGCCTTCTCAGGCAAACCCACGCGCCCACCTTACGCCGAATGGGCTGCCCCTATGCTCAGGGTTGTGGAAAACCACTCCTTGCCTCGCACAGCGGCCTTCTTTGACCTGGACAAGACGGTCATTGCGAAGTCGAGCACGCTCACCTTCAGCAAGTCCTTCTACCAAGGCGGGCTGATCAACCGCAGGGCGGCGCTGCGCACCGCGTACGCCCAGTTCGTCTTCCTCGTCGGCGGTATGGACCACGACCAGATGGAGCGGACCCGCGAGTACCTCTCCGGGATGGTCCGCGGCTGGAACGTCCAGCAGGTGAAGGAGATCGTCGCCGAGACGCTCCACGACCTGATCGACCCGCTGATCTACGACGAGGCGGCGTCCCTCATCGAGGAGCACCACACCGCCGGACGGGACGTCGTGATCGTGTCCACGTCCGGCGCCGAGGTGGTCGAACCGATCGGCGAACTGCTCGGCGCGGACCGGGTGGTGGCCACCCGGATGGTCGTGGGCGAGGACGGCTGCTTCACCGGGGAGGTGGAGTACTACGCCTACGGCCCCACCAAGGCGGAGGCCGTCCGGGAGCTGGCGGAGTCCGAGGGATACGACCTCGCGCGCTGCTACGCGTACAGCGACTCGGTGACCGATCTGCCGATGCTGGAGGCGGTCGGTCAGCCGCACGCGGTGAACCCGGACCGTGCCCTGCGCCGCGAGGCTGTCGCGCGCGGGTGGCCGATTCTCGACTTCCATCGGCCGGTCCGGCTGAAGCAGCGCATCCCGTCGTTCTCGGTGCCGCCCCGTCCGGCGCTCGTGGCCGCGGCGGCCGTGGGAGCGGCGGCGGCCACGGCGGGCCTGGTCTGGTACGCCAGTCGCCGCAGGGCGGCGACCGCCTGACCCGTACGCCCGCCTGACCCGTACGACCGCCCGGTCATCGGGCCGCCCTGGCACCGTCACCAGGTGCCCCAGGTCACCCGACCTGCGGCGCCTGGTGCGGAAGTCCCGCCCGCTTGCGCCCTGTTTGAGAGTAAAAGTAAAGAACAGGAGCGAGCACTTCCGCTCTTGGGGGTCCTGGAGTACAAAGGATTCAACGGCCCGCGAGACCAAGGACATCCGAAAGGATCACCTTCAACCACGCATTTGGCCCCACGGACCGCGCATGTGCACCGAGCACCCACGCGACGTCGACCCGTCGATTACGGGCCAGCCGCACCAGGTGACGGGCGAAGTTCCCGACCTGATGGGCACTACATCGAGGACGCTTGGTAACCCGGTGACCATGCCAGCGGCGGTACGAGCCCTCGTACCGCCGCAACTCTTTGCCTGGACGCCTGCGCACCCATGTCGGGACCCCCGGCGGGCACCTCTTCGCCGTCAGGCGGCGCCGCGCTGGAGCGCCTCGCACACCGCGGTCGACTCGCGCGCGCCGAGTTCGGCCGCCCTGCCGCAGTGGGCGATCCAGGCGGCCATGCCGTCCGGGGTGCCCGAGGCGTAGCCGTCGAGGGCGGCGAGGTAGGCGGCGCGCCCCTGCTCCGCGTGGCCGACCTCGGCCGGACAGACCGACTTGGGGTCCAGGCCGCTGCCGATCAGGACGATGCGTTCGGCCGCGCGCGCGACGAGGCCGTTGTGCGACACGAAGGGGCGCAGGGCCAGCAGTTCGCCGTGCACGATCGCGGCCGTGACCAGGGCGGGAGCGGAACTGCCCGCCACGATCAGCTCGGACAGGCCCTCCAGGCGTACGGAGACCTCGTCCGCGCCCGGCAGCGGCAGCTCGACCAGCGGCTCGCGCACCGCCTCGCCCGCCTGCCGGGGCCGGCCGACCTCGTCCTCCTGGGTGGCCGCGGCGACCAGGTGCAGCCGGGCGAGCACCCGCAGCGGGGACTGCCGCCAGATCGACAGCAGCTGACCGGCCTCAGCGGTCAGCCGCAGCGCGGAACCCACCACGCGCGCGTCGTCGTCCACCCCGAAGTCGCTGCGCCGCCGCACCTCCTCCAGAGCCCAGTCGGCGCCGGACAGCGCCGCGGAACCGCGCGCGCCGCGCAGGGCCGCCTCGGAGGTGACGGCGTTGCTGCGGCGGCGCATGACGCGGTGCCCGTAGACGCGGTCGACGGCCTTGCGCACGGTCTCCACGGAGTCGGCCACACCGGGCAGCGCACCCAGGGCGGCGAGCGGATCGGCGGTAGCACCTGTCGTACTCATGAGTACGACCCTACGCAACGGGCGCGCGCACCCCACGAAGGAGTGGTCTTCTTCACGCGCTGGTGCCCGGGAGCGCGATCGGACCACTAGGCTTTATGAACATGAAAATTGCTTTCGTTGGGAAGGGCGGCAGCGGCAAGACCACGCTGTCCTCCCTGTTCATCCGCCACCTCGCGGCGTCCGGCGCCCCGGTGATCGCGGTCGACGCGGACATCAACCAGCACCTCGGGCCCGCCCTCGGCCTCGACGAGGCGGAGGCCGCCGCGCTCCCCGCGATGGGCGACCGGCTGCCGCTGATCAAGGACTACCTGCGCGGGGCGAACCCGCGTATCGCCTCCGCCGCGACGATGATCAAGACGACTCCGCCCGGCGAGGGCTCCCGGCTGCTGCGGGTGCGCGAGGACAACCCGGTGTACGACGCGTGCGCCCGGCCGGTGGAACTCGACGGCGGCGCCGTCCGTTTGATGGTCACGGGCCCCTTCACGGACGCCGACCTGGGGGTCGCCTGCTACCACTCCAAGACCGGAGCGGTGGAGCTGTGCCTGAACCACCTGGTCGACGGCCGCGAGGAGTACGTCGTGGTCGACATGACCGCGGGCTCCGACTCCTTCGCCTCCGGCATGTTCACCCGCTTCGACGTCACGTTCCTCGTCGCCGAACCGACCCGGAAGGGGGTCTCCGTCTACCGCCAGTACAAGGAGTACGCCCGTGACTTCGGCGTCGAGCTGAAGGTCGTGGGCAACAAGGTGCAGGGCCCGGACGACCTCGACTTCCTGCGCGCCGAGGTCGGCGAGGACCTGCTCGTCACGGTCGGGCACTCGGACTGGGTGCGCGCCATGGAGAAGGGCAGGCCGCCCCGGTTCGACTCCCTGGAGGAGACCAACCGGGACGCCCTGGAGCGCCTGCGGACGACCGCCGACGCGGCGTACGGACGGCGGGACCGGGAGCGCTACACCCGTCAGATGGTGCACTTCCACCTGAAGAACGCCCAGTCGTGGGGGAACGAGCGCACCGGAGCCGACCTGGCCGCGCAGGTCGACCCCGGTTTCGTGCTCGGCGAGAGCGTCACCGCCCCGGCGTGACGGCGTCCCCCGCCGTGGCTACTGCTTGACGGCCGGTGCGCCGGGCACGCCCTTCGGGGCTGGCGCGGGACGGGCCGACAGGAAGGACGTCCAGCCCTGCTGGGGCGCCTGGCCGACGCCGAGCGTGCGCAGCTTGGCCAGAGTCTGCGGGTCCTGGGCGTCCAGCCAGTCGGCGAGCTGCCGGAAGGAGACGCAGCGCACCTCCTCCTTGGTGCACACGTTCTCCACGACCTCCTCGACGGCGCGCATGTACGTGCCGCCGTTCCAGGACTCGAAGTGGTTGCCGATGATCAGCGGCGCCCGGTTGCCGTCGTAGGCGCGCCGGAAGCCGCTGAGGAGGGCGTCGCGCATCTGGTCGCCCCAGAGGGCGTGCTTGGCGGGGTCGCCCTGGGTGGCGGTGCCGGACTGGTTGACCATGAAGTTGTAGTCCATGGTCAGCTGCTCGAAGGTGTGGCCGGGGAAGGGCACGAGCTGCATGGACAGGTCCCACAGGCCGTCCTTCTTGCCCGGCCAGACCTGGTTGTTGACGCCGCTGGTGTCGTAGCGGAAGCCCAGTTCGCGGCCGGCCTTGCGGAAGTTCTCCTGGCCTTCGAGGCAGGGGGTGCGGGCGCCGATGAGTTCCTTGTCGTAGTCGAAGGGCAGCGGGGCGGCCTTCGACATGCCGGTGTTGGTCTTCCAGGTCTTCACGAACTGCTTGGCCTGGGAGATCTCGTCCTTCCACTCCTCGACCGACCACTCGCCGACCCCGCCGGACGCGCCGCAGAAGTGGCCGTTGAAGTGGGTGCCGACCTCGTTGCCCTCCTGCCACGCCAGGCGCAGTTGCTTCACGGTGTCGGCGATGCCCTGCGCGTCGTTGAAGCCGATGTCGGAGCGGCCCGGCGAGTGCTGCGGCGGCCGGTAGAGGTCGCGCTTCTCCTCCGGCAGCAGGTACACGCCGCTGAGGAAGTACGTCATGGTGGCGTTGTTGTCCTTGGCCACCTTGCGGAAGTGGGAGAACAGCCGCTGGCTGTCCTCGCCCGCGCCGTCCCACGAGAAGACGACGAATTGCGGTGGCTTCTGGCCGGGCTTGAGACGCTCGGCCCGCGGCAGGTACGGCTGGGCGCCGGTGAACGCGGTGGAGCCGTCGCCGATCAGGCGGACGGCGCTCTTGGGAGCCGGGGCCTGCTTGACCTTGCGGGGGCCGGACGCCCCTTCCCCGGAACCTTGGGAACCGTCGGTTCCGGTGGCGCAGCCGGCGAGCGACACGGCGACAACCGCGGCGATCACGGCGCCTGCGGCGATCCTCTGGGTGGCGGCCATCTTCCGCCCACCTTCTTCCTTCTCCTGGGGCCTACAACGGCGCCGCCAAGGTCACACGGGACCGAGAAGGAATTAATACGACAAGCCGACCAAATGACCACTACCACTCATCAGAGTGGCAAGTTGCACCATTTGCCGCGAAAATCCATGCTGAGCCTTTACTCTGGATTACTGTTCGTTTACTAAGCGTTAATCCATCCCGCCGCTGTACGCCGTGACCCACGGCCGCACCCCTGCGACCGCGCAGCCCCGGAGGAGACGGGAACATGACTGCCTACGTCCCCACTCGTACGCCCACCACGCCGCACCCCGAGCGTGCCCACCCCCCGCACAGCCCGCCGCGGCCCCCGCGCCGCCGCTTCCGTGTCGCGGGAGCCGACGTGTCGGCCGCGATCGCGGTCTTCCTCATCGCCCTTCCCCTGTCCCTGGGCATCGCCCTGGCCACCGGCGCACCGCTGCAGGCCGGACTGGTGGCGGCCGCCGTGGGCGGTCTGGTCGCCGGACGGTTCGGCGGCGCGCCGCTCCAGGTCAGCGGCCCGGCCGCCGGGCTGACGGTCGTCACCGCCGACCTCATCCACCGGTACGGCTGGCGGACGACCTGCGCCATCACCGTGTTCGCCGGTCTCGCCCAACTCGGCCTCGGCTGCCTGCGGGTGGCCCGCAGCGCGCTCGCCGTGAGCCCGGCCATCGTGCACGGCATGCTCGCGGGCATCGGCGTCACCATCGCCGTCGCCCAGGTGCACATCGTGCTCGGCGGGAACCCGCAGAGCTCCGTGCTCGACAACCTCCGCGCCCTGCCCGCGCAGTTGACCCATATCCGGCCCGCCGCGCTGGCCGTCAGCGTCCTGACCCTGGCCCTGCTGTTCCTCTGGCCGCGCCTGCCCGGCCGGGCGGGCCGCCTGCTGGGCAAGGTGCCCGCCGCGCTGATCGCCGTCACCGGGGCCACCGCGACCGCGGCGCTGGCCGGACTCGACCAGCCCCGCGTCGACCTGCCGTCCTGGAGCAGCCACGCCCTGGCCGGACTGCCCGAGGGCCCGGTGCTCGGCATCGTCGCCGCCGTCCTCACCACCACCCTGGTGTGCAGTGTGCAGTCGCTGCTCGGCGCGGTCGCCGTCGACAAGCTGGTCGCGGGCCGACCCGCGCTCCCGGCCCGCGTGGGCCGCTCCGACCTCGACCGCGAACTGCTCGGCCAGGGCGCCGCGAACGTGGTGTCGGGCGCGCTCGGCGGACTGCCCGTCGCCGGAGTCGCGGTGCGCAGTTCCGCGAATGTGCGAGCGGGTGCCGTCAGCAGGAACTCGACGATGCTGCACGGCGTTCTCGTAGTAGTCGCCGCGTTGCTGATGGTCCCGATCCTTGAGTTCATCCCGCTCGCCTCACTCGCCGCCCTGGTGATGGCCGTCGGTATCCAGATGGTGTCCCTGCACCACATCCGCACGGTGACCCGCCACCGCGAGGTGCTGGTGTACGCCGTCACCACCCTCGGTGTCGTCGTCCTCGGTGTCCTGGAGGGCGTGGTCCTCGGGATCGCCGTGGCCGTCGCCGTCTCGCTGCACCGCCTCACCCGCACGCGTATCACCCACGACGAACTGGAAGGAGTCCACCACGTACAGGTCAGAGGGCAGTTGACGTTCCTCGCGGTGCCGCGCCTGAGCCGCGCCCTGCACCACGTCCCCCAGGGCTCCTCCGTCATCGTGGAGTTGGACGGCTCCTTCATGGATCACGCCGCGTACGAGGCGCTCCAGGACTGGCAGCGGACCCACACCGCGCGGGGAGGCGCCGTAGAGCTGACGGGCCGCCGCGCCGCGACGCGGGGGAAGATCACCGAACTGAACAGTGAAGCAGCCGCCGCCCGGACCGCCCCGGGCTCAGCGGACCCGGTGGACAGCGCGCTCGCCGACTGCCGTTGCGGCCCCTGGACGCCGTGGCGCAACCACCAGTGCGAGGGGGAGCGGCCGTCGTCGACGCCGACCGGGCCGGGCGCACCGTCCGGTCCAGGCGCATCGGCCGCACCGGCCGCCCGGACCGAGCACGCGGAGCGGGCCGGCGCCGACCAGTCGACGTACCCCGTCGAACCGGTCGAACCGGTGGACGCGGCCGAACGCCCGGCCTCACCCCGGCCGTCGGCCTTGGCGGAACCGACCCGGTCCACGGAGCGGGCCACGCTCACCGCGAGGGCCGTACGGACGGAGCGGACCGAGCGCGCCACGCTCGCTGAGCGGGTCCCGCAGACCGGGTCGGCCGAAAGAGCCGCGCCCGGCAGTCCCGCCGGACAGGTCCGCCCCGAGGGCGAGGACAGCCCCGCCTCTCCTCCGTCGGGCCCCGGAGCCACCGGCGCCGACCGGGTCGGCGACGCCCACGCAGCCACCCATGCCGACGCGGACACGAGATCGGCCCCCGCCACGGGATCGGCTCCCGCCGCAGATCCGACGGCGGACGACGAACCGGAAACCGACACCACCGGGCCAGGCATCGCCCAGGCGAACACAGGCGATGCAAGCACCACCGGCACCGACACAGGCACCGGCACCGGCCCCGTCCAGGCAAGCACCGCCCCACCCAGGAGCGGGCTCCGCCTCGTGCGTGGGATCAGCGCGTTCCAGCGGAACACCGCGCCCCTGGTGCGGGGCGAGTTGGCGCGGCTGGCCCGGGAGGGCCAGCAGCCGTCGCAGCTCTTCCTCACCTGCGCCGACTCCCGGCTGGTCACCTCGATGATCACCTCCAGTGGTCCGGGCGACCTGTTCGTGGTGCGCAACGTCGGCAACCTGGTCCCCCCGCCCGGCGAGGAGAGCGGGGACGACTCGGTGGCGGCGGCGATCGAGTACGCGGTGGACGTGCTGAAGGTGCGGTCCATCACGGTGTGCGGGCACTCCGGGTGCGGCGCGATGCAGGCGCTGCTCGCGGCCGAACCGGGCGGGGCGCGGACGCCGTTGAAGCGGTGGCTGCGGCACGGGCGGCCGAGCCTGGAGCGGATGGCCGACGGCGACCGGTCCGGGGTGCGGCTGGCCGGGCGGGCCCCGGCCGACACGGTGGAGCAGCTCTGTCTGACCAACGTGGTCCAGCAGTTGGACCATCTGCGGGCCCACGAGTCGGTGATCCGGGCGCTGCGCGCCGGGGAGTTGGAGCTGCACGGCCTCTACTTCCACGTAGGGGAGGCACAGACGTATCTGCTGGGCGACGCGGCGCAGGGCGCGGACGGGGAGGTGTTCGACCACGTAGGGGTGGCGGATCTGCGGGTGTGAGACCGGGGTGGGGCGCGGGGCCGGCAGGTGCGGGGAGGGCGGGTGTGGCGCGGTGCATGTCTCCGGACGTGTGAAAGGCGTTACACCGTCCGACCCCGGCGGGGCTGAACCCGGTCCCGTCGAGGTCCGTGGGTACAGGTGACCCAGGTCGGCGGTGCGAGCCGCGCCCTCCCCACGGACACCCCCACAGGTCTAAACCAATTTTCCGTCGGCCCTTGTCACCGGGCCCCCAGGTCTGATGAGCTGTGGCCTGGGACACAACGGACACCCTTCGAAAGGGAGATGTCGTGAGCAACGAGAGCCTGGCCAACCTGCTCAAGGAAGAGCGCAGGTTCGCGCCGCCCGCCGACCTGGCCGCGAACGCCAACGTCACGGCGGAGGCGTACGAACGGGCCAAGGCTGACCGGCTCGGCTTCTGGGCCGAGCAGGCCCGCCGGCTGAGCTGGGCCAAGGAGCCGACGGAGACGCTGGACTGGTCGAACCCGCCGTTCGCCAAGTGGTTCAAGGACGGCGAGCTGAACGTCGCGTACAACTGCGTCGACCGCCATGTGGAGGCCGGGCACGGCGACCGGGTCGCGATCCACTTCGAGGGCGAGCCGGGCGACAGCCGCGCCGTGACGTACGCGGAGCTGAAGGACGAGGTCTCCCGCGCCGCGAACGCGCTGCTGGAACTGGGGGTGCGCAAGGGCGACCGGGTCGCCGTCTACATGCCGATGATCCCGGAGACGGCCGTCGCGATGCTGGCGTGCGCCCGGATCGGCGCCGCGCACTCCGTGGTCTTCGGCGGCTTCTCCGCGGACGCGCTCGCGACCCGCATCCAGGACGCGGACGCGAAGGTCGTCATCACCTCCGACGGCGGGTACCGGCGGGGCAAGCCGTCGGCGCTCAAGCCGGCCGTGGACGACGCGGTGTCCCGCCTGGACAGCGTGGAGCACGTGCTGGTCGTCCGCCGTACCGGGCAGGACGTGGCCTGGGACGACAGCCGGGACGTGTGGTGGCACGAGGCGGTCGGACGGCAGTCGGCGGAGCACACGCCCGATGCGTTCGAGGCCGAGCACCCGCTGTTCATCCTCTACACCTCCGGCACGACCGGTAAGCCGAAGGGCATCCTGCACACCTCCGGCGGCTACCTCACCCAGGCCGCCTACACCCACCACGCGGTCTTCGACCTCAAGCCGGAGACCGACGTCTACTGGTGCACGGCGGACGTCGGCTGGGTCACCGGCCACTCCTACATCGTGTACGGGCCGCTGGCCAACGGCGCGACGCAGGTCATGTACGAGGGCACGCCCGACACCCCGCACCAGGGCCGCTTCTGGGAGATCGTGCAGAAGTACGGGGTCACGATCCTGTACACCGCGCCGACCGCGATCCGTACGTTCATGAAGTGGGGCGACGACATCCCCGCGAAGTTCGACCTGTCGAGCCTGCGGGTGCTCGGTTCGGTGGGCGAGCCGATCAATCCCGAGGCGTGGATCTGGTACCGCAAGCACATCGGCGCGGACCGCACCCCCATCGTCGACACCTGGTGGCAGACCGAGACCGGCGCGATGATGATCTCGCCGCTGCCGGGCGTCACCGAGACCAAGCCCGGTTCGGCGCAGCGCCCGCTGCCCGGCATCGCCGCGACCGTCGTCGACGACGAGGCGGGCGAGGTCCCCGACGGCGGAGGCGGCTACCTGGTCCTCACCGAGCCGTGGCCGTCGATGCTGCGCACCATCTGGGGCGACGACCAGCGGTTCCTCGACACCTACTGGTCCCGTTTCCCCGGCCGCTACTTCGCGGGCGACGGCGCGAAGAAGGACGACGACGGCGATATCTGGCTGCTCGGCCGGGTCGACGACGTGATGCTCGTGTCGGGCCACAACATCTCGACCACCGAGGTGGAGTCGGCCCTCGTGTCGCACCCGGCGGTCGCCGAGGCCGCCGTGGTCGGCGCGGCGGACGAGACGACCGGTCAGGCCATCGTCGCGTTCGTGATCCTGCGCGGTACGGCGTCCGAGGACGACAGCCTCGTCAACGACCTGCGCAACCACGTCGGCGCCACGCTCGGCCCGATCGCCAAGCCCAAGCGGGTCCTGCCGGTGGCCGAGCTGCCCAAGACGCGCTCCGGCAAGATCATGCGGCGGCTGCTGCGGGACGTGGCGGAGAACCGGCAGCTCGGTGACGTCACCACGCTCACCGACTCCACCGTCATGGACCTGATCCAGACGAAGCTGCCCGCCGCGCCCAGCGAGGACTGAACCGGCGGGAGCCCACGCGGCGGCAGGCCCGACGGCGGGGCGGGGCGGACCAGGTGTCCGCCCCGCCCCGCTTAGGTAAAGTAAACAAAGGTGCGCCGGGAAGTCTGGTCGGCAAGCGCTTCGTGCTGCCCACCTCCGGAAGGCCCCACCGTGACCCCGCCGCGCACCCCCGCGACCCCCACCCCGCCGCCCGCCCCCACGCCCGACGCGGACACCGCGACGCGGGACGGGGACACCTCGGCCCGCGTCCGCCGCAAGGTCCTCGGCCGGCTGTCCCTCCCCGAGCGGACCTACGTCGCCGACGCGCTGCGCACCGAGACCGTGGGCGGGGTCCTGCTGCTGGCCGCCGCGGTCGCCGCGCTGATCTGGGCGAACGTCCCCGCGATCCGGGACAGCTACACGACCGTCAGCGACTTCCACCTCGGCCCCGCCGCCCTCGGCCTCGACCTGTCGGTCGCGCACTGGGCCGCCGACGGCCTCCTCGCCGTCTTCTTCTTCGTCGCCGGGGTCGAGCTGAAACGCGAACTCGTCGCCGGGGACCTCAAGGACCCCCGCGCCGCCGCACTGCCGGTGGTCGCCGCCCTGTGCGGCATGGCCGTCCCCGCACTCGTCTACACGCTGACCAACGTCACCGGCGGCGGCTCGCTCGCGGGCTGGGCGGTGCCCACCGCCACCGACATCGCGTTCGCGCTCGCCGTGCTGGCCGTCATCGGCACCTCCCTGCCGAGCGCCCTGCGCGCCTTCCTGCTCACCCTCGCCGTCGTCGACGACCTCTTCGCCATCCTGATCATCGCGGTGTTCTTCACCGCCGACCTCGACTTCGTCGCGCTCGGCGGCGCCGCGGCCGGACTCGTCGTCTTCTGGCTGCTGCTGCGCGCGGGCGTACGCGGCTGGTACGTGTACGTGCCGCTCGCGGTCGTCGTCTGGGCGCTGATGTACAACAGCGGCGTCCACGCCACCATCGCCGGGGTCGCGATGGGCCTGATGCTGCGCTGCACCACCCGGGAGGGCGAGGACCGCTCCCCCGGCGAGCGCGTCGAACACCTGGTGCGGCCCCTGTCGGCGGGGCTCGCCGTGCCGCTGTTCGCCCTGTTCAGCGCGGGCGTCACGGTCGGCGGCGGCGCGCTCGCGGACGTGTTCACGCGGCCGGAGACCCTGGGCGTCGTCCTCGGGCTGGTCGTCGGCAAGGCGGTCGGCATCTTCGGCGGGACCTGGCTGACCGCGCGCTTCACCCGCGCCTCGCTCAGCGAGGACCTCGCCTGGGCCGACGTGTTCGCGGTCGCCACCCTCGCCGGGATCGGCTTCACCGTCTCCCTCCTCATCGGCGAACTCGCCTTCGACGGCGACGCCGCCCTCACCGACGAGGTCAAGGCGGCCGTCCTGACCGGCTCGCTGATCGCGGCCGTCCTGGCGACCGCGCTGCTCAAGGCGCGCAACGCCCGCTACCGCCGCCTGTGGGACGCGGAGGAGCGCGACGACGACGAGTCGGGCGTGCCGGACGTGTACGAGCAGGACGACCCGGCGTACCACCTGCGCATGGCGGCCGTCCTCGAACGGAAGGCCGCCGAGCACCGCAGGATCGCCGCGGAGATGGCCGGGAGCACGTCCGGCGGGGCGACCGCGACGCGCCACGAAGACCCCGAAGTGGCGGGCGGGGCGGGCGAGGAGGGCGACCGTCCGGCATGATCTGACGGGACGGTACAAAAGAGGGGACCGCACACCGCCGGACGGACGACGACCACGGACGCCAGACCCTGGCCGACACACCACGGTCGTCGGACGACGGTCGCCGGACGACGGACGGCTGCGGCACCCCGTACGAGACGAGCAAGACGAGGGAGAACGCGATGAGCGCACCCGACGGCAGCCCGGTCGGCGCCGAACGCAGCATCGGCCAGCTGTTCGCCTCCGCGACGACCGAGATGTCGGCGCTGGTGCACGACGAGATCGCGCTGGCGAAGGCCCAGCTCAAGCAGGACGTCAAGCGCGGGGCGACCAGTGGTGGCGCGTTCACGCTCGCCCTGGCCATCCTGGTGTTCTCGCTGCCGATGCTGAACTTCGCGCTCGCCTACGGCATCCGCACCTGGAGCAACTGGAACCTGGCGCTCTGCTTCCTGCTGTCCTTCGCGGCGAACGTCCTCATCGCCGTCGTCCTGTCGCTGATCGGCGTCGCCTTCGCCAAGAAGGCCAAGCAGGGCAAGGGCCCGCAGAAGGTGGCCGCGTCCGTGAAGGAGACCGCGGGCGTCCTCCAGAACGCCAAGCCGCACCCGCGGCCCGAGGTCGCGGCGGACGGCGGCCCGCAGGCCATCGAGGCTGTGGCACGCTCGTCGTCATGACGGACCCCGCCACCCCTTCGGCCCAGCCCGCCGCATCGGTCGTACGCCCGGACCTCGTCCTGGACCGGAAGGTGATCCACCGCGAGGTCGCCGCCAACGGCGCGCGCTTCCACATCGCCGAGATGGGCGACGGCCCGCTCGTGATGCTGGTGCACGGCTTCCCGCAGTTCTGGTGGACGTGGCGGCACCAGCTGGCCGCGCTCGCCGACGCCGGGTTCCGCGCCGTGGCGATGGACCTGCGGGGCGTCGGCGGCAGCGACCGCACCCCGCGCGGCTACGACCCGGCCAACCTCGCCCTCGACATCACCGGCGTGATCCGCTCGCTCGGCGAGCCCGACGCGGCGCTCGTCGGCCACGACCTGGGCGGCTATCTGGCCTGGACGGCGGCGGTCATGCGCCCCAAGCTCGTACGGCGGCTCGCGGTCGCCTCGATGCCGCACCCCCGCCGCTGGCGCTCGGCCATGCTCGCCGACGTCCGCCAGACGACCGCCGGTTCCCACATCTGGGGCTTCCAGCGGCCGTGGGTCCCGGAGCGGCAGCTCACCGCCGACGACGGCGCCCTCGTGGCGAAGCTGATCCGGGACTGGTCCGGCCCCCGGCCCGCCGACGACGAGGCGCTGGAGATCTACCGGCGCGCGATGTGCATCCCCTCGACGGCGCACTGCTCGGTCGAGCCGTACCGCTGGCTGGTGCGGTCGCTGGCCCGGCCGGACGGCGTCCAGTTCTACCGGCGGATGAAGCGGCCGGTGCGGGTGCCGACCCTGCATCTGCACGGCTCGCTGGACCCCGTCCTGCGCACCCGCAGCGCGGCCGGGTCGGGCGAGTACGTCGAAGCGCCCTACCGCTGGCGGCTGTTCGACGGGCTCGGGCACTTCCCGCACGAGGAGGACCCGGTCGTCTTCTCGACCGAACTGGTCAACTGGCTGAAGGATTCCGAACCCGACCGGTGACGGTCCGGTCGCATCCGGTACCCGGTGGGGAACGCCTGTCCTACGAACTGCCACTTGCCCGGCGCATAGGCCAATTCGCGCTCCGGGCCGGGGTTATGGACCTTGGGGCGGGGGCAGAGGACCCGGTATGGGCTGGACGCACGACTACAGTGACGCAGCACGCGACCGCCGCTCGACCGGCGGTTTCGGCTCCCACCGGCGGGGCGACGCCGTGCAGTTGCCGGAGGGCGACCTCCGCGTGGGCATTCCGCGCATCCTGCGCCGCCGGGCCCGCTGGGTGTCCGTACGGCTGCGGCATCCGCGCACCTGACGAAACCGCCCCGACTTCCGGCTGACGGCCCCTCAGGCGTCCGCTCCCCGCGGCCCGCTCACAGCGCGCAGTTGTCGCTGTCGACCTGCTGGTTGGCGGTGCGGCCCTTGGCGATGTCCTGCTGGATCTCGTCGGCGGTGAGCGCGTAGCCGGTGGAGGCGTCGTCGAGGGACTTGGCGAAGACCACGCCGTAGACCCGGCCGTCGGTGGTGAGCAGCGGGCCGCCGGAGTTGCCCTGGCGGACCGTCGCGAAGAGCGAGTACACGTCACGGCGGACGGTGCCCCGGTGGTAGATGTCCGGGCCGTTGGCGGTGATACGGCCCCGCACGCGCGCCGAGCGGACGTCGTACGCGCCGTTCTCCGGGAACCCGGCGACGATCGCGCTGTCCCCGCTGTCCGCGTCACCGGTGGCGAACCGGAGGGCGGGCGCGTCCAGGTCGGGTACGTCGAGGACGGCGATGTCGCGCTTCCAGTCGTAGAGGACGACCGTGGCGTCGTACTTGCGGCCCTCGCCGCCTATCTGGACGGTGGGTTCGTCGACGCCGCCCACGACGTGCGCGTTGGTCATGATGCGGCGCTCGCCGAAGACGAAGCCGGTGCCCTCCAGGACCTTGCCGCAACTCTCGGCGGTGCCCATGACCTTGACGATGGAGCGCTTGGCGCGCGCGGCGACGGGGCTGCCCGCGAGGGCCGGGTCCGGCGGCTCGACGTTCTTGATGGGCTCGTTGGAGAACGGGCTGAAGACCTGCGGGAAGCCGTTCTGCGCGAGGACGGAGGAGAAGTCGGCGAACCAGGTGTCGGCCTGCGCGGGCAGCGTCCGCGACACCCCTTGCAGCACCTGCGAGCTGCGCACCTCCTTGCCGAGGGTGGGCAGCGTGGTCCCGGCCAGCGCCGACCCGATCAGCCAGGCCACCAGCAGCATCGCGACGACGTTGACCAGGGCGCCGCCCGTCGCGTCGAGCGCGCGCGCCGGGGACCAGGTGATGTGGCGGCGCAGCTTGTTGCCCAGGTGGGTGGTGAGGGCCTGGCCCACGGAGGCGCAGACGATGACGACGACCACCGCGACCACGGCGGCCGTGGTGCTCACCTCGGAGTTGTCGGTGAGCGCGTCCCACAGGACCGGCAGCAGGTAGACGGCGACGAGGCCGCCGCCGAGGAAACCGATCACCGACAGGATGCCGACGACGAAGCCCTGGCGATAGCCCACGATCGCGAACCACAGCGCCGCGACCAGCAGCAGGATGTCCAGCACGTTCACCGAATCAGGCCCTCGCCTCTTTCTTCCGGCCGCGCCACCACGGCCGGACCCCCCGGGAATGCTCCCCGGTCAGCCACACCACGGAGCACACCCTGTCATGACCGCCAGTTGAGCGGGACCTGCTTGTCCCGGTCCCAGGGACGCTCCCAGCCGGCGAAGTGGAGCAGCCGGTCGATGACACCGGCGGTGAACCCCCACACCAGCGCCGATTCGACCAGAAATGCCGGACCTCGGTGCCCGCTGGGGTGGTACGTCGTCGCGCGGTGGGCGGGGTCCGTGAGATCCGCCACGGGGACGGTGAAGACGCGCGCCGTCTCGTTCGGATCGACGACGCCGACCGGGCTCGGGCGGCGCCACCAGCCCACCACCGGGGTCACGACGAATCCGCTGACCGGGATGTAGAGCTTGGGGAGGACTCCGAAGAGCTGGACGCCCGTGGGGTCGAGGCCGGTCTCCTCCTCGGCCTCCCGCAGCGCGGCTCTCAGCGGCCCGTCCCCTTGCGGATCGCCGTCCTCCGGGTCGAGGGCCCCGCCGGGGAACGAGGGCTGTCCCGCGTGCGAACGCAGCGAGGTGGCGCGCTCCATGAGCAGCAGCTCGGGGCCGCGCTCGCCCTCGCCGAAGAGGATCAGCACGGCCGACTGGCGTCCACCGCCGTCCGCCGGGGGCAGGAAGCGGCTCAGCTGGAGCGGCTCGACGGTCTCGACCGCGTCCACCACCGGGTCCAGCCAGGCGGGCAGCCCCTCCTTGCTCAGCGCCACCGCACCGCCCTGCGTCTCACTCGCTCGCGTCACCGCCGCACCACCCCCCGTTCTGTCCGCTCCAACGCGCGACGCCCCACGGATCGTTCCAGCCAGCCTCCTGCACGGCCGGGCCGTAGGCCGTACGGGTGACGTGGGCCGCCTTCCGTACGGCCGCTCATACGGTGCCCAGCGGCGGGGCGGGGCGTCCGCCCGCGTCCAGGTAGGCCTGGGGCGGGTTGAGGCGCTGGCCGGGGAAGCCGCCCTTCTCGTACTTCAGGAGCTTCCTGGCCTTCTCGGGGTCGGTCTCGCCCACGCCGAACGCCGGGCAGAGCGGCGCGACGGGGCAGGCACCGCAGGCGGGCTTGCGGGCGTGGCAGATCCGGCGGCCGTGGAAGATCACATGGTGGGAGAGCATCGTCCAGTCGCTCTTGGGGAAGAGCGCGCCGACGGCGGCCTCGATCTTGTCCGGTTCGGTCGCCTCGGTCCACTTCCAGCGCCGTACGAGCCGCTGAAAGTGGGTGTCCACGGTGATGCCGGGGCGCCCAAACGCGTTGCCGAGGACGACGAAGGCCGTCTTGCGGCCCACGCCGGGCAGCTTCACCAGGTCCTCCAGGCGGCCCGGCACCTCGCCGTCGAACTGCTCGACCAGGGCTTTCGAGAGCCCTATGACCGACTTCGTCTTCGCCCGGAAGAAGCCGGTGGGGCGCAGGATCTCCTCCACGTCCTCGGGGTCGGCGACGGCCAGGTCCTCCGGGGTCGGGTACTTGGCGAAGAGCGCGGGCGTCGTCTGGTTCACCCGCAGGTCGGTGGTCTGCGCTGACAGGACCGTGGCCACGACCAGCTGGAAGGGGTTCTCGAAATCCAGCTCGGGGTGGGCGTACGGGTAGATCTCGGCGAGCTCGCGGTTCATACGGCGGGCACGGCGGACGAGGGCGGTGCGGGACTCGGGCTTTCCGGGAGTGGTCGCCTTGGCGGGGGTGGCGGCGGCTTTCGCGGGGGTGGCGGCTTTGGTGGCCTTGGCGGGGGTGGTCCGCTTGGCCGACTTGGTGGGGGCGGCGGTTCCGGTGGCCTTGGCCGGGGTGGCCCGCTTGGCAGGGGCGGGTGCCTTGGCGGTCTTGGCCGGTGTAGAGGATTTCGTGGTTTTGGCGGGCTGGGTCGACTTCGCTGACTTCATCGGTTTCACTGGCTCCACGGTCGCCTTCTTCACGGCTTTCGCCGTCCTCTCACCACCACCGGAGACCCGTTCGCCCACAGCGGAATCGGGACGTACCACCACCCGGGCGGCCCCCTCGGCCCGTGCTCTCACCGGCGATTTGGACACCCGGCCAGCCTAGAGCCCGGCACTGACATCCGCCCCGGACCCTGAAGATCAGCCCCCAATTGGACCCCTGCCGCTTACCTCAGGACATGTGTGCGGCATCCTTGTGACAGATCACACTGTTTGGACCGCCCGGCAGAATGGGGAACACGGTCCCCTGGCACACGGGGGAGCACGATCCCCCGAGCAGGTCGACAAGGAGAGAACTCGTGGACGACGTTCTGCGGCGCAACCCGCTCTTCGCGGCTCTCGACGACGAGCAGGCCGCCGAGCTGCGCGCCTCCATGAGCGAGGTGACGCTCGCACGCGGCGACTCCCTGTTCCACGAGGGAGACCCGGGCGACCGGCTCTACGTCGTCACCGAGGGCAAGGTCAAGCTCCACCGCACCTCCCCGGACGGCCGGGAGAACATGCTCGCGGTGGTCGGCCCCAGCGAGCTGATCGGTGAGCTGTCGCTCTTCGACCCCGGCCCGCGCACGGCCACCGCCACCGCGCTCACCGAGGTCAAGCTGCTCGGCCTCGGCCACGGCGACCTCCAGCCCTGGCTGAACGCGCGGCCCGAGGTCGCCTCCGCGCTGCTGCGCGCGGTCGCCCGCCGCCTGCGCAAGACCAACGACGCCATGTCGGACCTCGTCTTCTCCGACGTGCCCGGCCGCGTGGCGCGCGCGCTGCTCGACCTCTCCCGCCGGTTCGGCGTGCAGTCCGAGGAAGGCATCCACGTCGTCCACGACCTCACGCAGGAGGAGCTGGCCCAGCTGGTCGGCGCGTCCCGCGAGACGGTGAACAAGGCGCTGGCCGACTTCGCGCAGCGCGGGTGGCTCCGCCTGGAGGCGCGCGCGGTGATCCTGCTGGACGTGGAGCGGTTGGCCAAGCGGTCTCGCTAGCCGCTGGGCTGGGCCGGGGGCGGGGTCTGCGCGTCCGGCGCGCGGCGCGTGCGGGTCTGTCGCGCGCGCCGTGCGGGGGCTGCCGCCCCCACGCCCCCGCTTCGGCCCTGGACGGGCCTCGTCCTCAAACGCCGGACGGGCTGTTTTCCCGGACGTGGGCTCGTACGCGCCGCGATGGCCGATTTCCGGACGGGCGCTCTCCACGCGGCGCGCCATGTGGCCCTAGATCAACCCGTGCTCCCGCAAATACTCGATCTGCGCGCGTACCGACAGTTCCGCCGCGGGCCACAGGGAGCGGTCCACGTCGGCGTAGACGTGGGCCACGACCTCGGACGGGGTGAGGTGGCCGTTCTCGACGGCTGTCTCGACCTGGGCGAGGCGGTGGGCGCGGTGGGCGAGGTAGAACTCGACGGCGCCCTGGGCGTCGTCCAGGACGGGGCCGTGGCCCGGCAGGACGGTGTGGACGCCGTCGTCGACCGTGAGGGACCTCAGGCGGCGCAGGGAGTCCAGATAGTCGCCCAGACGGCCGTCGGGGTGGGCCACGACCGTCGTGCCGCGGCCGAGGATCGTGTCGCCGGTCAGGACCGCGCGGTCGGCGGGCAGGTGGAAGCAGAGCGAGTCGGCGGTGTGGCCGGGGGTCGGGACGACCCTCAGCTCCAGACCGCCGGTCGTGATCACGTCCCCGGCGGCCAGTCCCTCGTCCCCGAGCCGCAGCGCCGGGTCCAGCGCGCGCACGCCGGTCCCGGTGAGTTCGGCGAAGCGCGCCGCGCCCTCGGCGTGGTCGGGGTGGCCGTGCGTGAGCAGCGTCAGGGCGACCCGCTTGCCTGCTCGCTCGGCGGTGTCGACGACCGCGCGCAGGTGCGCCTCGTCCAGCGGACCCGGGTCGATGACGACGGCCAGGTCGGAGTCCGGTTCCGCGACGAGCCAGGTGTTCGTGCCGTCCAGGGTCATCGCGGACGGGTTGGGCGCGAGCACGTTCACCGCGCGCGCGGTGGCCCGTCCGGAGAGGACCGCGTCCCGGGGCTGGCCGGGAAGGGCTGCTGCGTCCGTCATGCGGGGGCTCCCCCGGTCGGGATGTGCTTCGTGAACTCGTCGTGTCCGGGCCAGGACAGCACGACCTCGCCGTCTTCGAGGCGGGCGCGTGCGAGGACCGGCGTGAGATCGCGCGCGGGCGCGGCGGCCAGGGCCTCGGCGGCCGTGGCCCACGGCAGGAGCTGGCGCAGCGTGGCGATCGTGGGCGGCATCATCAGCAGCTCGCCCCTGTCGTACCCGGCGGCGGCGTCGGCCGGGCGGATCCAGACCGTACGGTCGGCCTCGGTGGACGCGTTGCGCGTGCGCTGGCCCGTCGGGAGCGCGGCGACGAAGAAGAAGGTGTCGTAGCGGCGCGCCTCGAACTCCGGGGTGATCCACCGTGTCCAGGCGCCCAGCAGGTCGGAGCGGAGCACCAGGCCGCGGCGGTCCAGGAACTCGGCGAAGGACGTCTCGCGCGCGACGAGCGCCGCGCGGTCGGCCTCCCAGTCGGCGCCCGTGGTGTCCCCGACGACGGAGTCGGGCGTGGACCCCGCGAGCAGGACACCGGCCTCCTCGTACGTCTCCCGTACGGCCGCGCAGACGATCGCCTGGGCCTCCGTCTCCCCGACGCCGAGCCGCGCGGCCCACCACGCGCGCGAGGGGCCCGCCCAGCGGACGTGCCGGTCGTCGTCGCGCGGGTCCACCCCGCCCCCGGGATACGCGTACGCGCCCCCGGCGAACGCCATGGAGGCCCGTCTGCGCAGCATGTGGACCATCGGCCCGCCCCCGGTGTCCGGTGAGCCGCCCGGAGAGGCCTGGGATTCCGGGGAGTCGGGGGAGCCCGGGGTGTCCTTCAGCAGCATCACGGTGGCCGCGCGCTTCGGGGCGACCGGCGTGAGGGTGCCGTCCGCGAGCGCGCGGATGCGCTCGGGCCACTCCGGGGGGAACCACTGCCCATTCGCCATGGCCGGAGGCTATCTCGCGGCGGGCGAATGTTCGAGGGGCGCCTGAGGCGGGGGCGCCCGCCCTGACCGGCGCGGACACCGGCCCCGAACGGCAGGGCGCGCGCAGTCGTCGTACGCCGACGGCCCACGCGCGCGGCATCGACCCGCACGCGCTCCCCCGTGGCCGGGGTCCACGCGCGCGGGTCGGCGGTTACTCCGCCAGCTCGACCTGGATCTCGACCTCGACGGGCGCGTCCAGGGGCAGCACGGCGACGCCGACGGCGCTGCGGGCGTGGACGCCCTTCTCGCCGAGGACCTCGCCCAGCAGCTCGCTCGCGCCGTTGAGGACGGCGGGCTGACCGGTGAAGTCCGGGGCCGACGCGACGAAGCCGACGACCTTCACGACGCGCGCGACGCGGTCCAGGTCGCCCGCGACCGACTTGACGGCGGCGAGGGCGTTCAGCGCGCACACGCGCGCGAGGTCCTTCGCCTCCTCGGGCGTGACCTCGGCGCCGACCTTGCCGGTGACGGGCAGCTTGCCGTCGACCATGGGCAGCTGCCCGGCGGTGTAGACGTACGGGCCGGTCCGCACGGCGGGCTGGTAGGAGGCCAGCGGCGGGACGACGGCGGGCAGGGTGAGACCCAGTTCGGCGAGGCGCGCCTCGACCGCGCTCACGCCTTGGCCCGCTTCAGGTAGGCGACGAGCTGCTCGGGGTTGTTCGGCCCGGGGACGACCTGGACGAGCTCCCAGCCGTCCTCGCCCCAGGTGTCCAGAATCTGCTTCGTCGCGTGGACGAGAAGCGGCACGGTTGCGTATTCCCACTTGGTCATGGGGCGACTGTAGCGGCTGGGGAGAGCGGGTTCCGTGCCAGGCCGGGCGGGGGCCGCAGGGGCAGCCGGGGGCCGGTTGTCCACAGGGTTCGTACAGCCTCGCGGGGCCGGTTGTCCACAGCCTGCGGATTGGCTCGGGCGCGGACTGGTTACGCTCGAAGACGTGAGCAGGCTCCAGGTCGTCAGCGGCAAGGGCGGGACCGGAAAGACCACGGTCGCCGCCGCTCTCGCGTTGGCTCTCGCGACCGAGGGGAAGCGGACGCTTCTCGTCGAGGTCGAGGGACGCCAGGGCATCGCGCAGCTCTTCGAGACGGAGGTGCTGCCATACGAGGAGCGGAAGATCGCCGTCGCTCCCGGGGGCGGGGAGGTGTACGCGCTGGCGATCGACCCCGAGCTGGCCCTGCTGGACTACCTCCAGATGTTCTACAAGCTGGGCGGCGCGGGCCGGGCGCTGAAGAAGCTCGGCGCGATCGACTTCGCCACCACGATCGCGCCCGGCCTCCGCGACGTCCTCCTCACCGGCAAGGCCTGCGAGGCGGTGCGCCGCAGGGACAAGGACGGCCGGTTCCGCTACGACCACGTGGTGATGGACGCCCCGCCGACGGGCCGCGTCACCCGCTTCCTGAACGTGAACGACGAGGTGGCGGGGCTGGCCAGGATCGGCCCGATACACAATCAGGCGCAGGCCGTGATGCGGGTGCTGAAGTCCCCCCAGACGGCCGTCCACCTGGTGACGCTGCTGGAGGAGATGCCGGTCCAGGAGACCGCCGACGGCATCGCCGAACTCCGGGCGGCGCACCTGCCGGTGGGCCGGGTCGTGGTCAACATGGTCCGGCCGGAGGTGCTGGACGGGGACGGGCTGGACCTGGTCCGCTCGGTGCCCCGGTCGGCCGTCGCCAAGTCGCTGTCCGCGGCCGGGCTCGGCGGGGCACGGCGCGGCGGGCACGCCGAGCGGCTCGTGGACCCGCTGCTGGACCAGGCGGGGCAGTACGCCGAGCGGTACGCGCTGGAGCAGGACCAGCGGGCCGTCCTGGGCGAGCTGGGCCTGCCGACGCACGAACTGCCGCTGCTCGCGGAGGGCATGGACCTCGCGGGCCTCTACGAACTCGCCACCGAACTGCGGAAGCAGGGGATGCCGTCATGAGTCCGGACAAGGCGCAGCGGCCGGGGGCGCGAGGGAAGGCGGACGAGGCGTCGGCGGGAGCCGGGTCGGCGGCGCAGGGCGGCCGCCGTATCTCCCCCACGCGCGCGCTGGACGTGGACCTGCTGCTCGACGATCCGGGCACCCGGATCGTGGTGTGCTGCGGTTCGGGCGGCGTCGGCAAGACGACGACGGCCGCGGCCCTGGGGCTGCGGGCGGCCGAGCGCGGCCGCAAGGTGGTCGTGCTGACCATCGACCCCGCGCGCCGCCTCGCCCAGTCGATGGGCATCGACTCCCTCGACAACACCCCGCGCCGGGTGAAGGGCGTCGAGGGCGACGGCGAGCTGCACGCGATGATGCTCGACATGAAGCGCACCTTCGACGAGGTCGTCGAGGCGCACGCGGACCGCGAACGGGCGGCCGCGATCCTGGCGAACCCCTTCTACCAGTCGCTCTCCGCGGGCTTCGCCGGCACGCAGGAGTACATGGCGATGGAGAAGCTGGGCCAGCTGCGGGCGCGCGACGAGTGGGACCTGATCGTCGTCGACACCCCGCCGTCCCGGTCCGCGCTGGACTTCCTGGACGCGCCGAAGCGGCTGGGGTCGTTCCTCGACGGGCGGCTGATCCGGCTGCTGACGGCCCCGGCGAAGCTGGGCGGCCGGGCGGGCATGAAGTTCCTGAACGTCGGGATGTCGATGATGACCGGCACGCTCGGCAAGCTGCTCGGCGGTCAACTCCTCAAGGACGTCCAGACGTTCGTCTCCGCGATGGACACCACCTTCGGCGGTTTCCGCACCCGCGCCGACGCCACGTACAAGCTGCTCCAGGCGCCCGGGACGGCGTTCCTGGTGGTGGCGGCGCCCGAGCGGGACGCGCTGCGCGAGGCGGCGTACTTCGTGGAGCGGCTGGCCGCCGAGGACATGCCGCTGGCCGGGCTGGTGCTCAACCGGGTCCACGGCAGCGGTGCCGCCCAGCTGTCCGCCGAGCGGGCGCTCGCCGCCGCCGAAAATCTTGAAGAGCCCCGCATTGTGGATCAGGACGGCGGGAAAGCTGGACTTCGTAACTCTCCCGACACGTACGAGACTTCGACGCCCGGCTCCGGGGCGTCCGACACTTCCGCGTCCGGCACGGCGGCGCGTTCCGAGGGCGGCTCCCCCACCGGCCCGGACGCCGAACCGGCGGACGATCTGCCGGACGCCGACCCCTCCGGCCCCGGGTCTCCCGCGTCCGACCCTGGAGGGTCAGCTGCTGGACGGCCGGACGCCGGGCGAGCGGACTCCTCCGCTTCGGACGCGCGGACGGACACCGAAGCGGCGGCCGACCGGCTCACGGCCGGACTGCTGAGACTGCACGCCGACCGGATGCATCTGCTCGCGCGCGAACAGCGCACGCGCGACCGCTTCACGGCACGCCACCCCGAGGTGGCCGTGGCCGAGGTCGGCGCGCTGCCCGGCGACGTCCACGACCTGGTGGGCCTGCGCGACATCGGCGACCGGCTCGCGACCGACCGGCCGGAGCTGCCGACGACAGAACTGCCCACCGCGTAGCCCCCGCAGCCCACGTAGCCGCACGAGGCGGACCCGTGGCGCAGGTGTGACCGGCGGCCCGCCCGATGAGCGGGCCGTCCACCGGGGTGGCTGGCCACCCGGGTGGGCTCAGCCCACCGCCGCGTAGTTCTCGTACACCTGGTCGTCGTCGAGCGGCAGGATTCCCGAGCCGCGCTCGTACTCCGAGCGCGCGGTCTCCAGCAGCCTGCGCCAGGACGTCACGGTCGGCCGCCTGCGCAGCAGGGCGCGCCGCTCGCGCTCCGTCATGCCTCCCCACACGCCGAACTCGACGCGGTTGTCCAGCGCGTCCGCCAGGCATTCGGTCCGCACCGGGCATCCGGTGCACACCGCCTTGGCCCTGTTCTGCGCTGCTCCCTGAACGAACAGTTCATCCGGATCAGTAGTGCGGCAGGCGGCCTGCGCACTCCAGTCGGTTACCCAGCCCATACCGGCGCCGTCCTCTCCCGAATCGAGGCTCCCCCACGGCGGCAGCGGCATATTCACCGCCGCCAGTTGAGGACGTTACGGAAGGTGGGCACAGCGCAACACCCCCTTCGGGCCCAATCTTGAATGGCCCGAACGGACTATGCGTAAGCGGCAGATCACCCGGGGGAGTGAGCCTGCGACATGCACGACTATCCCCTGCAAATAGGGACAGTTTCCTTGAGTCACAACGGACGCCTGATGACACATGAGGCGAACTCGGGCACGCCCTCATCAGAAAACAGAGGAACTTCCGGAACTATTCGGGGTCGCCGGACGTATTGATACGTAGCCCTGCTGCTGTGACAGTTGAGAGCAGCTTAGGCCAAGGCATTGACGTGTGTCCGGCGAATGGCGACGTCGGCAGGTCCGCTCGGCGCGCCGCCGCGTCGGCGCAGCCGTGCCCGCGGTCGCGCGCGGGCTCCGGCGGCGGCGCGACCAGGGCCCCACCGACCGCCGCGCACACGCGCCCGCACCTGCCCGCACCGGGACCGGCACCCGCCCGCACCTGCTGTCTTTTGTCACGATCCCGCACCCGAACACCCCGCGGGGCCCCGCTCCGCCGGAACGCTCATCAGTACGGATTAGGCTGCCCCCATGCCAAAGAAGCGCTCCGACGGTGGTCTGACGGCGACGCAGCAGGCCGCCAAGTTCCTCGGTGTCAGCGTGCTCGCGGGAGCCGTGCTGGCCGGCATCGCCCTGCCCGCGGTCGGCGCGCTGGGCCTGGCCGCGAAGGGGTCGGTGGAATCCTTCGACGAACTCCCCGCCAACCTCAAGACGCCGCCGCTGAGCCAGCGCACCACGATCCTCGACGCCGAAGGCTCCCAGATCGCCTCGGTCTACTCGCGGGACCGCACGGTCGTCGACCTCAAGAACATCTCGCCGTACATGCAGAAGGCGATCGTCGCGATCGAGGACTCGCGCTTCTACCAGCACGGGGCGGTCGACCTCAAGGGCGTGCTGCGCGCCGTGAACCAGAACGCGCAGAGCGGCGGGGTCGCGCAGGGCGCGTCGACGCTCACCCAGCAGTACGTGAAGAACGTCTTCGTCGAGGAGGCGGGCGACGACCCGACCAAGGTCGCGCAGGCCACCCAGCAGACCATCGGCCGCAAGATCCGCGAACTGAAGTACGCGATCCAGGTCGAGGAGGAGCTGGGCAAGAAGAAGATCCTGGAGAACTACCTCAACATCACGTTCTTCGGACAGCAGGCGTACGGCGTCGAGGCCGCGGCCCACCGCTACTTCTCCAAGTCCGCCAAGGACCTCACCCTGCCCGAGGCGGCCCTGCTCGCCGGCATCGTCCAGTCCCCGAGCCGCTACGACCCGGTGAACGACGAGGCCGAGGCCGTCAAGCGCCGCAATGTCGTGCTGGAGCGGATGGCCGAGGTCGGCGACGTCTCCCAGGCGGAGGCCGACAAGGCGAAGGCGGCCCCGCTCGGCCTCAAGGTCACCCAGCCGAAGAACGGCTGCATCACCGCCACGAAGGGCGCCAGCTTCTTCTGCGACTACGTGCGCAAGGTGTTCCTGAACGACCCGGTCTTCGGCAAGACCAGCAAGGACCGCGCGAAGATCTGGAACCAGGGCGGTCTGACGATCCGCACGACACTGGATCCGCAGGCGCAGAAGGCGGCCCAGGCGTCCATCAAGAAGCACGTTTACAAGAAAGACGAAGTGGCGACCGCCGCCACCGTCGTCCAGCCCGGCACCGGCAAGATTCTGGCCATGGGCCAGTCGAGGCCGTACGGTCTCGACTCCAAGGACCACCAGACCACGATCAATCTCTCCGTGGACCAGAGCATGGGCGGCGGCGTCGGCTACCAGCCGGGGTCGACGTTCAAGCCGATCGTGGCCGCCGCAGCCATAGAGGGCGGCACCCCGGCGACCAAGCAGTTCTCGTCGCCGTACGAGATGGACTACCCGAGTCCGGTGTCGATCTGCGGCAACAAGACCTGGCGCAACGACCCCAACAATCCCGCCGAGCTGACCAACGAGAACGAGTCGGAGCGCGGCCCGTACGCGATGAAGGAAGCGACCGCGAAGTCGGTCAACACCTACTACGTGCAGCTGATCAGCGACATCGGTATCTGCCCGGTCGTCGAGATGGCTGAGAAGATGGGTGCGAGCCGGGCGGACGGCCGCAAGATCACCCAGGCCCCGTCCATCGCGCTGGGTACCCAGGAGATGTCCCCGCTGGCGATGGCGAACGCGTACGCGACCTTCGCGTCGCGCGGCATGTACTGCACCCCGGTCGCCATCGAGTCGATCACCCAGACCGTCAACAACCAGAAGAAGTCGCTGGAGGTGCCCAAGTCGACCTGCTCGCGGGCGATGTCGGAGACCACCGCCGACACCGTCAGCACGCTGCTGAAGGGCGTGGTCGAGGACGGTACCGGCCAGCAGGCGGGCCTCGGCAGCCGGCCGAGCGCCGGCAAGACCGGTACGACGGACAGCCGTTACGCGGCCTGGTTCGTCGGCTACACCCCCAACATGGCGGGTGCGGTCTGGGTCGGTGACCCTGCTCACAAGCGCCGCATGATCGACATCACCATCGGCGGTGTCCCGCACGCGAAGGTCTACGGCGGTGACACGCCGGGCCCGATCTGGCGGGACATGATGAGCGGCGCGCTCGAAGGAAAGCCCGCTCCGGACTTCGAACTGGTCACGATCCCGGACCCGCCCGCGGAGAAGGGCGACCGGGACAGCGGCGGCACGGGGAACCAGGACGACGGGAACCGCGACGACGGGAACAACGGTGGTGGGAACAACGGTGACGGAGGCCTCCTCGGCGGCCTGACCGGCGGGAACGGCGGCGCGGGGGGCACCGGCTCTCCGAACCCGGGCTTCACCCTCCCCGAGGGGTTCTTCCAGGGGCAGGACGGAGGCAACGGGAACGGAGGCCAGCGGGGCTGAGACCCCGCCCTTCCCTTTGAAAAAGGATCGGTCCGCTCGGGCGGACCGATCCTTTTTGGTCTTTCGGGCCGACAGGCCTTGGCCGGAATTCCGCACGAGGCATCCGGCGCAATTACGCCAGCCAGATCGAGTGCATCACACACCAGGCACGTGAAATATTGCATTCGACCTCACACGAGGTGCCTATTTCGCCACTCATTGACTTCTTCTGGCCCCTGGAGGAAAAGTGAAGACTCGCCGCCGCATCGGTGCCACGCTCGGCGTGCTGCTCAGTTCCGTCGCCCTCGCCACGATGTCGTCCGGTACGGCCTCGGCCGCCGCGCTCGCCTGCGACAACTTCAGCTGCGACGGCCACGATCCCAACGTCCAGAGCTGGCAGTCCGGGCCGGTCAGCCCGCACGGCCCTTACGACCTGGGCAACTCGTTCAGCTACGAGCTGCGCTGGGGCAAGACGGACGGAGACCAGTACAGCTGGGCCCGCCTGCAGTACGTCAGCGGGTCGAACGCGAGCGACTGGACCGTGTACGTCCAGCGCTGCACCAAGGACCAGTCCACCTGCTACTGGCGGCTGGGCGCGAAGTCGGGCGGTACGTCGGGCTGGTCCACGAAGGTGGCGGGAACGGCCAACACCTACGTGACCCGCACCCCGATGTACTACAACCCGTCGACACACATGACGCGCGCCTGCGTCGACACGCCGTCGAACGTACAGAAGTGCACTCCTTGGTACTGAGCCGTCCCGGCACCGAACGGCGCCGACGACGCCGGAGCGGTACCGAGCCCGGCGGAGCACGGGCAACAAAGAGGGGCGGATGGGGTGACGCAATTGCGTCGCCCCATCCGCCCCTCTTTGCCGTCCTTTGCCAAAATTATCCGACTGTTCGTGGCGCGAATTGTTTTCTAAAATGCGGATACGGAAATGGAGAAACATGCACGGGGGAGAGCGAAGTGAGCACCACACCGACGTGGAAGAAAAACGCACCCCAACTGGATGACAATGACCGCAGAATATTGCGTCACCTGTACAGCGGTTTGAGTGATGCGTCGATCGCCCGTCACCTCGGTGTGGGGCACCGCACGATCCAGCGCAAAGTGCAGCGCCTGATGGAACACCTCCAGGCCAACGGACGGGTCGCCCTCGGCGCCCGCGCCCAGGAGCTGGGGCTGCTGGACGAGAACACCAGGGGATCGGCGGGGCGCTGACCGGGCCGACCATGCCCCTCCGGGGCACCGGAGCCGACCCCGACCTCCCGGCGTGATCCGCGGATCAGCGGGTCGGCCGCAGTCGGCCCAGGTTGTCGGTCGGTCGGCAGGTCGTCGACGTCATTCCGTCGGCGCACGGTTGGTCGACGTTCAGTCCGTCCGCGTGCAGTTGGTTGACGTTCCGTTGGTCGAGGTAGTGGCCGCGTCCCAGCGGCCGGCCACTGGTAACTGGTCACCGCTTCGGTGATCGCCGGTTCGCCGGTCGCCGACCTCCGGGGTCGGCTGACAGCCGAGCGGTTCAGCCCGCCAGCAGCCTCTTCACCACCGCGGCGACCCGGCCGCCCTCCGCCTGACCGGCCACCTTCGGGTTCACGATCTTCATGACGGCGCCCATGGCGCGCGGCCCCTCCGCACCGGCCGCCTTCGCCTCCTCGACGGCCTGCGCCACGATGGCGTGCAGCTCGTCGTCGCCGAGCTGCTTCGGCAGGTACGCGGCGAGGATCTCGCCCTCCGCCGTCTCGCGCTCGGCCGACTCGGCGCGACCGCCCTGGGCGAAGGCGTCCGCGGCCTCGCGGCGCTTCTTCGCCTCCTTGGTGATCACCTTGAGGACCTCGTCGTCGGAGAGCTCGCGCTTCTCCTTGCCGGCGACCTCCTCCTTGGTGATCGCGGCGAGCGTCAGCCGGAGCGTCGAGGAGCGCAGCTCGTCGCGCTGCTTGATCGCGGCGTTCAGGTCATCGTGGAGCTTGGCCTTGAGGGTGGTCATGACTCGATTGTCGCAGGTGCGCGCGGCAGGCCGCCCCTCCATTTAAGGGGTCCCGCGTCAGGGGCACTTGAGGGTCGTACCGGGGAAGGCTCCGGGGCACCTCGGGGTCCGTCGGGGCGCGGCCGTCTGACACGATGGTCGTATGCGCGCGCGATATGCGGTACCCCTGTCCATCGCGGCGGCTGGCGCCGCCGGTGTGGTGTACGCGGCGGGTTTCGAGGCCCGCTCCTTCCGGCTCCGCCGGGTGACGGTCCCCGTCCTCCCGGCCGGGATGCGGCCCCTGCGCGTGTTGCAGGTGTCCGACATCCACATGGTCGGCGGGCAGCGCAAGAAGCAGCGCTGGCTGCGCTCGCTGGCCGGGCTCCGCCCCGACTTCGTGATCAACACCGGCGACAACCTCTCCGACCCGGAGGGCGTCCCGGAGGTCCTCGACGCGCTCGGCCCGCTGCTGGAGTTCCCCGGCGCGTACGTCTTCGGCTCCAACGACTACTACGGCCCCAAGCTGCGCAACCCGGCCCGCTACCTGCTGGAGAAGGCGCAGGGCAAGCACGGCCTGAACGGCAACGCCCCGGCCGTCGGCGTCGTCCACAACCCGTGGGAGGACCTGCGGGACGGGTTCGACGGCGCGGGCTGGCTGAACCTCACCAACACGCGCGGCACGCTCAAGATCGAGGGCGTGTCGGTGGAGCTGACGGGCCTGGACGACCCGCACATCAAGCGGGACCGGTACGCGGAGGTGGCGGGCGGCCCGTCGGAGTCGGCGGACTTCTCGATGGGCGTGGTGCACGCGCCGTACCTGCGCGTCCTGGACGCCTTCACGGCCGACGGCTACGGCCTGACGCTGGCCGGTCACACCCACGGCGGCCAGCTGTGCATCCCCTTCTACGGCGCGCTGGTCACCAACTGCGACCTCGACACCGACCGCGTGAAGGGCCTGTCGACCCACACGTCGGGCGGCCGTACGTCGTACCTCCACGTCTCGGCGGGCTGCGGCGCGAACCGCTACACGCCCGTACGGTTCGCGTGCCCGCCGGAGGTGACGCTGCTGACGCTGGTCGAGCGGGAGGAGTAGCCCCTACGGGCGACGGCGGCTCTGTGGGCGGTCGATCCCCCGAACGGCCCACCCACATAGCCCGAATCACCCCGTATTCCTAGCGTGAGGGGCATGACCGCCCCGATACCGAGGGACATCCCCGACCTGCCGGCGATCCCGCGGACCCACCACACGCTCCTGCCCTCCTACGTCCCCGCCTCGGCGGTCGTGACCCCGGTCCGCCGCCCGCTCACCGCCGTCCTCCGGCTGCTCATCGCCGCGACGGCGGCGGGGTCCGTGACCCTCGCCGTACTGCTCGGCGAGCTGGCCCGCGTGCTGAGCCACTTCGCGGTGCAGAGCGCGGCCCTGCTGGCCCTCGTCACCGTCGTGTCGGCCCGCCGCGCCTGGACGGCCCGCCGCCCGGTCCCCTCCGCCCTGACCGGCGCGACCCTGCTCTACGCCGTGATGACGGCCGTGGTCTACCACGTGCTGCTGGCCGACCGGACGCCGTCGTTCTCGCTGACCACGACGGGCGGCGCGGCACCGTCCGGATGGCACGCGGTGGCCGGCCACCTCCTCCACACGGTCGTCCCCGCCCTCGCGGTGGCCGACTGGCTCCTGCTGACCCCACCGGGCCGCATGCGCCTCCGCCGCGCGGCGACCTGGCTGATCTACCCGATCGCCTACCTCGCCTTCCTCCTCACCCGCGCCGAACTCCTGACCCCCGGCACACCGGGCCGCTCCCTCTACCCTTTTCTCGACACAGCGGCCCACGGCTACAAGCACGTCCTCGCCAACGCACTCCTGCTCGGCCTGGCCTTCTACGCCCTCGCCGTCCTCCTGGTCGCCCTCGACCACGCCCGCCCGAACCCGGTCCGCGCCCGCGCCAAAACCGGATTTCGTCTCCAGCCACCGGTGGGCTAAAGTAAACGACGTCGCCGCGACAGGCAGTACAGCAGCGACATCGGGGTGTGGCGCAGCTTGGCAGCGCGCTTCGTTCGGGACGAAGAGGTCGTGGGTTCAAATCCCGCCACCCCGACAGCTAGATAGCAGATCAGAGGGCCCTTACCGAGTCGGTGAGGGCCCTCTGGCGTTGCCGCGTGTCTAACTGCGTGACTATCGAAACGGGGTGCGTCCCGAGCACCTGCTGAGTGTCTAGGGCCGCCGTTCCTGCAGGCCGAAGATGCCGTCCATGACCACTGCGCCGGTCTGGATCACGGGCCGGATCTGCTTGCGGTAGACCTCCTCGGTGACGGCCGTTCCGGAGTGACCGACGAGCCGGGAGATCTCCTCCAGCGGAACGCCGCGGTCGGACAGCAGGGACACGAAACTGTGCCGCAGCTCCCGAGGCGTCCACTCGGCCGCGTCGAGGGGCGCAGGCCGAACAGCGCGTCGCACGGCGGTTGTTGCAGCGGATGAGGAGCTGACCGGCCGGGAGGGCGGAGTCGGTGATCTCGCGGACGATCTCGCCGGTCGCGGCGTGGACGTCCAGGCGGTGACCCTCCATCCGCACAGGGCGCTCGCAGCCGCCGAGACGCTGGATCTGGCGGGCGTAGCCGCTCAGGTCGCCGCCGTGGCGGGCAAGGGCGGACAGGTGGCGGACGGCTCCAGGGGCGGGAGCCTTGGTGCTCATGGGCGGGGTTCTCCTTGGCCGAGGGGAGTGCGAGGGGAGTTCAAGGACCGGACCCCGGACTACCCGTCCAGGGGGCTAGACAGCATGGGCAGGCCGAGGCGCCGGGAACGGGGATTCAGCGGCGGTCGCTCTTGAGGACCGAGCGGACGACGACCGCGCAGACGGCGACGGACGAGGCGGTGACCGCGACGGCCAGCAGCATGGAGACCAGGACGGCGCCGACGACGAGCACCAGGGCGCCACCGGAGGCGGCCAGGGTGAGCGTGCTGCCGGGCGTGAGCTGGACGGTCGGGCGGTTCGAGGGCGAGGAGTGGTGGGGCTGGACCGGGGCCGGGGCGTACGGGACCGGCATGTGGACGGGCGGGACGTACGGCGCGGGGGTGGCGGGCGCGGTGTCCGGGGTCGGGTACTTCGGGGTGAACATGCGGGCGATCCCTTCTGGTTGGCGGGCCGGGGCGGGGTCAGTCGAGGAGCGTGGCGACGGCGGGGGCGAGGACGCTGTGGGCGACGAGGTAGCCGCCGAGGAGGAGCAGCACGACCAACCACCACGGTGGGCGGGCCAGTTGGATGCCGAGGACGGCGACGACGAGGACGGCGAACCAGAGCGGGACGGTCATGGCGGGGACCTCCTGTCAGGCCTTGCAGCGGTGGGTGCGGGCGGCAAGTTCGGCGGCGGCGCGGCTGTCGTACTCGGCGGCGAAGTCGCAGCGGGGCGCCGTGCAGGCGGCCAGGTGGCGGGTGCGGCCACGGGCGAGGAAGGTGGCGACCTGGACGGGGCCGATACGGCGGACGTCGCGGAAGCGCGGGGTCATGGGGGTCCCTTCTCAGAGGTGGGCGGCGACGGACGGCGTCATGGACGGGGGCAGGCCGAGCCGAACACGTACGGCGTCGGGGTCGGCGGCCCGGCCGGTGGTGGCGCGGTGCTCTGCCGCCAGGGCGCGGACGCGGTCCACGAGGGCGGGCGGGAGGGGCGGGACAGGGGTGGCAGGAGCGGCAGGGGCGGGGGCTGTCGTAGTGGTCGAGGTGGACGGGGTGGACTCCTGCGGGCCCTGCGCGGCGGGGAGTTCGGGGGTCGGGTCAGCAGGTGGTACGTAGGCCGGGACTGGGGCAGGGCCGGGGGTCGGATCAGGAGCGGTGTCCTCGGTCGCCGGTACCGCCGTACGCCCGTCCGTCGCGCGGGGTGTGTGGGCCAGGAGCGTGCCGCCGAAGAAGGCGACAGCGGGCCAGCCCGCCACGATCACCCGGAGGGGTGCGGGGACGGCGTCCAGGTCGAGGAGTCCGGCGGTGGCGACGTTGGCGCCGAGGGAGGCGGCCAGCGCGATCAGGAACCAGAGCCTCGGTCCCCCGGCGGGGTGTCCGGCGCGCTGCTGTTCGCGCATCCGGCGCCAGGCGGCGACCAACAGGAGGTCGACGCTGACCGGGTAGGCCCACGCCTTCCAGCCGCCCTGTCCCGCGGCTTCCGCGAGGTCGTGCAGGTGGGAGAAGGACAGGGCGCCCGCGATGACGGCTTGCACGATCACGGCGTCGAGGCGGGCGAGGTGGGCGCGCATCGGTGCGTCTCCTTCCGGTGTGAGGCATGGGAGGGGTAGGGACGTGGCGCGAGGCGGTCACGCCGACCGGGTGGGGCGGGAACTCGGGCTACTCGGTCGCCGGGCGGGGCGCGGGCGGTGCGGTGGCCAGGCCCGAGGGTCCGGTGGACTCAACCGGGGCGGTGGTTGACGTAGCCGGGCGGAAGGCGTC
The DNA here is from genome assembly GCF_044757425.1 of Streptomyces sp. NPDC091281. Taxonomy (NCBI): domain Bacteria; kingdom Bacillati; phylum Actinomycetota; class Actinomycetes; order Kitasatosporales; family Streptomycetaceae; genus Streptomyces; species Streptomyces sp. NPDC091281. The sequence goes on along the minus strand of NZ_JBIVUY010000015.1, from coordinate 69,166 downwards.
GAGGCGCGGGAGGTGCGGTGCGAGTGCGGCGGTGGCGCGGCAGACGGCCGCCGCGTCGTCGAGGGTGAGGTGCGGGGAGCGGGCGCGGGACCAACCGCCGGACGCGTCACCGACGATGGCGACGCCGGGCCGGTCGGCCGGAATGCCGGTGGCGGCGAGGGCCGCCTCCGGGGAGATGTCGGCCAGGGCCATGTTCGCGGACGACTCGTCGTTGACGCGGTGGCAGACGCGGCCCGTGAGCTGGGCGCGGAGCATGGTGGCGCCCTTGCCGAGTTCGGAGCCGAAGCGCTGCCCGCACACCTCCAGGTAGATGCCGGCCGCGCGGCCAAGCTGCGCGATCCGGATGAGTTTGGTGACCATGGCGTCCCGGCGCTTCTCGTCGTCGCGGCTCGCGGCGAGGAAGAGTTCCGCGACCTCGTCCACGACGACCACGACCGGCACCGGCCGGGTGCTCTCGGGCAGGCCCCACACGTCCGAGGTGAGTACGGCGTCCGGCCCGGACACCGACGTCAGGCCGATCAGCCGGAACCGCGCCTCCATCTCGTCCAACAGGGCGTCGAGGAGTTCGTTCGCCCGGTCGGGACTGTCCGCGAGCGCCGACAACCGGGGTGCGAACGGGGCCAGTTCGACACCCCACTTGCAGTCGATCCCGACGAGGACGACCGGCCGACGGGCGAGGCCACACAGCAGGTTGCGCAGGTAGACCGACTTGCCGGACTGCGTGGCGCCGAGGATCAATTCATGCGGCACGGTACGGAAGTCCCGTACGTGCCACCGCCCGTCGTCCCGCAGGGCAAGGGGAAGGGACAGCGGGCCGCCTTCGTCTCGGCGCCGGGGCCGTCGTACGTCCGCGAGCACGTCCCAGCCGATCAGGCGCAGTTCGAGCCAGCCGGGGCGGGTGGGGCGGATGTGCACGGCGTGCGCGGCCCACGCGTGCCGCAACCGATCGGCGGAGGCGAGGAAGTCCTCCGGGGCCTGACCGGTCGCCATCCGGAGCCTCATCACCAGGCCGAACCCGGTGGGCAGCGGCAGCGACCGGCGCGGCGGCACGGGCGCGGCCTCCCGCCCGACGAGCCGGGCCGTGGCACGGCGTACGGCGGAGGCGGGCACCGTCAGCCCGCAGGCGTCCATCGTGGTCCGGTAGGTGGCCAGGACACGCACGGCGACGATCGGATAGCCGACGAGCCACCAGAACGCGACCGGCACCCGGCGGCGGAGCATGAGCAGCGCGGCGACTGCCACCAGGAGGAGCGTCAGGGTCCACACGGCGTCGGTCATGGCGCTCAACCCTGGGCCGGGGCAGGCACGTTGACCATGACGGCGTCGGCCCGGTAGGCGATGCCGTGCCGCATTCGGCCGCCGAACTCGCTCTCCCACGGCCGGGCGACGAGACCGGACAGCACGACGGGGGCGCCCATCACCAGGCCCTCACCGATGCCGGGCTCCGGAACGGTCACCTTGATCATGTCCGACCCGCCCTGCGCGATGAACACCAGCTCCAGCACCATGAGCCGCGCGTTCGTCACCGGGTCCACGGCGACCTCACCGGTCTGCCGGTCCTTCACCTTCACCTCGGGCAGCTTCGTGACGAGCAGCGTGGCGGCCGAGACGTCTACGGGGATGACTCGCATGGCAGTTGACCTCACTGAGTGGTGGCGGGCGGCTCGCACCGCCGACGCGAACGAACTGGATACCCCCCTAGACAGCAAGGGGGCGGCCCGCCCTGAACTGTCTAGGGGGGTTGACGGAACAGTAAGCCGACGACCCATCAACTGTCTAGGGGGGTAAACGAGCGTGTCGCGGTCTGGCCGAGGGCCGGGCCGGAGGGGGCGGAGGGCGGGGCCGCTTCGGCTAGGTCGTCAGCGTCCAGTGCACGGCGGTGGCGTCGTCGTGTGCCTTGCCGCGTGGCCAGCGTCGGCCCTCGGGGTCGCCGTCCTCGGCGGCACGTACGCGCTGAACGACTTCCGCGGGCCCGGATGCGTCGAGGACGCTCAACAACCCTTCCCACGAGTCGAGTTCGAAGCGGTCCACGTGTCGTGTGGCGCCGTCGCTCAGCAGGGAGACGGAAGCCAGCGAGGTCCGGGGGGCGGTGCCGGTGAGGGCGTGTTCGGCGGCGCGGGGGTCGGGTCCGGCGATCCAGAACCCGTCGGGCCGGTTGCGCAGACCGGTGAGGGCCTCGCGGTACTCGGCCAGGGCGCGGGCGTGCTCGGGGGTGCCGGTCGGGAGGGCGTCGACCGGTCCGCGCAGGCGCTTGCCGACGTCGTCCAGGCGCCGGTCAGTGACGGCGGTGACCTTGCCGTCCCCGTCCGCCAGGAGGAGCGTCGAGTCCCCGAGAACCAGGTACTCGACAGCGTCCGCGCCGACGCGGACGGCGACGACCGTACTGGTGGGACTGGCCCGGTGGACCAGGTCGCACGTGCCGCCGTGCAGGGCTCTGACGCCGGTCATCGCGTCGGCGAGGCAGTCCGCCAACGGCCGTACGGGGTGCGCCGTGACGGCGCTCAGCAGCAGGCCGCCGAGGGTCGCGGAGAACCAGGCGACACCGTGCGTGCATCCGGTCTCCGCGCCCGCGACGCCGGCGCCGTCCAGGAGCACGGCAGCACCGGGAGCGACGGCGGCGAAGTCCTCGTTGCCCCGGCCGGGTTGGTCGGGTTGGCCGGGTTGCGAGTCGAGGGTGACGCTCACGCGTCCGGCTCTTCGTCGTCGTGCCGGTAGAGGGGGGTGAGCAGTTCGACGGAGCGCGGCTCGCTCGTCTCGGGGTCGTACTCGACTCCGACGAGTGCCGAGAACCGGTGCTCACCGACCTGCCCCCACAGCGAGTTCAGGTCGGAGGCGAGCAACTGGACGACGCCGAGTGAGCCTTGCGTGTGGATACCGGCGATGGCGAGCAACGAGCCCCGGCTGTCGGGCCGTAGGAGCCTGCCGACATAGCCGACGTCGTACGGGCGCGCCGGGTCGCTGTCCTGCCCGGAGCGATGGGCCGTACCGGTCCGTCGGTCGAGAATCGTCCAGTTACCGTCCTCGGCGCGCTCCCAGTGCAGAACCGGGTCCTGGCCGTACGTGTCCCACATCTGCTGGGACATGCGCGGGCCGCAGACGACGACCAGGCCGTCCCGGTTCAGGTCGATGTCACCGGCCACGGGGACGTGCTCGGAGGTGACGTCGAGACCGTAGGACCGTGCCAGGTCCTCCAGCCGCTTGCCGGAGCTGACGTCGTCCACGGCGACGACGGTGCGCCCACGTTCGTCGTCCCGGCGGAGCGGGGTGGCGACGGTGACGGCGCCGCGCCCGAGGAAGGCGCCTTCCGGGGCCGGACCGGTGTGGCGGATCTGGTGGATGCGCCCGCGGCTGAGTCCGGCCTCGGTGGCGATCTGCGCGTACGAGAGGCCCTGCGCGTGGAGGTCCTGGACGACGCGGCGGCGCAGCCGCGCGAGTTCCGTGACCTCCTGCTGCGCGTCGGCCAGCCGGGTCGTGACCTCCCGCAGGAGTTGATACGGGTCATCGATCGCCATGATGCGCCGCAACTCGTCCGACATGACCTCTCCTCCTAGGATCACCCAGGAGTCTAGGGCTCTAGACAGAACGGGCGCGAGCCGCCGACCCGAACGGACGCCGATGACGTAGAAGGTGGCTCGCCGTCTCGGGACGCCTCTGGGGCTCACCGTCGGACCCCGTGGCGCACAGGATGGGGCGGCACTGCGGTGCGGATCATCCGGCGGGCACGCGGGGCAGGTCGGCCCAGACCGAGCACTCTCCCTTGGCCAGGTTCTTCACGCCCCAGTCCTTGGCGCTGGCGGCCACCATGCTGAGGCCGCGCCCGCCCTCTTCCACCGCGGAGACGTGCTCGCGGAGCCGGGGTTCCGTGTCGCCTCCCTGGTCGATCACCTGGATACGGATCAGTTCGTCGTTGAACCCGACGATCACCAGGAACCAGCCCCGGTACCAACCGCTCCGGGTGTGCCGTACGGCGTTGGCCGCCAGTTCTCCCACGACGAGCACGGCGTCATTGATCAGGCCCGGATGTTCGCCCTCCAGCAGACCGGCGACGTAGTGGCGCGCTTGAGCCACCTGCCAGGCCTGACCAGGGAAGATGCGGGACCACTTTGCGGACATGCACTCTCTCCTCCGCGTCTAGGGGGCTAGACGATGCAGTGAGCAGAGTATGACGGAGTCAGGCGCCAGACTAGGTATCGAAGAGAATTATTCCTCTAACGAGTGGTGCTCTCGTCCAGATTCCGGAAGTCCTTCATCACACCGAGTACCAGCTCACGGGCTTCTGCCCCGAAGTCGGCGGCTTCCTCGAAGCAGGTGAACGTGTCCTCGTAGACGACGACTTCGGCCGGGTCGTCCAGGACTCGTTCGTCCCGGAGGGTCTCGACGGCGACGGCGGTGCGGTCGAGGAGGGTGAAGCCGTGGCGCGGTAGGGCGGGTACGGGGCGCGTCCAGGGGATGACGCCGAGGCGGACGGTGCTCAGGCTTTCGACGGCGAGCAGGCGATCGAGCTGGGCGAGCATCAGGGAGGGTGTGCCCGGCCAGGTACGGAGGACGCCCTCGGTGAGCACGAACACGGACTCGCGGCCCGGCTCGTAGAGCACGCTCTGCCGCTCGACGCGGGTGGCGACGGCCCGGCCGACGGCTTCCGGGGTGACGCCGGGTGCGCTCTGGAAGGCGTGGCGGGCGTACTCGGCGCTCTGGAGCATGGCGGGGAGAACGACGCACTGGAACGAGCGGACGAGGCGGGCGGTGCGTACGGCGTCATCGAGCAGGGTCCCGGCGGGGGTAGCGGTGTTGGGGGTGTCCGGCGCGGCGGTTTCTACAGCGATCAGGAGGTCCCGCACCTCGCGGACGGTCGGGGCGTCGAGGCCCAGGCCGTCACAGAGGCGCCCCAGGACGTCGGGGCTGGGCACCATGCGCCCGTTCTCCACCTTCGACACGGTGGGCTGACCGACCCCGGCCCGCTCCGCCAGCACCGCACCCGTCAAACCCGCCTCAACCCGAAGCCCCCGAAGACGCACACCCAGCGCCCTCATCCGCTCCCGCCGCTCACTCCCCATGCCAGCGTTCTACACCACCGGGGCGCCCGACCCCGGATCGCGGGAGTCGGCCAACGCCAAGAGCAGGCTTCGGGCCCGTGATTCAAACTTTCTCTACTGGTTCAAGGCGGCTCGCTCCGCTCCCCGCACGCGGCCCGGCCCCCGGCCGGGCCTGCGCTCCTGCCTTCGTCCCGCTCCAGCCCGGCCGGCGCCCGTGCCGCGCGCACAGCAATCAGCCGCCTGATGTCAGAGAAGGGGTACGTCGTGGCTGGGGCGGTCGGCTCCACGGCTTTACGGAGCCACTTTGGCGCGAGCCTCGCAGATCATGGCTCCAACGTCGTGCTTTACCGGGCAGGTCCACAGACTGCCCGACGCGCCGGAAGCTTACGGGGCCATGATCACTCGCGCCAAAGCAGCGCCACCCCAAAGCCGCTCCACCAACCTGATGCGTCATCTGACAACCGGCTGCTTTTCAGCAATGAATGCCCTAAGTTTTTCAACAGCCTGGAGACCAGGGGCATCCAACTCGATACTCGTCTCAGAAAGTATGTGAGAAAAAGAGTCACCGTCGATCGCGATCACTCCACTGTTGCGGCACAAGAGCCAAGCTTCTCGACTGATAGTTCCGCTCGTCATGAAGAGGCTGAAGATTGGATCACAAGACCTAATCTTCATGTCCGGATACCTGTCATTGACGGAGCCGTACTCTCCGCTGCGCGCCAGTTGAACCGAACCTACAAGCTCTCGAAGATCGAAAGTCGCCACCTGAGTTGCTTCGAAGTGCTTGGCCTGCCCGATCACCCAAACGCAAAACTTGTCGAAAACTGGTGGGTATCCTGCGATATCAGCCAGCGCGCCACCTACCCTTAGGCGACCATAAAAATCAATACCTTGATCGGCTCTGTAAGGGGTTAGTTTCACTTCATATGCGCCCAGGCCTTCGAGCGCTATAACGCACAATTTTTCGAACTCCGCTGGCTCTAGTTGACCAATAGCTGAAGCCAGACGATGAGTGGCACTCCGACGACGTTTACGGCTAGCCGTATCTTCGTCATCTATGCCACTTTCAATGAAGCATGCCCCTTGCAGATACAGGACGTCCGATGAGTTGAACGCATATCGCAGGCTTCGCCCATCTTGAATTAGCTCATTATGCAGAGCAGTAAGCCGCTGTGAGACTCTACGCAGCGAGTCCTCAGCCCACATCTGCGCATCCAGCTCGGGTACGGAAAGTTGCGCGTACGCTGCCGTTATCAGCTCTACTAAATGCTGTGGCGGATCATCGATGTCGACTGAGGCAATCAGCCTGTCGACAAGGACGTTGAATCTGGGTCTAGCCATGCTATGAGAGAGCCAGGCGACGGTACGTGTCGAGGACGTCCTGCAGGGTCTGACTCAGGGTCTCCAATACGGCTAGGTGTTCCGGCTCAAGCCTCCGCAGTTCGAGAGCCGGGATGCCCGCCAAGGCCTTGTTTGCCTCAGCTACCTGAGTGGTCCAAGCGTGCTGCAACTCCTCAGTCTTCGCTACGGCGAGAGCCTCCGCAAAGCTGCGATTAGGATCGGTGAGCACCAAACGAGCCTCGGGTGAGCCAATAATAGTCTTAAGCTCGCGCACTTCATTAGCAGTAGTGATCTTCGCTTTGGTTTCCAACCCCTCGTCGTTTTGAATCGAAGCAATCAACTCATAGAAGTGGCGAAGGTTTGTTTCATCCTTAAACTCTGAAGACGACTCGTCCCACTGAAGCCACTGACGAATCATCGGCTGAGATACTGCCTCATGGAACATTGGATACATTCGCCGCTCGCAGTACTCCGAGAACTCCTCATCCTCCTCCATTTGGCGGAGGGCTTTGAAAGCGCGAAAACGGCGAGTGACTTCACGCGTGGACATACCAAGACGCGCGCCGATCTCTGAAAACTCCAAATCATGTTCATCATGTAGCTCGGAAACCAATTTGGAGCTCTGATAGGAGCCCCACTGCCTCACCCCACTCACGTGACGAATACCCATGAGTGACAGATGGAGGGCGGAGTCATCACTTTCGACGCAGGAGACAGGGAGCTCCTGAAATACAGTCACAACCCCCTGCGGCACCTCGATTCCCGCCTCATGGTCCTCTTTCAGGGAGCGCAATGCAGCAACGCGCCTGTTTCCCTCAATTACAACGAAGAGATCTCCTCGCCCGTAAGGCCTTACTATGATGCGCTCGAAGGTCAGAAATCCGTTATGCCTGATCGAGGCTTTGAGATCATTGATCCCCTCGCCACGGATCCTTTCGAACGTCTTACGCTGAACCATTGCTTCATGGAATCGCGTCGCCTGCGCGAACTGGAATGTGGGGTCATCCTGGAAGCGGTAGTTGTTCGGATCCAGCAACAGTTGATCGAGCTTCACGATTCGCTCGACACCGTTTTGCATAACTACACCCCTTTAGTCACGCGCATGCGATAAACGACGCAGGGAGCGGATTCTACAGCATATGCGCAACACGTTGGCAGGGGACACAGTTACTGGGAGAGGCGAGGAAGCAGATAGGGCCGTGCTCAGTCTTACAGTCGTCAACAAGGGAAGACTGCCCAAGCCGTTGCACTCCGACACACAAGCGCCCTCCCAGGCCGTCCTGGGGCTGTGGAAGGGCGCTCGGTGGTGACCGACGTCGACAAGTGCCGACAGCTCGGTAGCGGGTCGCAGCGTTGATCGATGGGGCGGCCGCAGGACGCGGCCGCCTGTGATCAGTTGTGGCTGTGCAGGTCATCGGTCACCGGGGGTCCATGTTCAAAAACGTCGACGAAGCACGGTGCTCCCCGCAGACAGCCCACCAGCCTTCGCCGCCCTTGTGCCAGACCCGTGCCAGATCGTGCGGGGAACCACGGGGAACACCGGGGAGCCGGCCGACCGCCCATAGAGCCCCGACACTGCTCCGTCGCATCTCAACCCCAGAACGAGCCCTAAACACCCTTAGCTTCCCAAGCTGATGGCCCGTGCTCGGTCGTCACGGGGCCGGCCGTCGCGGGGTGCTCTGGTCGGCGGCGCAGGCCAGCAGCGTGGCTGAGGCCGGTGGGGGTGCAGTGAGGCATACGCGCGCCTGGTCGATCGGCGCACCCGCCGTCGTGGCTGACTGTCGTCGGCTGAGGTTCGTGCCCCTGCCGTGCCAGATGCAGCGGTCAGCCACGATCAACGCGGGCGTCTGGCGGTCGAGTTGCTGGGCGCTCACCGGTCATGGAAGCCCCAGGTCACCGGCCCGACGACCCGGCCTATCTCTCAAAACGGATTTTCCGTTTCAAATCCCAGCGAATTCTGCAGCAGCTCCGCCAGCACTCCACAGGAATGAAAGGCCGCAGTGCCCTCCGCTCAAACCGCGGTCTCGTAGAGCCACCGGCGAACCACGGTGTAACCGTCAGGAAGCTCGTTCCCTGTCAGTTCCCTGTGCCTCGCCTTGGCCTCTTCTCTGGCGTTTTGGCCAGCGGGAAGCCTCCGCAGGAAGGGGTCACGGTCAGGGTCGAGGAAGGACTGACGAGATTGCCCCTCCGCCTCTTCAGGCGCAGAGAGCGGGTCCCAATCCTCGACCTCGTACCTCTCGGCGTCCCGCCCTTCGATGCGATTGGCGATCACAGTGGCCAGGATCACGCCGCCGATGGCCAGAGTTGCGCCACCAGCGGCGCGGAACTTCGGCTCGTGCTTCTTGCACCAGTTCTTCGCCTTGGCGAAACGGGTGGGCTCGCCATCCTCGAGGAGCGCAGAGTCGTTCACACGCACATACTTACCGGACCCATCCCTCACCTGTCAGGCAATCACCTGACATCGCCCGATCAAGGTCCCTAGCCAGTCCGGCCAGCCCGCGCGTCTCAGCTTCCGTCTCATGCAGCCCCGTTCACGGCCATGCAGCGTGCGCGGCAACGGCGCTGTCAGAGCCTGGGCTTACGGTCCAGGATATGGCAATCAGACCATCAACACGTTGGCGTGCGCGCCTGGACGAAGAGGCAAGAGAACTCGCGGCCGGGACGCGAGCCCCGAGTGATGCCGTTCTGTCGAAGCTCTTCCCTGAGTCGCTGCTGGCGGCGACGGATGAGGCGCTGCGCGCGTTCGAGTCGGACGTAGAGGCGCACCGGGACCAGGACGACAAGCAGGTCTTCAAAACGATCAAGCGTGCCGTTCTGGTGCTGAACGAGATCAACGAGGATCACGATGGTGGCGGCTACGAGACTGAGGAGCGTGAAGAGTTGTGCCTCTACATTGATCAGACGCTGATGGAGCACGGCATAGATGTCCCTGCTCTGGCAGCGAGGCGAGGCATCAGCCGCACCGAGATTACGGACGACTGGCGGGATTGGTAGCCGTTGCTGTACAGCAACCACCAGCGACCGACACCAGCCCGCACGACCCGCCCCTCAGCTCGTATGACCCCCGATGACCGATCTCTCCAGAGCTACGGGTCAGACGGTGCCCGTGCCCCTGTTGTGCCCGATCGCTCGGGAACTGGCGGGGAACCACGGTGACGAGCAGGCACCGCCCAGCAGAACGGCCCCCGACCGATTTACCTGGTCAGGGGCCGTTTCACCTGGCGGTGGGTGTGGGATTTGAACCCACGGTGACATCGCTGCCACGACGGTTTTCAAGTTCGTCAGCTCAGGTAAGGGGTGGCAGACCGGCCACGCAGTTTGCCCCGACTGCCCCGACCACATCCAATGCAGCCACAACAATCAGTCTTCCTCTACCCATAAGCGAACTCCCTTCACTCTGTGCCCAACGGTTTCTGGAACTTTCCAAGGCCAGACAAACAAACCGCAACACAATCAGAGCCAAGACAGCCAGGGCGAGAACTGCCATCTGAGTCGAACAGATGCTCCATACCCCTTGCCTCAACTGACGACAGCGGCAGCCTAACGCACACCCGCTGTCGAGATGGCTGGTTCACCTGATCTTAGGGGCGGTGAGTGTCTAACTGCGTGACAACGCCAGCGAACAGCGGCGGACAAGCGTGGACGCGTGCGGACCATCACAGCAGCTCAGGCGCCCACTAAAGCCAGGTGCAACGCCCACCCAAGTTGCTTCGGGACGAAGAGGTCGTGGGTTCAAATCCCGCCACCCCGACAGCTAGATAGCAGATCAGAGGGCTCTCACCGGATCGGTGAGAGCCCTTTGGTGTTGCCGCGTCTAGGGGGTAAGCGGGCGTGTCGCGGTCCGACCGAGGGCCGGGCTGGAGAGGCGCGGAGGGCGAGGCCGCTTCGCCTAGGACCGTCAGCACCCCGTGCACGGCGGTGGCGTCGTCGTGTGCCTTGCCGCGTGGTCGGCGTCGGCCCTCGGGGTCGCCGTCCTCGGCGGCACGTACGCGCTGAATGACTTCCGTGGGCCCGGATGCGTCGAGGACGCTCAACAGCCCTTCCCGCGAGTCGAGTTCGAAGCGGTCCACGAGTCGTGTGGCGCCGTCGCCCAAGAGGACGCAGGCGCTGTTGACGTAGTCGGCGCGTGCATCGCCAGACCTTCGCGGTTGAGTCTCGGCGGCGCGGAAGCGAGTCGATGAGCTTACGCTCGGTCGCGTGTCCGGCTGCCGAGACGTTGACTGTACCTTCGGCTGAAGATCGCTTGTTGTCGTTCAGTGCTGCCGGGACACTCAAGCTCCAATTGCAAACCGATATAGGCGCTGACGAGTCCCAGGCCACATTGGGCTCTGGACGAGCAGCATTGAGGATGAGTGATGCATGGGTAGCGGGGGCACGTGGGCAGAGCTTGAGGCGTACTGGCCCGCCGAGGAGATGGTACGAGACCGGGAGCGCCTCAGAGGCAAGATCGCTGAGCTCTACAAGGCTGCCCATCCGACTCAACAAGACCCCTCCACAGGAGACATGACCTCGTGGAGTGAGAGCGTCTACGAGGTGGCGACAGCGCTCAAGGATCGGGGCCTTGGGCAAGTCTGGGTGTTCGTGGAGTACCGGGTGCACCCCCAGATGAACCCGATTGATGTTGTTCTGGCCGGCCACCACCCAGGTGGAGGGCTGAGTTTCGCAGCCATTGAGCTGAAGCAGTGGGGAAGCGTCGACCGTCCCGATCCCACCCACGGCACGAAGGGCTTGTGTGCCGCATGCAAAAGCTCCACCACCGGACAGCTGTGTGAGCTGTGCTCACTAGATCGGGTATACGCGCCGTTCTATACGTCTCACAAGAAGCATCCGGCTGTGCAGGTCCGGGACAACATGGAGGCGCTCAAGCGCCACCACAGCATGTTCGACGATCGTTATGTCCACCTCGTGGGTGCCTCTTATCTCCACAACCTCAAGGATTCACAGTCGCAGTGGATCAGCCAGGTCATGCCGTGTCCCGGCATCCGCACCTTTACTGCGCGCCATCCTGCGAAGCTGCGGGATTTCCTCCAGGCACACTTCAGCTCGGAGGACGGTGCCGATGCTGCCGAGGCGATGCTTGAGCGCCGAAGGTCAACAACGCTGCTGACCTCGGAGATCGGCTCGGTCGTCAACGGCTACACGCGCTTCAGCCTGGTGGAGAACCAACTCCAGGCAGTGAGCAGCATCATGGAATCGGTCCGTAAGCCTTCTGTCGGCCTCAAGAAGGTCTACGTGGTCCGAGGACGGGCGGGTACCGGCAAGTCCCTGGTTGCTCTCACCCTGCTTGGCGACGCGCTCAGGGACGGATTCGAGGCCCTCTTTGTCTCCGGAGGTGTGGCTTCTCGTGAGAACTTCAGGCGGGGGGCAAAGGGTCATGGGAAAAAGTTCATGACGCTGAACAAGGTCGCGGACAGCCTGAAACCCGACGAAATCGACATCTTGTTGTGCGACGAGGCGCATCGGCTCAGTGAACGCCCGATGAAAGGTTCGTTCTATATGAGGCCTGGCGAATCGTCCGTGGAAGTGATCGTCTCACGGGCAAGGGTCCCCGTTTTCTTCATCGACGGCGATCAACGTCTGTTCGATGAAGAAGTGTGGTCCGAAGAACTACTTCTCGAAGAGATCATGAAGTTGCGGGCGGAAGTTGTGCCGATCGACTTCGATCGCCCTCTGCGCTCAGTCGGCAGTTCCACTTTCGACACCTGGGTGAAAAATCTGCTTCTAGGCAACCCTCTGCCCTGGCGAGCCGACGACGGTACGGACTCGGACCCGTTCGAGTTGTACTACACCGACAGCGCGCCGCAGATGGAGAAGTTCTTGCAGTCCAAGTTGGACTCAGGTGCCAGCGCCCGCATGACAGCCGGCATGTGCTGGGAGTGGAGCGACACAACCGGGACGCAGCCGGATGTAGCCCCAGAACCGGGCTGGGCACGGCCTTGGAACGCGGAGGACTCGCCCCAGAACGCCGATGTGCCGAAGCGGCATTTCTGGGCGACAGATCCGGGCGGCTTCAACCAGATCGGCTGCGTACACACGGCTCAGGGGCTCGAGTACGAGTGGGGAGGCGTGATCATGGGGCTTGACCTCACATGGAGCGGAAGCTCCTGGCTCTTGGATCGGCAGCATGTGAAAAGCAAGGCCATCCGGATCAGCTCTGACGATGTCCTGACGCAGCGGATCCGCAACGCTTACGGGGTACTGATGACCCGGTCGATCCGGGGCACCGTGCTGTACGCAGTTGACCCGGCAACGCGGCAGCTTTTCGCCGATCTCGGCGTACCCAAGCTGTCAACCTGAAGCGCGCCAGCAGTAGTTGGCCGCAGGAGCGCCGAACGCCCTGAGCATCGGTCGGGCCGTTCCTGGGCCGTCCGAGGTTGCTCCCCCGACACCACCGAGCAACCGGCGGGCCCAGCCCCCTCGACCGCGCACGGCCGGGCAGCAAGCACCACGGCCTCACCGACGCACAGGGCATCCCGCTCGCAGTGTCGCTGACCGGCGGGAACCGTAACGGCGTCACGCAGTTGCTGTCCTTGCTGGACAAGGTTCCGGCCGTGGCCGGCGTCGTCGGTCGGCCCGGACGCCGGCCCGACGCGCTCCTCGCAGACCGCGGCTACGACCATGGACGCAGGGGTAACGCCTGCCCTGGGAGACGGCGCCCACAGGACGGGGCAGCGGTCGCCGGTCCCGGATGCCGACCAGGAGACCAACCCTGGACGCCGATCCAGGAGTCCGGCCCCGGAAGCCGAACCAGGACACAGCGCCAGGCACCGAACGTAGGACGATATTGACGGTTGGTGACAGAGAAGGGCAGCCTTGCTGGCTGCGGTACACGTAGCCGCTCTTCCCAGAAAGGACTCCTGTGGCCATCGCGCCGACCCAAGAGCAGCAGGCGGCCCGCGAGCTGTTCGCCTCAGGACGGGACCTGGCGCTGGTCGCCGGGGCCGGGACCGGCAAGACGTCCACGCTGATCCTGATGGGCTCCGCGACGCGTAGACGCGGGTTGTACGTGGCCTTCAACCGGTCGATCGCCGACGACGCGCGGGGACGTTTCGGGGCGAACGTGCAATGCCGTACCGCGCATTCCCTCGCCTTCCAGGCGGTGGGGCATCACTACCGCGAGCGCCTCGACAACTCGGCGCGTATCCCCGCCAGGTACACCGCTCAGTTGCTGGGCATCACCCGCGACCTGGACGTCAACTCCCGTCGCATCAAGGTCAATCACCAGGCGCGCCTCGTGATGGGCATGGTCCGGAAGTTCTGCTACACGACTGACCGGCAGGTCATGGCCCGCCATATGGAGTGGGTCAACGGCCTCGACCACCAGGGGCAGGAGTTCCTCGCGCGCACGCTGCTGCCGTACGCGCATCGCGCCTGGCAGGACATCTGCTCCGACACGGGCAGGCTGCGGTTCGAGCACGACCACTACATGAAGCTGTGGGCGATGACCGAACCGGTGCTGCCCGCCGACTTCGTCCTGCTCGACGAGGCGCAGGACACCAATCCCGTCCTGGAGGAGGTCTTCCTCGCCCAGGACGCGCAGCGGATCTGTGTCGGTGACCCGGCCCAGCAGATCTACGGATGGCGCAGCGCGCGGGACGTGATGACAGGTTTTCCGGCCGACCACCTCCACCTCACCCAGTCCTTCCGCTTCGGTCCGGCGATCGCCACGGTCGCCAACCGCTGGCTCCGGCACGCCGAGTCCGAGATGCAGCTCACCGGGCACGGCCCCAGCTCTTCCCGCATCGACAAGCTGGCCCACCCGGACTCGGTGTTGTGCCGCGGCAACGCCGATGCCATGCAAGAAGTACTGGCTTTCCTGGAGTTGGGCGTCCCGGTGGCGCTGACCGGCGGCGGCAGCGCGCTTCAGCGCATCGCACAGGCCGCGATGGAGCTGAAGGCCGGACACCGCACCAGCCACCCCGAGTTGTTCCTGTTCGGTTCCTGGGGCGAGGTGCAGGAGTACGCCGAGCAGGACAAGGCGGCTCAGGACCTCAAGGCCATCGTGCAGCTGGTGGACACCTACGGCCCGGACCAGATCATCGCCGCGGTGGACCGGCTCTCCTCGGAGCAGGACGCGAAGGTCACCGTCTCCACCGCGCACAAGGCCAAGGGCCGCGAGTGGCCTTCGGTCCGGATCGGCAAGGGCTTCGTGGCTCCCTCCGTCGACGACGACGGCCTACAGCGTTCGCTGAACTCCGGTGAGGCACGCCTGATCTACGTCGCGGTCACCCGGGCCCGTCACGCGTTGGACATCGATGCGATCGGCTGGATCGACGCGTACGAGACCGCCATGGCCGGTGCCGGCCGGGACGGCACCGTGGCCGGGCGACCGATGATCGAACTGAGCCTGACCGGACAGTTGAAGTACGACACCTCGCCCATCTCGCAGTTCATGGCGCACAGCCTCCCTCACAGCGAGAACCTGGTGCGCGACTACCTGGGCCGCATCGCTCGCCTTCCACAGCCCGTCCAGCCCATCGACGTACAGCATCCGAACTGGTCGGCGCTCGGCCACGCCATCGACTACCGGCTGCGGCTCTCGCTCGGCGGACGGCTCGGGCCCGCCGTAACCCTGGGCGTCTGGGCCCTGGACGGGGCAGAGCCGCTTCGAGGGGCCCCCGGGCCGGAGAGCCGCAAGGCCCTGCACGCCGCGGGACAGCAGCTTCTGGCCACCGTCGACGCCTGCCTCGCCGCCCCGGGAAGCATGGATGAAGACACGCTCACCCGGTTGTGCTTCGTCGCCGGGTTCTTCGAGGACATCGCCCGCACCGGTCAGATCCGCCGGTTCAGCATGCTCGCCGGGGCCACCCCCGCGACCAACCTGGCCGACCTCACGGACGCTGTCCCCGCGTACGTGCTCGACGACATCAGCCAGCAGATGCGGCTCGCCACCGGCCCCTTCTCCCGCCTCCGCGGTCTGCCGCGCGAGGCCCGCGTCTGCGGCCCGGTGTTCACCGGCAGCAACGACATCGGAGGGGCCGACGCCGACTTCATACTCGACGGCCTCCTGCTCGACTGCAAAGCCACCAAAGACCCTCGCCGCCTGGGCCGCGACGAGATCTACCAGATCGCCGGTTACCTGCTCCTCGACTACGACGACCGGTACGGCATCGACCACGTCGGCCTCTACCTCTCCCGCCAGGGCGGCCTGGTGACGTGGGAGGTGGGCGAGTTCCTCCGACGGCTCGGCGCCGACGCTCCGCTCCCGCGACTGCGCGACCGGTTCCGCCTGCACCTCCACCGCTCAGGCCGTCAGCACGGGTCGTGACGGCACGGGTTCTCCTCATCGTGACGGCCCGGCCGACCTGGGCCGTCACGACGGGGTGGCGGCCCGTGCCGAGGATGAGCCCCCGCCCCTCCTCAACTCGCTTATTAACTCAGTAATGTACTGAGTTATGGACTTCACAATTATCAAGCACGCCGTCGAGGTGGACCACGGCATCAAGCGCTTGTCCATGCACTTCATCAAGAAGCATGCCGCGCCGGGGCGGGCTCGGCTCAGCTCCGAGCTGTGCACACTGATCAGTGAAGAGTTCGAAAGGATCGGGCTGACCACCTTGCCGCGGACGCTGCCGTCGTCCGAGAGCGCGTTCGTCTGGGTCATTCAGCGTGAGAGCGTCCTGGGCGAGGTCGCTGCCGTCGCCGCCGCGCTCGCACATCTGGACACGCTGGGGATGAATCCGCTGCCACAGGTGTTCGATAATTATCCGAAAGCCAAAGACAACCTCAGCTGAGGAGCAGAAGCGGAACATCCGCTTTCTGCGCAGCGCTTACATCACCTTACGTAGCTCTTGCGTCATTCCGGCGCGAAAGCCGAAAGTCTCTGCGCAAGCCACAGCCTGCCCATACGGTGGCATCAACAGGCCGCGCCAGCCCGGCTGATGACAACACGTCACCTCTGCCTCCCCTGCCCAAGCGGTACTCCCGACAGGCGAAGCACGACATCCCAGCGGCCAAGAGTGTGCTTTTTCTAACCCTCGTAAAACTCAGGGCGTACGCCGCTTATCAGCAGCGGAATTACCCGAACGCGAAGTGCGGGCCGAGCGGTCTGCCGCCGGAGTCGCCCTGGGCAGGCGCCCCTGTCCCGACGGATATCCCGAACTGACGATCCGGGTGGCGCGTCAGGGGAACCGCCCCCTTCGTGACGGCCACCGCAAGCTCTTCACACCCCTTGGAGATCGGTACTCATGACCACCGGCACACCCGCTCCGCTTTCCATCGACGTCAACTGGGGCGCGGACACGATCCGGGTGACCAACATTTCGCCCCGTCTCCCCACCGACTCGACGGAAAGCCAGATCGCGGCCGTGGCCGCGGCGGGCCGGGCCAACCCGAGCACGCAACTGCCGGACGCCTCCTGGGACGCCATAGCCCGTGCCACAACTCGCCCCGAAGCAATGGCAGTTCAGCTTCGCCCGACGTCGGACGAGCACGCTGGTCTCCTGATGGTCGAGAATGTCGAGGGGGCGACGCTCCGGTCGGCCGTCACGCGTGTCCTGCTGAGCGAGCTGTTCCCCGGCCCCCAGCCCCGCACCGGCATGGAGGTGTCGGAGGTGGCCGACCCTCAGGTGCACGGCATCACCCACGACGGGCATCCGAGCGCGATCGTGCAGTACCGCTACGAGAACCTCGTCCACCTGCGGAATCACGTCTGGCAGACCCTCCACGCGACGCTGTCGCTCAACAGCTACGCGGCCTCCATCCTCACGCGCTCCGTCACCCGCAACCTGATCACCCACCCGGTCGAGATCACCTTCGAGGACGGTACGGAGCCGCTCCACGTTCTCGTCGTCCGTGACGGGATCACCCGGCTCGCCAGCGCCTGGAGCGTACTGGCCGGGCACGACGCCGACCCCGCCGAGGTGGCCACCCTGGCCACGGACGCACTGCTCGGGCGTACTTCCGCGGCAGGGGCGGGCGCGGGGCCAGGTCTCGGCCAGCGGCTCGCGGCCGGCCGGGCGCAGTGGCGCCAGTCGCGGCGACAGCAGTTCGACGACGAGATGAAGAGCGCGACGCCTGGGGTCCTGGCCGCTCAGATCGCTCAGTCCTACGTCGTTCCCGCACAGATCGCCGTCGGGATCGAAGGCCACGACGGCCGGGTGCTGTCGCCGGAGGACATCTTCGACGACGCCGTCCGCTCCGTACTGGCCTCGGTGCACGTGGAGTTCAAGCAGTGGGACGCGGCGGCCCAGAACGTCGAGGTCATCACCCGGGCCCTGAAGCGGATCATCCAGCAGGGTGACCCCCGCTGGAACACGGCCGACCTCCAGGCGGTGTACGGCCTCGCCGTCGGCCGGATCCCCGTCACCGAGCTTCCGAAGGTCTTCGGAGGCGACCCGGCACCTCCCGGAACCGCCTTGTGGCGTGCCGTCTACCTGGTCAGCGCCCTGACCCAGCCGGACCTCCTCGAACTGGTCAAGGACCAGGCCAAGGCCATCAAGGGCGGCCAGCGCATGAGCATGAAGGGCTTCGGCGAGCTGCTCGGCCCCATCGTCGACCTGCCCTGGCGCGCGAAGAAGAAGCTGGTCACCAAGCAGGCCCGCAACGCGTGGAACAACGGCGGTGTCCTGTCGGCCGATGTCACGCAGGGCTGGACTCCGGTCCCCACCGAGGACTTCACCACGCTGATCGAACCGGCGATGAACGGTGACGACAACGCCCGTCGCACCCTCGCCGTGGCCGGCGGTACCGCGTTGATCGCTGACAAGCTGCTCACCAGGAATGTCGGCTCGTCGCTGGGGGGCAGGAAAGAGAAGGGCGGAGTCCCCTTCCGCGCGGACGTGAACAAGGTCATCGAGGGACTCTCCAGGTCGACGAACGAACTCGGCCTCTGGACGCTCGCGCTGGCCGCCAACACCTTCCGCGGCAACGACCTGCCGCAGAACTCCGTGCCCAAGCAGAGCCTCACGGGCAAGGAGTCGCCCGAAACCGACGAGCCGCCGTACATCTACTTCAAGGTCGACCTCGCCGCGGAGGACCGTATCGCCGTCGATGCCGACGGTGTGCCGGCGCCGCTGTACGAGTGGGATGTCGTCGCCGCCTCGGACCCGGACCGCGTGGCGAGGCTCGCGTCGCCGATCACCGTCGTGGCACCTCCGGCTCCGGCCACGCCGGACCAGGGGACCATGCCGACCGAGGAGACGGCGCCGGACCTGGACGGGACACCTGCTGAGGGATCCGGTGCGACGTCCGCGGCGGCAGCCTCCGGGACGCCTCTGTTCCTGTCCGCAGGCGTCGGCGCAGGGGTCGGGGCCGAGGGCGCGGCCACGGTCGGGGACCTGTTCCCCGAACCGCGGGACGAGGGCGTCCAGGTTCCGCCCAGTCAGCGCGCCGCCGCACATCGCAGGAGCCTGCGCCTCGGGGTGCAAGGCGCCCGGGACGCACTCGACCATCTGCACGCGCTGGAGCCGGACGTCGGGGACCACACTCCTATCGTCCCGGTGGACCAGCTCGACCATCTGCACACCCTGCTGATCGGCATCCTGACCGACGTGGAGAACCTGCGGCGCAGGACCGTGGAGAAGCCCGCGCCGGACGAGGACGGTGCGGAGTCCGAGGGCTCCCCGGAGAGCCACCTCGACTGACCGGTGCGCCAGCCGAGGAATTTCATCCCGCCACCCCCTTCAGGCACCGGGTCAGGGCCGGTGCTGAGAGAGCCGGGGAACTGGGCGACCGGCGACGGCGTGCCGAGTGAGAGGCCTGCCGGAATTCCGGCATACGTTTCCACCGTGTCACGAATTGTCGGCGACGGCTTCGCTGCCGACACCATCCTCTGAGGTCACGCTCCCTGCCCCATACGCGCGGTGGGGCAGGGAGCACGACTTTTGCCGCAGAATTCAGCGCCTCCCCTTTCATCCCATGTCCACTTTCCGGAACAGGAGAAGGGCAATTAATGAGCGCGCGACAATCCTGGCCGGATCATCACGGAAGGGAAGCAGGTGACCGATAAATAAGAAGACGATGGACTCGGCGGTTCGGGTAGACTCCGTTCGTTCTATGAGAAGAGCCTCGATCAATACAGGAACCCCATGACACGCCTCAGCGAGTCCGTAGCGCGCACCCTTGAGCTCCTTGGACGGGATCTCTCCTCCGACAAGGTGGTGGAGGAGGTGCTGGCCGAGACGAGTGCTCGGCGGCAGCTCGATCTGTCCGACCTGTCCGCGGAGGAGCAGGCTCGGCTGATCGCCGGGCGGACGGTCGGGGTGCTGCCGTCGACCGAGGCGCTGGCCTCGGCGATCGACGGGGCGCGGGGGGAGGGGCGGCCGCTGCGGGTGAAGCTCGGGATCGATCCGACCGCCGCCGACGTCCACCTCGGGCACACGGTTCCGATGATCATCCTGAGCCGGTTCCAGCGGATGGGGCATCAGGTCGTCCTCATCATCGGCGACATCACCGCCAAGATCGGTGACCCGTCGGGGCGTTCGGACGAGCGGCCGCCGCTCACCGACGACGACATCGCGCAGAACTTCTCCACGTACCAGGACCAGGTGCGGCCCTTCTTCGACTTCGACAAGGCGGAGTTCCGGCGCAACAGCGAGTGGCTGTCGGAGATCCGGCTGCCCGAGCTGATCGGTGTGCTCTCCCAGATCCCCGTGTCGATGTCCCTCCAGCGCGAGGACTTCCGTACCCGGCTCGCCGAGGGCCACGGGCTGGCCATGTCGGAGTTCATCTACGCCGTCGTCATGGCCCTCGACTCCGTGAAGATCGACGCCGACATCGAGCTGGGCGGCGTCGACCAGCTGCTGAACATGCAGATGGGCCGCAAGGTCATGGAGATCTCCGGGCAGAAGCCGCAGCTCGTCATCAGCATGCCGCTCATCGAGGGCACCGACGGCACCGGCGCCAAGATGAGCAAGAGCAAGGGGAACTACATCCCCCTCACCGCGTCCCCCGACGACATCTACGGCAAGATCATGTCGATCCCGGACCGGCTCACCGTGCAGTACCTCAAGGCGTGGACCGAGTGGACCGACGCCGAGGTGGAGGCCGCGACCGCGCGCGTCGAGGACAAGTCGCTGCACCCGATGGACCTCAAGAAGCTCGTCGCCGGTGAGGCCGTCGCCGCCCTGCACGGCACCGAGGCCGCCGCCGCCGCCCGGCACCACTTCACCGCCCAGTTCTCCAAGCGCACCTTCGCCGACGTCGACTCGCTGCCCGTCATCGGCGCCGAGCACGCCGACGAGTCCGTCGGCACCGTGCTGACGCAGGTCCTGGAGTTCACCCCCAGCACCTCCGCCGCCCGCCGCCTCGCCAAGCAGAACGGGCTGCGCGTGGTCCTGGAGACCGACGAGGGGCAGCAGACCGCCAACCTCGCCGAGGCCGACGTGCAGCGTCCGCTCGTCGCGGCCGTGCTCGACGCCCTCGCCGGGGCCGGGCTCGTCGCCAAGGCGGACAGCGTGTACCTCAAGGCCGGGCGGAAGGTCGCGCGCGTCGACGGGCTGTAGCGAGCGGTCGGAGTACGTGGGGTGCGGGTCGTGTCTCTTCGGGGCGCGGCCCGTTCCTATGTGTTCCAGCTTTCGTCGTACGGGTCTCTCGGGGGCGGGACCGGGCGGGCTCTCGTCACCTCGATGAACGGGATCGGGCCGTCGTTCACCGGGTCGTGCGCGCGGCGCGGGGTGTACGTGCCGGTGATCTCCAGCCAGGTGTCCGGCTGGAGGACCGGCGGGACCTCGCCGGTCAGGCCGACCTTGACCGGCTGGGCGTCCGCCGCGCAGCAGTTGAGGGCCATCCGGACCAGGTACGGCGTGCCGTCGTGCTCCAGGGCGACGAAGCCCGTCAGGCGGACGGTGCGGCCGGTGAGGGTGCGGCCGTCGTCGTACACCGCGCGGCCCGCGTAGTCGACCACGCTGAGGGGGAGCGGGTCGGTCGCGGGCAGCCTCGGGTAGGCGAGGGGTTCCTGGAGGGCCGTACCGGTGCGGGTCGCGCTGTACGAGCCCAGCGCGGGCGGGGCCAGGAGGATCAGGGCGAGGAGGGGGAGCAGGAGGAGCCAGGAGATGCGGGGTTCGGGGTGCGTGTCCGTCACGGGGCGCGCGTCCTTCGAGAGACTCACCGTCTCCGCAGGGCGCGGGTCCTCCGACGGGTGCGGGGCCTGCGGGGCTCGTCTCGCGCGCCACTCGTACCAGGTCGTCGCCAGCGCCGTCAGGATCAGGGCCGCGCCCGCGGCCAGGACCAGGGGGCGCAGGCCCTCCTTGACGTAGCGCAGGTAGAGGTCGGTCGTGGCGGCGTGCAGGAGGCTCGCGCCGAGCAGGAACAGGACCGCCGCCTGCGCCTGGCGGTTCACAGCAGCACCGCCCCGGTCAGGACCGCCCCGGCGACCGCCAGGACGAACGTCGCGGGCGCGAACCGTACGGCGAAGGAGCGGCCGAACGTGCCCGCCTGCATCGCGAACAGTTTCAGGTCGATCATCGGGCCGACCACCAGGAACGCCAGCCGTGCCGTCAGCGAGAACTGGGTGAGCGAGGCCGCCACGAACGCGTCCGCCTCCGAGCAGATCGACAGCACCACCGCGAGCAGCGCCAGCGTCAGGACCGCCACCGCCGGGTGGTCGGTCGCCGCCCGCAGCCAGTGCTCGGGGGCGACCGCCTTCAGCGTCGCCGCCGCCATCGCGCCCACCACGAGGAAGCCGCCCGCGTGCAGCACGTCGTGCCGCGTCGCGTCCCAGAACGCCTGGCCCCGCGTCTGGCCCGCGCGGTGGGCGTGCGTGGGCGGGCGCAGCCAGTCCGTACGGCCGACGCGGTGCCACAGCCAGCCCATCGCGCACGCCACCAGCAGGCTCGCCACGAACCGGGCCAGCACCATCTCGGGATCGCGGGGGAACGCCACCGCCGTCGCCGTCAGCACGATCGGGTTGATCGCGGGCGCCGAGAGCAGGAACGCCAGGGCGGCGGCCGGGGGCACGCCCCGGCGGACCAGGGCACCCGCCACCGGCACCGACGCGCACTCGCAGCCGGGCAGTACCGCGCCCGCCATCCCCGCCACCGGCACCGCGAGCGCGGGACTGCGGGGCAGGGCGCGGGCGAAGAAGGACGGCGGGACGTAGACCGCGATCGCCGCCGACAGCAGCACGCCGAGGACCAGGAAGGGCAGCGCCTGGATCATCACCGCCACGAAGACCGTCGTCCAGCTCTGCATCACGGGGGTGGAGAGCGCGCGGCGCAGCGGGGACTGCGCCAGGACCATGAGGAGGAGGAGAAGGGTGAGGGTGAGGGGGGAGGTCAGGCGGGGGCGGGGGGTCGGGGTGGAAGGGGCCGGGGTGGGGGGAGCCGGGGAAGGGTGCGCGCCTGGGGCCGGGTGCGGGTGCGTGTCCGCGGGCGTGGATGGGGGCGGTCCGGGGTGGGGGGTGGTGGCCGTCGTCGGCTTGGTCATGTGTTCTCCCGCCCCGTGGTTCCCTACTTGTTTCGTACGGCCGGAAACCGTCGTGCGTTCAGCCGGTCGCCGGGCCGTCTGGAACCGGTGGTCCCGGTGGGGCAGTCTTCTCCCTCGTGGCTGTCGTTCCGAATCAGGGTCCCGCGCCGGGCGATGCCGGCGGACACATGGTCGTCTGCGGTGACGACGGGCTCGCGCACCGGCTCACCGCCGAACTGCGGGGCGTGTACGGGGAGCAGGTCACCCTCGTCGTCCCGCCCTCCGAACGCAGCGTACGGCCGCCCGTGGTGGGGCGGGCCCGCGCGGTGTCGGCGGCGCTGCTCGACCGGATGGTGAGCGCCGCCGTGAACCGCGCGGCCGGGGGGCCCGGCGCGGGCAGCGCGGGTGGCAGCGGTGGCGGGGAAGGTGAACCGGCCTTCGGCGCGCGGGTGTTGGAGGCCGCCGAGGCGACGGAGGCGGTGCTCGCCGAGGCGGGCGTCGAGCGGGCCGCCGCGCTGGCGCTCGTCTACGACGACGACGAGACGAACATACGGGCCGCCCTCACCGCCCGCCGGCTCAATCCCCGGCTGCGGCTCGTCCTGCGGCTCTACAACCGGCGGTTGGGCCAGCACATCGAGGAACTCCTCGACCAGGCGGCGCTGTTGGCGGGGGGCGAGGACGGTGCGGGGGTCCTGGGTGACGTCTCCACCACCGTGCTGTCCGACGCCGACACCGCCGCGCCCGCGCTCGCCGCGACCGCTGTCGTGGGCACCTCGAAGGTGGTGCAGACGGACGGGCTGATGCTGCGGGCGGTCGAGCGGCCCGCGAGGGGGCCCTCCGGGGCGGGCGCCGGTCCCTCCGGGGCGGGCAGTGGCTCGTCCGGGGCGGGTGGGGCGAGCGGGGCGGGTGGGGCTTCGGGTGGGCTCGCGACGCTCGCGTTGCTGTCGGCGGCCGTCAACGACCCCGCCTTCGCGGACGGTTCGGAGAACAGCGGGGCGCACGGGCCGCTGCTGCTGCCGGACGCGGCGGCCGTGGACGCGGCGAGCGGGCGGGGCAGTCTCGTGCTGGAGCAGGTGACGTACGCGGCCGGGGCGGGGGCCAGGGGCGCGGGTACGGCGGGGACCGACGGCCGGGCGGAACGGCGGTCCGGGCGGTGGGGGGCCGGGCTCGTGGCGCCGTTCGGGACGCTGTTCTCGCGGCGGCTGCGGTGGTCGCTCGCCGGGCTGGTCGGGTGTGTCGTCGCGCTGGCGGTGACGCTGTGGGTGGTGACCGGCATCCATCCGCTCGGGGCGTTCTATCTGACCCTGCTGGACCTCTTCTCCATCAACGAGCCCGCGCTCGGCTCCAGCACCGAGCGGCAGGTGCTCCAACTCCTCTCCGGGCTGGTCGGGTTGCTGCTGCTGCCGGTGATGCTGGCGGCCGTGCTGGAAGGGCTCGGGACCTTCCGGGGCACCGCCTCGCTGCGGCGGCCGCCGCGCGGGCTCGGCGGGCATGTGGTGCTGCTCGGGCTCGGGAAGATCGGCACCCGTGTGCTGATCCGGCTGCGGGAACTGGACATCCCCGTGGTGTGTGTCGAGGCGGGGCCCGAGGCGCGCGGGATCTCCGTGGCGCGGCGGCTGCGCGTGCCCGTCGTACTCGGGGACGTCACCCAGGAGGGGGTGCTGGAGGCGGCGAAGATCCATCGCGCGCACGCGCTGCTCGCCGTGACGAGTTCTGACACCACCAATCTCGAAGCGGCGCTGTACGCGCGGACCTTACGGCACGATCTGCGGGTCGTGCTGCGGCTCTACGACGACGACTTCGCGACCGCCGTCTACCGCACCCTGCGGGCCGCGCATCCGCAGGCCCTGACGCGGAGCCGGAGCGTCACGCACCTCGCGGCGCCGTCGTTCGCCGGGGCGATGATGGGGCGGCAGATCCTGGGGGCGATTCCGGTCGAGCGGCGCGTGCTGCTGTTCGCCGCGCTGGAAGTGGGGGGATGCCGGCAGTTGGCGGGGCGGACTGTGGGAGAGGCGTTCCAGGCGGGGCGGTGGCGGGTGCTGGCGTTGGACACGCGTGGCTCGGCGAGTGGCTCCGCCGGTGGGGCGGGGGGCTCTGCCGGTGGGGCGGGGGGTGAGGTGCCTGGGGCCGGGCTGGTGTGGGATCTGCCTGATACGTATGTGCTGCGGGATGAGGATCGGGTGGTGCTGGCCGCCACCCGGCGGGGGATGGCGGAGTTGCTGGGGCGGAGGGGGCGGGTGGCCTAGGGGGGGAGGGAGGGGGTGCGTTTACGGCCTCGGCTTCGCCTTCGGCACCCTTCGTCTCCCACCCGCACCGCCCGTGCGGCATGCGTCTTCGGGTGCGGGTGGCCCCCTGCGACGCCTCCGCCGTCGGCGGCCGCCGGGTGCGGGGGCCATCGCCCCACCCCCGGTGCCCGCCCCGCTCCCCTACGGAGTCCCCCTCACCACCTCACCCCGTCTCCCCCACTCCCGCCCCCAGATAGCGCTCCGCGAACTCCAGTTCCAGGCGGACCTGCTTGATGCGTTCGTCTACCACTAGGGAACCGTGGCCCGCGTCGTAGCGGTAGACCTCGTGGACGGCTTCGCGGGCCTCCAGGCGGCGGACGTAGTTGTCGATCTGGCGGATGGGGCAGCGGGGGTCGTTGACGCCGGCCGAGATGTAGACGGGGGCCTTGACCTGGTCGACGTAGGTCAGGGGGGAGGACGCGGCGAAGCGGTCGGGGACCTCCTCGGGGGTGCCGCCGAGGAGGGTGCGGTCCATCGCCTTGAGGGCTTCCATCTCGTCGTGGTACGCCGTGACGTAGTCCGCGACGGGCACCGCCGCGATGCCCACCGCCCACAGGTCGGGCTGGACGCCGAGGCCGAGGAGGGTGAGGTAGCCGCCCCAGGAGCCGCCGGTGAGGACGAGGCGGGCGGGGTCGGCGAGGCCCGAGGTGACGGCCCAGGCGCGGACGGCCTCGATGTCCTCCAGCTCGATCAGGCCGACCCGGTGCTTGAGGGCGTCGGTCCAGGCGCGGCCGTAGCCCGTGGAGCCGCGGTAGTTGACGCGGACGACGGCGAAGCCGTGGTCGACCCAGGCCGCCGGGGCCGCGGCGAAGGAGTCGCTGTCGTGCCAGGTGGGGCCGCCGTGGATGTCGAAGACCGTCGGCAGCGGGCCGGTCGCGCCCGCGGGGCGCTGGACCAGGGCGTGGATGCGGCCGCCGGGGCCCTCCACCCACACGTCCTCCACCGGGACCGAGCCGGGCGACTTCATGCCGGGCGGGTCGAGGACGACCTCGCCGGTGGTGGAGCGCACGGCGGGCGGGCGGGCCGCGGAGGACCAGAGGTACTCCACGGTGCCGTCGGGGCGGGCCGTCGCGCCGGAGACCGTGCCCGGCGGGGTCGGCACCCGGACCAGTTCTCCGCTCGACAGGTCGTACCGGAAGAGTTCGCTGCGGGCCTCGAAGCCGTGCGAGACGAGCAGGCCGGAACCGTCCGGGTACCACTCGGCGCCCACGTCGCCCGGCAGGTCCAGGCGCAGGTCGGTCTGCTCGCCGGTGGCGACGTCCCACACCAGGGGCTCCCAGCGGCCCCGGCGCTGGTGGCCGATGAGCAGGCGGGTGTCGCCGTCGACGGGGGCGAAGCCGAGGACCTCCAGGCCGAGTTCCTCGGTGCCGCCGCGGGTGTCGTCCAGTTCGGCGACGGTGGTGCCGTCGGGGCGCAGGACGCGCAGCGCGGAGTGCATGGCGTCGCCGTGCTCGGTGTGCTCGACGGCGATCAGGGTGCCGTCGTGGGAGAGGTCGCCGACGCCCGCCGACTCGCGGTGGCGGTACAGCTCGAAGGGCGGTTCGCCGGTCCGCGTCACGTGGAGGGTGGTGCCGTCCTCGTCCGTGGAGCGGCCGACCACCGCGGTGCGGCCGTCGCGGCCGAGGGCGAGGCCCGCCGGGTACGACGGCTCCAGGCCGGGGGTGGCCGGTTCGTCGGGGCCGCCCTCGAAGGGCTGGCGGCGCCAGACGCCGAACTCGTCGCCGTCCTTGTCGTCGAACCACCAGATCCAGGCGCCGTCGGGGGAGAGCACGCCGTCGGTCGTGCCGTTCGCCCGGTCGGTCACCTGGCGCCGGGCGCCGGTGGCCCGGTCCCACGCGTACAGCTCATAGGTCCCCGTCGCGTTGGACACGAACAGGGAGCGGTCCGGTGCGTCCTCCGCCCAGTCGGGCAGCGACACCCGGGGCGCCCTGAAGCGCCTCTCCCAGTCCGGCATCTCCTCGAACCGCTGTGGTGCGGCGGACCCGTTGCTCTCAGTCATGGCCCCATACTGCCCGTCCCCGGCGGCAAAGGAGCGTCAAGGTTCTCAGCCTGTGGATATCTACGAGAGACCGGCACCGCGGAACGCGCTTTCTCCCCCTCCGACCACCGCGGTCGGACGCCGTTGTCCACAGGCGTGCCGCTCCCCCACCTCCGCCGTGCTCTCCCGCCCCGGCTTCGCGCACCCCCGCGGGCCGACGGTCCGCGAGCGCCCCGTACGGTGGTGTCCGTGTACCGGTTTCTGCTGACGCCCCGTTGGTGGGGAATCAACGTCTTCGTGCTGCTGGCCATCCCCTTCTGCGTGTTCATGGGGTCATGGCAGCTGAGCCGGTTCGAGGCGCGCGTGGACGACCAGCGCCGGGCGGAGGCGCAGGCCACCTCGGCCCGTACGGAACCGGCCCGTCCGCTCGCCGAGCTGCTCCCCGTGGACAAGGAGACCTCCGGTCGCCGGGTCACGGCGCGCGGACAGTACGGTGAGCAGCTTCTCGTCCCCGACCGGCGGCTCGACGACCGGGAGGGCTTCTACGTCCTGACGCTGCTGCGCACCGACGGCGGCCGGACCCTGCCCGTCGTGCGCGGCTGGCTGCCCGGCACCGCGGACGCCGCGAAGGCCCCGGCCCCGCCGTCCGGCGAGGTCTCCGTCAGCGGCGCGCTCCAGGCCTCCGAGACTCCGGGCGACAACGGCGTGAGCGCCCGCGGCGGTCTCCCCGCCGGGCAGATCGCCGCGATCAGCTCGGCCTCGCTGGTCAACCTGGTCTCCGACGAGCTGTACGACGCCTGGGTCACGCTGAGCAGCGCCGACGGGGGCATGACCGCCGTACCGGCGAGCACGCCCACCGGGACCGGGCTGGACCTGAAGGCGTTCCAGAACCTGGGCTACACCGGCGAGTGGTTCGTGTTCGCCGGGTTCGTGGTGTTCATGTGGTTCCGGCTGCTGCGCCGCGAGGTGGAATTCGCGCGCGACGCCGCGCTGGGCATCTCCCCCGAGGGCGAGCCCGTCGCAGCGCCGGTGGCGGCAGCAGAGCCGGTGGGCGGCGCGCACGCCGCGTCCGACGCGCCCCCCGCAGGACCCCGTGCCGCGGATCAGGACGAGGCGAGCACGCCCGTCCGGTAGACGGTGCCCGCGCAGGCCTGTGCCACGGTGGCGCTGACCGTGGGCGATCCGCCGGGCGCGGTGTAGGTGACCAGGACGCTGCCGTCGGCCGAGCCGTCCGCGGGGAACAGCTGGGGCGCGGTGCCGGACGCGCCGTCGGTCGTGCCGCCCGCGCCCGCGCCGGGCTGCTCGCTCGGGGTGGGCTCCGGGGAGGACGTGGGGCCGCCGCCGTTGTCGCCGCCGCCGTCGCCGGGGCCGCCGGTGGTGGGGCAGGTCTCCGAGGGCACCCAGGCGAACCTGACGTCGTAGGCCGATCCGGGGGCGAGGGTCAGCTGGGCGACGTTGAGGGACGGGTCGGGCAGGCCCGCTGCGGCGTCGCCGGAGGCGTGGGTGCGGACGCCGATCTTGGCGGCGTCGGCGGCGCCCTGGGGCGTCGACGTCACGGAGACGTCGCCGCCGACGGTACAGCCGCTGTCGGAGACGTTGACGACGCGGAAGGTGCCGTAGACGATGCCTGCCGCGTCGGGGACCGCGACCGTGGCGCTGGAGTCGCCGAGCTGGGTGGCGGTGCAGGCCGACGCGGTGGGGGCGGCGGTGGCGGCGGGGCCGGTGCCGTCGGGGGAGCCGGACGGGCTGCCCGTGTCCGTGTCCTCGCCGGTGCGCTCCGGGTCGCCGGGGCGCTGTCCGCCGGAGTCGCCGGGCGGGGAGCCGATCCTGCCGGTGGAGGTGCCGTCGGGGTCCTTGAGGCCGTCGCCGCCGCCCTGGGTCTCGGAGGCCTGGCCCGCCATGGCGGGGTTGGCCTCGGAGCCGCCGGTGTTCGAGACGTGCAGCAGGGCGGGTACGGCGGTGCCGACCAGGAGGGCGGCGGCGGCCATGCCGACGACGGCCTGCCGTTTGCGGGCCCGGCGGGCGGGAACGGCCCGGCGCAGGTGGTCGAGCGTCCCGTCGCGGGGCTCCATCTCCTGGACCGCGTGGTGCAGCATGCGGCGCAGGGCCAGCTCGCCCGAGTCGAGCCCTTCGGGGCCCTGTCCGTCGAGGTGGTGGTTCACGGTTGCGTTCCCAGCGTGCGAGGGCTTCGGGTGGTGCTCGTGGCGGGACTCCGGCGCGGGATCGGACTCCGGCGCGGGGTCGCCACCGGGTCCGGGGTCGCTACGGGGTTCGGGGGCGGACTCGGACGCAGTCAGGGTCTCGAACCCGGCCTCGGGCTCGGACACCGGCCCGGACGAGGACTCGGACCCGGACTCGGGCTCCACCATCGCCCCGGCCCCGGCCTCCGGCTCGACGACCGGCGTCTCGCCCGCCGTACGTTCGTCTCCGTCCGTGGGGCCCGTCATGCCGGGGCCTCCATGGCGACGCGCAGGGCGGCTATGCCGCGGGAGCCGTAGGCCTTGACGGAGCCGAGGGATATGCCGAGGGTCTGGGCGACCTGGGCCTCGGTCATGTCGGCGAAGTAGCGCAGGACGAGGACCTCGCGCTGGCGGCGCTGGAGGCCCTTCATCGCCTTGATGAGGGAGTCGCGCTCCAGCAGGTCGTAGGCGCCCTCCTCCGCGCTGGCCATGTCCGGCATCGGCTTGGAGAGGAGCTTCAGGCCGAGGATGCGGCGGCGCAGGGCGGAGCGGGAGAGGTTGACGACGGTCTGGCGGAGGTAGGCGAGGGTCTTCTCGGGGTCGCGGACCCGCTTGCGGGCGGAGTGGACGCGGATGAAGGCCTCCTGGACGACGTCCTCGCAGGAGGCGGTGTCGTCGAGGAGGAGCGCGGCGAGACCGAGGAGCGAGCGGTAGTGCGCGCGGTAGGTCTCGGTGAGGTGGTCGACCGTGGTACCGGCGGCCACCGTCTCGTCGGTGTCACGCTGGCCGGGGATGCGGGTGGGACGCGCTGCGGGCATCGGCGCGATCACCGGCATGCCGCCGGGCGCACCGGGCACGCGGGGTCGGAGGGCGGCGCGGGGCGGCCGGAGGGCCGTGCCGCGGGTCGCCGGGAAGTCGAGTACCTCTGCCACGCCAGTTGGACACGCGTCCCCCCGCCGGGGTTGTACGGGCCGGCCGCCGGTTTTGCGGCGGTCGGCGAAACACCCGGCCGCGCCGGTGTGCCGGACGCCTGCGGCGCTCCGGCCGGCAGCGGCACCGACGGCGTCTCACATGCCCTCATGTGCACCGCTCTTCCCCTATTTCCCATCAGACGGGAGCATCCCGTACGCACGGGCGTCCCCACGCCCCGATCACGGCGTCCCCACGCCGGGACCGCACCCCTGCGGACCTCGGAGAGTGACCGCAAAGACGCTCCCCGCGCTCCGCGTGGTTGCGGAAGGGCGGGGAGCAAATCTTCAAACGCCAAAGGTGCCGGATACAAGTGTTTCCGGGGGTCGACCGGCTCACATCCGCTGCCGAAGATCCTACAAACGGTCCTGGCTCTGGCCAGCAATTTTCCGGCGGCGGACCGGCGTCACGTCAGGTCGGCCGCCACCAGCTCCGCGATCTGCGCGGTGTTGAGCGCCGCGCCCTTGCGGAGGTTGTCCCCGCACACGAAGAGGTCGAGCGCGGTCGGGTCGTCGAGGGCGCGGCGGACCCGGCCGACCCAGGTGGGGTCGGTGCCGACGACGTCGGCCGGGGTCGGGAACTCCCCCGCGGCCGGGTTGTCGAAGAGGACGACGCCGGGCGCGGTCGCGATGATCTCGCGGGCGCCGTCGACGGTGACCTCGTCCTGGAAGCGGGCGTGCACGGTCAGGGAGTGCACGGTGACCACCGGCACCCGGACGCAGGTGACGGCGACGGGCAGCCGGGGCAGGCCGAGGATCTTGCGGGTCTCGTCGCGGACCTCCATCTCCTCCGAGGACCAGCCGTCCTCGCGCAGCGACCCGGCCCACGGCACCACGTTCAGCGCCACCGGCTCCGGGAACGGCCCGGTCCGGTCGCCGACGGCCCGCCGTACGTCGCCGGGGTTGACGCCCAGCTCCGTACCGGCCACCAGGGACAGCTGCTCGCGCAGGGTCTCCACCCCGGCCCGGCCCGCGCCGCTGACCGCCTGGTACGAGGAGACGACCAGCTCGCGCAGGCCGAACTCGGCGTGCAGCGCGCCCAGCGCGACGATCATCGACAGGGTGGTGCAGTTCGGGTTGGCGACGATGCCGCGCGGCCGGGAGCGGACCGCGTGCGGGTTGACCTCGGGGACGACCAGCGGCACGTCCGGGTCCATCCGGAAGGCGCCGGAGTTGTCCACCACGACCGCGCCCATGGCGGCGGCGACCGGCGCCCAGTGGGCGGCGACCTCGTCGGGGACGTCGAACATGGCGACGTCGACGCCGTCGAAGGCCGCCTCGGTGAGCGCGGTCACCTCGACCTCCTCGCCGCGCACGGCCAGCTTGCGGCCGGCCGAGCGCGGGGAGGCGATCAGACGGATCTCGCCCCAGACGTCGGCGCGCTGGGACAGGATGCGCAGCATGACCGTGCCGACCGCCCCGGTCGCCCCCACGACCGCCAGCGTCGGCCGTACGGGCCGGGCGGTCATCGGCAGGTGCCTCCGTGCGGGGCGGTCATCGGCCGGTGCCTCCGTAGACGACGGCCTCGTCGCTGTCGGAGTCGAGGCCGAAGGCGGTGTGCACGGCGCGCACGGCCTCGGGGACGTCCTCGGCGCGGGTGACGACCGAGATGCGGATCTCGGAGGTCGAGATCAGCTCGATGTTCACGCCCGCGTCGGAGAGCGCCTTGAAGAAGTCGGCCGTGACACCCGGATTGGTCTTCATGCCCGCGCCGACCAGGGAGATCTTGCCGATCTGGTCGTCGTAGCGCAGGGAGTCGAAGCCGATGCCGCCCTTGTTCTTCTCCAGGGCGTCGATGGCCTTGCGGCCCTCGGACTTCGGCAGGGTGAAGGAGATGTCCGTGAGGCCGGTGGCGGCGGCGGACACGTTCTGCACGATCATGTCGATGTTGATCTCGGCGTCGGCGATCGTGCGGAAGATCGCGGCGGCCTCGCCCGGCTTGTCGGGCACGCCGACGACGGTCACCTTGGCCTCGGAGGTGTCGTGCGCGACACCGGAGATGATGGCCTGCTCCACCTGGCTGTCCCCTTGCTGGTCTGTCGGTCGGGCGAGTCGCTCGCTGCTGACCCACGTGCCCTGGAGTCCGCTGAACGACGAGCGGACGTGGATCGGGATGTCGTAGCGGCGCGCGTACTCCACACAGCGGTGGAGGAGGACCTTGGACCCGGACGCGGCCAGTTCGAGCATGTCCTCGAAGGCGATCCAGTCGATCTTGCGGGCCTTCTTCACCACGCGCGGGTCGGCGGTGAACACGCCGTCGACGTCGGTATAGATCTCGCAGACCTCGGCGTCGAGGGCGGCGGCCAGGGCCACCGCCGTGGTGTCGGAGCCGCCGCGGCCCAGCGTGGTGATGTCCTTGGTGTCCTGGCTGACGCCCTGGAACCCGGCGACGATGGCGATGTTGCCCTCGTTCAGCGAGTCGCTGATCCGGCCCGGCGTCACGTCGATGATCCGGGCTTTGTTGTGGACCGAGTCGGTGATGACTCCGGCCTGGCTGCCGGTGAAGCTCTGGGCGGAGTGGCCCAGGTTCTTGATGGCCATGGCCAGCAGGGCCATGGAGATCCGCTCCCCGGCGGTCAGCAGCATGTCGAGCTCGCGCCCGGCAGGGATCGGGGATACCTGCTCGGCGAGATCGATCAGCTCGTCCGTCGTGTCGCCCATCGCGGAAACGACGGCCACCACCTGGTGGCCGTTCTTCTTCGCTTCCACGATCCGCTTGGCGACGCGCTTGATGCCCTCGGCATCGGCTACGGAGGAGCCTCCGTACTTCTGCACGACAAGGCCCACGTGCGCTCCTCGCTCAGTTCGTCTTTTTCCGCACATACGCCCTTGTACTGCGGTCGGCTCAGTCTAACGAGCGCCCGCGCAGTGACCCCGGGGTATCGCATGGTGAGACCCCGGGGAGGCGGCGCGGGGCCGTCGTCCCGTCCAGGACCCTGCCCAGCGGAGCGCGGCTGAGGCTGTGACCTACGTTGCAGTCGCCCCGGCCGGGGCGGACCGCCGCACGGGCGCGCGCCGGAAGGTCAGGAGCGCGCCTCGCGCAGGCCGAGGGGGGTGCCGATCTCCTCGGCCATCACCCGGCCCGCCTCGAACTCCAGGGTGTCGTCGCCGATGCCCTGGTCGGTGTCGAGGCCGTCCAGCTCCTCCAGGGGCTGGTTGAGGCGGACGTGGGCGAGCACCGAGTGCAGGGCGCGCAGGGTGGCGGAGGCGGTGGAGCCCCAGTTGGAGAAGTAGGAGAACTGCCACCACCACAGGGCCTCGGTGGTGCGGCCCGCCCGGTAGTGGACCATGCCGTGCCGCAGGTCGGTGATGACGTCGGTGAGGTCGTCGGAGATCCGGGCCGGGACGGGCGCGGTGCGCGGCTCGTAGGGGTCGAAGACCTCGGAGTAGACGTCGATCGGCTCCAGCAGCCGGGCCAGGTTCTCCCGGAGGGCGTCCACGTCCGGCTCGGGGCCGGGATCGGGCTCGTAGCGCTCGTCCGGGACGATGTCCTCGTGCGCGCCGAGGCGGCCGCCGGCCAGCATCAGCTGGGAGACCTCCAGCAGCAGGAACGGCACGGCGGAGTCCGGCTCGTCGCCCTTGGCGACCTCGGCGACCGCGACCAGGAAGCTCTCGATCTGGTCGGCGATCTGGACCGCGAAGTCGTCCGGGTCCCGGTCGGTCGCGTGCAGCGTGGCGTCAGACATCTAGGAGTCGTCTCCCCTCGAAGGCGCGGCCGAGGGTGACCTCGTCCGCGTATTCCAGGTCGCCGCCCACCGGGAGGCCGCTGGCCAGGCGGGTGACCTTCAGGCCCATGGGCTTGATCATGCGGGCGAGGTAGGTGGCGGTCGCCTCGCCCTCCAGGTTGGGGTCGGTGGCGAGGATCAGCTCGGTGACCGTGCCGTCGGCCAGGCGGGCCAGGAGCTCCCGGATGCGCAGGTCGTCGGGGCCGACGCCCTCGATCGGGCTGATCGCGCCGCCCAGCACGTGGTACCGGCCGCGGAACTCGCGGGTGCGCTCGACCGCGACGACGTCCTTGGGCTCCTCGACGACGCAGATGACCGCGGGGTCGCGCCGGGGGTCGCGGCAGATGCCGCACAGCTCCTCCTGCGCCACGTTCCCGCAGGTCGCGCAGAAGCGGACCCTCGCCTTGACCTCCATGAGGGCCTGCGCGAGCCGCCGTACGTCCGTGGGTTCCGCCTGGAGGATGTGGAAGGCGATCCGCTGCGCGCTCTTGGGACCGACGCCGGGCAGCCGCCCGAGTTCGTCGATGAGGTCCTGGACCACGCCTTCGTACACCGGACCGCCGTCCTTCCTTGGTTCCTTGCCATACGTACGGTAGTTGGCCGCCGCCCGTCCTAGGAAGGCGGCGGGGTGACGTCCCGGTGACGGGCGCCGGAAGCGGCGGGGGCGGAGCGGGGCCCGAGCCGGGGCGGGCGCGGGAGGGCCGGTCCGGTCCGGGGGGTCAGAAGGGCAGGCCCGGAATGCCGCCGCCGAGGCCCTGGGCCAGCGGGCCGAGCTTCTGCTGCTGGAGGTTCTGCGCGTTCTCGTTGGCCGCCTGGACGGCCGCGATCACCAGGTCGGCGAGGGTCTCCGTGTCCTCCGGGTCGACCGCCTTCGGGTCGATCCTCAGCGCCCGCAGTTCGCCCGAGCCGGTCACCGTGGCCTTCACCAGGCCGCCGCCCGCCTGGCCGTCGACCTCGGTGTTCGCCAGCTCCTCCTGGGCGCGGGCGAGATCCTGCTGCATCTTCTGCGCCTGCTGGAGCAGCTGCTGCATGTTGGGCTGGCCACCACCGGGAATCACGATCAGCTCCTCCTCCGCGTACGGGGTTCTCCCGCTCGGCACGAGCCTACGTGGTCTGTGCGGGTGTCGCCCCAGCACTCTTTCGAGTGAGTCTTGTGCGCGGTCTATACCTGATCAAGGCCCACTTCCGGGCGGAAAGGAGACGAAACCTTCCTCTTCGCCACCCATTGGGAGGTAGGAAAGGGGCGGCGCACGCGCAGCACGCGCCACGGCGTCACACGACGTGAGCGGCCGGTCGGGGTGATCAGTGGTGATCCGTGGTGATCAGTAGGGAGTGCCGGGTGGGTCAGCAGCCGGAGATGCAGCCCGGGGGGCCGCCTCAGGACGAGCGGGGCGAGGGCGCGTCGGGCCTGCGGCCGGACGACCTGACCGGGCGGGCGTTCCCGCTCGGGGACTGGGGCGAGCCCGCCGAGCGGCTGGACGAGCTGTACCGGTGGGTGGAGCGGGGGGCGCTGGAGACGGCGTCCTGGTACCTCGCCGACCGGGTGTGGAAGCGGCGCGGCGCGCGGGCCCTGCGGGGCGGGGCGGCGGCGGGCGCGGTGTGCGGGGCGGCGCTGCCGCTGCTGGACCTCACTCGCGTGCTGGGCGGGGTCGCGCCCTGGGGGTACCTGGCGCTGCTGCTGGCCGTGGCGTGCGTGGGTGTGGACCGGTTCTTCGGGGTGACGTCCGGGTGGATGCGGGACGTGGCGACGGCGCAGGCGGTGCAGCGGCGGTTGCAGGTGCTCCAGTTCGACTGGGCGTCGGAGAGCGTGCGGGAGGTGCTGGGCCCCGCCGACGGGACGGCGAGCGAGGCCGCGGACCGGTGCCTGGCCGTGCTGCGGCGGTTCTCGGAGGACGTGACGGAGCTGGTGCGGGTGGAGACGGCGGACTGGATGGTGTCGTTCCGTACGGGGTCGGCGCCGATGGGGTTGCAGGGGGTGGTGGTCTCCTCCGGCGGGCGCGGTGAGGCGGGGTCCGGGGCGGGGCGGTTCCCCATGCCGCCGGGGGCGCCGGCACGGCCGAACATGCCTCGGCAGCGGCCGCCTGAGCCTCGATGAGGTGACGCTGCGCTGGGCTGGGGGCTGGGGGGGTTGTGCTTGCCGTCACGGTGTTTGCCCACCCACCCGCCCGTCTCGGTTTCTTGAAACGTCCGGGTCCAGGGTCGGCCACCGCCGCGTCGGCCTGTCGGCTCGCGGGGTTGCGCTCACTGTCACGGTGATTGCCCACCCACCCGCCCGTCTCGGTTTCTTGAGACGTTCGGGTCGGAGGTCGGCCACCGCCGCGTCGGCCTGTCCGCTCGCGGAGTTGCGCTCACCGTCACGGCGATGGCCCACCCACCCGCCCGTCTCGGTTTCTTGAGATGTTCGGGTTCCTAGGTTCGTCTCAGTCCGCGATGTGGAGGGCTCGTGGTCCGCCGTCGTGGGGTCAGCGCTTCGTGTAGGTGAGTTTTTCGCCGGTCGACGGGTTGAGGCGTTGGAGGCGGCCGTCGGGGAGGAGGGTGACCTCGGTGGGGTCGCCGGGGGTGCAGGAGGTGCGGGGTTCGCCGGTGGTGACGGTGGAGGGGCCGAGTTCGAGGGGGCCGTCGTCGCCGGGGCGGCGGGTGAGTTCGGCGGTGAACTCGCAGTGGTAGCTGTCCCCGTCGGCGATCAGCTTCAGGACCGTGTCGCCGACCTCGCCCTGGGCGAGGGTGAGCCGGCGGGTGTCGGTGCCTGCCTCGTTGTCGATCGTGGTGGTCCAGGTGCCGAGGTACCCGGCGGGGATGGTGCCCGTGGAGGGCGACGGGGACGGGGACGACGAGGGGGACGGTGCCTCGGACGTGGACCCGGAGGGGTCCGGGGCGGACGCGGACCGGGTCGGTTCGGGGCCCGCGGTGGAGGAGTCGTCGCCGTTCATGAGGGCGTACACCGAGCCGCCCGCCGCGAGCGCGACGACCACGCCGACCGCGACGAGCAGCGCGGTGGCCCGGCGGGAGCGGCGCGGCTCCTCCTCCGGCTCGTCGGGGCCGTACCTCTCGGGGCCATACGCCTCGGGGCCGTATCCGGCGGGGGCGGGGCCGAAGCCGCCCTGGTCGTAGCCGCCCCGGTCGTGGCCGCCGCTGTCCTGGCCGGGTACGCGGGGGACGGGGGCGGTCGGCTGTGCGCCGTACGGGTCGTAGGGGGTGGCCTGGGGGTACGGGGGCCCGGCGCTGTAGGGGTTGTGGGGGCGGTAGGGGCCGGGGGCGGGCTGCGGGTGCTGCTGGGGGTGGCCGTAGGCGGGGTGCGGCGGGGCGTGCGTGGGGGCGCCCGCGACGAGGGTGGGGTGGCGGCCGTCGGCGCCGCGCGGCCCCGAGTGCTGGGGGGCGGCCTCGGCGCCACCGGGGTCCCCCGGCCCTTCGGGGTTCTCGGTCTCCAGCAGCCGTACGGCGTGCCGTCCGAGCTGGGCGACGAGGGTGCCCGGCAGCCAGGGGTCGCGGGAGCGGCCCTCGGCGACGGTGTCCTCGGCGCCGGTGCGCTCCAGGATCCAGTCGAGGGCGGGCCGGGCGGCGGGGTCCTTGCGCAGGCAGGCCCGGACCAGGTCGGCGACGCCTTCGGGCAGGCCCGCGAGGTCGGGTTCCTCCTCGGCTATCCGGAAGAGCAGGGCGTGCACGCCCTGGGTCTCGGCGGAGCCGAAGGGGAGGGCGCCGGTGGCGGCGTAGTAGAGGACCGAGCCGAGGCAGAAGATGTCGCAGGCGGGGGTGATGCGTTCGCCGCGGACCTGCTCGGGGGCCATGAAGCCGGGCGAGCCGACGACGGCGCCGGTCTGGGTGAGGTTCTGGTCGACGGTGCGGTCGCCGAGCCGGGTGAGGCCCGCGTCGCCGCTCAGGGTCTCCAGGGCGCGGGCCACGCCGAAGTCGATGACGCGGGGGCCCTCGATGGTGACCATCACGTTGGACGGCTTGAGGTCGCGGTGGACGATCCCGGCGGCGTGGATGTTGGTGAGGGCGTGCGCGAGCCCGGCGGCGAGGATGCGTACCGACCGTTCGGGGAGGGGGCCGTGGTCCTCGCCGACGACCTGCTGGAGGCTGGGTCCGGCGACGTAGCCGGTGGCGACCCAGGGCACGGCGGCCTCGGTGTCGGCGTCCAGCACGGGCGCGGTCCAGAAGCCGCCGACCCGCTGGGCGTTGCGGACCTCCTGCCGGAAGCGGGCGCGGAACTCCTCGCGGGCGGCCAGCTCGGTGCGTACCAGCTTCACGGCGACGGTGCGGCCGCGGTCGGAACGGGCGAGGTAGACCTGGCCCAT
The DNA here is from genome assembly GCF_044757425.1 of Streptomyces sp. NPDC091281. Classification (NCBI taxonomy): domain Bacteria; kingdom Bacillati; phylum Actinomycetota; class Actinomycetes; order Kitasatosporales; family Streptomycetaceae; genus Streptomyces; species Streptomyces sp. NPDC091281. The sequence continues at coordinate 31,017 of NZ_JBIVUY010000015.1, read as the reverse complement.
CCCGCCTGCTCCGAGCCGTCCGAGCAGGCGGTAGCCGCCGATGCGCTGCGGATCTCCCGGTCCCAGTTTCTCCATGGCAGCGCCGCCTTTCCCCCACAGGTGCGATCGAGCCGAGGATAAACCGGCCATTCGGGGAGTCGCTCGGAGTCCTGTCTACGGTTCCGTAACGGCCGGGGCGGGGGGACCGAGCCGCTCCAGGACGTCCGCGAGCCGTTCGAGCGCCCGTACGGCCTCGACCAGCTCTTTCTCGCCGTACGCCGTCGCGAGCCGGTCGGCGAACGCGGCGTGCCCGGGGTCGATGCGGGCGACGGCCGCGCGGCCCGCCGCGGTCGGCGCGAGGAGTTTGGCGCGGCGGTGGGCGGGGTTGGGCCGGTACGCGGCGAGGCCGTCGGCGACCAGCAGGTCGGCGATCCGCTGCACGCTCTGCCGGGTGATGCCCATGGCGCGGGCGACCCCGGCGACGGGCAGCGGCGCGGGCAGCACCGCGCCGAGCACCTGCCAGCGGGCGGCGGTCAGCGCGGCGGGGCGGGCCAGTTCCTCCGCGACGGCGAGGAACTGACCGTTCAGCCGGAAGACGCCGAGGGCGCCGCGGCTGAGGAGGTCCTGCCGCGCCTCCCCGGACGGGCGGGAGACGTCCGCGGGCGCGTCCCCGGAATCGGGCGGTCCGGCCCGCTCGGCGTCCCTGGGCGCCCCCGCACCCTCGGCGCCCCCGGTCGGTCCGGACCCGTCGGCGGGCCGCCCGTGCCGCTCGCTCACAGCGCCCCGGCCTTCGCCAGCACGCCGTACGCCTCGGGGTCGGAGTCGTGGAAGAGGCGGAACCAGGCGTCGAGGACCTCGCCCTCGTACACGCCGAGCAGGCCGAGGATCTCGCGGGCGAAGGCGACGGGGTCGGTGGGACCGGCGGTGACCAGGCCGTCGTCGGTGACGGCGTCGGTGTCGACGTAGCGGTCGCCGCCCGCGTAGCCGGTGGCGGCCAGGTAGAAGGAGACGGCGCCGGTGTGGGCGCGGGTGTCGAGCAGGCCCTCGCGGGCGAGTCCGGCGGTGGCGCCGCAGATCGCGGCGACGGGGGTCCCGGCGTCGAGGAAGGCGCGGGCCGCGCGGGCGAAGGGGGCGAGGTCGTCGCCGGTGTCCCAGCGGTCGGCGCCCGGCAGGATCAGCAGCGCCGCGTCCTCGGGCCGTACGGCGTCCAGGGCCAGGTCGGGCAGGACGCGCAGGCCGCCGATGCTGGTCACCGGGTCGGTGGTGGCGCCGACCGTGCGGATCTCGTACCCGGCGCGGGCGAGGTGGGCGGTGGCGTGGCCGGTCTCCCAGTCGGCGAAGGTGTCGTAGACCGCGAGGTGGACGACACGGCGGCCGGACGGGGTGGCCTCGCCGGCCGGGGTGCCGGCGGGGGTGGTGGTGTCGCTCATGGTCGGCTCCTTCTGACGGGACCTGTGGCGAGGTGCGTCGCCGCTCGGGTTCTCCGGGCCGTTCGTTCGCCCTTATGACAGCATCCTGTCGTTTCGACAGCTTGCTGTCAATAGCGGGGCGTGCGCCGGTGCCCAGCGGTCCGTCCGCCGGGGACTCCCGACAACCTGTCGCGGAAAGCCCGCGGTCCCCGGACAGGACGCCGATATCGCCCCCGCCGCACGGGCCTCTACCCTCGGCCGCATGACCCCTCAGCCCCAGCCCCAGGCCGGCGCCGCCGTGAAGGCCGCGGACCGCGCGCACGTCTTCCACTCCTGGTCCGCGCAGGAACTCATCGACCCGCTCGCCGTGGCCGGCGCCGAGGGGTCGTACTTCTGGGACTACGACGGCAAGCGCTACCTCGACCTCACCAGCGGGCTCGTCTACACGAACATCGGCTACCAGCACCCGAAGGTCGTCGCCGCGATCCAGGAGCAGGCGGCGCGGATGACGACGTTCGCGCCCGCCTTCGCCGTCGAGGCGCGCTCCGAGGCGGCCCGGCTGATCGCCGAGCGGACCCCCGGCGACCTCGACAAGATCTTCTTCACCAACGGCGGCGCCGACGCCATCGAGCACGCGGTGCGCATGGCCCGGCTGCACACCGGCCGCGCCAAGGTGCTGACGGCGTACCGCTCGTACCACGGCGGCACCCAGCAGGCGATCAACCTGACCGGTGACCCGCGCCGCTGGGCCTCCGACTCGGCCTCCGCCGGGGTCGTCCACTTCTGGGCGCCGTTCCTCTACCGCTCGCGCTTCTACGCCGAGACCGAGGAGCAGGAGTGCGCGCGGGCGCTGGAGCACCTGGAGACGACGATCGCCTTCGAGGGGCCCGCGACCGTCGCCGCGATCGTGCTGGAGACGATCCCCGGCACGGCCGGGATCATGGTGCCGCCGCCGGGCTATCTGGCCGGGGTCCGCGAGATCTGCGACAAGTACGGCATCGTCTTCGTGCTGGACGAGGTCATGGCCGGGTTCGGGCGGACCGGCGAGTGGTTCGCGGCCGACCTCTTCGACGTCGTGCCCGACCTGATGACCTTCGCCAAGGGCGTCAACAGCGGCTACGTGCCGCTCGGCGGCGTCGCCATCTCCGGCGCGATCGCCGAGACCTTCGGCAAGCGGCCCTACCCCGGCGGCCTCACCTACTCCGGGCACCCGCTGGCCTGCGCCGCGGCCGTCGCGACGATCGGCGTCATGGCGGAGGAGGGCGTCGTCGAGAACGCCCGCACCCTGGGCGCGACCGTCGTGGAGCCGGGGCTGCGCGAGCTGGCCGCCCGCCACCCGAGCGTCGGCGAGGTGCGCGGCACCGGCATGTTCTGGGCGCTGGACCTCGTCCGCGACCGGGAGACGCGGGAGCCGCTGGTGCCGTACAACGCCGCCGGTGAGGCGAACGCGCCGATGGCCGCGTTCGGCGCCGCCGCGAAGAAGGCCGGGATCTGGCCCTTCGTGAACATGAACCGCACCCACTTCGTGCCGCCGTGCAACGTCAGCGAGTCCGAGGTCAAGGAGGGCCTCGCGGCGCTGGACTCGGCGCTGTCGGTGGCCGACGAGTACACCGTCTAGGACGGCCACGCACACCGTCCACGACGACCGCGTACGCCGTCCAGGACGACCGCGTCCGCCGTCGGGGACGGGCAGGTGCACGGTCCGCAGCGCCCGCCCGTGCCCCGCGGCGGCCTGTCCGGACCGCCCGTCCGGACAGGTTTCCCGCACCCGGCCGGGTGTTCGTCGAACGCGTAAGGTGGCGTGCCCGTACATATCGACGAGCACGCCACCGGCCGATGTGCGCGCGCCGTCCCGTCCCCGGGCCCGCGCGCCACGGCCTCCGTACGACGAGGGAGACGTCCCGACCATGCCCGGACGCAGCGGCCACGGCGCGGTGACCCGCAGCACCCTGCGGCAGCAGATCGCCGACGCGCTGCGCGACGAGGTCCTCGCGGGACGGCTCCAGGCGGGCCGGGAGTTCACCGTCAAGGAGATCGCGGAGCAGTACGGCGTCTCGGCGACCCCCGTCCGCGAGGCCCTGGTGGACCTGTCCGCGCAGGGGCTGCTGGAGGCCGACCAGCACCGCGGGTTCCGGGTGCACGAGTACAGCGTCGAGGACTTCCGGGGGATGGTCGAGGCGCGGCGGCTGATCACCGAGGGCATGTTCCTCGCCCTGGACGACGGCCGGCAGCCTTACCAGGACCTCACCGACCCGCGGGTCGCCGCCGCCGTGGCGGGGGTGCGCCGACGCGGCGAGGAGGCCCAGCGGGCGGCCACCGCCGGGGACCTCACCGTGCTGATCGGCTACGACCTGCGGTTCTGGCGGGAGTTGAGCGCCCTGTTCGGCAACCCCTACCTCACCGACTTCCTGCACCGGCTGCGGGTGCAGACCTGGGTCTGCCTGGTGCAGCATCTGCGGGTGCTGCACGAGGTCCGCGGCCACCTGTGGTCCGGCCACACCGAACTGGTCGAGGCGCTGTATGTCCGCGACACGTCGACCGCGCGCCGGATCATCGACGCGTACAACGCGCACTCGGTCGCGCTGATCGAGCGGCTGGCGGCCCGGTGACGGCGCGGGACCCCCGCGCCCCCGCCCCCGCTCCCGCCCCGCCAGCGACCCCAGTGGTCCCCGTAGTACCCGCGACGCCCACCCTCTCCATGGTGATCCCCGACCTCTCCGTGGTGATCCCGGCGCACGACGAGGAGCGGCGGCTCGGGCCCACGCTCGACCGGCTGGTGCGGCATCTGGAGGCGGACGGCGGCCGGCGCGGCGGCTGGGAGATCGTGGTCGCGGACGACGGGTCCACCGACGGCACCCGCACGGTCGTCACCGGCCGGGCCGACCCCCGGATACGGCTCGTCGCCTGTGCGCGCCGACGCGGCAAGGGACACGCCCTGCGGCTCGGCGTCGCCGCCAGCCGGGGGCGCCGCGTGCTGGTGACCGACGCCGATCTCGCCACGCCCGTGGCGGAGTTGGCGCGGCTGGAGCGGGCCCTGGACGAGGGCGGAGCCGCCGCGGTGGGGTCCCGGGCCGTGGCGGGGTCCACCCTCGGCGCGCGGCAGCACCGGGTCCGCGAACTCCTCGGCGCGGCGGGCAACCTGCTGATCCGGGGCACCGCGGTACGCGGGATCAGGGACACCCAGTGCGGGTTCAAGCTGTTCGACGGGGAACGGGCGCGCGCCGCGTTCGCCGCGTCCCGGCTCGACGGCTGGGCCATCGACGTGGAGATCCTCCGCCACTTCCAGCGCGCGGGCTGGCCGGTCACCGAGGTCCCGGTGCACTGGTCGCACCGGCCCGGCTCGAAGGTCCGCCCGCTGGACTACCCGCGCGCGCTGGGCGACCTGGCCCGCCTGCGCCTGCCCCTCCCGACCCGTACGACCCGTACGACCCGTACGGCCCACCCCACGCCACCGGCCCGCTCCACGGCCCCCGGCCACCCCGCAGCCCCCGCCCACCCCGCGCCCCCGGCGCGCCGCACGCCGTGGGCCCGCGCCGACCTCCTCGCCGCGTTCCTCTTCCTCGTGCTCTCCGTCGCCCTGTTCGGCGGGCGGCTGCCCGACCCCGCGCGCCGCTACCTCACCGACTCCCTCCAGGACCAGAACCAGTGGGAGTGGTTCTTCGCGGTCACCGCCGACAACGTGGCCCATCTGCGCAACCCGCTCTTCAGCGGCCTCCAGGGCGTGCCCGACGGCGTCAACCTGATGGCGAACACGGCGATGCTCGGCCTGTCCGTGCCGCTCACCCCCGTCACCCTGCTGCTCGGCCCGGCCGTCGCCCTCGCCCTGGTGGCGGCGCTGGGCCTCGCCGCGACCGCGACCGCCTGGTACCGGCTGATCCTGCGCCGGGTCGCGCCCCGGCGCGCGGCGGCCTTCACGGGCGCCGCGCTGGCCGCGTTCGCGCCCCCGATGGTCAGCCACGCCAACGCGCACCCCAACTTCGTCGTCCTGTTCATGATCCCGCTCATCACCGAGCGCGCCCTGCGGCTCTGCGCGGGCACCCGCGTCGTCCGCGACGGCGTGGCCCTCGGCCTGATGGCGGCCTACCAGGTCTTCCTCGGCGAGGAGGCGCTGCTGCTGGCCGCGCTCGGCCTGCTCCTGTTCGCCGCCGGGTACGCGGCGGCCCGCCCGGCGACCGCCCGCCGCGCCCTGCGGCCCCTGGCGCGCGGCCTCGCGATCGCCGCCGCGGTCTGCCTGCCCCTGGTCGTCTACCCGCTGGCCTGGCAGTTCTCCGGCCCGCAGAGCTACAGCCACCTCGACCACGGCCCCGGCAGCGCCAACACCGTACGCGCCCTGCTCACCTTCGCCGAGCGCTCCGCCCTCGCGGGCGACGCCGACCGCGCGGCGGCCCTCTCCCTCAACCCCACCGAGCAGAACGCCTTCTACGGCTGGCCGCTGCTCCTGCTCGCCACCGTGATCACGGTACGGCTGCGGCGCCGCCCGGCGGTCCGCGCGCTGGCGTTCACCGCCGCCGCCGCGGCCCTGCTCTCCCTGGGCGCGCGCGTCCGCGTCCCGTTCACCGGCGCCGAGGTCCCCGGCCCCTGGGCACCCCTGTCCGGGCTGCCGCTGCTGGAGTCGGTCATCGAGAGCCGGGTGGCGATGATCTGCGCGCCCGCCCTCGGCATGCTGCTCGCCGCGGCCCTGGCCGCCCTTCGGCCCGGCACCCCGGACGGCGACCCCGCCCGCCCCTCCGCCGCCCCGCCCGGCCGGTGCACCGCGCCCCTCCGCCGGTACGCCGGACCACCCCTCCGCCGGTACGCCCTCCCCGTCGCCGTCGGGCTCGCCCTGCTGCCGCTGGTCCCGGCCCCGCTGCGGTCCGAGCCGCGCGCCGAGGTGCCCGCCTTCTTCACCGACGGCGCCTGGCGGGCGTACGTCCGCCCCGGCGAGTCCCTCGTCCCCGTGCCGCTGCCCGAACCCGCCGACGCCGGGGCGCTGCGCTGGCAGACCGCCACCGGACTCGGCTTCCCGGTGCCCGGCGGCTACTTCAACCGGCCCTACGGCGACGGCGACCGCACCGGCGTCTACGGCGTCCCCCTGCGCTTCACGGCGAGCCTCCTCCAGGACGTGCGGGTCACCGGGACCGTGCCCGTGATCGACGCGGGCGCGCGGGCGGCGGCGGCCGAGGACCTGGCGTACTGGCGGGCGGGCGCGCTGGTGCTCGCCCCGCAGCGCCACGACGGCCCGCTGCGCACGGCCGTGGAGAAGCTCACCGGCCGTCCCGCGAGGTGGGAGGGCGGCGTCTGGGTATGGGACCTGCACGGGGGAGCCGAGGAGCCGCGGGGCGGCTGATGAGGACGGGATCTGCGGGAGGGGGAGCCGGGGCGTGTCGGACCGACTACCCTTCGCAGACCGGCAGAGCATGCCCCACGGCTGCGGAACGCACTGAGTGAGGAGCCCTCTTTGGCCTGTGACCTGTGGCTGGTACCGCTCGTCGACGTGTTGTGCCACACCCCGGACAACCCGTTCGCCGAGGAACTCGCGCAGTACAACAAGGTGCTCGGCGAGGCCGGGCTGCCGCCCGTTCCGGTGTACCAGTACATGCCGGGCCTCTCGGGTGACGTCGCCCCGGTGGCCGGTTTCGACTACGACGCCCTGCACTTCCTGCGCCGCGCCTATCTGCTCCAGGTGTGCGGGCTGCCGGTGACCCCGGTGGACGCCCTCGGCGGCGACTACGAGCAGCTGCTGGAGATGTTCGAGACGACGGCCCAGCAGTCCCACCTGGTGTGGCACTACGACCACGCGGGCGCCTACGTCCCCGTGGAGTTCCCCCGGCCGCTCGCCGACGAGGACCTGCTCGCCGGGGGCGGCCCGCTCGGGTCCTCGCAGACGCTGCTGCGCGAGCTGGAGGTGGTGGCGCCCGCGATCGGCATCGATCCGGCCAACCCGCCCGCTCCCCCGCAACCGCCCGCCGCGCCGACCGAGTTGGAGGAGCCCGCGGTCGCGGCGCCCTACGACCCGAGCCCGTTCGCCCGCGAGCGGCACGTCTGGCTCGGCCTGCACGCGGCGGCGACCCGGAGCCTGGCCCAGGGATCGATGATCGTCTTCAGCTGAGCGCACCGCCCGGCCGCAGCGGGCGGGCACGCACGGGACGGGAACGGCCGCGGGCCGGTCACGGAGATCGTCCGTGACCGGCCCGCGGCCGTCGTCGGGTGAAGGGGGGCTCAGATGAAGGAGTTGATCTCGATCGTCTCGTCCCGGCCCGGACCCACGCCGATCGCGGAGATCGGGGCGCCGGACATCTCCTCCAGCGCCTTCACGTAGTTCTGGGCGTTCTTCGGCAGGTCGGCGAAGGTCTTCGCCTTGGTGATGTCCTCCGACCAGCCCGGCAGGGTCTCGTAGACCGGCTTGGCGTGGTGGAAGTCCGACTGCGAGTACGGCAGTTCCTCGACCCGGCGGCCGTCGACCTCGTAGGCCACGCACACCGGGATCTCCTCCCAGCCGGTCAGGACGTCCAGCTTGGTGAGGAAGAAGTCGGTCAGGCCGTTCACGCGGGTCGCGTAGCGGGCGATGACCGCGTCGAACCAGCCACAGCGGCGGTCGCGGCCGGTGGTGACGCCCCGCTCGCCGCCGATCCGGCGCAGCGCGTCGCCGTCCTCGTCGAACAGCTCCGTCGGGAACGGTCCGGCGCCCACCCGCGTCGTGTACGCCTTGAGGATGCCGATGACCCGGCTGATCTTCGTCGGACCGACGCCCGCCCCGGTGCAGGCGCCGCCCGCGGTCGGGTTGGACGAGGTGACGAAGGGATACGTGCCGTGGTCGATGTCGAGCAGCGTGCCCTGGCCGCCCTCGAAGAGGACCACCTTGTCCTGCTCCAGGGCCTGGTTCAGCACCAGGACCGTGTCGGCGACGTACGGGCGGAGCTTCTCCGCGTAGTCCAGCAGCTCCTCGACGACCTGGTCGACGGCGATGGCTCGGCGGTTGTAGAGCTTCGTGAGCAGCTGGTTCTTGACGTCGAGCGCCGCCTCGACCTTCTGGGTGAGGATCGACTCGTCGTACAGGTCCTGGACGCGGATGCCGACCCGGTTGATCTTGTCGGCGTAGGTCGGGCCGATGCCGCGGCCGGTGGTGCCGATCTTGCGCTTTCCGAGGAAGCGTTCCGTCACCTTGTCGACCGTCACGTTGTACGGCGTGATGACGTGCGCGTTGCCGCTGATGAGCAGCTTCGACGTGTCGACGCCGCGCTCGTTCAGACCGCTCAGCTCGGAGAGCAGGACCGACGGATCCACGACGACGCCGTTTCCGATGACCGGCGTACATCCCGGCGAGAGGATTCCGGAAGGGAGCAGGTGGAGTGCGTACTTCTGGTCGCCGACGACGACCGTGTGACCGGCGTTGTTGCCGCCCTGGTAGCGCACTACGTAGTCCACCGAGCCACCGAGCAGGTCGGTGGCCTTCCCCTTGCCTTCGTCACCCCACTGAGCACCGAGCAGCACAAGTGCGGGCACGCGCGTACACCCCTTCCGGGTGGGGCATGTCCAGGGTCAGGGGCGTACGCGGAGGCTCATACCACCGCGTGCACCGCGACCGTCGTTGGCCGCCACGCGACCGTCGTCGGCCGCACACCGTCGGACCCGGATGCCCCGGAATAGACGAAGCCCCTGGCGCAATAGCGCAAGGGGCTCTTGCACAAAGATGCTACCCGAGGAAGTGAGGCAGGACCGAGGTGGCGACTTCCGCGAGGCCGGACCAGCTGCTGGTGATCATCGATCCGGTCGCCCGGAGGACGGACGGAGAGGCCGTACGCATCGCGAAGGACGTGCTCAGCGCGGGTGCGGCGGCCAAGGTGTGTCTCCCCGAGGACGCCGACGAATTCGCCCGGGTGCTCGCGCGCCGGGGCGCACGGCGGCCCGTGGTCGTCGGCGACGACCGGGCGCTCACCCGCGCGGTGACCCTGCTGCACCGGCGGCGGGAGCTGGCCGGATGCGTGCTGTCGATGGTGCCCGTGGGGGGCGCGCTCGGGGTCGCACGGGCGCTCGGGGTGCCCACCGGCGCGGTCGCGGCGGCGCGCGCCGTGCTGGACGGGGTGGAGCGGCGGCTCGACCTGCTGGTCGACGACAGCGACGGGGTGGTGCTGGGGGCGCTGCGGATTCCTTCCGTGCCGGGCGCTCCGCGGGTGGACGGGGGCGGGGTGCCGGGCGGGCGGGGGGCGCGCGGGGTGACCGAGGCGTCCGGGGCGTCCGGGGCGGCGCACGGGGGTGCGCGGGAGTGGTTGCGGACGTGTCAGTCGCTGGTGCGGACGCTGGTGCCGTCCCGGCCTGGGGCGGGGGTCTCGGGCGGGGGGCCGGTGGGGCCCGCGCGGTTGCGGGTGGAGGTGGACGGGGTGGTGCTCGTCGATCTCGACCAGCCGGTGGAGGCCGTGACGGTCACGCCCGGTTCCGCCGAGGTGGGGGGCGGGGTGGCGCTGGTGGAGGTACGGCCGCTGTCCGTCGGGGCGGCGGCGACGCCGCTGGCGGCGCGGGGGCGGTCGGTGACGGTGTCCGGGGCGGACTTCCGGTACCGGGTGGACGCGGGGGTGGCGGGGCCGGTACGGCGGCGGACGTGGGTCGTACGGGAGGGGGCGCTGGGGTTGGTTCTGCCGGGGTAGGCAGCGGTGTCTGCTCCGCAGGGGGTGGTTGGGGGCCGGGGGTGAGGGGTCGGAGGTGAGAGGTGCCGTGGGGACGGTGCTGTGCGCGGTTCCTCGCGCCCCTGGGGGGGTGGCCGGGGGCCGGGGTTCAAAAGTGCCGTGGGGAACGGTGCTGTGCGCGGTTCCCCGCGCCCCTGAGGGGGTGGCCGGGGGCCGGGGGTCAGAGGTGCTGTGAGGAGCCGTGCTGTGCGCGGTTCCCCGCGCCCCTGAGGGGGTGGCCGGGGGCCGGGGTTCAAAAGTGCCGTGGGGAACGGTGCTGTGCGCGGTTCCCCGCGCCCCTGAGGGGGTGGCCGAAGGGGGGTGGGTCAGGGGAGGGTTACCTCTAGGGCCTCCAGGCCTCTGATGACGAAGTTGGGTTTGCGGGTGGGGGGTTTGGTGGGGGTGAGGGTGGGGGCTCGGTCGAGGAGGGCCTTGAGGGAGGCGGCCAGTTCCATGCGGGCCAGGGGGGCGCCGATGCAGTAGTGGATGCCCGCGCTGAAGGAGATGTGGGGGTTGTCGCGGCGGGTCAGGTCCAGGCGGGCGGGGTCGGTGAAGACGGCCGGGTCGTGGTTGGCGCTGCCGAAGAGCAGGGCGACCTCCGCGCCGCGGGGGACGGTCGTGCCGTCGATCTCGATGTCGTCCAGGACCCAGCGTTCGAAGAGCTGGAGCGGGGTGTCGTAGCGCATCAGCTCCTCGACCGCCGTCGGGATCAGGCGGTGGTCGGCGCGCAGGGCCGCGAGCTGGTCGGGGTGGCGGAACAGCGTCCACCAGCCGTTGACCGTGGCGTTGACGGTCGCCTCGTGGCCCGCGTTGAGCAGCAGGACGGCCGTCGAGATCATCTCCTGCTCGGTGAGCCGGTCGCCCTCGTCGTGGGCCGCGATGAGCCCGGAGATCAGGTCGTCGCCGGGCCGCTCGCGCCGCAGGGCGATCAGTTCGCGCAAGTACGCCGAGAACTCGACCGACGCGCGCACCGCCCGCCGCGCGGTCTCCTCCGACGGATTCAGCTCGTACATCCCGCAGATCTCCGCCGACCAGGGCCGCAGCGGGCCCCGGTCCCCCTCGGGGATGCCGAGCATCTCGGCGATCACCGCGACGGGGAGCGGTTCGGCGACGTCCTTGAGGAGGTCGCCGCCGCCCGCCGCGACCAGCCCGTCCACCAGCTCACCGGCCAAGTCCTCGACGTACGGCCGCAGGCGTTCGACGGTGCGCGGAGTGAAGGCCTTGGAGACCAGGCGGCGGATGCGGGTGTGGTCCGGCGGTTCGAGGTCGAGCATGCCGTGGTCGTTGAGCGTGTGGAACGGCTCCTGCTCGGGCGGGGGCGCGGTCCGGCCGAAGTCCTCGTGGGTGAAACGGTGCTGGTAGGTACGGCCGAGGCGGCGGTCGCGCAGCAGGGCGGAGACGTCCGCGTGGTGCGGGACGAGCCACTGGTCGGTCGGCTCGAAGCGGATCACCCGGCCGCGCCCGCGCAGCTCGGCGTAGGCCGGGTAGGGGTCGGCGAGGAACGCCGGGTCCCAGGGGTCGAAGCGGAGGTCGTCAGCTGCTGCCATGACCGGACGCTAGCCGAGGCCCCGCGCGCTGACCAGGGGGGGGCGTGGGCGGGGCGGGCCGCTCAGCCGGGGGTGACGAGGCGGGCCTCGTAGGCGAAGACGGCCGCCTGGGTGCGGTCGCGCAGGCCCAGCTTCACCAGGATGCGGCTGACGTGGGTCTTGATCGTGGACTCGGCCACCACCAGCCGCTCGGCGATCTCCGCGTTGGACAGGCCCTGCGCGATCAGCACCAGCACCTCGGTCTCCCGGTCGGTGAGGTCGCCGTACGCGGCGTGCGCGGCACGCGGCAGGCGCGGGCCGTCGGTCAGCTTGGCGAACTCGGTGATCAGCCTGCGGGTGACGGACGGGGCGAGCAGGGCCTCGCCCGCCGCGACGATCCGGACCCCGTCGGCGAGCTGCCGGGCGGAGGCGTCCTTGAGCAGGAAGCCGGAGGCCCCGGCCCGCAGCGCCTGGTAGACGTACTCGTCGAGGTCGAAGGTGGTGAGGACGAGGACCTTCGCGGAGCCGTCGGCGGCGACGATCTCGCGGGTCGCCTCGATGCCGTTCATCTCGGGCATCCGGATGTCCATCAGGACGACGTCCGGGCTGAGTTCACGGACCCGGTCCACCGCCTCCCGGCCGTTCACGGCCTCGCCGACGACCTCGATGCCGGGCATCGCGTTGAGCAGGACGGAGAAGCCCTCGCGGACCATCATCTGGTCGTCCGCGACCAGCACGCGGATCGTCATGCCCCCGCCCCGGTCTCGTCCTCGACGGCGGACGGCGCGACCGGCAGGAACACGGCCACCTCGTACCCCCCGTCGGCGGTGGGCGCCGACGTCATCTCGCCGTTCAGCATGGTCACTCGCTCCCGCATGCCGGTGATGCCGTGGCCCGCGCCGGGCGAGGGCTTGAGCAGGGCCGGGTTGGGCGGCGGCCCGTTGACGATCCGCAGGCCGAGCCCGCCGAGCACGTACGCCACCTCGACCCGGGCGTCCGCGCCGGGCGCGTGGCGCAGGGTGTTGCTCAGCGCCTCCTGCACGATCCGGTACGCCGACAGCTCGACGCCCTGCGGCAGCTCCCGCACCCCTCCGATGACGGTCTTCTCCACCGGCAGCCCGGCCTCCCGCACGTTGGCGAGCAGGCCGTCCAGCTCGGCGAGGGTGGGCTGCGGGGTGTCCGGTGCCTCGTAGTCCTCGGCGCGGACCACGCCCAGGACGCGGCGCAGTTCGGTGAGGGCCGCGACCGCGTTCTCCCGGATGGTGGCGAAGGCCTTCTCCAGCTCGGGCGGCGGGTTCTCCACCCGGTAGGGGGCGGCCTCGGCCTGGATGGCGACGACCGACATGTGGTGGGCGACGACGTCGTGCAGCTCGCGGGCGATGGTGGTGCGCTCCTCCAGCAGGGTGCGGCGGGACCGCTCGTGCGCGGTGACCGTCTGCTGGGCGGTGACCTCCTCCTCGGCCTGCCGGCGCACGTGCCACACGGTCACGGCGAGCAGGGCGAGCGCGGAGCACACCAGCATGGGGGCGACGGTCGTGCCGTACTGGTGGACGCTGAAGATCGTCTCCGCGACGAAGCCGTAGGCCGCGGTGAGCAGCCACATCCAGGCGGCGGTGCGCGGGCGGGTGCGGATCGCGACGACCACCATGACGGTGAGGTGGGATATGAAGCTGCCCGCCATCCAGGGCCAGCCGCCGAGGGAGTCACCGGCGGAGGCGAGGATCGTGGTCGCCACCAGCGACGCCCAGAACGCGCCGACCGGCCGCACCAGGGTCAGCAGCACCGGGCCGAGAGTCAGCAGGCTGGTGAACAGGCCCGGCAGCGCACCGCCCGTGTCGACCCAGCCGATCATCATCGCGAACGTCCCGACGGCGACGACGAACGCGTGCGGCCGCCAGGACGCGTACTGCCGCTTGCGGCCCTTCAGCCGCCGTGAGAAGCGGCCGGTGGGCTCCCGGGGCGCCAGCGGTCGGTAGGCGAAGGCGTCCCGGAAGAGGTCCTCGCGCAGCCCTTGCAGCGCGCCCACGGCCGCCCGGAACTCGGGGCTGCGGGACCGGTGGGCCTCGAAGGGATCGCCCGGGGGCGTCGGGTGCGTCTGCGTCGTCTCGGTCACGCTACAAACGGTAGGCGCCGACCCGGGTCGCGGTCGTCACCATGGAGAGGGGTTCCCGGAGGTCCCTCTCAGGTACTACGGGGTGTGCAGGCAGGGCTACTGCGGGGTGGCGAGCCGGCTCCCGCGCGGCCGACGGGCCCGTGCCCGCGGACGCGGGCGGGCCGGTGCCCGGAGTCCGCCCCCGTGCACCGGCCCGCCCGTCCGCCGTCAGTACCCCGCAGGTCTGACCAGCCCCGACTCGTAGGCGAAGACCGCCGCCTGGGTGCGGTCGCGCAGGCCCAGCTTCACCAGAATCCGGCCCACGTGGGTCTTCACGGTCTGCTCGGCGACGACGAGCCGCTCGGCGATCTCCGCGTTGGACAGGCCCTGCGCGATGAGGGACAGCACCTCCGTCTCCCGCTCGGTGAGGTCGCCGATCCGCTCCTTGAGCGGGGCGCGGGGCGTGCCGTGCAGCCGGGCGAACTCGGCGATGAGCTTGCGGGTGATGCCGGGCGCGAGCAGGGCGTCCCCGGCGGCCACGATGTGCACCGCCTCGGCGAGCTGGTCGGCGGAGGCGTCCTTCAGCAGGAACCCGGACGCCCCGGCCCGCAGCGCCTCGTACACGTACTCGTCGAGGTCGAAGGTGGTGAGCACCAGGACCTTGATGCCGGGGGTGGCGGCGGTGATGCGGCGGGTCGCCTCGATGCCGCCCAGCTCGGGCATGCGGATGTCCATCAGGACGACGTCCGGGGAGAGTTCGGCGACCCGCGCGACGGCGTCGAGGCCGTCGACCGCCTGCCCGACCACCTCGATGCCGGGGCGGGCGTCGAGCAGCACGGTGAAGCCCTGCCGGACCATCTGCTGGTCGTCGGCGATCAGTACACGGACGGTGCCGCTCGTCATCGGGCGTCGTCTCCTGTCGGGGGTCGGGCGGGCGCCCCGGAGCCGGGCAGCCGGGCGGAGGCCGGGCCGAGGTCCGGGTCGAACTCGGGGTGGAGGCCGCGGCCGGGCATGGGGAAGGTCAGTTCCAGGTCGCGGGCGGGGGGCGGGTCGTCGGGCGGCGGGGTGGCGGTGCCGTCCTTCGGCAGGAACGCCGAGACCAGGAACCCGCCGTGCAGCGTCGGGTGGGCGGTGAGGTGGCCGCCCAGCATCACGGCCCGCTCCCGCATGCCGAGCAGCCCGTGCCCGGCGCCGGGCACGGGCCGCACCGGCAGGGTGGGCGCGGAGTTGAGCACCTCCACGGCGAGACCGCGCGGTCCGTGGGTGAGGGCGACGCGGACTCCGGCGCCGGGGGCGTGCCGCAGCACGTTGCTGAGGGCCTCCTGCACGATGCGGTACGCCGACAGCTGCACGCCCGGCGGGTAGGCGGGTGCCTCGCCGCGGATCGCGGTGACGATGTCCAGTCCGGCCGCGCGGGTGTTGTCGAGGAGGCCGTCCAGCCGGTCCAGGGTGGGCTGCGGGGCGTCGGGGGCGGCGCCGTCCCCGGCCGCCGGGCCGAGGCCGTAGGGGTCGTCGGGGTTCTCGGAGCGCAGCACGCCGAGGACCCGGCGGAGTTCGGTGAGGGCTTCCAGGGCGTTCTGCCGGATGCCCTCCAGGTTCTCCCTGAGCGCGTCCGGCGGGTCGTCGACCAGGTAGGGCGCCACCTGGGCCTGGATGGAGATCACCGACATGTGGTGGGCGACGACGTCGTGCAGCTCGCGCGCGATGCGGTTGCGCTCCTCCAGCAGGGTGCGGCGGGCCCGCTCCTCGTGGGTGATGCCCGCCTGCTCGACCAGCTGGTGGCGGGCCTCGCGCGCCCCGCGCAGCGCCGTGCCGAGGAGGAGGACGACGGCGAAGGTGGACACCGCGAAGAGGCCGGTCGGCTGATACGGCCCCGGCGCGCCGAGGACGCCCTGCACGAGCCAGGTGGCGAGCAGGGTCAGGGCCAGCGCCCCGGCGGAGACCCGGCCGGGCACCCGCAGCGCCAGCAGGAACAGGATCACGGCCTGCGCGACCAGGGCGGGCGGGGTCCACGGCCACTGGACGGAGCCGAGCGGCGGGTCGGCGAACATGGCCGCGCGGGCGCTCAGCGCGGCGGCGACGGTCAGCGCCGTCGACAGCCACCACGCCGGGACCGGCCGCCACAGCGCGAGGCCGACGGCGACGCCCTGGAGGGCCGCGCACAGCAGGCCGTACTGCATGCCGAGGCCGTAGCGGTCGACGAGCTGGTCGGCGGCGGCGATCGCGGTGCCGAGGGCGGTCAGGAGGACCAGGCCGTGCGGCAGCCAGCGCAGCCACACCGACGGCGGCAGCGGGGCCGCGCGGGTCGTCCACAGATCGTCGCGCAGTGTCCGCAGCGCGGCGGACAGCGCCTTCCCCACCCCGTTCATCGCCCCCACCTAAGCACGCCCGCGCGGGCGGTCTCCCGCGGCTGCGGGGGCCGCGGCCCCGGTCCGGCCCGCACCACGCGCGTCACGGACCTGTCGGGCCGAGGGCCGCGCGGCCCGTTCCGGCGTCCGCTGCCGCGCTCGAAGCTGTGGAACGCGGCCCCGCACACCAGCAGCGCCGTCGCGAACACCGGCAGCCACAGCAGCCGGGCCGCGACCCAGTCGAGGCCGTCGGGCGGGGTGTGCAGGCCGGGCAGCCGGCCCGAGAGGAGGCCGGTGGCGGTGGTCGCCATCAGCGCGGTCTGGTGCCACAGGAACACCGTCATCGCGGAGAGGTTGACCAGCGCGACCGCCGCCCAGGCCACCGGGCGCCGCAAGGCCCGCCGCAGCGGGTCGCGCAGCAGGAGCGCGAGGCCGCACTGTGCGAGGCCGAAGGTGACGGCGGCCAGCGTCGGCGGGTCGAGGTTGGACACGGCGGCGCCGGGCACGCCGACCATCGACGCGGGATAGCCCGCCCACCCGACCAGCACCGCGGTCGCGGCGGCCCCGCCGAGGCACAGGACCCAGCCCGCGCGCCGCTGCTCCAGCTCGCCGCGGGTCCAGGCCGCCCCCAGGGTATAGGGCACCAGCCAGCCGGCCGCCACATTCACCCAGCCGAGCGAGTCGGGGCCGCCGAGTCCGAAGCGGACCAGGTCGACGTGGAGGACGACGGCCAGCGGCCACAGCGGGTTGAGGCGGGCCAGCAGCGGGGTCGCCGCCGTCAGCGCGCAGAACACCAGCAGGAACCACAGCGGCGACAGCGCCAGCTTCACCACCGTGTGCACGGTCGTGTAGGACGCGCCCCCGACGAGCAGCCCCAGCGCCGCCACCGTCCACAGCGCGGCCATCGCGGCGACGGGTACGAGCAGCCGCGTGAGGCGGGCGCGCAGCCAGCCGCCGTAGGTCCCGCCGCGGGCGCGGGTCACGGCGAGGCCTCTGGTCGCGACATGGCCGCCCACCATGAAGAACACGGCGAGGGTCTGGAACACCCAGGACACGGGGGCGAGCCACGGCATCGCCGCCAGCGGGCTCGCGGCGCGCAGGGTGCCGCTGTCGGAGACGAGGGCGGTCACCAGCCAGTGGCCGAGGACGACGCCGAGGATCGCCAGGGCGCGCAGCGCGTCCACGGCGCGGTCGCGGCCCGGCGGGGTGGCCGCCTCGATCCGGGCCGCCGCCCGCCGGACCCGGGCCGGGAGGGCACGCACGGCACCGCTCCGGGTACGGGCGCCCGAGGGAGCCGGAGCAAGGGTTCGGGTGGGGGTGGGGTCAGTCACGGCCCGCCTCCTCGGTCGTGCCGAGGACGATCCGGGCGAGGCTCGCCAGACAGACCGAGCCCGGCCGGAAGTAGTCGCTGTGGCCGCCGTCCCCGGCGTCGAAGACGCGGGCGCCGAACGCGTCGGTCATCGGGTCCCGGCCGAAGCCGACCGTGGCCCCCGGCAGGCGGACCTCGACGTGCGGGACCTCCGCCACCCAGTCGTCGGCGCCCCGGCCCGCCCAGATCCGGGCGCGGGTGCGCAGCTCACGGGCCCGGTCCACGCCGGTGCCGGGGCTGCCGAGGAGGACCAGGTCGGTCACGTCCAGGCCGGGGGCCGCCCGGCCGCACACCACCGAGCCGTACGAATGGCACAGGAGGGAGAGCCGGGTGTGCGGGCCGGTGAGGTGCCGCAGCAGGCGGACGAACTCCCGCAGTTCCGGGGCGGCCTCGTCGGCCCGGTCCGGGGTGACGGCGGCCGTGCTGACGGTGCCCGGCGTGGCGTAGCCGAGCCAGGCCACCACCGCGGTCGGGGTGCCCGCGGGGGCCCGGCGGGCCAGCTCGCGGTGCAGCGCGGCCGCGGCGGTGTGGAAGCGGTCGTAGGTGTCGAGCGAGGTGTCCGAGCCGGGCACCAGGACGGCGACCCGGCGGGCGTGGGCCAGGTCGCCGAGGACCTCGGCCGTCCGGCCGGGGCCCCGCCCGTCGAAGCGGAGCAGCCGGCTGCCGGGGGCGGCGAGCGCGCGGTCGGTGGCCGCGCGGCGCCGGTCGCCGTGGTCGGCGGCCATCCGGGCGGCGAGCGCCGCGTTGGCCCGGTTCGCGGCGTAGGCCCGCTCCAGGGTGGCAGCGGTGAGCGGGCCGAGGGCGGCCGGGGGCGGGGCGGGGACGCGCGGGCGGACGGCCGCGGTCAGCGGGACGACGACGGCCGCCGTGACCAGCAGGGCGAGCAGTGCCCGCCACCGTCGCCGGACACGAGGCCCACGTTCCGCGCGCACCGCCCTCGGGCGGACGTCCCGCCCCGCACGGTCCCGCGGCCTCTCGCCCCCGTCCCCCTGCCGTCCGTTCCCCGGTCGTGCCTCCATCGCCGTGCCCCTCCCCGCCAGCTCAGCCCGGCCATCGGGCGTCCTGGGACGGGAAGTTACGGAGCCTCAGGTGTCGACCGCGTCCCGCTCAGGAGCTGTCCTCGGAGGTAGCTCTCAGGTATGACGGGTATGACAGGGCCGCCCACCGCAGGCGGACCGCAGGCGGACCGCAGGCGGACCGCAGACGGGCCGCAGACGGTCCGCCGACGGACAGAACCGGCGAACCGACCGTGTCACCAGGCCAGTTGGGCGATCTCCTCCGCCACGACCGCGCACGCGTCCGCCGCGGGGTCGATGAGGGGGAAGTGGCCGACGTCCGCGAGCAGGGTCAGGCCGACCACCTCGCCCGCCTTCGCCGCCGCGTCCGCGTAGGACTCGGCGACGGCCTCCGGGACGTCGAGGTCGGTGCGGCCCTGGACGAGGGTGGTGGCGATGCCCGTCGGCAGCAGGAGGACCGGGTCGGCGTACGGCCGCCGTTCCTCGAAGTGCTCGACGCCGCCGAGGAGTTGCCCGGAGGCGCCGCCGCAGACCGCCAGCTTCTCGGCGACCTCGAAGTCCGCGATCGGGGCGAGCGCGACGACGCCCCGCAGGGCGGGCGGGCCGTCGGTGCGCCACGGGCTGCCGGGCGGCAGGACGTGCCGGGCGGCGGCCCACAGCGCCAGGTGGCCGCCCGCGGAGTGCCCGGTCAACACCGTGCGCCGCGGGTCGGCCTGGGGCAGCGCCGTCCGGGCGAGGGCGGGCAGCGCGTCCAGGGCGGCGGCCACGTCGTCGAACGTGTCGGGCCAGCGGCCCGCGACCGGCGCCCCACCCGCACCGGACACGCCCGGCGCGTCGGACGGTGAACTCCCGCGCCGGTACTCCACGTTGGCCACCGCGAACCCCCGCCGGGCCAGGAACGCCGCGAACGGCGTGACGTGCCGCCGGTCGTACGGCGCCCGCCACGCCCCGCCGTGCAGGAGAGCCACCAGCGGGGCGGGCCCGGCCGCGCCGCGGGGCGCGTAGAAGTCGATCACCTGGTCGGGGTGGTCGCCGTAGGGAGCGGTGGCGTCGGGCTCGACCGCCGGGTGGGAGAAGGCCGACTCCTCCTCGGCGGCGGCCCTGGCTGCGACGACGTCGTCCGGCATGCTCCAACCTCTCAGCGAATGAACCGAATTGAGCGGCGCGCACGCTGGCGGGACCAGGTGGTGTTCGGCCGTTGGCGGGGACGGTATCAGGCCGGTGACGTGCGCGGACACACGGATGTCACGCTGGGTGAGGGGCAAAACGGTTCTGTTCGCGGCGGTCGGTGACGATACGTCGGCTTCGGCCCACCCGCCCCGGACGAGCGCCGGATCGCACCCTCGCGCGAGCGCCGGATCACGTTCCGCAGGGGCACCGACCCACCTCCCGCACCGGCACCGACTCTCTCCCGTACGGGCACCGACCCGCCTCCCCGTAGGGGCCGGCTCAACGCCCCTACGGGTGGGCCGCCGCCCCTACGGGTAGGGGGACCCGCTTCTCGCGAGCGCGTCCCCGAACCGCTCCCCGACCCCCTACTCGCTCGCCTCCCCGAGCACAGCCCCCAGCACCGCCGCCGCCCGCTCGACGTCGCCGAAGCCGACGTACAGCGGGGTGAAGCCGAAGCGGAGGACGTCGGGGCGGCGGAAGTCGCCGACGACGCCGCGCGCGATCAGCCGCCGCATGACCTCGCCCGCGTCGGCGCAGCGCAGCGCGATCTGGCTGCCGCGCTCGGCGTGCGCGAGCGGGGTGAGGACGTCCACCCGGCCGGCGGGGACGTACGCGCCGACGCACTCCAGGAAGAAGTCCGTCAGGGCGAGGGACTTGGCGCGCACGGCGTCGACCGTCACGCCCTCCCACACCCCGAGGGCCGCCTCCAGCGCGAGCATCGACAGGATGTCCGGCGTGCCGACCCGGCCGCGCAGTGCGCCCGCCGCGGGCTCGTAGGCGGGCCGCATGCCGAAGGGTTCGGCGTGCGAGTTCCAGCCCGGCAGCGGGGAGTCGAAACGGTCCTGGAGGCCGTGGCGCACGTACAGGTAGGCCGGTGAACCGGGCCCGCCGTTCAGGTACTTGTAGGTGCAGCCGACGGCGAGGTCCACGCCGTGCGCGTCCAGGCCGACCGGCAGGGCGCCCGCGCTGTGGCACAGGTCCCAGACGGAGACGGCGCCCGCCGCGCGGACGGCGGCGGTGAGGGACGGCAGGTCGTGCAGGCGTCCGGTGCGGTAGTCGACCTGGTTGAGGAGGACCGCGGCGGTGCGGTCCGACAGCGCGGCGGGCACGTCGGCCGGTTCGACGGGGCGCAGGGTGCGGCCGGTGAGCCGGGCGGCGGACCCGGCGATGTAGCCGTCGGTGGGGAAGGTGGAGGCGTCGACGAGGATCTCGTCGCGCCCCTCCCCCGCGAGGCGTACGGCGCCGACCAGGGCCTTGAAGATGTTGACGCTGGTGGAGTCGCCGACCACGATCTGTCCGGCGGCGGCGCCGACCAGCGGGGCGATGAGGTCGCCGGTCCGTTCGGGCGCGGTCCACCAGCCGCTCTCGTCCCAGGAGCGGATGCGCAGTTCGCCCCACTCGCGGCGGACCACGTCGTCGAGGCGGCCCGGTACGGCGGCGGGCAGCGCGCCGAGCGAGTTGCCGTCGAGGTAGACGGTGTCGTCGAGGACGAACTCCTTGCGGCGGCCGGCCAGCACGTCGGCGGCGTCCAGCGCGCGGGCCCGCGCGCTGAGCGCGGCGGAGGCGGGCGTCTCGGACCCGACGGAGGCGGGCGTCTCAGAAACGGGCGTCTCGGAAACGGGTGTCTCAGACATACGACCTCGCCGTCCACAGCTCGGGGAAGACGTTCTTGCGGGCGCGCTTCTCCAGCCAGGCCACCCCGGCGGAGCCGCCGGTGCCGGTCTTCGAGCCCATCGCGCGGCGGGTGGCGACGAGGTGGTCGTTGCGCCAGCGCCAGACGAGTTCGGCGACGTCGGTGAGGGCCTCGCCGAGGCGGGCGGCCTCGTCGTCGGCGGCACCGGAGTAGACGGCCGTCCAGACCGCCTCGACCTCCGCCGACGGCTCGTGGCGGAGGGAGACGTCGCGGGTCAGGGTGGCCTCGGGGACCGGGTGCCCGCGGCGGGCGAGGAAGCGCAGCACCTCGTCGTAGAGGCTCGGCTCGTGCAGGGCCTTCTCCAGCTCGGCGTGGACGCGGGGGGCGCCCCGGTGCGGGACGAGCATCGACGCGGACTTGTCGCCGAGGAGGAACTCCATCCGCCGGTACATCGCGGACTGGAATCCGGAGCCCTCGCCGAGCGCGGAGCGGTAGGCGTTGAACTGGGCGGGGGTGAGGCGGCCGAGCGGCTTCCAGGAGGCGTTCAGCGCCTCCAGCTCGTGCGCCGAGCGGCCCAGCGCGGCGACGGCGGTCGGTACGTCGTCCCGGCGCAGCGCGGCCGCCGCGGTCTCCCACTCGTGGACGATCACCGTGAACCACAGCTCCATGACCTGGGTGGTGACCAGGAAGACCATCTCACCGGGGTCGTCGGAGAGGGTGTGCTGGAGGTGGGTGAGCACGTCCGCCTTGACGTAGTCCTCGTACGGTGTCGTACCGGCGAAGTCGAGATGCGGAGTCGAGGGTTCCTGAGCCTCGCGAGTCTCGTGGGACATCGCTGTCTCCTGTTGTGTACTCCGGGTAGCGGTCCGCCCCTGCCGTTACCGACACGGGGGCCCCGGTCCCCGTGGGGCATCCTCCGCAATGGTCACCCGAAAGTGCAAGGCCCGCCCGACCGGCCACGCGGACCGGGCGGACCCGTACGCCCCCTACGCCCTGAGGGGGATGCCCACACCCCGAGAGGTGTGCCTAACCGAGCGTGCTCGCCGCGGTCGGCGAGGAGTCCTTGAGGAACTGCGTGCAGCGCTCGTACTCCTCGCGCTCCCCGATGGCCTCGGCGGCGCGGGCGAGGCCGTGCAGGGCGCGCAGGAAGCCGCGGTTCGGCTCGTGCTCCCACGGCACCGGGCCGTGGCCCTTCCACCCGTTGCGGCGCAGGCTGTCCAGACCGCGGTGGTAGCCGGTACGGGCATAGGCGTACGACTCGACGACGCTGCCGCGCTCGAACGCGTCGTCGGCGAGGCGGGCCCAGGCGAGGCAGGAGGTGGGGTACTTGGCGGCGACCTCGGCGGGCGCCGTCCCGGCGGCGAGCAGCTCGCGCGGCTCGGGGTCGTCGGGGAGGTGGGTCGGGGGCGGTCCCCCGAGGAGATCCTTGTGAATGGCCATGCCTCCAGTCTGGGGGATGCGGGGCACGCCCCCACCCGGGGTCCGGAATTCCCCCCCCCCAGGCCCCCTGAGGACCGCCGGGGACCCCGACCCCCAGGCCCCCTGAGGACCGCTGGGGACCCCGACGGACCCCCTAGGGAGCCCCAGAGACCCCTGGAGACCCCAGGGGGACTGTCAGCCCTCCCCCAGCCGCTTCCGGCTCCCCCCGGCCTCCAGGGGTGGTGACACCACGCTGGCGTGGGTCGTGCACTCGGGGCGGCGGCAGTCCGGAGGCAGATGGCGGACGGTGGTGAAGGCGACCACCGCGCCCGCCACCAGCGCCCCCGCGCAGAGCCACATCGCGCGGTCGAAGGAGGTGTCGAAGGCGTCCGGGGAGCGGTACGCCTCGGCGCCCATGCCGGTCAGCAGCGGCAGGGCGGCCACCGCGACCAGGCCCGCCGCCCGCGCCGCCGCGTTGTTGATGCCGCTGGCCAGGCCCGCGCGGGTGACGTCCACCGAGGCCAGCACGGTCGCCGTGAGCGGCGCGACCAGGGTGACCAGGCCGCATCCGAGGACCAGGACGGCGGGCAGCACGTCGGCCGGGTAGGAGGCGTCCGGGCCGACCCGCAGCATCAGCAGCATCCCGGCGGCGCACAGCAGCGGCCCGACGGTGAGCGGGACCCGCGGCCCGATCCGGTCGGCCAGCTCGCCCGAGCGCGCCGACAGCAGCAGCATCAGCACGGTCGGCGGCAGCAGGGCCGTACCGGCGCCGAGGGCGGAGTACCCGGCGACGACCTGGAGCTGGAGCGCGGAGAGGAAGAAGTAGCCGCCGAGGCCCGCGTAGACGCACAGGGTGACCAGGTTGACGGCGGTGAACTGGCGGGAGGCGAAGATGTCCGGCGGCATCATCGGGTCGGGACGCCGCCGCTCCACGACGACGAACGCGACCCCGGCCGCGACCCCGGCCACCGCCGTCACCACGACGACGAGCGAGCCCTCCGCCGCCTCGATCAGGGCGTACGTGACCAGCGCGAGCGAGAGCGCGCCGAGGGCGGCGCCCAGGACGTCGAAGTGCCCGCGCGCCTCGCGGGCCGCCGCCCCGGAGCCCGGTACCGCCGTACGGGTGACGGAGTCGGACCCGGAGCGGACACCGGACCCAGACCCGGAGCCTGAGCCGGAGCGGCCCCCCGCCGGGACCCCCGCCGACGACTCGGGCACGTGCCGCAGCGCGACCGGCACGCAGAGCGCCGCGAGCGGCACGTTGATGAGGAACACCCACCGCCAGCCCGGCCCGTCCACCAGCCAGCCGCCGAGGAACGGCCCGACGGCCGCGCCGACACCGCCGAAGCCCGACCAGAGGCCGACGGCCCGCCCCCGGTCGTCGGGGTGGAAGGAGGCCTGGATGAGGGCGAGGGAGCCGGGGGTGAGGAGGGCGCCGCCGATGCCCTGGAGGGCGCGGGCCGCGATCAGCACCTCGGCGGTGGGCGCGAGCCCGCACAGCAGGGAGGCGACGGCGAACCAGACGACGCCGATCACGAACACCTTGCGGCGGCCGTAGCGGTCGCCGAGGGAGCCGCCGAGCAGGATCAGCCCGGCCAGCGTGAGCATGTAGGCGTTGACCGTCCACTGGAGCGCGGACAGCTCCGCGTCGAGGTCGCGGCCGATGCGCGGGAGCGCGACGTTGACGACGGTCGAGTCCAGCAGGGCCATGCTGGAGCCGAGGACCGTGGTGAGCAGAATCCACTTGCCCCGGGGCGAGGCCAGCCTGACGTCGGGCATGCCTCCAGGTATACAGCGGGCCCGGTGCGATGGCACCGGGCCCGTCGTGCGCGGCCCCGCGCGGGCAGGCGTGCGCCTGCCCGCGCGGGGCCTCCGCGGAGGGAACTACTTGATCTTCGTACCGGCCGAGCGCAGGTGCTGGGTGGCCTCGACGACACGGGCGGCCATGCCCGCCTCGGCGAGCTTGCCCCAGGTCCGCGGGTCGTACGTCTTCTTCGAGCCGACCTCGCCGTCGACCTTGAGGACGCCGTCGTAGTTGCGGAAGACGTGGTCGACGACCGGGCGGGTGAACGCGTACTGGGTGTCGGTGTCGATGTTCATCTTGACGACGCCGTTCTCCAGCGCGGTCGCGATCTCCTCGGCGGTGGAGCCGGAGCCGCCGTGGAAGACGAAGTCGAACGGCTGCGAGCCGGCCGGCTTGCCGAACTTGGCGGCGACGCCCTCGTTCAGCTGCTTCAGCAGGTCGGGGCGGAGCACGACGTTGCCCGGCTTGTAGACGCCGTGGACGTTGCCGAAGGACGCGGCGAGCAGGTAGCGGCCCTTCTCGCCGAGGCCGAGCGCCTCCACGGTGCGGATCGCGTCGTCGACCGAGGTGTACAGGGAGTCGTTGATCTCGTGCGAGACGCCGTCCTCCTCACCGCCGGTCGGGGTGATCTCGACCTCCAGGACGATGCGCGCGGCGCGGGCCTTCTCCAGCAGCTCCTGGGCGATCGCGAGGTTGTCGGCGAGGGTCTCGGCGGAGCCGTCCCACATGTGCGACTGGAACAGCGGGCCGAGACCGGCCTCGACGCGCTTGCGGGAGATCTCCAGCAGCGGCCGTACGTAGCCGTCGAGCTTGTCCTTCGGGCAGTGGTCGGTGTGCAGGGCGACCGTGACCGGGTACTTCTCGGCGACGATGTGCGCGAACTCGGCGAGCGCGACCGCGCCGGTCACCATGTCCTTGCTGTACTGGCCGCCCAGGAACTCGGCGCCGCCGGTCGAGATCTGGATGATGCCGTCGCTCTCCGCCTCGGCGAAGCCGCGCAGAGCCGCGTGCAGGGTCTGGGTCGAGGTGAC
Source organism: Streptomyces sp. NPDC091281 (assembly GCF_044757425.1). NCBI lineage: Bacteria > Bacillati > Actinomycetota > Actinomycetes > Kitasatosporales > Streptomycetaceae > Streptomyces > Streptomyces sp. NPDC091281. The sequence continues at coordinate 5,582 of NZ_JBIVUY010000015.1, read as the reverse complement.
GTTGATGGCCGGGTAGGCGAACTTGCCTGCCTTCGCCCGGTCGAGCATCTCGTTGTAGACCTCGGGGGTTGCGATGGGCATTCGTCCGCTCCTTGGGTGTGCGGGTGGGAATCTGCTACCTACGGCCCTGACCTAGACCTGGTGTGCGAGACCTGGTGTGCGACGTCATCGTCGCGCCCATCTTTCCAGAACCGCGCGCCCGGTCCACCGGCTGGACGGTCGGCCCGCCGGGCGCACGGCCGGAGCGCGATGGGAGCGGGACGAAGGGGGGCCGCTCCGGGCCGAGTTCGTCCCCGGAGGATCGATCAGTCGAGGCCGAGTTCGTCCTTGGAGTAGGCGAACAGGTAGGGCACCCCGGCGCCCTGCTCGATCTTCTCGGCGGCGCCGGTGGCCCGGTCGACGATGGTCGCCACGCCCACCACCTCGGCGCCCGCCTCGCGGACGGCCTCCACGGCGGCCAGCGGGGAGCCGCCGGTGGTGGAGGTGTCCTCGACGACCAGCACGCGACGCCCCCGGATCTCCGGGCCCTCGACGCGGCGCTGGAGCCCGTGCGCCTTGGCCGCCTTGCGCACGACGAAGGCGTCGAGAGCACGGCCGCGGGCGGCGGCGGCGTGCAGCATGGCGCCCGCCACCGGGTCGGCGCCCATGGTGAGGCCGCCGACGGCGTCGAAGTCGAGGTCGGCGGTGAGGTCGAGCAGCACCTGCCCGACCAGGGGGGCGGCGGTGCCGTCGAGGGTCACGCGGCGCAGGTCGACGTAGTAGTCCGCCTCCAGGCCCGAGGAGAGGGTGACCTTGCCGTGGACCACGGCCTTGTCCTTGATCTGGTGCAGCAGCGCGTCGCGTACGTCCGTCATGCCGACCAGCTTAGAGGCGCGTCCAGCGCCAGGTCGTGGTGGCCTCCAGCGGCTCCAGGGGCGTGACCAGGCGCGGGAGGGTGTTCATGCCGTTCGGCGGGCCGGTCTGCGGCTCCACGCACACGGCCTCGGCCTGCTCGTCGTAGACCACGACCCACTTCTCCGGGCTGGTGACCTCCAGGCGGAGCCGCTCGGGCCAGGTGAGGGTGACGTGGACGCCGTCGGGCATGCCGAAGCAGTCGTCCCAGGGGCCCGGCTCCGGCGCGACGCGCACGCCGGTCGGCAGGTGGTCCTCGCCGCGCTCCTCCTGCCAGGCGGGCGCGAAGTCGACCACCGCGTCCGGCCCGCCGAGGCTGCGCCGGAACCAGGGGTGCCAGCCGATCTGCGCGGGGAAGGAGTCGCCGTACGTCTCGACGGCCGCCGTCAGCGTCAGCGCGTCCTCGCCGAGCGCCACGCTCTGGGTGACCCGCGCCGGGTAGGGCCACGGCGCGACCAGGTCGTACGTCAGGACCAGTTCCCCGGCCGTCCGGCGGGCCACCTTCCAGGCGCCGTCGCGGGCGGTGCCGTGGATGGCGTGCGGCGGGGAGTTCAGCGGCATCTGCTGGACGTCGGCCCCGTTGCGGAACCGTCCGTCGCGGATGCGCCCGCACCAGGGGATCATCGGGAAGCACCCGAACCGCTCCCCCTGCCGCAGCAGTTCGTCCCCACCGATCCGCAGCCCACCGAGGCGGCCGCCCCTGCCGGGCAGCACGGTCACTTCCGCGTCACCCGCGGTCAGCGTGATCTCTTCGTCGCTCACGGGATGACCTTATCCAGCGGCCCCGGAGGGCGTCGGGTCCGCCGGGCGGTCGCGCGCGGGGTCAGTGGCGGCGGCGCAGCGCCCGGCCGACCACGATCGCGGAGGCGACGGCCAGGGCGGCGGCGGGGGCCGCCCAGCGCAGGACGTTGTCGCGGGCGATGGTCTGCGGGGCGGGGACGGGGGCGTACCGGCCGCGCGGCGGTGCGTGGTCGACCTCCTCCGCGCTGCGGCCGATCATCGTGCGGCGGGCGTGCGCGGCCTCGGCGGGCGGCTCGGCACCCTCGGGCGAGGCGGGGACCGTGCCGCCGGTCTCGTCGCCCTCCGGGCCGTCGGCGTCCTGACGGGCCGGGCCGGTCCGGGCCGCCTGGTCCGCGTAGTCGATGTCGTCGACGTCATGGGCGTCGTCGACGTCGTCGAAGCCGGACGGCGGGATGTCGGTGTCGAAGATGCCGGTGGGCGCGGGGCCGGTGGGGTCGGGGAGCGGGCCGGTGGCGGGCGGCGCGTCCTCGACGGAGTCGTCCCGGTCGTCGGCGGGGGCGGCCTGCTCGTCGGCCGCGGGGGCAGGGGCAGTGGGGGCCTGATCGTCGTGGTCGGGGTCGTCGGACGGGGTCCCGGTGTGCTGCCGCGCCTCGTCCCGGTCGGCCGGGGGCGCAGACGCCAGGTGCTCGACGCCGCGGACGAGGAGCCGTACGGCCGCCGCGGTCGTGGTCTCCGGCGGCAGCTCGGCGATCCGGCCGTCCGCCGAGGCGGTGCCCGCGCAGGTCACGGCCGTGCCGTCGGCGTCCTCGCGCAGGGTCAGGGTGAGCGCCAGCTCGACCGTGCCGGTGCCGCGGGCCTCGGTCGCCCGGCCGGTCACGGCGTACGTCCCGTTCGCGCGCGGGGTGACGGCGAGGGTGCCGCGGTAGGTGATGGTGTGGCCGCCGACGCGCAGCTTGATCCGGCCCGCGACGGGCGCGGTACCGGCGTCCTGCTGGAAGCCCGGAAGGGCGCGGGCCACCCGTGCGGGGTCGGCGAGCGCCGCCCGCAGCCGCTCCACCGGAACCGGAACGCGCACCTCATGCTCCATAAGGCCGGAGCCTACCCACGCGCCCCGCGAAAGCACCCGCCGAACCGCGATTCCGGCCCGCCCCGGACACCGGGGGCGTACGGTGCCGCCCCGACCCCTGGCTCCGCCCCGCGCGGCCCTCGGTCCCCCGCCCCCGCCCTCGGCGGGCTCAGTACCGCGGATGCACCAACGTGGAAGCCCGCAGGCCCGTCATCCGGGTGTGCAGGGGCCGCTCGTCGGGGCCGAGGTGGAGGGCGGGGCGGGCGGGGGCGGCGGCGAGGACGAAGCCCCAGTCGGCGCGGGCCCGGTAGGGCGCGGTGCTCAGGCCCGCCGCGCGCAGGGTGGTCTCGACGGTCCAGAAGAGGCGGGGGCGGCTGTCGACCGGTCCGGCGTGGACGGCGAGGCGGCCGCCGGGGCGCAGGGCGCGGTGGACGAGGCCGTAGAACTCCTGCGAGTACAGCTTGGTGCTGGCCGTGATGCCCGGGTCGGGGAGGTCGGCGATGACGACGTCGTAGGTGGCGGGCGGGGTCGTCCGCAGGCGGCGGAACGCGTCGGCGACGGTGACGCGGACGCGCGGGTCGTCGATGGCGTGGCCGTTGAGCCGGGAGAGCGCGGGGTCGGTGCGGGCGAGGCGGATCAGCGCGGGGTCGAGGTCGACGACGTCGACGCGGCGGGCACCGGGGTGGGTGAGGACCTCGCGGGCGGCGAGGCCGTCGCCGCCGCCGAGGACGAGGACGCGGGCGTGCGGGCCGCTCATCGCGGGGCCGACGAGGGCTTCGTGGTACCTGCGCTGGTCGTGGCCGCCGCCGCGCAGCCGCCCGTCGAGGTAGAGGGCGAGGGGGCGCCCGTCGGTGCCGCCGGTGAGGACGACCTCCTGGACGCCGGTCTGGAGGGCGACGCGGACGTCGTCGCCGTAGACGGCCTGCCGGGCGGCGCGTTCGAAGTCGCCGACGAGGACGGCGGCGGCGGCGAGGAGGCCGAGGACGAGGACGTTGGCGACGATCAGCAGGCGGCGGGCGCGGCGGCTGAGGTCGCGCCGGAAGAGCCCGAGGACGAGGGCGGCGCCCGCGACGACGTTGACCGCGCCGGTCAGCAGGGAGCTGCTGAGCTGGCCGAGGAGCGGCAGCAGCAGGAAGGGGAAGGCGAGCCCGCCGACGAGCGCGCCGACGTAGTCCGCGGCGAAGAGGTCGGCGACCGCGCCGCCCGCGTCCTGGCGGCGGATGCGCTGGATCAGCTCCATCAGCAGGGGCACCTCGGCGCCGATGAGGAGGCCGATGGCGAGGGAGAACACGACGAGCAGGACGCGGGGGCCGCTCGCCCAGAGGCCGCCCCAGTCGCCGGTCCAGGCGAACGCGGCGTACAGGGCCATGGCGCTGGTGCCGCCCAGGAGGGCGAGGGTCACCTCGACGGCGGCGAACCCGGCGGCGGCGTGCGGCCGCAGCCGTTTCGCGGCGAGCGAGCCGATGCCCATCGCGAAGACCATGACGGAGAGGACGACGGAGGCCTGGGTGACCGAGTCGCCCATGAAGTAGGAGGCGAGGGCGACCAGCTCCAGCTCGTACACCAGTCCGCAGGCGGCACAGACGAAGACGCAGCCGAGGACCAGGAACCGTCCGGTGGCCGGCCGGACGGGCAGCCACGCGGGGCCGGGCCACGGCGGTGGAGCGCCGGGCGGGGCGGGTGGATGCGGATCGATCACGACTGCGACGTTACGTGACGGCTCCGGTACGCCATGTCACCCACACGTGTGGAACTGCCGGGCAGTCGGGCGACGCGCGTTTGGGACACCGCCGACGCGGTTCGCGGAGACGGAGGGCCGCCGTCGGCGCGGATTCACCGGGCGCGATCGACCCGCCCCGCCCGCCCGTGCCCCCCGCGGCGCGGCCGGGCACCCTCAGCCCCGCTCACCCCGCTCACCCCCTCACCCCGCCTCCCCCACCGGCACCCGCACCCCCACCCGCGTCCGCGTGGCCACCAACTGCCCGTCCTGCGGGTAGGCGTGCCAGGTCCGCCAGTGCACGCCGCCCTCGTGCCGCTGGGCGAGCAGGGCGGTGAAGGCGTGCGGGCTGCCGGGGAAGACCCCGGCGAGGCCGTGCGGGTGGTCGGAGACGAGGGCGATGAGTTCCTGGGCGCGGCCCGCGAACTGGCCCGGCGTCAGGGCCTCGACGCGCGCCGCGAACTCGTACTCCCAGTCGCCGACGCGCTTGGCGACGCCGAGCGGCAGCGGGGTGCTGCTGCCGGGGATGCAGGCGACCGTCTCGGAGCAGGAGCCCTGCTCCTCCTCCACCAGCACCTGGTGCGAGGCGCCGAGCAGCCGCAACTGGAGCTTGGCGCCGGACAGTTCGAGGTCGAGCGTGGCGAGGGCGGGCAGTGGCTCCCGCCCCAGGGCCCAGGCGAGGTCGGCCGCGCAGGTGTCGGTGTAGGAGGTGTTCAGGGTCGTGAGCATGACTCGGCTCCGCTAGAACGCAACAGGCAAGAGGATTGGTCCGGCGCGCCCCGGTCGACTTCGGGGGTGCACCCCGGTCGGCCCGGTCCGGCGAGGGCGTCCGCGCGGGACGTCCGGGGTCCGAGGGGCTGCGTAGGTGCTGAGGGGCTGCGTAGGTGCTTTAGAGGGAATCATGAACTGTGGTGCCACCACAGCGTTTTTACCCAAGTTCGTGGGGTTTCCATCCCTCAGAGGGCTGCACAGCTCAACTGTTCAACTACGGCGTACGCCGTGCGGCCTGGACACACCACCCTTTCGCGCCCCACCCCGGACGCGGGGGGGGGGGGGGGGCCCCCCCCGGGGGGGGGCCCCCCCCCCCCCCCCCCCCCCCCCGGCCCCCCCCCCCCCCCCCCCCCGGCGCCCCCCCCCCGTGGGGGGGGGGGGGGACCCCCCCCCCCC